>JAZKCF010000107.1:0-49928 GCA_040388195.1 Pseudomonadota bacterium
CAGCTTACGGGAGGACTTTCACCTCCAAGATTGCGCCCATGCTGGGCGCACATAAGAAAAGCCTCCCTCCAACGCAGGAGAGAGGCTTAGATAGTTTTTAAGATAACTTGACGATGTTTAATGTGGCTTTACTGAAGCAACCACAGGAATACCCTTCAGATGGTTAATCGCTTGGCTCAACTGAAAATCGTCTTTTTCATCGATTTCGCCGCGGCGAAGTGCGCGCGCTTTCTTTTCCTTGTCGCCATCCTTAGTTGCAGGCTTATTCGCCACAGAAACTTCCGGCTTTGCCTTCACACCCGACTTTGATTGTGGACTAGCGTCAGGTTTCGGGGCTGCAGGCGCAGAAGCTTCAGGCTTTGCAGACCTCTCGTCATCACCAACCAAATGGTGCTCAAGATCAGCCTCACGCAAACTTAATCCACGGTCTTCACTAGAAAGTGCCGGGTCTTCTACCAAAATATCCGGCGTAATCCCTTTAGCCTGAATCGAGCGACCGTTAGGGGTAAAGTAACGAGCCGTTGTCAGCTTGATCGCAGTATTGTTATTGAGCGGGACGATGGATTGAACCGAGCCTTTGCCAAACGTTTGAGTACCCATCACCGTGGCGCGCTTGTAGTCCTGCAAAGCACCCGCGACGATCTCCGAAGCGGAAGCAGTGCCTTGATTTACAAGCACAACGATAGGCACGGTTTTCGCGGCCGCCGGCAACTTGTTAAGGTAATCTTCGCGGAACGGGCCTCCACGCATATAGTTTTCGCGCGTAGCAAAAAGACGCATCTTGGAATCTTCAATGCGGCCGTCCGTGTAAACCACAAGAGCATCCTTAGGCAAGAAAGCTGCGGATACCGCTACTGCGGAATTCAGCAACCCCCCTGGATCATTACGTAAATCCAAGACCAGGCCCTTCATTCCTTGAGGATTGTCTTTAAATATCTGTTGAATTGCCTGCGCAAGATTCTCGCCAGTCTGTTCCTGGAATTGGGTAATTTTGATAACGGCGTAGCCAGGTTCAAGCGTTTTTGATTTCACGCTTTTGACCTTGATGACATCCCGCACCAAGGTGAACACCAGCGGCTTTTCTTCACCTTTGCGCATAACCGTTAAGCGAATCGGCGTTTGTGGCTTGCCACGCATGCGCTTCACCGCGTCGTTTAACGACAAACCACGCACAGCCGTGTCGTCAAGCTTAATAATATAGTCGCCTGGCTTAATGCCAGCACGAGACGCGGGTGTATCTTCGATTGGGGAAATTACTTTGACAAAACCGTCCTCCATACCGACTTCTATACCCAAACCGCCGAATTCACCTTGGGTGCTTACTTGCAGTTCACGGAAAGCTTCTTGATCAAGGAAAGCGGAATGGGGATCAAGACCGGAAACCATGCCATTGATGGCTTCCTTGATAAGCTTTTTATCGTCGATGGGCTCGACATAATCACTCTTTATCTTGCCAAATACCTCGCTGAAGATGCGTAAATCTTCAATCGGTAAAGGCAATTGCGCTATTGGCGTCCTATCTGCTTGAGCGGAGAAGTTGAGTGTCAACATCACACCCACTACAGTACCCAAGGAAACCAAGCCGATCGGCTTCAGCGCTTTCCACATATTCAGCTCCTAACGCGGGCTTCGCCGCTTTATTTGGTGACCCAGCTCATGGGATCTAGCGGCTTGCTTTGATACCTCAGTTCGAAGTATAACCCCGAATCAAGGTTGCCACCGGTGTTCCCAACCCGAGCTACCGCATCACCACTTTTAATCAAATCACCTACCGCTTTTAACAGGGATTCGTTGTAACCGTAGAGGCTCATATAACCGCCGCCATGGTCCAGTATCAACAGATTACCAAAACCTCGCAACCAATCTGCAAATACCACCCGCCCGTCAGCCACAGCATGCACCATCTGGCCAGTTTCAGCGCGAATAAATAACCCCTTCCACGATAGCCCCCCGGCTTCCCGTGGACTGCCAAATCGATTGGTTAGTTCCCCTTTTATCGGCAACTTTAGTTTGCCCTTTAATGAAACAAAGGCCTTGCCTGAGAGCGAGTCATCAGGGATATCTTGGTTATATCCTTCTACCTTAGGCTTCTTGACAGGTTTTTTGTTAGCTTGAGCCTCAGCTTCAGCACGCTTTTTAGCTTCTTCCGCACGCTTCTTGGCGAGCATGCGACTAATCTCTTCGATGATGTGAGTTAGCTGTTGTTCGTTTTGTTTTAAACGACCAATTTCCTTGCGCTGGCCGACAATCTGATTGGAAATCTGAGCCAGCACCTGCTTCCGCTTAAACTTCTCAGCCTCAAGCTCTCGCTTACCTTCTGCCTCCTGCTTCTTTAAAAGAGCAATTTCTTCAGCCTTTTTTTCCGACGCAGCTTTCAATTCGGCAAATCCAGCCAAATCCACCTTAACCTGTTGAATCAACTGCGCTCTGGCACGAGAAAGATAACTGTAATAGTAGAGCTGGCGAGAGACTTCCGCAGGATCCTGGCCACTCAGAATCATCTTTAATGTATCTTCCCCGCCATCCATATAACGGCTACGTAGAATTCCCTCGATACGCAATTTTTCATTGGCAATACGCCGCTGCAGCACCCGCATTTGGCCGTCCATCGTATTCACTTCGGATCGAGCCGTTTGCTGCTCGGCACTTAACTCGTGCAAACGGCGATCCACCTTGCTAATGACTTTTTCCGATTCCTTCAGCGCATCCGCCGCCTCAGTGCGAGACTCCTCCTTCTCGGACAACTGCTTTTGCAATTGTTCGATTCGTCCACGCACCTCCTGAAGCTCGTCTTGCGGCTTAGCCTTGGAGGCGAACACGCAAGGTGGTAACCCTATCGCCAGCAATACGGCGAGCCACCGGCCTACCGCTCCACCAATCACTTCGCGGCTTTTCCTTGGCTCGCAACAGACGCCGTCGCCTTGGCAATTTCCTCTTGATCGCCCAGATAGTAGTGTTTAAGCGGCTTAAGGTCGTCATCCAATTCATAAACGAGCGGCACGCCGGTAGGAATATTGAGACCCACAATTTCTTCGTCGCTAATGTTATCCAGATATTTCACCAACGCACGCAACGAATTGCCATGCGCCGCGATGATGACTCGCTCCCCGGCCTTGACCGCTGGCGCGATAACATTGGTCCAATGCGGCATAAAACGAGCAACCGCGTCCTTCAAACATTCGGTAAGCGGCAATTCAGTAGCTGGCAGCGATGCATAACGAGGATCCTGGCTAGGATGGCGTGGATCGCTAGGTTCGAGCGCAGGCGGCGGAATATCGTAAGAACGGCGCCAGACCAACACCTGCTCATCACCGAACTTAGCCGCCGTTTCAGCCTTGTTGAGCCCTTGGAGTGCACCATAATGTCGCTCATTCAAACGCCAGCTTGGGCGCACAGGAATCCACATCAAATCCATTTCGCCCAATGCCAGCCATAGCGTACGGATAGCGCGCTTTAGAACTGATGTATGAGCCACATCAAAAACAAACCCGTTTTCTTTTAAAAGCCGGCCGGCACGCTTTGCTTCTTCGATGCCCTTCGGCGTTAAATCCACATCAGTCCAGCCAGTAAAGCGGTTTTCCTGATTCCAGACGGACTCACCATGGCGTAGTAAAACTAATTTTTTCATCACCGATATCTCAAATTAATAGATGGAATAACTGGCAGACTTATTTGATCGCGCTTGATGCCAATGCATGAAAGTATTGGAACTAAAAGCACGCAAAGCCTACTCACCAATTGTAATTATCAAGGAATACCATAATCTACGGGAAGTGTTATAACGAATTTGCGGGACAGGATGCTACCGAAATCCTGTAAAATGCCGGCTTTCGATTAAGTCTGATAGGGCTCACGTGACGTTTCTGCTGGAAAGCTATAATCCTTTGTTAGTCGCGCTGATGGCCATGAGTGGCACCGTGCTGGTTTGGCCCTCGATCGAGCGATTCTTTTCCGGTGGGCGCGAAGTCGGCACGCTGGAAGCTACGCGACTCATCAACAACAATGCGCTGGTACTTGACGTGCGTGATGCCGCTGAATTTGCGGGCGGACATATTCCCCGCGCACGACACATTCCACTGACAGAACTTGAGAAACGGGTCAGTGAATTAGTGAAATTCAAAGGAAAACCAGTAATCGTTAACGGCAAAAATGGCCTAGGTGTTGGCCAAGCAATTCGTGTGCTGACCAAAAACCAGTTCACTGATATCTACAAATTAAAGGGTGGCATTGCTGCTTGGCAGGAAGCCAATCTGCCAGTGGAGCGCAAGGATGGCTAGCGTGATGATGTACACCACTGGCGTATGTCCTTATTGCCTCGCTGCGGAACGACTCTTGAAATCGAAAGGCGTGCAGGATGTTATCAAGGTCCGCGTCGATTTAGCACCGGAAAAGCGCGCAGAAATGATGGAGCGTACGGGCCGTCGCACTGTCCCACAAATTTACATCGGCGATATTCATGTGGGCGGCTACGACGATCTGGTTGCTTTGGATAAACAAGGTGGCCTAGGTCCACTACTGACAAGTTAAATATTTATTGAGCATCTTAGCTCCTAGATGTAGTTAAGCCAGACCCGCGACATCAAATACACGACCACGAAATCATCTCCACGAACGAACAGCTAACCTAATACCGAAGGAAATCCCATGAGCGAGCAGCAAACTCCCGTTTTCACCATTGAAAAAATCTACGTAAAAGATCTCTCCGTTGAAATTCCTAACGCACCGCAAATTTTTCTTGAGCGGGAGCAACCTAATATTGATGTGCAGTTGAATATTGGCTCCAATAAAGTCAACGATGGAATTTACGAGTCCACCATAACCATTACGGTTACTTCGAAGATTGCTGACAAAACAATGTTCCTTGTAGAAGCAACCCAAGCCGGTATTTTCCAGATCCGCAATGTACCGGACACCGATCTTGATCCAGTTCTAGGCATCGGCTGCCCGAACATTATCTTCCCGTATCTGCGTGAAGTGATCTCCGACATCGTCACTCGGGCCGGCTTCCCACCAATGATGCTCGCGCCAGTAAATTTCGAATCCTTGTACGCGCAACAAAAAGCACAAGCGACCCAAAGCGAACAACCGACTACCCACTAATGCGTCGCGCCGCTCTCGCCCTATTTTCTATTGCGGCCCTCGTCGGTATTACTGACCTGGCAGGTACGGCACAAGCGGCGGAGTTTCGGTCGGTGCAAGACAATGCCGCCATTCTGTACGACGCACCGTCGACACAAGCGACCAAACGCTTTGTCGTCGGTGTGGGCCATCCGCTTGAAGTATTGGTCAAACTGGATCGCTGGATAAAGGTGCGAGATAACAACAGCGACGTCTCCTGGATTGAAGCGAAGAGTCTTTCAGCAAAACGCACGCTCATTGTGGCCCTAGCTAATGCTGAAATTCGCGACAAGGCCTCTACTGATGGAGCCGTGGTATTTCGTGCCGATAAAGGCCTGCTGCTGGAATTAGTTGAAGGGCCAGCGGTAGACGGATGGGCGAAAGTGCGCCATCGCGATGGGCAAAGCGGTTATATTAGCAACAAGCAAGTTTGGGGACTGTAGAGCCCACCTAAAACTACTGCGCGAGCCGAGTTTGCACCTGCGATGCTTGCCGTATTATTTATATGGCTACGCTTCTCGGCACAAACTCGGCCGGCTCGCTACGTTTTTAAACAGGCTCTAAAAACCATAAAAGGTTAATCGCTTGAATATCACGATTCTCGGAGCCGGCGCTTGGGGAACGGCGCTGGCCATCTCATTCTCACATGACCACATTGTGCAGTTGTGGGGCCGTGATCCGCATCAAATGGCGGAGATGAGTGCACAGCGAAAAAACATTCGTTATCTTTCCGGCATTACCATCCCCACCGCCATTACCCTTACCGCTGACTTGAACGCGGCGCTATCAAATACCGATCTCGTACTATCCGTTGTTCCAACAGCCGCGTTGCGCGAAACCTTACGCATGCTGGCAAAGCTTGCTCCTGGCTTGCCTGTTATTTGGGCTTGCAAAGGCTTTGAACAGATAAGCGGCAAATTAGCGCATCAAATCGCAGCGGAAGAATTGGGCGAACACGCGCAGTATGGCGTGCTTTCAGGCCCAAGCTTTGCCCGAGAGATCGCGGAAGGCAAACCCGCGGCTCTCACGCTTGCCGCCAAGGATAAGCAATTTGCTGACGAGACTGCCCGGCAACTTCATAACAATCGACTTCGCGTCTACTCGTGTACAGACATCGCTGGCGTGGAACTCGGTGGTGCGTTAAAAAATGTGATTGCCATCGCGGCAGGCATCTCTGATGGTCTTGGCCTGGGTAACAATGCCCGCGCAGCGTTAATCACTCGCGGCCTTGCTGAAGCAACAAGACTCGGCTTACGTTTAGGCGGACAACTTGAAACCTTCATGGGGCTCACTGGCCTGGGGGATTTGGTGCTAACCACAACCGGGGATTTGTCACGCAATCGACGCGTTGGACTAGCGCTCGCAAGCGGTGAACCAATCGCGACTATTTTGCAAAATCTCGGTCACGTAGCGGAAGGAGTTTATACCGCGCCAGAAGTGGTTCGCATCGCCGCGAATCTTGGTTTGGAAATGCCGCTGACCGAAGCCGTCTGTGGAGTAATCGAGGGCAAACTAACTGCTACGGCAGCTGCAGAAGCGCTGATGCGTAGAGACCCTAAAACAGAGTCGTATTCCTAGAGCCTGTTATGAACTATATCGCGCCTGCGTTGAGGGTAAAAAAGCGCGAGTGCTAGGCGTGAGGAGCGCGGTTTGGCTATTCCAAATAAGCGACGAGCAACGACGCACTCGCGCTTTTTTACCCTCAACCCAGAGGGCAGCCCAGCCGATATAGTTCATAACAGGCTCTAGAGACCTGTGCTTAGGTGCGCATTTAATCAACCGCCGAGTTGAAGACAAAATCTATACCCCGCCGGCAAAATCCAATTGCCGCCATGCTTCATACAACAACACTGCCGCAGCGTTGGAAAGATTCATACTTCGCGAGACGGGTGTCATCGGCAATCGCAGCCGGCACTCAGCGGGAAACACTTCCATGACATCTATCGGTAGTCCACGTGTTTCCGGCCCCAAGACAAACACATCGCCAGCAACATACTTAACATCACAGTAACGCTGCGTTCCTTTAGTAGAAATCGCAAACATCCGGCGACCAACAAAGTGCCGCTGACACGCCAGCCACTCTTCGTGCACCGTTAACTTAGCAAACTCGTGATAATCCAAGCCAGCTCGCCGCATTTTAGCGTCGTCCAACGGAAAACCTAACGGGCGCACTAGATGCAAATTGGTACCGGTATTGGCACAAAGCCGGATTACATTGCCAGTATTTGGCGGAATTTCTGGTTGAAAAAGTACGATATCGAACATTACATTCTTAACTTTATAGGTTTTGAAAAATAGAATTCATTGTAGAAGTTTCCGCGTGCGGAAACTTCTACAATGAATTCTCAGGCAGTGTTCTTGCCACCACCCATATCACTACTTCCGACGCGCCGGCTTGCTTAATCGATTTAGCGGCTTCATCAAGAGACGCTCCGGTGGTCATTACATCATCGACAATTGCAACCCGCATCCCGGAAAAATCGGCTTTACAAGCAAAAGCCCCTTTTACATTGGCGCGCCGCTCCTTCCATGGCAATCCGACTTGAGGCGCGGTATCACGAATCTTAACTAGCGTCGAAAGGGAAAACGGCAAATCGGTAGCGCACGAAACGCCTCGAGCAATCTCCGCTGCTTGGTTGAAACCCCGCTCTGCAAGCCGCGACGGATAAAGTGGCATTGGAACGATAAGTTCCGGCCACCGCTCTTTTTGCACTCGCTCGACAAGAGCGTTAGCAAGAAATTTTCCCACCGCAAACTGGCCGCCGTATTTAAAAGCATGCAGCAACTCAGCCAAGGGATAACAGTAATCAAACACCGCCACCGCTCGCTCGAAAATAGGCGGCTTTACCAAACAACGACCACAAATCGCGCCATCGGCCGTCGGCAACGCACATCGAGGGCAAGCTTGTAGATTGTGATAAGGCAAAGTCCTTAAACAGTCGCAACAAACCATACTGCTCCCGGCGGTGACGCCGCACAGCACGCAATCTTGAGGTAAGAGTTTATGCACAATATTTAGGCGGTTGTTTAATAACGAAGCGGACAAAATTGACAATAGCAACAAGCATGGGCAATGATGCTTCCTATTCTACCCACAAGAGTCAACTATCTCCGTTATGAGCCCCATTGACCTCAAAGAAATCGTAGCAACCAAACCTCGCCCGCGTCAGGTAAGCATTGAAACCGTTGAAGCACTGTTCGCGCTACCTTTCAATGATCTCATGTACCGGGCGCAGACTATACACCGAGAAAACTTCGCCCCTAACGAGGTGCAGCTTTCTACGCTGCTTTCCATTAAAACCGGCGGCTGTCCCGAAGATTGCGGCTACTGTCCACAATCCGCACGTTATCACGCCGGTGTCGATAATCAGGCAATGCTTTCAGTGGATGAAGTCGTTGCCGCTGCGAAAACAGCCAAGGCCAATGGCGCAACTCGATTTTGCATGGGCGCCGCCTGGAGAGGCCCTAAGCAAAAAGATTTGGACCCGGTCCTCGACATGGTCAAAGCAGTGAAAGATTTGGGTCTTGAAACTTGCGCAACACTAGGCCTTCTCAAAGAAGGGCAAGCAGAACAACTAAAAAACGCCGGTCTGGACTACTACAATCATAATTTAGATACCACGCCGGAGTTTTACAACGAAGTGATCACCACTCGTGATTATCAGGATCGACTCGATACCCTCGATCGCGTTCGTGATACCGGCATGCATGTTTGTTGTGGCGGCATTGTCGGAATGGGGGAAACCCGTCGGCAACGCGCTGGACTGATTGCACAACTGGCCAACTTAAATCCGCCGCCCGAGTCAGTGCCGATCAACAATTTGGTGCAAGTCGAAGGCACGCCGCTTCATGGGACCGCGCCACTAGATCCTTTTGAGTTCGTGCGCACGATTGCCGTTGCACGCATCTTAATGCCGAAGAGCTATGTGCGCCTGTCCGCAGGACGTCAGGAACTCGGCGATGGAATACAAGCACTTTGCTTTTTAGCAGGCGCCAATTCGATTTTCTACGGCGATAAATTGCTAACGACAGGCAACCCCGAAGCAGAAGCGGATCGCGCACTAATGGCAAGACTCAATCTTCATCCTCAACAAGCGACGAATGAAGTTTCAACCTCGAATAACCTAAGGCATGGGGCTGCTTCCAACAAGTAGGTGATGATGGACTTTGATTTCCGCCTCGAAAAATTAGATCAAGATGGCCTAACGCGCCGCCGGCGCGTGGTGGAAAGCCCACAAACGACTTCTCTCGTCGTCAATGGCAAACCCTATCTCGCCTTTTGCAGCAACGATTATCTCGGTTTAGCCAATCACCCATCATTAGTTGCGGCCGCTCAACGGGGCGCCGCTACTTATGGTGTTGGCGGCGCTTCATCACACTTGATTTGCGGTCATAGTACGCCGCACCAAATATTGGAAGAAGCACTCGCGGCGTTTGTTCATCTTCCTCGAGCGCTCTATTTCTCTACCGGCTATATGGCGGCACTGGGTTCCATCCCGGCGCTTGTAAACCGTGGAGATACGATATTTTCGGATGCGCTTAACCATGCATGCCTAATCGACGGCATCCGACTTTCCAGAGCAGAAGTGCAGACTTATCCGCACCTCGACATGGCAGCGCTCGAACAAGCTCTGGCGCAGTGTCAAAGCAAAAATAAAATGGTGATAAGCGATGCCGTTTTCAGCATGGACGGCGAATTAGCGCCGATAAATGACTTGCTCGCACTATGCGAACGTTATGATGCTTGGTTGTTTCTGGATGACGCGCACGGCTTTGGCGTTTTAGGAGAGGATGGGCGCGGCAGTTTATCGCATTTTGGCGTGCAGTCGCCGCGCATCATTTATATGGCAACCCTTGGTAAAGCAGCCGGTGTATTTGGCGCCTTCATCGCCGGTGAAGGAAAGATGATCGAATGGCTGCTACAGCGAGCACGCAGCTATGTCTTCACCACTGCGGCCCCGCCAATGTTGGCTACGGCGCTTACCGAGAGCCTACAACTCATCGAAAAAGAAAGTTGGCGCCGCACTCGACTGCAAGAGCTAATCAGTCAGCTGCGTCACGGTCTTTCTGACCTACCCTGGCAACTTGCTCCGTCGGCATTGCCGATCCAACCACTCATGGTTGGAGATAATCATACGGTCATGCGATTAGCGGAAGGGCTTTTAGGGCGAGGTATTTGGGTGCCAGCGATCCGGCCACCGACAGTTCCTCGAAATACTGCACGCCTGCGCATCTCCCTCTCAGCCGAACATACTGACAAGGATGTGAGCTTTCTGATTACATCGCTACGTGAACTGGCCACGCAAGCCCCCTCATAATTCAAGATTCCATGACGAAAAATCAAGCATATTTAGAGCGCAGCCTACAGGCTGTGTGGCATCCATGCACACAGATGAAGGCGCATGAAAAGTTTCCGCTGATTCCCATCTCTCGCGGTGAAGGCGTCTGGCTTTACGACTTCGAAGGCAATCGATATCTCGATGCAGTCAGTTCCTGGTGGGTTAATCTGTTTGGTCACGCCAATCCGCAAATAAATACCGCCGTACGTGCGCAATTAGACCAGTTAGAACACGTCATGCTCGCCGGATTCACGCACGAACCGGTCATTCAACTGTCGGAGAAACTCGCCGCTTTGACCGGCGGCAAGCTGGGCCACTGCTTTTATGCCTCTGATGGCGCCTCTGCCATTGAGATCGCTCTAAAGATGAGCTTCCATTACTGGCGCAATCAAGGGCAACCGGGGAAGTGTAATTTCGTCGCCCTCAGCAACGGCTACCATGGCGAAACTGTGGGCGCATTGTCCATCACCGATGTGCCGATATTTCGCGAAGCATATGCCGGGCTGCTACGCCCTGCCGCAACAATCATGAGTCCAGACTGGCGACAAGCTGCACCCGATGAAGATGCGCAAGCTTATGCACTGAGATGTGCGGATAAATTGGAAAACCATCTCGAACAACAACATCAAACCATTGCCGCACTTATACTCGAACCGCTAATCCAATGTGCCGGTGGCATGGCCATGTACCATCCCGAATATCTTCGCCGCGCAAGAGAAATCTGCAATCGTTATAACGTGCATCTGATTGCCGATGAAATCGCTGTTGGCTGCGGCCGTACAGGGACATTCTTTGCTTGCGAACAAGCCGATATAACAGCTGATTTTCTTTGTCTCTCGAAAGGCATTTCGGGCGGATATTTGCCGCTTTCCGTGGTGATGACCACGGATGAAATCTACAGCGCATTCTATTCGGACGATGTAACTCGCGGCTTCCTGCATTCCCATTCCTACACCGGCAATCCGCTGGCGTGCAGCGCGGCGCTGGCCACGCTAGCGATTTTTGAAGAGAACGGAATTATTGCCAGCAATCGCGTTAAAGCAGTTTATCTAAACAAACGCGCGGAAACGCTGGCCACACATCCAAAAGTCGAAAACTTCCGCAATACCGGCATGATTTGGGCTTTCGATATCAAATCCGATGATCCGGCCTTTTCTCGCAATTTTTTCGCAGCTGCCTTACGTCAGGAACTACTGCTCAGGCCTATTGGAAAAACAGTCTATTTCATGCTGCCTTACGTCATCACGGAAGCGGAAATCGATTTACTACTTGCACGCACATGCGAGATTCTGGATTCCTTGCCATGAAGTATGGCTACTTCATTACCGGCACAGACACAGGCGTCGGCAAGACATTGATCGCCAGTGCACTGCTTTATCAGTTGGGCCGGCAGGGATTATCAACGGTAGGAATGAAACCAGTGGCGGCTGGATGTACGGAATCTCCGTCCGGGCTGTTAAACGAAGATGTCGAAGCATTGCGCCAAGCGGCAACGCTTAAATTCAGTACGGAAGAAATTTGTCCTTATCTATTCTCGGCAGCGATTGCGCCACATATCGCTGCGGACGAAGAGGGCAAACGTATTGAGCTTGAGAAAATTGAAGCAAGCTTTACTCATCTGGCACAGCGCGCCGAAGCAATAGTAGTTGAAGGGGTTGGGGGGTTCCGTGTACCACTCAATGAACGGCATGATACCGCCGACCTCGCCGCAATGTTGAGACTGCCAATTATTATGGTCGTCGGTCTTCGCCTTGGTTGCTTGAACCATGCACTGTTAACCGCCGATGCCATTCGGGCTCGAGGCCTATCCCTTATTGGTTGGATAGGCAATCACATCGATCCTGACATGGCTCGCGTCGAGCAAAACATTGAAGCGTTGTTGCAACGATTGCCTTGTCCACTTATGGGTATTGTTCCGTTTCAGCGACAACCCGAACCAAACCACATTGCATTTAAACTGCCGATGCCTAACTAATATGAACATCTCCCCGATTTCTTCGCGCTGCCTTTAATTGACAACAGATCCTAACAACGGCCGCCTCATTCCCGACCAACGTCATCTTCGCCGACAACTCGAACAGGCCGCATCCTCCTATGAGAACGCGGCCTTCTTGCAGAGGGAAGTTGCCGATCGAATGTTCTCCCGGCTGGAATACATAAAGCTTGAGCCCTCGCGCATTCTCGATGCTGGATGCCGGACCGGCAATAGCACTCGTCAACTGGCCTCCCGCTATAACAAAGCACTCATCGTAGCGATGGATATCGCTCAAAACATGTTGAGAGCAGGCCGAAACCAACATCCGTGGTGGAAACGCCATTTACCGTTGATGAGCAATTCAACACAATATCTCTGCGGCAATTTGGAAAACCTGCCATTAGCTGCAAATAGCATCGACCTTGCCTGGTCAAATCTGGCACTCCAATGGTTCGACCTTGAACGAAGCATCGCGGAAGCCCATCGAGTCGTGACCACAGGCGGATTGTTTATGTTTTCAACTTTCGGCCCTGATACGTTGAAAGAACTCCGCAACGCATTTTCCGGCATCGACCAATATGAACACGTAAATCGATTTATCGACATGCACGATATCGGCGATGTGCTGGTACATGCTGGTTTTGCAGATCCGGTAATGGATATGGAAATCATTACCGTCACTTTTGATGACTTGACCGCGATAACGCGGGACTTAAAGTCGCTAGGTGAGCGCAACCACCTCGCGGGCCGGCGCCCAGGACTCATGGCACCGAAACGTTGGCAAGAAGTGAAAGAACGATATGAATCTTTCCGACGGGAAGGCAAACTGCCCGTAACCATCGAAGTGATTTACGGTCATGCCTGGAAACCGCAACCCAAATCCCTTCCCGACGGCCGGCAAATCATCCAGTTTCGCGACTATCCGAAAAGCACCCCTACCAGTTAGCGTTCAGCCACAATTTATCGACGGTATTCATTAGATTAAAGGGGCAATTCACCGCTATCTTCGATTTGTTTTCCCGCCGAATCTACTCTACTCTTGCCGTTATATATTAGAGATGCTCAATCTCTATTGCCATGGGAGAGAATAATGATCTGGCTACACCGCTCACACTCCTCAAGCATCAAAACTGATTAAGTTCGTCATGGACAATCCATCCATGACGAACCAGGAAACCCTAGTCGCCCTCGGCAGTGATTTACGCATTGGCCGCGCCGGTGAAATATTCGATCTATTGACCGCGGCAGCGCATATCGCCAAGACCGTTACGATTGACGGCTCCGAGGTAAGCAAAGTGGATACCGCCGGACTGCAAGCTTTGGTAGCAGGGGTGATTTGCCTTCGTAACGCCGGCGCCGTTTGGCATTGGCAGAATGGCTCCGCAGCGCTTATTAGCGCTGCGGAGATCCTGGATTTGGAAGAAACACTGCGATTGCGATGATTAAAAATCTGATCATTACGCTTAAAATCTATCGGGACAAACTTCCGTTATTCCTGCTGCTGATGATTGCCCCCCTAGCCTTGGCGCTTTTTTGGACACCGTGGTGGGTTGCAGTCATTTGCTTGCTCATAGCACCGATCGCTGGCGCCTTGCTCATTTCACAAACTCACCCGCAGCCATTGACGCTGCGCGGAAGCGCAGATAGTCAGGACGTAACCAACGCGCAGCTCCGCAAAATGCGCAAGATGTCTAATAATATCCAGCACCAGCTTTATCACTGGTCGGAAATCTCCACAAATTCGTATGCTAGCGTTGAACAAGTGGCTAGTTATGTCGACGAAGTGATCGCCCATTCTGAAACCGCTGTGGTTCAGATAAGTAACAATTTCATCGATGTTACGCGCAAGACTCGCAAGCAAATGGAATACGCATTGAGCTTGCTAGAACGTATACGCGGCGCCTCAGAGTACAACCAGGAAATCACGACAGTTCTGACACAAATTGGCGAGCTAGGTAACGAAATTCAGACTGACATTAATAACATTATTGTCGCCCTCCAATTTCAAGACATGACGCAACAGAAGCTGCAACAACTAAAAAGCCCTTTGTTGACGGACCTCACTAGCTCGCTTCAAACAATCTTTGATGAAACGCGCGTCATGTCGTTCAAGCTGGAAGGTAGTGGTTTGGTAGATGGCCAACCTACTAGAAATACCGCCATTCAAATAAACCGCGCAAAAGATCAAATTAGCATCGTGAATGCCGCACCTGTAAAAACAAACCCGCCTGTCATCTCGGCGGCTAATATCGCCCAAAGCGGAAAAGACTCCAGTGGCGGTGCGTCGGTCGAGATTTTTTAAGGAGGGGTTGCTGTGGCTTCTATATTGGTTGTTGACGATTCCACCACCATGCGGCAAATGGTTAGCTTCACACTAACCAGTGCCGGTCATGAGGTCATAGAAACCGCTGATGGCATTGAAGCTGTCGAGGCCGCCAAAGGAAAACGTTTTGACTTGGTCATTAGCGATGTAAATATGCCGGGAATGAATGGTATCGAACTAGTGCGTCATTTACGCACCATGCCAGATTACAAATTCGTTCCGGTACTCATGTTAACGACCGAATCTGCTCAAGACATTAAACAACGCGGCCGCGAGGCAGGCGCAACCGGCTGGATCGTCAAACCATTCAGCCCCGAAGTTCTGCTAGCCACGCTCAAAAAAGTGTTGGATTAACTGCCGCCATGACCTCCCTCGCGCTCGCGTTTACAATCGATCGATTACGGCGCAAAACGCGAGAGTCGATAGCAGCTTTTTGGTGGCCCTCATGTCCATCGATCTAACGCGCTTCTACGAAAGTTTTTTCGCCGAAAGCCTCGACGGACTCGACACAGCCGAGGCCGGTTTGCTGGCATTGGAAAAAGTTGAGCCGACGCCGGAGCGGTTAAACGCAATCTTCCGCGGCATTCATTCACTAAAGGGTTCGGCTGGCAGCTTAGGTTTTAATGCCATTACCGATTTCACGCATCATGTCGAAAGCGTGCTGGACCATTTGCGTAAAGGCACACTAACGCCGGACCGCGATACGCTCGATGTATTGCTGGATTGCATAGATTATTCACGTACCTTGGTCCTTGCCGCACGCGAGGGCAAGGTGGCCGATGTTGAACAGGCAAACCAATTAATTGCTAGCCTGAAAACACTCGGCATCCCCGTGGCTGGCGCCTCAGTAAATATACAATCTCCTCCGGCAGTAATTACATCTAACCGATCAGGCTATCACGTCCGTTTTGAGCCTTCTTCCGGCTTCTTCGAGAACGGCAACGATCCATTGCGCCTATTGCGCGTCTTGGACGGGTTGGGAGAAATGACCGCCAAGGTGGATTTGTCACGCCTCCCAAATTCCGAGGAATTCGATCCCGAGCGCTGTTATCTGGCTTGGGATTTTCAGCTCTTATCTGATACCGAGCAAAGCGAAGTGGAAGAAGTCTTTTCCTGGGTCGTCGATGACTGCAAATTGTTGATCGAGACCATCACGCCTGCCGCTAAAGAGATTGAAGCTCTAGCGCCGCAAACGATCGAAGCCTTAGCGCCGCCACCGCTCGTTGAGCGAAGCCGTGAAGATCGCCGAACTAGCGGACGACGCACGGAAGATGGCGACAACACGAGCGAAATCCGCGCTGACCGGCTTAATGTCAGTCGCAGTAAAGTCGATAACCTTATCAATCTCGTCGGCGAATTAGTCATCACCAAAACCATGCTTAAGCAGAGCGTCGCCCTGCTTGATCCCACATCGGCGGCGACGCTCTCGGCATCATTGGTTCAATTCGAACGACATATGCGCGATCTACAAGAGGGCGTAATGGCAATCCGCATGCTGCCGGTAAGCCATGCCTTTGGACGGTTCGCGCGCATGGTGAGAGACGTCAGCCAGCGATTGGGCAAGCAGGTTCACCTTGAAATTTCCGGCGAACAAAGCGAACTCGATAAATCGGTCATCGAACAACTGGTCGATCCATTGACTCATCTGGTACGAAACTCTCTCGATCACGGCATAGAATCTCCGGAAATTCGACGTGCTCTCGGCAAACCGGAAACCGCGACGCTGAAGCTTCATGCGCAGCATAAAGCCGGCAATATCGAAATTATGGTGAGCGATGACGGACGCGGCATTGATTTAGAGCGAGTCGCGACAAAAGCGCGTGCAGCCGGCTTACTACGCGAAGACGAAACACTTACACCTGAACGTACACGGGAGCTGATTTTCTCAGCCGGTTTTTCCACCGCTGAAGCAGTGAACGAACTATCCGGACGAGGTGTAGGGCTCGATGTTGTGCGCAAAAATATTTCCGCATTGAGCGGCAGCATTAAAGTGGAATCCACGCCGGGCCACGGTACGGCGTTTGTCATTCGTCTTCCATTAACACTGGCCATTATCGATGGCATGACAGTGAGTGTCGGTGCTGATATCTATATCGTACCGATGACCTTTATCGTGGAATGTTTGCAAACCGATCGGGTAAAACTAAAAACTGTCGCTGGACGAGGGGTATTGGTCGAAGTACGCGGTAAGTATTTACCACTGCTCACGCTTGCCAATCTCACGGGGGCCACGAATGCAGCTTCATTCGAAAATGGCCTGCTGCTAATTTTAGAAGCCGAAGGTAATCGCGTGGCATTGCTGGTGGATGCTTTAATCGATCAGGATCAAGTCGTGATCAAGAGCCTTGAAAACAATTACCGCAAAGTACCTTATCTCGCCGGGGCGACGATTCTCGGACAAGGAAAAGTTGTCTTTATCCTCGATGTCGGCGCCTTAGTATTTGCGGTACGCGAATAATGAAAGAGGACCGATAGATGCGACAACATTTGAACATTATCGACGCCACAGCACTTTCATTCCAACGAAGGAATGCATGATGAAATCACTCGTTTCCCCCCTTGTTCCCGTGCTGGTTCGAATGCCGGCTTCTGTCACCATGCCCATTAGTGGCATGCTATTTACGGTGCCGCTGATGGTTGCCGTTTTCGTGCATCCGCCATCATGGTCATCTCCCACAGGCATCGCTATCATTGCTGCCTTCCTCATCGCTTGGTATTACCAGGCCGCCCTTTATTTTTCCACGGACAAATCCTGGCAACTTCTCAACAAGCTAGCCGAACGTTTGCGCGAACACGATCTTCGCTCGCTTGACACAAAAAATAGTAACAGTGTCTCCATTGGTCAGCGTTTAAGTGCCGGACATTTCCGCACCATGTTTTCAACCTTATCCGATGCGCAAGCAAAACTACGTGAATTGGTAACACAGGCGCGACAAAGCGCTGACGCCGCGCGAAGCGCGGCTGACGAAATGGCAGCCGGCAATGCCAACCTTTCGCATCGTACCGAACAACAAGCATCCACACTTGAAGAGACAGCATCCGGCATGGAACAGCTTGCCGCCACCGTCAAACAAAACGCCGACAATTGTAAGTTGGCAAATGATCTTGCGACGAATGCCAGCAGTGTTGCCAAGCGCGGCGCTGATCTCATTTACAAAATTATTTCCACCATGGAACAAATAGACAAAAGCTCGAAGAAAATTGTCGACATTATTAGCGTCATAGAAAGTATCGCGTTTCAAACAAACATTCTTGCACTTAATGCTGCCGTTGAAGCAGCAC
Organism: Pseudomonadota bacterium; assembly: GCA_040388195.1. GTDB lineage: Bacteria > Pseudomonadota > Gammaproteobacteria > Burkholderiales > DATLHW01 > DATLHW01. The sequence goes on from JAZKCF010000107.1 coordinate 18,038, forward strand.
GCGCGGGCGAACAGGGGCGCGGCTTTGCAGTGGTCGCCGGCGAAGTTCGCAGTCTCGCACAGCGTAGCGCGGAAGCTGCCAAGGAGATCAAGGGGCTCATTGGCGACTCCGTTTCTAGTGTCAATCAAGGTACTAAATTAGTCAGCGACTCGGGGCATATTATTAATGATGTCGTCGTCAGCGTTCAGCAAGTTACCGATCTCATCAGCGAAATCGCAGTTGCCTCGCGAGAGCAAAATCAAAGTGTGGGAGAGATGAATAAAGCGCTTATTCAATTGGAAAGCGTTACACAACAAAATGCGGCGATGGTTGAAGAAGCAACTGCTGCGGCAATGTCATTCCAAGAAGAAGCGGGACATTTATATCATCTGGTTAGTCCGTTTAAATTAGATGACGAAATACCGCAGGCTCAAAGCCGTGAAGTGCCCAAGGCGATGAAAATTAATGAGCTCCCGCTACGCCGGAGTGCGCGCGAATTAGAACATAAACGGAACTCGTCGAATGACTCTAAGTTGGACGACGAATGGCAAGAATTTTGAGAACTTGTTCGACATCTTACTTTGCGCACTAAGACCTTGAACAAGTTTTAAGGAACACAGAATGAGCGCCACCGACGAACAGGAAAATTTACGAGAACTGCTCACATTTACCTTGGGCGAAGAAGAATATTGCATAGATATTCTTACGGTACGGGAGATCCGAGGCTATGAAGCCGTAACGCGAATTGCCAACACACCTGACTTCATCAAGGGCGTCATTAATTTGCGCGGCAACATCATCCCTATTATTGATTTGCGTCTGAAGCTTATGCATGGAGAGGTGGTGTACGATCAATTCACAGTGGTGATAATTCTAAACATTCTCAAGCGTGTTATTGGCGTCGTCGTCGATAGCGTGTCGGATGTTATTTCGCTGCCGCATACCGCCATCAAACCTGCGCCTGAATTCGGCTCCATGCTCGAAACGCAATATATTCTGGGTCTGGCGACTGTCGACGACAGAATGCTGATCCATATCGATATCGAAAAATTGATGGGTAGCCGCGACATGGATCTCGTTGCGGATACGGGGATCAGTGAATGACGCATTACGACCAATCCAGCGGAAGTGAAGTTTCAAAACCAGCTCGTTACATCGACCGTAACTTCAATCTGCCCGCCGCAAAAATCGGCCCGGGAGAGTTTTATACGACTAAACGTAATATGCTAATCGTGACGGTACTAGGTTCGTGTGTTTCAGCATGTTTACGCGACCCTGAAACCAAGATTGGCGGAATGAATCATTTTATGCTTCCGCACCACAGCACAGAACCGGAAGGACCGCTATCGGCATCGGCTCGTTATGGCGCTTATGCAATGGAAATACTGGTGAACCACCTACTTGCACTCGGTGCGAAACGAGGAAGATTGGAAGCTAAAGTTTTCGGTGCAGGACGCATTCTTCCAGGAATGTCAGATATCGGCGCCCGTAATGCGCAGTTCGCACTGGATTATTTGAAACGGGAAAAAATTCCTGTGGTCGCGCAAGATCTCGGGCATGAGGAGCCGAGCAAAGTATATTTTTTCCCGCATACAGGCCGAGTCTTAGTTAAACGACTACGCGCTTTGCGTAACGACACTATCTTGGATCGTGAACGTGACTATGCCAAGCAACTCGACATGCTTACCAAAGCAAGGGAGCAATCCGTGGATATTTTTATCTAATTATGACAATTCAAGTTCTGATCGTTGAAGACTCTTTAGTGATGCAACAAGTGCTCACAGCGCTCATTGAAGAGCAGGGCGATATTAAAGTCATCGGTGCGGCACGAGATCCCTTCGAAGCGCGCGAACTAATTAAATCGTTGAAGCCCGACATCATTACACTCGATGTTGAAATGCCGCTGATGGATGGCATTACTTTTCTCGAGAAACTGATGCGGTTGCGTCCGATGCCGGTGATCATGGTGTCCTCACTCACCGAGTCCAACGCCAAAATAACGCTGCGCGCACTTGAACTAGGTGCTGTCGATTTCGCAACCAAACCTAAAGGCGATGGAAAAGGCGAGCTATCCTACTTCGGTGCCATGTTGCGTGAGAAGCTACGCGGCGCGGCGCATGTAGAGCCGAGGCCTGCCCGAACTCTTCCAAAACCTTCGCCCGCCGCGCAAGCCGCGTTCAAATCTTCCGGCATCATCGCAATCGGCGCATCAACCGGCGGGACAGAAGCGATCAAAGAAGTACTTGCCCGACTTCCCCCCAATGTGCCGCCCATCGTCATTGTTCAACACATGCCGGAAATGTTTACCCAACAATTCGCTAGACGGCTGAATGATCTCTGCTCACTGAAGGTGACTGAAGCAGTGAATGGTGAACGCCTGGAAAGCGGACATGTTTATATCGCGCCAGGTAATTGGCACCTGCGCATTGTCAAAATGGGACAACACTTTGAGGCTCATGTCGATCAGACGGAGCGCGTCAACCTACATCGTCCTTCAGTTGATGTACTTTTTCGTTCGGTCTCTAAGAATGCCGGCGCGCGTGCCATTGGCGTGTTGCTCACTGGCATGGGCAAGGATGGTGCGATAGGCCTTGGTGAAATGAAGCAAACCGGCGCATTTACCATCGCTCAGGATCAAAACTCATGCGTGGTATTTGGCATGCCGAAAGCGGCAATAGAATCAGGATGTGTAGATTGCGTCGCACCAATTGATACGATTGCGTCGCGAATCGTAGATGCCTTACGACAAGACCGCAGCATGCACGAGAAACATTGATCGGATTTCACGTTTGTATAACATCAGCCCAGATGAGAAAGGGAAAATAGAACTTATTACTTGCTCGTAATCGGTTCAATGTAATTGATAAGCATTGCATACAATCCCATGTGTCTATTTACCGTTCCTTGAAAAATCAACGGACAATCAAATTACAGTAATCCTTAATGCCGTTTAGGGAGACGCGGGTATGAAAAGCAAGGGGAAAAATCTGACGACAGCCCACGATGGTCGCTCCTATCGTAGAAGATTACCTAACATAAAAATTTGCAGAGGGCTGGGCGTAAAAGGTTATTTATCGCCCTTACCTTTGCGGCGCATTTTCTCATCACTTTGTAGTACTGCTGCCATAGGTTTACTCTCCGTAACGTTTGCAAACGCTCAACCTTCTGCAGATGAAGATCTGACACAATTTTCTCTCGAGCAACTAATTAACATAGAGGTATACAGCGCTTCGAAATTTCTGCAAAAAGCGTCTGATGCCCCTGCGGCGGTTACTGTTATCACTGCAGCTGATATCAAAACGTATGGCTATCGCAAGCTCGCTGATATTCTTAAAAGCATTCGCGGCATCTATGGGCGATATGATCGCAACTACGACTTCATTGGTTTACGAGGCTTCGGACGACCAGGCGATTATCAGTCACGCTTCTTACTACTTCTCGATGGTTATCGCTTAAACGATGCCGTCTTTGACGCGGCAACAGTCAGTACGGATTTCATCCTCGACGTCGACTTAATTGATCGAGTTGAATTTGTTCCAGGTCCTGGTTCGTCCATTTATGGCAGCAATGCTTTTTTCGGCGTAGTCAACGTTATTACCCGAACGGCGAAGGACGTCAAAGGATTGGAAGTGTCGATGGAAAACGCGAGCTACGATACCAACAAAGCGCGTTTAACTTACGGCGGAAGCCTCGACAACGGTCTTCGCATTGTAGTGTCAGGTTCATTCTACGACAGCAAAGGCCGTGATCTTTATTTCTCGGAATTCGATACGCCCGCTACTGATCATGGCATCGCTCATCACTTAGACTATGATCGTTACGATAGCTTCTTCACCAAAATATCCTACAGCGCATTTACGCTTACTGCCGCTTGTTCAGATCGAAAAAAAGGCGTGCCCACCGCCGCTTTTGACACGCCATTTAACAATCCGGCTAGCGCTACTAGAGACAGGCAAACCTTCATTGATTTGCAGTACGACAAAAGCTACAGCGAGAAACTGAATGTACTCGCAAGGATTTACTACGGTGAATATCCCTATGACGGCGACTATCCGCTCTACGACAACACGCATCACGCATTCTTCAACTATGACGATTCTCGGCCTAAATGGGCGGGCGGCGAGATCAAGTTAGTTAATACGCAATTCGATAAACATAAGCTTGTCTACGGTGCGGAATATCGCGATAACATCCACCAGGATTTGTTCAATCACAACGGCGATCCAAGCGCTGGCTATTCAGGGCATAACAGATCAAGACGCCACGCTCTCTATCTGCAAGATGAATACGAAATAGGTAAAAACTGGCTCATCAATGCCGGCGCCCGTTACGACAGTTACAGCGACTCCGGTGAGATTGTGAATCCAAGGTTGGGCTTAATCTATAAACCAGACCCGTCTAGCGCAATTAAATTGTTATACGGAACAGCCTTCCGTGCGCCCAATGTCTACGAGCTTTATTATCAATCCGAAGACCAAAAAGCAAATCCTAATCTCAAGCCGGAGAAAATTAAGACTTACGATCTTATCTTCGAAAAATATTACGATAATCGCCTCCGATTCACTGCCGGCGCATTTTATTACCAAACTCGCGACTTACTCGACTCGCATGTAGACCCTACAGATAATCTCAGCGTTTACGATAATATTGAAGCCGTTGATACGCGCGGTGTCGAATTCGAGGCGGAGCACCATTGGAAGAATGGCGCAAAAATCCGCTCTAGCCTGACGTTGCAAAAGACACGCGACGCTGCAACGGGTGATGCATTGCCAAACTCGCCCAAAGTACTAGCAAAGTTCAACGGTACGGCGCCTCTATTCAATACCAAAATGCAAAGCGGCCTCGAACTTCAATATACCGGCAGACGCACTACCTCAAGCCAAGGAACTGTTGGCGGATATACAATCGCCAACCTTACGTTGTTAGGTACGCAATGGGTAAAGAACCTGGACGTATCAATGAGCATCTACAATTTACTCGGAAAAAAATACTCCGATCCTTCCGGATTGGATGTATCAAATACCACACCCGGCGTACCTCCTGGTCTGGACACGGTGTCCCAAGATGCGCAGACTTATCGTCTAAAGCTGACTTATCGTTTTTAATACGATTTACACAGCAAGGAAATAGCGGGTGTTTTCAGATGACATGGGAACGAAGACTGTGTGCGTCGCCGACAATTAGAGAAAACTGCCGCAAGTGTTCTACACTGTCCATATGTCTTCCTGAAAGGCGTCAAAATGTCCCCGACCATTCATACCTCAGCACTCATCAGCAAGATTAAAACCTATGGCGTCATTGCGCTGGTCACTTTGGGTACGTGGGTGAGCGTACAGCACTTGGTGCAAGCCGCTGACCAAAACGTGAAAAATGGAAATTTCGTTGTCACTAGCAGTTCAGCAACAAATAATGTTACCGACCTGTGGGTAGTGGAACAATCTACCCGAACAGTTTACTTGTGCCGCGCTGGTGGTGGGTCCGGTACAGCGCCTACCTGTACGAAAGGGACGCAGTTACCTTAAAATTCCGCACTTAATACCTCACCATACGGCCCGCTGCATGGCGATGCCATGCGCACCAGCCTGCCAAGCCGTCACCAAGTCATGCGACTGCAATCCACCAATGGCATAAATAGGAATCGGGCGATTAGAAGCGAGTTCGGCAAACGCTTCCCACCCTAATGTAATTGCGCCCGGATGACTCTTTGTCGGCATTACCGGGCCTAGGACCGCGAAGTCTACATTTAAGGCAATGGCGCGATCTAATTCCCGGCGATCATGACAAGATGCGCCAACGAGTGAGAAATTAGGGCGTTCTTTCAGCTCTACAAGTTGTGCAGAAGTTAAATGAACACCATCGGCGCCGATCTTGCCGGCAAGCGATAGATCACTATTGATAAGCACTTTCGTCCCGCTAGACCGACAACAAACATTCACCTCTTGCGCGAATCGGCTTAATTCAATGGGTGTGAATGACTTTTCTCGAACTTGCACGAGAAGCTTGTGCTCATGATTCAATGACGAACGAAGACGATTCAGAAAATCTATTTCTCCAGTCTCTTGCGCATTTGTAATTGCGTAAACCGCTGGCAAGTTTAACGCACGAAAAATCGGCGTATTCGCGGGAAGCATCGGTGCGAGCGGTTGCTCATCAAGGCGCTGCCAAGCAATTCGCTGATTCTCACGTCCATGGGGCTCGCCGTGCCAAGCGGTGACACGAAAAAAGTGCAAACGAACTGTGGCGTGAGGATAAGTAAATACTTGTGTAAGCCAAGGATAAGCAGTCTCAATCTCGATGCCAATCTCTTCTTGCAACTCACGCGCAAGCCCTTGAAGCGGAGTTTCTCCGGCTTCTACCTTCCCACCGGGAAATTCCCAATACCCGGCATAGACTTTTCCGACAGGACGTTCAGCGAGCAAAAAACTACCGTCCGGGCGAATGATAACCGCCGCGCCGACATCGACAATCTTTTCTGGCGTCATTTGGCTGGCTTCACTGCATGGCTACCTGCCCAATCGCGTGCAAACTGCCACGCCACTCGGCCGCTACGTGAGCCACGCGTTAATGCCCACAACAAAGCAGCATTATGCAAAACTTTTTTGTCAGTCGGCATCACGCCTAAGCTCGCAACCCAATGATCGACGATGTCTAGATACTGTTCTTGATTGAAAGGATAAAAAGATAACCAAATGCCAAAACGCTCGGACAAAGAAATTTTTTCTTCAACGCCTTCGCTTGGATGAATTTCATCTCCTACATGCCGAGTTTGCAAATTCTCCGACATATACTCCGGCATCAAATGACGACGATTGCTGGTGGCATAGATCAATACATTTTCGGATGCCCCGGCAATAGAGCCATCCAGTACGACTTTCAGCGCTTTGTATGCAGATTCGCTGGCTTCAAAGGAGAGATCGTCGCAATAGATAATAAAGCGTTCAGGCCGGGCGGCGATAAGATCAACGATATCCGGCAAATCAACAAGGTCTTGCTTGTCCACTTCAATTAAGCGCAGGCCTTTTTTTGCAAATTTGGCCAGCATCGCTTTCACCAACGAAGACTTTCCAGTGCCGCGAGCGCCAGTCAACAGAATATTATTAGCAGGCTGGCCACTGACAAATTGGCGAGTATTGCGCTCAATGACTTTCTTTTGTTCATCGACATCGCGCAAATCATCTAAAGAGATGCGATGCGGATTTGGAATTGCTTGCAGATATCCAGTGTTTTCGCGTTTGCGCCAACGAAATGCGGTCGCCGCTTTCCAGTCAGGAACTGGCGCTGATTGCGGGATAAGCGCCTCTAGCCTGGTTAATAAAGTTTCCGCTTGAGCGATGAGCTTGGAAACGTTTGTCATTTGCTAGAGAACCTCTAAATAAGTGTAGCGAGCGAGCTAAGATTGAGTCGAGGAGCGAGGGCGTACGAATTAGGTGTAGTAGGAATTTCGGGGAGCACGCTCTCCGCTTGCGGAGCGGTTTGCGCATGCACGCGCAAACCCACTCGGCAAGGGCATTGAGCACCGGAGACTCAACCTGAGTCCACGTAGTAATGTATCTCGATATTTTTTAACTACGATAGTCCGCATTGATCTTTACGTAGTCATAAGAAAAATCACAAGTCCAGACTGTCTCAGTCACAGCCCCTCGATTTAATTCGACGCGAACGATGATTTCCGCTTGCTTCATCACGCGCTGTCCATCTTCTTCGCGATAGCTCGCTGCGCGCCCGCCTTTTTCAGCCACTAGGACATCATCGAGATAAAGATTGATTTTCGACACATCGAGATCATCAATGCCTGCATAACCAATGGCAGCCAGTATGCGTCCAAGATTGGGATCAGATGCGAAGAAAGCTGTTTTTACGAGCGGGGAGTGCGCGATTGCGAAAGCAACGTTCGTGCTTTCCTCTACGCTTTTACCGCCCTCGACTGTAACCGTCATGAACTTCGTCGCACCTTCACCATCACGAATAATCGCCTGCGCTAACTCGATCGACAATGCAGTAACGGCGTCTCTAAGTGCGATGTACTCGGCGCTTAGAGCATCATTAATTTCGTTACCAGTGGCTTTGCCGGTAGCAATCAAAATAAAGGAGTCGTTGGTAGATGTATCGCCATCAACGGTAATGCGATTAAAGGATTTGTCAGCCGCATACTTAACTAACATATCTAACAATGTCTGACTCAATGCCGCATCGGTAGCTACGAATCCCAGCATAGTCGCCATGTTAGGGTGAATCATGCCGGCACCCTTGGCGATGCCGGTAATCGTCACAATTTTTCCGCCAATGCTCACCTGGCGAGAAGCCGCCTTAGGTGCGGTATCGGTCGTCATGATTGCTTGCGCGGCATTGAACCAATTATTTTCCGTCAGCTGCGCCACACAAGTGGGCAAGCCTTGGACGATGCGCTCAACCGGCAATGGTTCCATGATGACGCCAGTGGAAAAAGGCAGTACTTGCTTTGGTGCGAGATCAAGCAGACGCGCAACTTCCGAGCAGGTCGCTCGCGCGTGTGCAAGCCCTACATCGCCGGTACCAGCGTTAGCATTACCAGTATTGACGACCAACGCGCGGATTGCAGAATCATTGCCGAGATGTTCCTTCGACACAACGACGGGCGCAGCACAGAAACGATTAAGCGTAAAAACGCCTGCAACTTTAGTGTCTTGCTCTAATGCGACGAGCAACAAATCCTTCTTACCGGGTTTTTTGATCGCTGCCTCCGCAACGCCAAGGCGTACGCCTTTCACGGGGTGAAGCGTGTTCTCGTTGATGGGGGATAAATTTACGGGCATGGGATTAGCGGAGCCTTTGTAAACTGTGTTAGAGAAAACGCCGATAAAAAAACAAAATCTTGACTACAGCGAGCACAGAAAAAAACATTTGTTTTTCTCTGTGCTTGGCATGGTTCAAGGTTTTAGTGTTCTAGCTCAACTTGCCGTGGCAATGCTTATACTTCTTTCCGGAACCACATGGACAAGGATCGTTGCGACCCACTTTATCTCCTACATGGACAGCCGGCCGCGTTGCTCGTTCCGCAACTGCCACATCGTCCGAATCAATACCCGCCATTTCTGGAGCATACTGCGCATGACGATATTCAACGTTCTTCGGCACCGGTTCAGCCGCGTCAATTTCCTCGGCGACTTCTTCCATTTCCTCTTCGGTGCGCACTTCGACGTTAGTCAGTATTTTGGTAACGTCTCGCTTGATACGTTCGAGCATATCAAAAAATAACTCGAAGGCTTCACGCTTGTATTCTTGCTTCGGATTTTTTTGTGCATAACCGCGCAAGTGAATACCTTGACGCAAGTGATCCAATGCGGACAAATGCTCGCGCCAGTGAACGTCCATGCTTTGCAACATGATGGCGCGCTCGTAATGATGTAGAACCTCTTTATCCACGGTATCGAATTTATTCTCGTAGCGTGAATTAGCTTCGCCAACGATTCTTTCCCGAAGCGCTTCCTCATCAAGCGTAGTCTCGCTTTTGAGCCATTCTTGGATCGGTAGATCCAAACGGAAATCACTGGCTAAAACCTTCTCCAAGCCTGGCACATCCCATTGCTCTTCCACGCTCTCAGCAGGGATAAACTGTGCAACGACTTGCTTAATAACGCCTTCACGCATCGCAACAATCGTCTCGGAAATATTCTGCGATTCGAGCAACTCGTTGCGCTGCTGATAAATAACACGCCGTTGCTCATTCGCTACATCGTCATACTCAAGCAATTGCTTACGAATATCGAAGTTGCGGGCTTCTACCTTGCGCTGCGCGTTTTCGATTACTCGGCTGAGCAACGGCGACTCAATAGCCTCCCCTTCGGGCATCTTGAGGCGCTGCATTAGCGCAGCAATACGGTCAGCAGCAAAAATTTTCAGTAGTTGATCTTCGAGTGATAAATAAAACCGGCTAGAACCCGGGTCGCCTTGCCGACCCGCACGCCCGCGCAATTGGTTATCGATCCGCCGCGATTCGTGTCGTTCGGAACCGATAATATGCAAACCACCCTGCGCCAGCACCGCGTTGTGCCGTTCCTGCCATGCAGCGCGACTTTCCGCTACTTTTTTATCTTTCTCTGAGGCGGAGAGCGACTCGTCAGAAGTTATATTCTGAATTTCCGGCTCAGGATTGCCACCTAGTACGATGTCTGTTCCACGGCCTGCCATGTTAGTAGCGATCGTGATCATTTTTGGCTGTCCAGCCTGAACGACGATCTCCGCTTCTCTTGCATGCTGCTTGGCGTTCAGTACCTGATGCGGGAAATTTTCCTTTTCCAGCATTGCCGAAATGAGCTCTGAATTTTCGATCGACGTAGTACCGACCAGAACCGGCTGGCCACGCTCATAGCAATCTTTAATATCAATAATCATTGCCTGATATTTTTCGCGCGAGGTCTGGAAAACCTGATCGTTACGATCCTTACGGCTCATTGGCCGATGAGTTGGGATAAGAACCGTTTCCAAACTATAAATTTGCTGGAATTCGTATGCCTCGGTATCAGCCGTACCCGTCATGCCGGATAATTTCTGATACATGCGGAAATAATTCTGGAATGTGATCGACGCAAGTGTTTGCGATTCGTGCTGGATCTTGACGCCTTCCTTGGCTTCCACTGCTTGGTGCAAACCATCCGACCAGCGCCGGCCGATCATCATCCGCCCAGTAAACTCATCAACAATCACAACCTCGTCGTTTTGCACGACGTAATGCTGATCCCGGTGGTAGAGCGCGTAGGCGCGAATTGCTGCATACAAATGATGGATCAGAAGAATGTTGCTGGGATCGTAAAGACTTGCGCCTTCCGCCAGAAGACCCGCCTCAACCATTAATTGCTCAGCATGTTCGTGGCCTTGTTCCGAGAGCAATACTTGGTGAGCTTTCAAATCGACACTGTAGTCACCCGCCGATTCTTCTGTTTCTTGCTTCGCAAGCCGTGGAACAAGCTTGTTCACCGCCACATACATTGCGGCGGAATCATCAGCCTGACCAGAGATGATTAATGGCGTACGCGCCTCATCGATTAGGATCGAATCCACTTCGTCGACAATTGCGAAATGCAATCCACGCTGCACGCGCTCCGACACTTGGTTCACCATGTTGTCGCGCAGGTAATCGAAACCAAATTCGTTGTTGGTGCCATACGTAATATCGGCCCCATAAGCCGACTGCTTCTCGTCATGCGGCATTTGCGAAAGATTTACACCGATGGTAAGCCCAAGGAAAGTATGAATCCGGCCCATCCACTCGGAATCTCGTCTAGCCAAATAATCGTTGACCGTAACCACGTGAACGCTGTTACCGCTTAACGCATTCAGATAAGAAGGTAGCGTCGCTACTAGCGTCTTACCTTCACCTGTACGCATTTCAGCAATCTTGCCGTAATGTAATGCCATCCCGCCGATAAGCTGAACATCGAAATGTCGCATACCCAACACGCGCTTACTAGCTTCACGCACGACCGCGAACGCCTCTGGAAGAACTTCATCCAGAGTCTCGCCCTTTTTTAAGCGTTCTTTGAACTCCTGCGTCTTGCCGCGCAGCTCTTCGTCCGACAGAGCTTGAATTTTTGGTTCCAGCGCATTGATTGTCACAACCTGCTTGCGATATTGCTTCAGCAATCGCTCATTCCGGCTGCCAAAAATTTTCTTGAGTACGTTTGCTAGCATACAATCCAATCTGAATTACCCGGTCAATCCGGGGTGTATTGGGGGCATTTGGGGCATATCGGGGCGTTTGGCTGAAATGCAAGAAACAAGTTCATTTCATTTTTCGCATTACAAACGATGCTTTGTCGACTATCGCTTGCCGTACTGTTTGTACTGTCCGCGTTCTTTCGTCGAGTCTCGCTGCTAACGCGAAATGAAATTACCCAGTAGATGTTGAACTATTTTAGCCATAACAAAAAGCCGGCACGAAGCCGGCTTTTGCGCATTTCCCCGAACCATAAAAAATGACTCGGCGGAATCGGTGGAGCTAACCGTCCAATTCCAGAAACCGCTTCGGATTCAAAGCCGCACCATGTTGCCGTACCTCGAAGTGTAGGTGCGGGCCAGTGGAACGGCCAGTACTTCCTAATTCACCGATTGACTGCCCTTTGAGCACGACATCGCCCACGTTTACCGAACGCCGCGATAAGTGCGCGTAACGCGTGGTTAGTCCATTGCCGTGGTCAACGTCGATCATGTTACCATAATCAGCATGGCGAGAGCTCTCTGCGACAACCCCTCCCGCAGCCGCTTGCACCACAGTTCCTGTCGGCGCCACGAAATCTATTCCTTCATGTACCGAACTTCGCCCGCTAAATGGGTCAACGCGATGGCCAAAGTTGGAAGAAAAATATCCTTTAGTGACCGGCAATGCAGTCGGGATTGCGTGTTTTTTAAGCCGCTGATCGAGTAATGCCGTATCGATGATCGTCAATTGATCAGTTCGATCGTCAAGTAAATTAGTTGTTTGATCAAATTCATGACTAAGCTCACCAAGCGACATATCCCGTGCTGTGAGGCTACTTGGGGCAGCGCCGCCACGACCGGGAATTTCGGCGAAATTAATGTCTTTTAATTTGACTCCTGCCACCTTGGCAAGGCGTTCTCCTACTGCATCAAGTCGCATCAAGCGTGCCTGCATCTCGCCAAGCTTCGCGGCGAGGGCATTCACTTTTGCTTGAAATTGCGCTTGATTTTTCAATACCTCTTTTTGATAAACAACGGATAAAACCGATTGCAGATAAGGATTTTTGATATCAACCGCGTAACGCATTGTGAATGAGTACAGGAAAGTGCCTACAATCAAAATTAGCACCATTAATCCAATTCCCGCCATTACAATCTGGCTGTGCGATAACGTTACTGTTCGGCTTTTATCGAGATTATTTGATACTAGAATTATATTCATCGCGGGATCAACCCCTACGCAGCCTTAAAAGTATGGCCACCAAATTATCGACGTTTATCGAAGAAGTCTCCGCACTTAAATTGCTCGAGGCGCCGTTAAAACGCATCCGGGAACTTCACCGCATCTACTCCGCTGTTGCGCCGCCGGCCTTATTGAAAGTTAGCCGGGTCGGTTATTTAAACGACAACTCTTTAGTTCTTATAGTTTCCAATGGAACTGCTGGGGCAAGCTTAAGACAGCAACTACCTACCTTGCTGGCTAACATCCAGGCATTAGAACCTCAGATTACTGCAATCAAGATAGAGGTGCAAGTCGGAAATCTTTACACTAGCCCTAGAGGAAATACAGAGGGAAAGGAACGACGATTGTCACCAGCAGGAGCAAAAAATCTCACCCAACTTGCCAATGAGCTACCCGATGATTCGCCGCTTCAACAGGCCGTGAAGCGCCTTGCAGGACGAGTGAAATCAGATCAAGACTAATCGTTCGACCACGAAAAAGAAGGCGACTGCAGCGAAAAGAACGATGAAAAACCGGAATAATTGCCAAGCTAAACGTAAATAACGTTTGTCCTTGGTAAAAAGATAAGCCGCTAGTGAAACACCCACCAGAAGAATTGCGAAAGCAAGAAACAGTCTAACTATCATATCGCCTTGCACTCTCCTGCGATTGGCATGAAAAGCACTCTAAGTACTTATATAGACTTTGTCTCTGCAAACACAAATGCGGAAGGCAGGCTTTCGCGACTATCGAAAGTAACGAACTCCCACGCCGACTGGTCGGCAGCCAACGCACGGACCAGTTGATTGTTCAATGCATGGCCGGATTTAAAGGCGGTAACTGCGCCAATTAATGGATGGCCTAGTAAATATAGATCGCCCACTGCATCAAGGATCTTGTGCTTTACGAATTCATCTTCGTACCGCAAGCCGTCCTGGTTTAATACGCGGAAATCATCGACCACAATCGCGTTTTCCATGCTTGCGCCATTAGCAAGCCCAAGAGAACGCATATTCTCCAAATCAGCAGTCATCCCGAAAGTACGAGCGCGAGCCACCTCTTTCACATAAGACGTCTCAGCAAAATCCACCGTTACGCTGGGATTCGTAGCGCCGATTACCGGATGATCAAAAACGATGGTGAAGGAAATTTTGTAACCGTGGAAAGGTTCAATGCGTATCCATCGATCACCATTTTCCACTGTGACTGGTTTTTTGACTCGAATGTATTTTTTCGGTGCGGGTTGCTCTTGCATACCTGCCGAATGGAGTAGAAATACGAAGGTTCCAGCGCTCCCGTCCATGATCGGAACCTCTGGACCGTTGACGTCGACATAAGCGTTATCAATGCCTAGACCAGCAAAAGCAGACATCAAATGTTCGACAGTAGCCACCTTAGCGCCGTTTTCTTCCAAAGAAGTGGACAAGCGAGTATCGGTAACGTTTAACGCCTGCGCCCGAATAAGGGGGTTGCCAGGTAAGTCATTGCGGCAGAAAACAATTCCCGTATTAGGCGCAGCAGGCCGCAAGCTTAAGGTCACTTTATGGCCGGTGTGGAGGCCTACTCCGGTAGCGCGAATGACGTTTTTTAATGTTCTCTGGTTTAGCATCGCCGCACGTCGCAAAACTATCTGCGAGATTTTTTAATAGAGCAAATATTGTACCACTTGGCAAACCATGCACTTAGAACTCTATGGCGCGTAGGCAGGAAGCACTTCCCTGGCAATTAACCATCAATCACACGCAAGCGCTTCCTTACCTTTGCATACCACTACCGTTAATCCGCTTGCTTACGCAGAAAAGCCGGAATATCCAATACCTCTACGCCAGACTGGCGCATAGCTTCGATAGTCGCGTCACGGCGGCGACGAATAACAGCGGGTTGATCAAGCGAGCTATAGTCAATATCACTGTGACCGATCGCGTCACTTGTGCCGGTACGTGTCGATACCACTTGTAACGGACGCTGATCCTTGCGGTTGACGATTCCATTACCAAGCCCGGTTGCGACAATTGTAACCCGCAGATTTTCACTCATGCTGTCGTCGATTACCGTACCGAAGATAACGGTAGCGTCGTCCGCTGCAAAACCGCGAATCGTGTTCATGACTTCATGTACTTCTTTCAGCTTCAAGCTACGGCTGGCTGTAATATTTACCAGTACGCCGCGTGCGCCAGAAAGATCGACGCCTTCGAGCAACGGGCTGGCGACAGCTTGTTCTGCTGCGGCGCGAGCACGATCGATACCGGAAGCTTCTGCGGAACCCATCATCGCAACGCCATGCTCGGACATAACGGTCTTCACGTCGGCGAAGTCAACGTTCACACCACCCGGAACATTGATAATTTCAGCAATACCGGCAACTGCGCCATGCAATACATCGTTAGCCGCTTCGTACGCTTCGTCGTAGCCGACATCATCGCCCAATACTTCGATCAGCTTTTCATTTGGCACGATAATCAGCGAATCGACATGCTCAGCCAATGCTTCGATACCTTGCGTGGCCACTTTCATACGTTTGCCTTCGAACACAAACGGTTTAGTGACAACCGCCACGGTAAGAATACCCAATTCCTTAGCAATTTCAGCAACGATCGGCGCTGCGCCAGTGCCCGTGCCGCCGCCCATGCCAGCGGTAATGAACAGCATATCTGCGCCTTCGAGGGACTCGCGAAGACGATCACGATCTTCCATCGCCGCCGCACGACCGACCTCAGGATTCGCTCCTGCGCCGAGGCCTTTGGTTAAAGTTGCGCCCAGCTGAACGATATGTTTGGCTTGACTGCGCTTCAGTGCCTGCGCATCGGTATTAGCGCTGATAAACTCAACACCGGATACGCCCCGTTTAATCATGTGGTCCACGGCATTACCGCCGCAACCGCCCACACCCACTACCTTAATAACCGCTTCTTGTGAATTTTCTTCCATGAGTTCGATCATTTCATCGCTCCTGTTTTGAGATGTAGATTGTCCAAATTGCCTAAAGTGTTTTAATGGGAGCTCTTCCTTTTCCATCGCCCCCTGCTGCTGCCATTTATTCATTAAAAATTTCCTGAAAACCAACTCTTCATCTTTTCGATAAGCTGCTTAAAACCGCCAGTCTGCATACGTACGAGATGATTGCGTTTATGTTGATCAAAGCCTGCCAACAGTAGCCCCAGTCCAGTTGAAAAACGTGGGTTACGCACTACTTCCGCAAGGCCGCCCGTATAATGCGGCACGCCCAAGCGCACCGGCATGTGAAAAACTTCTTCGCCCAATTCGACCATTCCCTGCATCACGCTTGACCCACCCGTAAGCACGACGCCACTCGATAAAAGTTCTTCAAAACCGCTTCGGCGAAGTTCCGCTTGAACCAAGGTATAAAGTTCTTCCACACGTGGCTCAACGACTTCTGCCAGCGTTTGCCGGGAAAGCTGACGAGATCCGCGCTCGCCAACGCCAGGCACTTCAATCATCTCCGCTTGATTCGCCAATTGGCGCAGTGCGCAGCCATGGGCGATTTTGATATCCTCGGCATCCTTAGTCGGCGTGCGTAATGCCATGGCGATATCGTTAGTGATCTGATCGCCGGCAATCGGAATAACCGCTGTGTGACGTATCGCGCCCTCGATGAAAACGGCGATATCGGTCGTGCCGCCACCGATATCCACCAAACAAACGCCGAGATCTTTTTCATCTTCCGAAAGCACCGCCATCGCAGAAGCGAGCGGTTGCAGAATTAGATCGCGCGCTTCCAAACCACAACGACGCACGCATTTCATAATGTTTTGCGCGGCAGATACAGCGCCGGTAACGATGTGCACTTTCACTTCCAGCCGCACACCGCTCATACCCAGCGGTTCACGCACATCTTCCTGACCATCGATGATGAATTCCTGCGTCAGAATATGCAGAATCTGCTGGTCCATCGGAATGTTTACCGCCTTGGCCGTTTCTATAACGCGCTCGACATCGGCTTGGGTGACTTCTTTATCCTTGATAGCCACCATTCCATGCGAGTTGAAACTCTTGATATGGCTACCGGCAATTCCAGTGATCACATCGCGAATTTTGCAATCGGCCATTAGCTCGGCTTCTTCCAACGCCCGCTGAATTGCCGTCACCGTGGATTCGATATTAACGACCACGCCTTTCTTCAAACCGCGTGAAGGGTGCTGACCCAAGCCAATGATTTCCATCCGGCCCTCGGAAGTAATCTCGGCAACGATGGCAACGATCTTCGATGTGCCAATATCTAAGCCGACGATTAAATTCTTGCTGTCCCTTAATTTGCTCATTTAATTTTCTTTACTTTATCCATCTCTTTTGGCATCGCCGAACCCATCAGCTTCAAAGCGAAACCATTTGAATAGCGTAGATCAGCACGGCCTCGATGCGTACGCAATTCCGGCTCGACTTTATTCACTGCAACAAAACGCGTAAGGCGCTCGCGCATTTCGACACGCCCAAGCTCAAGCACCATGCCGTTCTTCAATTTCACTTGCCACGCACGACGTGGCGAAAGCGTTAAGTCTTTCAGTTGCAATTCCGCTTCTTGGAGAATGTCACGAAAATCGTGATAAGCCTCCGTCACTTCACGCTCACTTCCCGCAGGCCCGGAGAAGTGCGGTAATTCATCGCCATATTGCGCATGAAAAACTTCGCTCTGCGTATTGAGTAATGCATCCGTTCCCCAGCGAGCGAACGGCACATGCTCTTCAAGTGTCACTTCCAGTCGATCAGGCCAAATACGCCGAACCGACGCGGAGCGCACCCAAGTGACTTTTTCAAATTCGGTTTGCACGCTTTTCATATCCACCGTGAAAAAATTTCCCCGCCCCGCTTGTGCTCCCACGGCCTGCAACATTTGCGGCGATGTGTGAGTGATTGTCCCTTTGATACTGACTACCTTGATCGCAACGCCGGGTAGGCCGGTGATGTGATTCAATGCCCAATTCGTTGCCAATGCGGTGCATAACACGAGCGCAATGCCGGCAATCCATTTCAGCGGACGAATATTCCATTTCTTCTTCTTTGCTGGCTGCCTCATTCACTCGCAAATTGCCTCTTCGAGAATTTGCAAACACAAATCCGAAAAGCTGATGCTCGCTTGACGAGCTGCCATCGGTACCAGGCTATGGCCGGTCATGCCCGGCGAGGTATTCATCTCTAGTAATGAGAACGTGCCGTCGGCGCGCAAAATCATGTCTGCACGGCCCCAACCACGACAACCAAGCACGGCAAACGCCTTCAAGGTCGTCCGCTGAATTTCAGCTTCAATCGCCGGATCTATGCCTGAAGGACAGTGATACTTCGTGTCATCGGTGAAATATTTGTTCTGGTAATCGTAATTACCTTCCGGCGCTTCGATTCGAATCAACGGCAGCGCTTGATTACTAAGAATCGACGCGGTGAGTTCTTGGCCGCTAATAAATTCTTCGGCCAATACCAACGCATCGCTGCGAGCAGCCGTTTCGTACGCACGTTGTAAATCGCTTGCAACGGTTACCTTGGTAAGCCCTAGTGAAGAACCTTCGTGCGCCGGCTTGACGATAATCGGCAATCCCAATGTTTTGACAACGGCATTCCAATCGCTATTAGCGTCAAGCAATACATATTTCGGTGTCGGGATACCAGCTGCCTGCCATACCAACTTTGTCCGCCATTTATCCATGGCTAATGCGGATGCCATCACGCCGCTACCGGTGTAAGGAATGCCCAATGTCTTTAATACGCCTTGCACTGTGCCGTCTTCACCAAAGCGTCCGTGCAACGCAATGAATGCGCGCTCGAATCCTTCTTTCTTCAATTCAAATACCGAGCGTTCCACTGGATCAAAGCCGTGCGCATCGACACCGCGTTCACGTAATGCGGCAAGCACTGCGTTACCCGATAGAAAAGAGATCTCGCGTTCCGCCGATGGACCGCCGAGAAGTACCGCAACTTTTCCGAATTGTTTAGCTTCCGCCGTCATGCTTTTACCTTTGCTCTTTCAATTACTTTTACCGGCACACCACCAATCGATCCTGCACCCATCGTGACGATCACATCACCCGGCTGGGCGACGGCTAATATTGCCGCCGGCATTTCGACTATGCTTTCCACGAAAATCGGTTCTACCTTACCCGCTACTCGAACAGCCCGCGCAAGGGCTCGTCCGTCAGCGGCGATAATCGGCGTTTCTCCAGCGGGATAAACTTCTGTCAGCAATAACACATCAACGCTCGACAGCACTTTGACGAAATCCTCGAACAAATCTCGTGTGCGGCTATAACGATGCGGCTCAAACGCCAACAACAACCGCCGTCCCGGAAAAGCACCGCGCGCGGCAGATAATGTCGCCGCCATTTCCACAGGGTGATGTCCATAATCATCGATAAGCGTAAATTGCCCACCGGTTGAAATATCTACTTCGCCATAACGTTGAAAGCGACGCCCGACACCACCGAATGTCTGCAACGCTTTGACGATGGCCTCGTCCTCCGCTCCTGCATCCCGAGCAACGGCAATTGCGGCAAGCGTATTCAATACATTGTGATGACCGGGGAGATTTAACGTCACCTGCATATCGGGCGGCACAGCGTCGCGCCAACGCTTTTTATTAGCCACCACCTTAAAAATCATTTGCCCGCCATGCTGCTGAATGTCGACGGCGCGTAGATCGTTGTCTTCTCCGACCCCATAAGTCACAACTGGTTTAGTAATTCGCGACAAAATTTCTCGCACATTGGCGTCATCGCCGCAAACCACAGCCAAACCATAAAACGGTAGATGTTCCAGGAAATCCACGAAGGCCTGTTTTAACCGACTAAAATCGTGGCCATAAGTTTCCATGTGATCGGCGTCAATATTTGTCACTACCGCCAGCACAGGATGCAAATGCAGGAACGACGCATCCGATTCATCAGCTTCAGCGACAAGAAACTCTCCTGAACCCAGTCCCGCATTAGCACCTGCCGCGACCAACCGACCACCAATCACGAATGTAGGGTCCATGCCTGCTTCACCGAGAATGCTAGCGATGAGGCTTGTGGTCGTGGTTTTGCCATGCGTTCCAGCTACGGCGATGCCTTGCCGTAACCGCATCAACTCCGCCAACATCATTGCGCGTGGCACAACCGGAATCGCTTGCTCGCGCGCAGCTACCACCTCTGGGTTATTCGCGGCGATGGCAGTGGAAACGACAACTGCATCGGCGTTACCGATATGAGCCGCCTCATGCCCCTGCATGATGGTCGCCCCTAAGGATCGCAACCGTTGCGCGGCAGCGTTTTCGACCACATCCGAACCACTCACCCCATATCCCAGGTTAAGCAGCACTTCGGCAATGCCACTCATGCCGACGCCGGCGATACCGACAAAGTGAATTTGTTTAACTTTGTGTTTCACGCCGCCAACTCCTCGCAAACTCGCGCCACGCTAATCGTTGCATCCGGTTTCGCCAAAGCACGTGCTTTTTCCGCCATCACCTGCAACATCGCACGAGTTTTGCTCTTGATCAGATCGGCTAAACGCTCAGGTACCAGCTCGTTTTGCGGCAATAAAATTGCAGCGCCAGATTCAACGAGAAACTTCGCATTGCCAGTCTGATGATCGTCAACGGCAAAAGGGAAGGGGACAAGAATGCTTGCGACACCCGCAGCAGTTAACTCAGCAACGGTCAGTGCACCGGCGCGGCACACAACCAAATCACACCATTCATAACGCGCTGCCATATCGTCGATGAAAGCAGTTAACTCGCCGCTGACGCCAACGGCTGCATAGTTTTTCTTCAGTATGTCAATATGCTTTGCACCGGCCTGATGAACGACGACAGGACGAACTTCTTCGGTAATAAGCGCCAGCGCTTTCGGCACTATGTCGTTTAAAGCAGCCGCCCCCAGGCTTCCGCCAATAACCAGCAATCGTAAATTGCCGTTACGCGCGGCGTAGCGCTGTGATGGCGAAGCCGACGCTGCGATCGTGGATCGTACTGGATTTCCTACCCACGTCACCTGCTTCGGTTTCGGCACGAGTTGCGCCACTCGATTGCTACTTGCCGCATCGAATGCTTTCGGAAAACCAACCAGCACACGATCCGCGAGACTGGCAAGTACGCGATTAGTAAGACCCGCGACAGAGTTTTGCTCATGAATCACCAGCGGCCGATTAATCAGCACCGCCATCAAACCACCAGGAAAAGCGGCATAACCGCCCATGCCTAATACGACATTTGGCCGGAGGCGAAATAACGTTCTTAAACTTTGCGCAAAAGCGATGATCATCGCGAGTGGCAATAAAATAATCTTCAATGGGCCTTTGCCGCGCAGACCTGAGAATGAAATCCATTCGATGGCATAACCTCGCTCGACCACTAGCTTAGCTTCAATGCCCGCTTTCGTGCCAAGCCAAACCACAGTCCATCCGCGCTCGGTCAACTCATCCGCAACTGCAAGTGCCGGAAAAACGTGACCACCAGTCCCGCCCGCCATGATCATGATTGTGCGAGGTGCCGTCATAGCGAACCTCCCCGCCTGAGATGTCTGTTCTCAAAATCAATCCGCAGCAACAAGGTAATCGCCAGGCAATTTGCGATCAATCCACTACCGCCGAATGAAAGCAGCGGCAGCGTCAGTCCTTTAGTGGGCAAGAGTCCCATATTCACGCCCATGTTGATCACTGCCTGCACAGCTAGCCACACGCCGACGCCCTGGGCTACAAGCGCTGCGAAATAACGTTCTAGCGTTGCTGCTTGACGACCAACAATAAAGGCACGCATCACCAATAATGCAAACAACGCAATCACGACCGCGACGCCTATAAAACCTAGCTCTTCAGCGATCACCGCCAACAAAAAATCGGTATGTGCTTCTGGCAAATAAAACAGTTTCTCCACGCTTGCGCCGAGACCCACGCCAAGCCACTCGCCGCGGCCAAACGCGATCAAAGCATGTGACAGTTGATATCCTTTACCGTAAGGATCTGCCCAAGGGTCCATGAAACCCAGAACACGCTGCATCCGATAGGGCGAAGATAAAATCAGCGCGATAAAACCCAGAATCAGCAAAACAATAAGTCCAGCAAAAAGCCGCCAGTTCATGCCGCCCAGAAAAAGAGTCGCCATCGCAATCGAGGTAATCACCACTAGCGCGCCAAAATCTGGCTCGCGCAATAGCAAACCACCCACCACCAGCATTACCGACAACATGGGCAAGAAGCCGCGCTTGAAGCTGGACATGAAAGCTGCTTTGCGAACGGTGTAATCAGCGGCGTACAACACGCAAAACAGCTTCATGAATTCCGACGGCTGGACAGTAATGAACCCAAATGAAATCCAACGACGGCTACCGTTCACCTCGCGGCCAAGACCAGGAATCAGCACGACAACAAGAGACAGCGCGCCGGCAACAAAAAGATACGGTGCCAGTTTTTGCCACAGCTGCATGGGGATGCGAAATACAGTAAAGCCGGCAATTAATGCCAACGCCAAATAAATACCATGACGAACTAAAAAATAGCTGCCGCGAAAACCAGTGCTTTTGTCCGCCTCGGCAATTGCCAGCGAAGCGGAATAAACCATCACAAAACCAAACGCGAGCAATAATAAGGTGGACCAAATTAACGATTGATCCACTTCTGCCATCGGCTGTTGGCGCGCGGGGTTATAAAACATGCTGCTCCCCGTGTGCTCGCTGTAATTCCATCACTGCGTCGATAAAAACCTCAGCGCGATGGATATAGTTGCGAAACATATCGAAGCTGGCGCAAGCAGGCGACAGCAATACGACATCTCCGGGTTGCGCAATAGCAGCGGCGCGATGAACAGCATCTCGCAAACTAGGTGACAGTTCGATTGGTACTTGGCTGGAGCAAATTGCCGATTCAAGCAACGGCGCATCGCGGCCTATCAAAATAACTGCTTTGGCATGTTTGCCGATGGCATCTTTAAGCGGCGAGAAATCTTGTCCTTTTCCTTCACCACCAGCAATCAACACAATCGGCGCGCCCATACCCGATAAAGCGGCTGAGGTCGCACCTACATTAGTGGCTTTGGAATCGTCGTAATATGTAACACCGTTAATCTCCATCACCTTTTCAACGCGGTGAGGCAATCCTTTGAAAGTGCGCAGTGCTTCCAAAGTCGGCGGATAAGGTAAGTCGATCGCACGCACAAGCGCCAGTGCCGCTAACGCATTAGCAGTATTATGCGCGCCGGTAATTGTTAGATCAGTTACCGGCATTAGCTGCGTTTGCCCATGCGCCAAAAAACTATCGCGACCGGATCTAATAACGCCCCACTCACGATCACTGGAAGATGCACGCAAACCAAAGCTGTAAATCGTTTTGCGTCGATCAGCCATAGCCAAAACGCGAGCATCATCGCGATTGATCACCTGGATTGCGGCGTGGCGGAAAATACGCGCCTTTGCCGTCGCGTAACCGGTCACGTTCACATAACGATCCATGTGATCTTCGCTGACATTCAACACCGTGGCAGCATTCAAAGAAAGCGATGACGTGGTTTCCAATTGGAAACTCGATAACTCCAAAATATACACATCGGGTTGTCCGCTTTGTTCTGCTTCCGCAAATGCCTCTAACACCGGCAAACCGATATTGCCCGCCACTACGACCTTCAAACCTGCACTACGGCACATCTCGCCAACCAGCGTCGTAACTGTAGTCTTGCCGTTAGAACCGGTGATACCGATAACGATAGGTCGCTTTTCCTTCGGCTTCGCATTCATGGCCTGCGCGAATAACTCCACATCGCCAACGAGCGGAACACCGTTTGCCGCTGCCTTCGCAATCAACGGCTCGCGCTTATCGATACCGGGGCTGATGGCGATGAGATCGACTTTTTGAAAACTCTCGGCGCGAAAAGGGCCGGTATGCAACAACGTGCCGGGAAGCAATTCTGTCAAACGGCCTGCCATAGGCGGATTTACGCGTGTATCGGCGACGCGCACGCGCGCGCCTTGGCGCACCAAATGACGCGCCATCGATAGCCCCGTATCGCCAAGGCCGAGAACAAGAACTTGTTTGCCCGAAAGATTCATCGCAACTTCAATGTTGAAAGACCAAACAACACCAGCATCATGGTGATGATCCAGAAACGGACCACAACTTGGTTTTCTTTCCACCCTTTCAATTCGTAATGATGGTGTAACGGAGCCATGCGAAAAATACGCTTGCCGGTTAATTTGAAGGACGCTACTTGCAACATCACCGACAAAGTTTCGACGACGAACACGCCGCCCATAATGAAAAGCACGATCTCTTGACGAACGATGATCGCTACCACGCCCAATGCGGCACCGAGTGCCAACGCGCCGACATCGCCCATGAACACTTCGGCTGGATAAGCATTGAACCAAAGAAACGCGAGCCCCGCGCCACATATAGCGGCGCAGAAAACCGCGAGTTCACCGGCGCCGGGAATATGCGGAAAGCCTAAATACTTCGCGAACACGGCGTTGCCGGCCACGTAGGCAAAAACAGATAACGCACTTGCCACCATAACCGTCGGCATGATCGCTAAACCATCTAACCCATCGGTCAGGTTCACCGCGTTGCTCGTACCCACGATGACGAAGTAGGCCAAGATGATGAAGCCGGTTACGCCCAATGGAATCGCGATGGTTTTGAAAAACGGTACGATTAGTTCGGTTTGTGCCGGCAGCTTTACCGAAACCGCTAGAAAAACTGCTGAGATAATGGCAAACAAACTTTGCCAAAGATATTTTTGTTTCGCCGACAAACCTTTGGGATTGCGATGAACGACTTTACGGTAATCATCTACCCAACCAACGGCGCCGAATCCCATCGTTGTCACTAACACCACCCAAATATATTTGTTGGATAAATCGCCCCATAACAAGGTTGTGATTGCCACCGACACAAGTATCAACGCGCCGCCCATTGTTGGCGTACCGGCTTTAACAAGATGCGTCTGTGGACCATCATTGCGCACCGCTTGGCCAATTTTCATCGCCGTCAGCCTGCGTATCATCGTCGGCCCCACGAGAAACGAGATGATCAACGCAGTCATCGCCGCCATCACCGCGCGTAGCGTGATGTAGCTGAATACGTTGAAGGCCCGAATTTCTTGGCCTAGAGCTTGAGCGAGAGCGAGTAACATTCTTAAACTGGCTTATCCGAAAGTAAAACTATCAACAGCAATGGGCTTGTAAGTACTTGTGCAAAAGTTTTCCAGCAAGGCGCGCCGACGCAGACAGTAAAAAGTAGTACGGCAAGGAGGCGCAACGCCGCTGGAAGACTTTTGCACAAGTACTTAGAACACATTAGTGCTCCACCGGCATTGTGATAGCCTCGACCACTCGTTCCATACGCATGAAACGAGAACCTTTGACTAACACCACAACATCTTTTTGCATAATCGGGCGCAATGTATCGCCTACCTCAGCAACGCTAGCGAGGTGTCGTCCACCGCTACCGAAAGCTTCTACAGCGCGTGTCGTAAGATCACCAAGCCCAAAAAATTTATCGATACCTGCACGCTTGGCTAACACGCCGATTTCCGCATGCATTGCTGGAGCGTCTTCACCCAGCTCCCCCATGTCGCCCATCACGAATATTTTGCTGCCAGCTGTCTTGGCTAATACGGCAATCGCCGCAGCCATGGAATCTGGATTAGCGTTATAGGTGTCATCGATAACAACAGCGCCGTTAAGCCCCGCCTTCTTTTGCAGACGACCCTTGGTGCCGGTGTAGCTCGCAAGCCCTTGCGCGATAGCTTCGGGCGCAATATCTAAAGCAATGGCAATAGCAGCAGCGGCAGTTGCGTTGCGAATGTTATGTTCGCCAGGCACATGCAGTGTCGATTCGATCTTGCCTGCTGGTGTCGTCAATCGAATGGCAGTACCGGCAGGTGTTTCGGTGTAGTCACAACGCACATCGCCGTTATGCAATCCAAATGTCAGTTGCCGCTTGCTTACCGCCAGTTGCGTCCAATAGCCAGCAAATGCATCGTCGGCATTGATAAGCACGACGCCATTTTCTTTAACACCGGCAAAAATTTCTCCTTTTGCCTGGGCAATGTTTTCGATGCTGCCCAATTCGCCGACATGCGCACGATGAGCATTATTGATAAGCGCTGCATCAGGCTTGGCAATGTCAGTCAGGTAACCAATTTCGCCGAGATGATTCATGCCCATCTCAATCACCGCATACTGATGGCGATCGCGCAATTTCAACAACGTTAGCGGCATGCCGATATCGTTGTTGAAATTGCCCTCGGTAGCGAGAACTGCTGAGGCATCACCACTCGCTGCACGAAGTATCGCAGCGGTCATTTCCTTGACAGTCGTTTTTCCATTTGAACCAGTCAGCGCCGCTAACTTGCCCCGATAACGATCACGCCACCACCGTGCAAGCTGCCCCAATGCTAAGCGTGTATCGGCAACACGAATCAATGGAATGCCTGGATCGCTCGGCAATTCCTTATGCACCAATGCGCAAGTCGCGCCTGCTTTCGCTGCTGTATCGATGAAATCGTGACCGTCGAATTTCTCGCCCGATAATGGGATGAAAAGATCCCCCGGTGAAATCGCGCGGCTATCAGTGGTAACACCGCGAATCACGCCTGCCCCCGATACCGACGTTAACGTGCCGTTAACCGCATGAGCGAGGTCGGCGAATGTCATCATGACGTCATTCATTCACGCCACCTCCCTTTATTTTCAACGCAGCGCCGGCGACATCCAAATCGCTGAATGGACGCCTCACTCCATGCACTTCTTGATAAGTTTCGTGGCCTTTGCCGGCCACCAGCACAACATCACCAGGCCGAGCCATACTGATCGCTTGTTGAATTGCGTGCTCGCGATCTTCCATAACATTCATATTCTGGCTAGTAACCCCGGCCAAGATGTCATCGATAATCGCATCCGCCGACTCACTACGAGGATTGTCGCTAGTAACGATAACCACGTCCGACAATTCCGCCGCCACCGCGCCCATTTGCGGACGCTTGCCACGATCACGATCTCCGCCGCAACCGAATACACAAATAAGCTTGTGATCTGGCTCAACAGCAGGACGCAGGGTTTTCAACACCTTTTCCAATGCGTCTGGCGTGTGCGCATAATCGATCACAACAACGGGCTGATTCTTGCCGCCCAAATGTTGCAAACGTCCCGGCACCGAACGCAATTGCGACGCCGTTTGAACAGCTTGTTCAAGCGAAATTCCGCTTGCTAGTAAAACGCCGATAACACCGAGCAGATTGTGCGCATTGAAGGCCCCGAGCAACGGACTTTCCAAACGGCATTGCCGTTCGTTCCAGGTCACATCCATGCGAATGCCACCACTAGTAAACTCAACATTCATACCAGCCAGGTCGCCATGCTCAATACCGTACGTTGTCAGCGGCACCGAGGTATCTTCCAGCGCTTCCGCCAATACTTCGCCAAACTTATCATCGATATTAATAACGGCATGCTTCAAACCAGGCATAGCGAATAATCTTGCCTTAGCAGTGCCGTAAGCGACCATGTCGCCGTGATAATCCAAGTGATCACGAGAAAGATTTGTAAACAACGCCACATCAAAAGCTACGCCATTCACCCGGCCTTGAATAAGACCATGGCTTGATGCTTCCATCGCTACGGAGGTAGCACTTTGCCGAACTAGGTCAGCCAAGATCCGTTGCAGATGTACAGCATCGGGTGTCGTATGAATGCCGCTAACAATGTTATCGACCAACCCACTTCCCAGCGTACCGATGACACCAGCTCGCTTGCCGAGCATGTCGAATGCTTCCGCAATCCAAGTACTGCAAGAAGTCTTGCCGTTGGTGCCGGTAACACCGACTGTCCACAACTTCTCCGACGGTTTTCCGTAAACATTACTGGCGATAGCACCGATGGCCTGTTTGAGCTCAGGGATGAGCGCATGCGGCACTTGCCATTCACTGCGCCATTGAAATCCTCGCGCTTCGCATAAAATCGCGGAAGCGTTACGCCCAATCGCATCAGGAATGAAGTCCCTCCCATCGCGCCCTTCACCAGGGAAAGCGGCAAAAGCAATTCCGGCTTTCACTTCGCGGCTATCGGAAGCGATATCTTTCAGCGGCAATCCTTCTAGCAAAGCCATATCCGGCTGTTGCCAGGCAGGGGCAGACAGCACTTCTGTCAACGCTGTCCGCATATCCTTAGGAGCCTCTACCATATTGGGATTAACCTTCTTCTTTAATTAGCGGTATCGTTGAAAGGGGATCAGCCGCTTCTTGTAGCGGCGCATCCATCGGAATGTTCAACATGCGTAGCGCTCCGCCCATTACGGCGCTGAACACCGGCGCGGCAACCATTCCACCGTAATACTGAGTACCATTTGGCTCATCAATCATTACGGCAATGATGAGGCGCGGGTTGGAAGCAGGAGCCAGTCCGACAAAGGAAGAAACATATCGATGTGCCGCATAACCACGACCGTCCGGTTTGTGCGCAGTGCCGGTCTTGCCGGCAACGCGATACCCAGGAACGGCGGCACGTGGCGCAGTACCGCCGGACTGCACTACCGTCTCCATCATTTGTCGCATCGTTCGAGCCGTTTCCGGTGAAAGCACCTGCCTAGCAGAAGCAGGCACATCACTTTTTATAAAAGTCAGATCGAGCAACTCGCCATCATTCGTGAATATGGTGTAAGCGCGCGCAAGTTGCAGCAGACTTACCGCGATACCGTGACCATAAGACATCGTCGCTTGTTCGATTGGCCGCCAGGTCTTATAAGGACGCAGCTTGCCGGTTGCCTCTCCTGGAAATCCGGTTTTCGGTTGCGTACCAAAACCCACCGCATTAAAGAGGTTCCACATTTGCTCCGGCTGCAGCGACAGCGCAATCTTCGCCGCGCCGACATTGCTGGATTTTTGAATAACTTGCGCTACGGTCAAATTACCATCCGGATGCGCATCACGAATGGTTGCCGAATTAATCGTGAAGTGGCCGGAGGCTGTATCTATTACCGTATCGGGGTGATATTTTCCCGTTTCCAAACCCAGTGAAACGGCGAATGGTTTCAGCGTCGAACCCGGCTCGAATGTATCGGTTAACGTACGATTACGCATCTGCGCAACGGTCACTTTGCCGCGATTATTGGGATTGAAATCCGGCTGATTCACAAGAGCCAACACTTCGCCAGTCACCGCATCGAGAGCCACCAGTGCACCGCCCTTGGCCTTGTTAGCCTCCACCGCAGCTTTTAATTCGCGATAAGCGAGATATTGCAATTTGGCGTCAATGGAAAGCGTTATGTCCTTGCCTTGTTGCGGCAAACGGGTGCTACCAACGTCCTCGATAATATGCCCTAAGCGATCCTTAATAACCCGGCGGCTACCTGGTTTGCCTGTAAGCAAACTTTGGTACGCAAGCTCCAATCCCTCTTGACCGACATCATCCACACCAGTAAAACCAACCAGATGCGCCATCACTTCACCGGCGGGGTAATAACGCCGATATTCCCGCTGCTGAAACACGCCGGGAATTTTCAAGTTCATTACTTTTGCCGCTAGCTCCGGGGGGATTTGCCGCTTCAAATAAACAAAATTGCGATCTTCGCTTTTCAGCTTTTCCCGCATTTCGCTAACGCTAAGATTGAGCAGCTTTGCTAATTCACGCACTTGCGGTGAGCTGATTTGCACATCATCCGGGCTCACCCAAATGGATTCTACCGGTGTGGAAATAGCAAGCGGCTCGCCATGACGATCAGCAACCATGCCTCGATTCGCAGAAAGCTCGATGACGCGTCCGTATCTCGCCTCGCCTTTCTGCTGTAAGAAATCGTTCCTCAGACCCTGCAAATACATCGCACGCACAGCAAGCGTGACGAATGCCAGCATTAGCACAAGAATCAGCAATCGCGCGCGCCAAGCCTCAAGCTTCAGCCGGAGCGCGGAATTGTTAGCGTAATTCATTGCGCCCATGTCGCACTCTCTGCCGGTGCAGTGTCGGATGAAGATGATGGAGGCTCAGCGCCCAGCGTTATCACGCGAATCTTATTGGTCTCGGGCACTCGCATACCCAAGTTACGCGTAGCAATTTTCTCGACTCGAGAACGCGTTGCCCAGGTGCTTTGCTCCAACTGAAGCTGCCCCCACTCAACACCCAATTGCTTTTCCAAATCTTGTTCTTTTTGCAAATCGTTGAAAAGCTTGCGGGCCTTGTGCTGAGCCGTGATAAGCCCCAAGGCACAAGTGACGAGGATGATAAGAAGGACAATGCTGACGCGCGTCATGCGGTCGCCTTTTCAGCGATACGCATAATCGCGCTACGCGCGCGTGGATTTACCGAAATCTCCGCATCGGAAGCACGCACCGCCTTGCCGATCAGCGTGAGTTTGGCACTGCCAATATCGCGGGCGCGAATGGGAACATCGCGAGGCAAATGGTCAGCAGTCGCTTCATTGCGCATGAAGCGCTTCACAATACGATCTTCTAAAGAATGAAAACTAATCACCGCCAACCGACCATGCACTGCTAAAACTTCAACTGCCTGAGGTAAAACTACCGAAAGCTCCTCAAGCTCTTGATTGATGAAAATCCGAATAGCCTGAAACGTCCGCGTGGCTGGATCCTTGCCGGGCTCGCGCGTCTGCACTGCGCTCGCCACGATCTGGGCAAGTTGCCGGGTCGTTGAAATAGGTTCACGGGCCCGATTCTCAATAATCTTTCTTGCAATCTGTTTAGCAAACCGTTCTTCACCATATTCTTGGATGACCCCTCTAATGTCTTCCTCGCTCGCCCTCGCCAGCCACTCACTGGCGCTTTCCCCGCAGCTGGTGTTCATCCGCATGTCTAGCGGGCCGTCTGCCCGAAAACTAAATCCTCTTGAAGGGTCATCTAATTGGGGCGATGACACGCCAAGATCGAGCAAGACCCCATCAACGCTTGTTATTCCCGCGTTAATCAGTATCTGCTTGAGTTCGCCAAAGCTGGCGCGATTGAAAGTGAAACGCGGATCCACGATATTTTTCGCCGCCTCCTCAGCCGCCGAATCTCGATCCACTGCAATTAGCCGGCCCTCATCTCCCAACGCTGCGAGAATTCTTCTGCTATGCCCGCCGCGCCCAAAAGTGCCGTCCACATAAATACCGTTCGGTTTTACCTGTAACGCAACAAGGGCCTCTTCGAGCAGCACCGTATCGTGCCGCAACTCAATCACCAGCTAAAGCCCTCCAACTCGGAACCCAAATCATCCAGCGTAAGCGGCTCATTCATTTCCTCGTTCCACTTCGCTTCATCCCAAAGTTCAAATTTCCGTCCGAGCCCAACAAGGGTGACGTTTTTATCCAGACCAACATGCTGACGCAACTCAGGCGCAACAAGAACCCGGCCAGCGCTGTCGATTTCGACCTCTTGCGCATTACCAACCAGTATCCGCTGCAACTTCTTGACCTTCGGATTGGCGTTGGAACGACTCATCAAATCCTGATGAATCGCATTCCATTCCGGCTTCGGGTAGATAAGAAGATATCGGGGAGAATCCGCGGTAATTACCAACTGACCGGCACACGCAGCATTGAGAACGTCACGATACTTGGCGGGTATCGCAAGCCTTCCCTTGCTATCGAGATTTAGATTTGCCCGGCCTTGAAACACGCCATCTCCTTTGATATTTTTTTCGGCGGGAACCCACAATCTCCCACTTTTTGCCACTTAGGCCCACTATATGGCAAGAAACCTTGACAGGTCAAGTTAATTTGTGAATTTCTTAAGCAAGGACAAAGACTTAGGTTAGCCTCGCAGAACGATCGTTCTTATGCTTTCGAAATAACGAGATAGGGTAACCAGAAAGAAAAATCGTATTTGCTTTTTGGGAAAATTAAGGAAGGGAAGGGATGCAAGTGCCAGTAAATGGCGCCGAGAAACGCCGCTGATCGAGAAATTGTTTTTTCCAAAACATGAAAATATTACGAGTATGAGAAAAGCCGAGATCTTTGGCAGCCATATCTATAGACATAAATCGCGCCCTACAATTTTCTAAAACTCGATTCCGTAGTTTTTAGCGTTTGACAATTTGCTTTCTTCACCTGTCATGC
>JAZKCF010000108.1:0-16501 GCA_040388195.1 Pseudomonadota bacterium
TGCGCTACGCACGCGAAGAACAGTTCGCGTGAAATGTGTATAAGGGAATGGGTTTGATGGGCGAGTATGTCGGACGTATTTATGATGAAGTTAAACGTCGCCCTTTGTATATTGTCGACAGACGAGTGAACTTCAATAAACCTTTTTCGGAACCTACTGTGCGATCGTCAGTTGAGCCGCTACGGTTTCGAAAGAAGTCTAATAGACCCGAGGGTTTCATTGACAAGAAAAATGATGGCCGCTGAATCGATGCACAAGCATTACATTGTCACCGGATGTGCCGGTTTCATCGGCAGCAATCTTGTCGATCGTTTGCTCGCCTTGGGTCACCGAGTGAGCGGAATTGATAACTTCTCCACCGGTCAGCGACGGTTCCTCGAAGG
This sequence comes from Pseudomonadota bacterium, assembly GCA_040388195.1. Classification (GTDB taxonomy): domain Bacteria; phylum Pseudomonadota; class Gammaproteobacteria; order Burkholderiales; family DATLHW01; genus DATLHW01. Next base: position 384 of record JAZKCF010000108.1, read on the forward strand.
TGCGCTCGCGCATCCCAATTTCGTGCTGCACGAAGTCGATTTGCTCGACAAGGTGGCGCTAGAAGCGGCCTTTGCGGGTGGGGATTGTGTGATTCATCTGGCAGCCCATGCCGATGTTCGCTTCGGCGCGGATCATCCGGAAAGGGATCTCCAGCAAAATACCATCGCCACTTTCAATGTGCTTGAGGCGATGCGAGCGCAGCACATTCGTCAGATCGCTTTTTCCTCTACTGGCTCAATTTACGGCGACTCCAGCGTCATTCCAACTCCTGAAGATGCACCTTTCCCTGTGCAGACCTCGCTGTACGGCGCATCGAAACTTGCCTGTGAGGGTTTGATTGCCGCTTATTGCGAGACCTTTGGTTTCAAGTCGTGGATATTGCGTTTTGTTTCGATTCTTGGCGAGCGTTATACCCATGGCCATGTATTCGATTTTTATCGACAACTGAAGTCGGACCCTTTGTCACTTCGCGTATTGGGAAACGGGCGTCAGAGGAAGAGTTATTTGTACGTGCACGATTGTATTGACGCGATCTTGATGGCGATGGACAAGGCGCAAGATAAGGTCAATATTTTGAATTTGGGAGTTGATAACTACTGCGAGGTTAACGATTCCATTGACTGGATTTGTCAGGCGCTGGAAGTTTCACCTACGATCGGCTACACCGGCGGCGATCGCGGATGGGTTGGCGATAATCCTTTCATATTTCTTGATACCAGTCGTATTCGTTCATTAGGCTGGACGCCGTCGGTTGGCATTGCCGAAGGGGTTAGGCGGACGGTGGCGTTTCTTCGCTCCAACGAATGGGTATTGGAAGCTCGGCAATGAATATTTTTGCTACACCCCGGCGTTGCCTAGATGGCAAAGTAGCAATCGTAACTGGGGGCAGCCAGGGGCTGGGATTCGAGATTGCTCGCCAGTATGTGGAGGCAGGCGCATCTCTCTTGGTTTGCGCTCGCGACGCGAGCCAACTCGAGGCGTCCGTTTCCAACCTGCATGTACTTCTCACTCCCGGCCAGAAAGTTGTTGCCGTGGTTGGCGACGTAGCAACAGAGCAGGACGTCGAACATATCTGTAGCAGCGCGCTTACCAGTTTCGGGCGCATTGATGTGCTGGTAAATAATGCCGGCATTCAGGGCCCCATGGGGAAACTCGAAGACGTCGATTGGCGGGAGTGGGTTAGAACAATTGAAGTGAACGTTTTAGGCTCCGTATTGATGGCGCGAGCGGTGGCGCCGACCATGAGGGCGCAGGGCAGCGGGAAGATACTCCAACTCTCCGGTGGTGGGGCAACGAGCGCGATGCCAGGGATGAGCGCCTACGCAGTTTCCAAAGCCGCAATCGTTCGTTTTGTCGAGACCCTGGCAGAGGAACTTCAGGGCTCCGGCATTGACGTTAACGCCATCGCGCCAGGGGCAGTAAACACGCGGATGCTTGATCAGGTTCTTGCTGCGGGCGCGGATAAAGTTGGTAGCCGATATTTTGAAAAGGCGCTCCAACAAAAAATCTCTGGCGGGGCAAGTATCCAGGAAGCTGCGGCGCTAGCCGTGTTTCTGGCCTCAGCAGCCAGCGATGGAATTACTGGCAGGTTGATCAGCGCAGTGTGGGACAACTGGCGAAATTTGACTGAGCGCAAACGCGCGCTTGCCGAAAGCGATGTTTATACCCTGCGCCGCATCACCACTCGGGACCGAGGATTAGATTGGGGAGACCGCTGATGTTCGGGGTGGGGATTATCGGCTGCGGCTTAATCGGTTCACGGCGCGCAGCCTCGCTTGGTGACGGCGGTCGTGTCGTCGCTTGTGCTGACGTAGATATCCAGCGGGCGCAAACCTTGGCTGAACGCCACGGCGCAATCGCGTTAAACAATTGGCAAAGCCTTGTTGCCCGTTCTGATGTTGATATTGTCATTGTTGCAACCCGACATGATTCACTCGCTCATATTACGTTGGCTGCCATCAAAGCGGGAAAACACGTTCTCGTGGAAAAGCCTGCTGCTCGCTCCGTTACAGAGTTAGCGCCCGTTCTTGCTTTGGCGAAGAGTTCAACAGTTCGAGTTCGCGTGGGCTTCAATCATCGTTACCATCGAGCTATCCGCAAGGCACGTGAGATCGTGGCCTCGGGGGCTCTAGGTGAGTTGATGTACCTGCGTGCTCGCTACGGACATGGCGGGCGTCTCGGTTACGAAAAGGAATGGCGGGCCGATCCCATCTTGTCTGGTGGCGGCGAACTAATCGATCAGGGGCCGCACCTCATTGACTTGGCGCGCTGTTTCCTCGGCGAGTTCACCAAGGTGCAGGGTTTTGCGCATACCTATTATTGGGACATGCCTGTCGAGGACAACGGATTCCTGCTGCTTCGCACTGACAGCGATCAGGTGGCTTTTCTACATGCTTCATGCACCGAATGGAAAAATTTGTTTTCGTTGGAGATCTATGGGCGCGCCGGAAAATTGGATATCGCCGGCCTTGGCGGCAGCTATGGCGTGGAGCGTATTACTTGGTATCGCATGACGCCTGAAATGGGGCCGCCCGAGACGACTGCTTGGGAATATCCGATGAGCGATGACTCTTGGGCTGTGGAAATGGCGGAGTTTTACGAAGATATCCGCATAGGAAGGGAGCCGCAAGCGACGTTGAGCGATGCTGCTGCGTGCCTTTCTATCATCGAGCGCATCTATAAGGAATCAGGCTTTGATCATCACGCGTAGTCCTTTGCGTATCACTCTTGGCGGAGGAGGAACCGATTTGCCCTCGTACTTCACCAAGCACGGCGGCTTCGTGATTTCCGCTGCGATCGACAAATACGTTTATGTCAGTGTCATGCGTCCTTTCCAGCCAGGTATCTACCTCAAGTATTCCCAGCAGGAGCACGTCGAACGCGTGGAAGATGTCCGGCATCCGATCATCCGCGAGGCTCTGTCGCTGTCAGGCCTGGATTCTCCTCAGATAGAAATCACCACGTTGGCCGACATTCCCGCTGGCACCGGTCTAGGGTCATCGGGTAGCTTCACAACAGCGCTCCTAAAAGCTTTGTACGCTTATCGCCGCCATCACATCCATCAAGAAGAGCTCGCTGAGAAGGCGTGCCACATTGAGATTGAACGCTTGCGAGAGCCGGTCGGTAAACAGGATCAATACATCGCCGCGATGGGGGGTATCAGCTGTTTCGATTTTCATCCCGACGGAAAAGTATCGACCTCGCCGCTCAAATTCAGTCAAGATACTTTCCATGATCTCGAGGACAACTTGCTCCTATTCTTCACTGGGTTTTCGCGCAGTGCGAGTGAAATACTCGAAGACCAGAATAAGAAAACGTTGCAGGAAGACAGTCGGATGCTGGACAACCTGCATTACGTCAAGCAACTTGGCTATCGCAGCAAGGATGCACTCGAATCGGGGAACACCAAGTTGTTCGGGGAGTTGCTGCACGAACACTGGGAACACAAGAAGCGACGATCAGGTTGCATGAGCAACAGCAAAATCGATGAATGGTATGCCTTGGGGAAAGCGAATGGCGCAGTCGGTGGCAAGGTGGTTGGCGCAGGCGGAGGAGGTTTCTTAATGTTCTATGCTGCCGATACGGAGCAATTGCGGCGCGTCATGCGCGGGGCGGGGCTGGAAGAGGTTCGTTTCCGCTTCGATTTTGAAGGCAGCAGAGTCGTATTGTCTTAGCCTGCCATGCGTATCGTCGCGATCCTGGCGGGTGGTCTTGGAACGAGGCTCGGTCCGCAAACTGCAAACTGTCCCAAAGCACTTGTTGATGTGGCGGGAAAGCCGTTCGTTGTCCGTCAACTTGAGCTTCTCCGCAAACAGGGAGTCGATCGCGTTGTTTTATGCATCGGCCACTTTGGTGAGCGGATCAGGGAATGTGTGGGTGACGGATCGAAATTTGGGCTCGAGGTTGTTTACTCGGACGATGGGTCACGTCTTTTAGGAACCGCTGGAGCATTGCGACAAGCTTTGCCGATGTTGGGTCCGCGCTTCTTCGTGCTGTATGGCGATTCCTACCTCTGTGTTGATCTAGCTGCAGTTGAAGCGGGCTTTACGGTTGGCAGTCGGCCCGCACTCATGACTGTATTGAGAAACGACGGTCTCTGGGACAAGAGTAACGTTGTATTCGCTGATGGCGAGTTGCTTGAATACGACAAGCACCATTCGCATGCCAAGATGCGTCACATCGACTACGGCCTTTCGCTATTCTCAGCGGAGGTGTTTGACGCTTGTATGCCGGGAGAGCCAATCGACTTGGCGGATCTTTTCCACGACCTTGCACGGCAAGGGCAATTAACAGGCTACGAGGTTTTTCAACGTTTCTATGAGATCGGTTCTCTCACAGGCCTACATGAGACGATCGAGTACTTTAATGACGGGATGAAAAGTGAGCTACGCAAAGCAATATTTGAGTGAAACGTCAGCCATCGCGCAGCTACTGGACACGGATGCCATCGAGCGCATAGCCGATTCAATCGTGAAAGTCCGGGAGGCGGAGGGGCGGTTGTTTTTCATTGGCGTTGGCGGTAGCGCAAGCAATTGCTCCCACGCCGTTAACGATTTCCGCAAGATCGCGGGCATTGAATCTTATGCTCCAACTGACAACGTTTCCGAACTCACCGCGCGCACTAATGACGAGGGATGGGCGAGCGTATTCGTGGAGTGGTTGAAGGTGAGCCGCCTTTCGGCCAAAGATGCTGTTTTTGTGTTATCGGTGGGAGGGGGAAGTTTAGAGCGCAACATCAGCCCTAATCTCGTTCTTGCTCTTCAATATGCTAAGTTGGTGGGCGCTGGTGTGATGGGCGTGCTTGGTCGTGATGGTGGGTATGCGGCAAGCGTTGCGGACGCTTGTGTCATCGTCCCAACGGTCAATCAGGATGCAGTGACTCCGCATTCAGAAGCCTTCCAGGCGGTCGTTTGGCATTTACTCGTATCGCATCCTAAGTTGAAGCAGAATGCGGGTAAGTGGGAGTCTGCCGTTAGCATGGAGAGGCTATCCTAACCTGAGAGGGCTCATGTGGCTTCGCTAAGTCATGGTGTGACTTAGCTCTTATCCAAACGTGTTAGACCATCTTGTTGAATCCTCCCCCAAAGCGACATACACTCACTTATCGATGTAACCGTTGGAGGACACCGTGAGCGCTGTCGAACAATTGAAACAGGAAGCTGAACAGCTTTCGGAGCCACTAGCACAAGAGGTATTGGATTTTCTCCTGTTTGTGCGCGAGAGACATGGAATCTGGCCGTCCGGACTTTATGAGCGTACCGCAGGCACGTGGAAGGGGGAACCATTAGAACGTGCCCCGCAGGGCGAACCAGATAAACGTTTGGAACTGGAATAATGTGGATACCTGATACTAATGTTTGGATTCGTTACTTAAATCCTCAACCGTCTTCCGTAAAACCCCATTTCTTAAGGCATCCAGCAAACAAAATCTTTCTGTGCGACGTCGTGAAGGCAGAGCTGTACTTCGGCGCTTTTAAGAGTGCTCGCCAGGACGAAAATCTGGCTTTGCTGGACGAGCTGAACAATGGATTTTCCTCGTTACCATTCGATGGGAATGCTGCCCGTCATTTCGGTCGAATCCGCGCTGAATTATCCAAGGCCGGTACGCCGATCGGCCCTTATGATCTTCAGATCGCAGCCATCGCTCTCAGCCATGGCCTTACATTGGTAACGCACAACACGAAAGAGTTTTCGCGAGTGAAGGCACTGAAGCTGGAGGATTGGGAAACATAACCGAGAATAATTCAGGAGAAATAAGCTTGCGTCGTATTAGTTCCTTATCCAGAACTTAGGCCCCCTAATGAACGAGTGTTCCTTGGTAGCTGAAGCCTCATATCCTGATGTAAGCCAACGAGCAGTATTCCTCGACCGAGATGGCGTGATCAATCGCACCATGCTTAGAAAAGGTAAACCCTTCCCTCCTGACAGCCTTGACGAGTTGGCGATCCTACCTGGTGTCGAGGAAGCCATGACAACCCTGAGCGCCGCCGGTTTTCTACTTGTGGTAGTTACGAACCAGCCCGATGTTGCCCGTGGTGTTCAGTCGCGTCCTATGGTCGATGCGATTCACCATCATCTGTCGAGCAAGCTACCCATTAACGAATTTCGTACCTGCTTCCATGACGATGCGGACGACTGCCAATGCCGCAAACCGCGATGTGGTGCCTTGCTTGCGGCCGCACGCGAACATCGAATCGACCTTGCGACAAGTTACATGGTTGGTGACCGTTGGCGAGATATAGCCGCCGGTGAAGCTGCTGGATGCAAGACTGTCTTTGTCGATTACGGTTACGACGAGTTGCAGCCTGAAAAATTTGATTACCGTGTAACGTCTTTGCTGGAAGCTTCAAAAATAATTTTGAAAGTTAATTGATGAAATTTCTAGAGAAATTGCCGATCAAGATATTCGCGGATGGTGCGGATAAAACGGGAATGTTGGAAATGTATGAGAAGCCATTCATCAGCGGACTGACGACCAATCCGACGCTGATGAAAAAGGCTGGCGTGACTGACTACAAAGCCTTCTGTAAGGATGTTCTAACGACCATCAAGGACAAGCCTATTTCTATTGAGGTATTTTCCGATGATTTTGATGAGATGGAGCGTCAGGCTTTAGAGATCGCCAGTTGGGGAGATAACATTTATGTGAAGATTCCGGTGACGAATACCCGGAAGCAAACTTCCTGTGAATTGTTACGGAAACTCTCGGCAAAAAAGGTCAAGCTGAATGTGACGGCGGTGATGACGCTTACGCAGGTCAGGGAAGTTGTCGCCTCACTTACGCCGGAGGTGCCGAGTCTGGTATCGATTTTTGCTGGCCGGATTGCTGATACCGGGAGAGACCCTGTCCCGACGATGCAAGCAGCGCTGGAGGTAATGAAAGTTCTACCTCGCGCAGAGCTGGTATGGGCAAGCACGCGTGAGATATTGAATATATTTCAGGCGGGGGAGATCGGCTGCCACGCAATCACAGTGACGCATGACCTCCTTAACAAACTGCATTTGTTTGGCTACGAACTTGAGGAGTATTCGTTGGATACCGTCAAAATGTTTCACCATGATGCATTGGCTGCTGGCTATCGGCTTTGACCGCATGGATATCTACGAAAGTAGAAAAAGCCGGCTGCGCCCCCCTCGCTTCGCTCTCCCCGCACGCGGGAGAGGGGCATCCCGTTTCTTCTGTAGATACACCGTGCTTTGACCGAGACTCTTCGCGCGAATGTGCTCTCAGAATTGCCAATTATAGAAAATGCTTAACGTACTAATCGGAAATGATTTCTGGGGCGCTGGAAACTTTGGTGATGACCTGATGCTTGAAGGTTTCGTCTCATGGCGCGCGCGCCATGACTTAGACTGGCGTATCTCCATTCTTTGCGCCCACGATATCGCGGCGATGCGTGCTCGCTTTCCTATTTTCAACTGGATTGCAGCGAATGAGTCGAGCCGTGCCGAAGCGCTGGAGTGGGCCGATGTATGGCTGGTAATAGGTGGCTCCGTTTTTCAGAGTGACGTTGGTCCGTGGCTACTGGATCGTATTGCAGAGGACCTTACGAATGCTGCACGCCGTAGCATTCCCGCATTTCTGGTGGGAGTAGGTTTGAATAATGTTGATGCGCTGGCTACCGAGCAGGCGCGTACGATCCACAAGTTGGCTTCGGCGATTTGGGTGCGAGATGTGCGTTGTCTTGAGGCAATGCTCTCCGCTGGCTTTTCCCACGAAAAAGTACGCCTGGGCGCGGATGTGGCCCACCTTGCTTTTTCAGGACGAGCAAAGCAAGAGCAGTTGTCGGGAGTTGCCGCTTGCCTGATTGACGAATCGGAGGTGCCGGATTGTCTTGCAATTGCCAGGGTACTGCGCGATCACGATTCCAGTCTGACATGGCTATGTCAGGAAGTACGACACTTAACCGGTAGTGAGTTATCTTTGTATCAACTTATTCCAAGCGGTCTCACGGCGAATTTTAAACTGAGCTGTCTTGACTACAGGTTGGCGACGTTGGGAAATATGTTTGAAGAATTTCAGCGTTTCGAAACATTGCTCACCTCGCGTTATCACATGACGATGGCCGGCGCGTGGGCGGGCTCGCGCGTGGCTGTATATGATCGCAACGCCAAGTTAACGGGGATTCGCGAAGAATTGGGGTTAGTCGAATGTAGCAATCTGTGTTCCGAAGATGCCATTGCGCTAGCGTTGAAGAATGCCACGATGGCGGACCGCGCAACGCTGCATTCTTGTGCGGCGAGGGCAGAACAAATGCTGGACCAATTCGCAGCCGCGGCCAATGGCATGAGTGGGCGACGCTAATGAGCAGAATAGCAATCCAAGTGGAGGGCATAGGGAAATCCTATTCGCAACGCCCGACGCTAGCATCGCATGTTTCCAGCCTTTGTTTTCGGCGTACACCGATGCCACAAAGCACTTGGGCCTTGAGGGATGTGAATTTCGAAGTGCCGGCAGGGACTTCCGTTGGCATCATCGGATTGAATGGTAGCGGCAAGACGACCTTGCTAGAGATCATTGCCGGAACCTTAACACCCACTTCTGGAACGATAATCCGCAATGGTAGAGTTGCCGCGCTTCTGGAGTTGAGCAGCGGTTTCGACCCCGCGCTTTCCGGGAAGGAGAACATCTTCCTCAACGGCATGGTATCCGGTTTGTCGCGGGCATTAGTTGAAAAGCACTTCGATGAAATTGTCCGGTTTGCGGATATCGGCGATGTCCTCGGCAAGCCGGTCAAAACCTATTCATCCGGGATGCTTGCGAGGCTTGCTTTCTCACTTCATACAGTGCTCGTGCCGGACATTCTCATCATTGATGAAATTCTCGCGGTCGGCGACTATTTTTTTCAGCAAAAATGTTATCGACGCTTAGCGGAACTACGCGAGGCGGGCGTGACGCTTCTCTTCGTATCGCACGATCTATCTCTGGTGCGCGACATGTGCCAGATGTCGCTTTATCTGAGAGCAGGTCAGCTTGCGTATAAGGGTCCCAGCGATGCTGCAATCCATCAACTGCTGACGGACGGCTCGAACGAAGTCGTTCCCACTTCCGCAGCCTCGAATGTTTCGACTAATTCTCCACACAACAACGATGCGGTCTGGCGCCGTGATCTTAGCGAGACCTTCCGGTTCATCGCCATTCGCATCGTCGGCGACGATGGAAAATCTTCCGTAACACATACCCTTGGCAACAGAGTCGTTATCCAGGCGTGCTTTCGCACTTTTCCAGGTGATGATGACTTAGTAATTGGGTTGTCCATCAAAAATCGCTACGACCAAACTGTGACGAGTATTAACTCGGCGATGCTGAACTGCCCTGAAATTTCACATGCGGGTGAAGAATGGCGTTACTTCGAATTCGAGCTGGAATTATTGCTTGAGGGTGGGGAGTACAGCCTACGACTCGGCCTGAACCGGAAACCTTTATCTGGCGAAAGTGGCTACCACGCAATCGATACCACGAACTGGTTTGGTCCGCTACGAGTCATTTGGAACTATGAAGAAAATCCAGCACCTTTCTTAGGCATGTTTGGATTGCCGATGGTTGGGAGACTAGGCGGGACTTTATCGAACGTTCCTCGGCAAATCGAGGAGGAATTTAATTGAACCTAGATTCCTCAGTTGACCGCTTATTTTCCATCGAAAGATATTGCATGGGCGAACATTTTTGTTCTTGTAAGCTTCACCAAAAGGGTGACCACGCTACGCCCCCGATTGCACGCTTTCCAGGCAGCCGGGCGTCGTTGCTCCGCCTTGCATGGAATGGCCATGCCGCGTTGTCGCGCCTAGCCCGACAGCCTGGAAAGCGCACACTCGGGAGCGTTCAACTGAGGAATCTAGGTTGATCCGAGAAGTCTGGACGTTTCGTGACCTGCTGTGGGAACTTTCGAAGCGTGATTTCGTATTGCGCTATCGTGGGAGTTACGCTGGTTTCCTATGGTCTCTGGCACATCCGGTCTCGATGCTGGCTGTTTATTCATTGGCCTTTGGCATCATGCTTGGCCGCCAAGGGGCGCTTTCGATCGAAGGCGCCGTGGCGTATTCGTTGGCGCTCTTCCCCGGACTAGCGCTATTTCAGGCACTCGCCGAGACCTTGAATAAGGCGCCCTTTCTCATATCTGGTAATCCTGCTTATGTGAAGAAGATTGTTTTCCCTTTAGCGCTGATGCCACTCGTCACCGTCATTGTGGCGCTAGCGCATACCGCGATTAGCCTTGTCATTTGGACAATCGTCTATACATGTTTCCATGGCAGAGTGCCTTGGGGCGTGGTATTCCTGCCATTCCTTCTCTTGTTGTTCACGCCAGTTCTCTTAGCTGTCAGTTTGTTGTTTTCTGCGCTTGGTGTTTATTTGCGAGATCTCGGACATTTCACCGGGCCAGCTGGGCAAGCATTGCTTTTCCTCTCGCCGATCTTTTATAGCATCGATGGTTTTCCGCCAGTTCTGCATTCACTATTTCTATTGAACCCGCTGACGACGCTTGTCGAACAGACTCGCGCTGTGTTGGAGCAGGGGAGGGTGACTGATTGGAATGGTTTGGCAATTTATCTACTGGTCGCAATGATGTTCGCATGGGGAGGGTGGCGTGTTTTTAAACGCTTGAGGGATGACTTTGCAGACCTTCTCTAATACTGAGGGTGTCGCAAAAGGCCCTGCGCGGCCCGATATCGAGCCTGCGATGCTCAATGTACCAGTCGCACATCTGCGCTTCTCGACTCGATCTCGAACCGCGCAGAACCTTTTGCGACGCCCTCATCCACAAGCAGTCCCAACGGATCGGACGCCGAACGCGCCACTATCGGTGGGAGTCGTCAGGCTAGACAACATCGGGGACCACGTGCTTGGCAGCGGCTTCTTGAAGGGGTTACGCGAAAATTTGGCGAACGCCAGCATTACCCTCTTCGTGACCAAGAAAACGGTACCGCTTTATTCGGCCTGTCCGTACATCGATCATTGTGTGGTTCTACAGGGTGAGCGCGGCGTCGAGTGCCATCCGGAGTTGCGTCCGTTCGTAGGGAAATTTGATCTTCTGGTCAATCCCCGCTTCGCCCATGACTATTATGGTGCCGCGACAATTGTCCGGCAGCTCGCGGCAAAGAGATCCATTACTTTCAGCCAGGTGGATGACCAGACAACTCAGCACTACACCGAGACGCTGGCCGCCCCGCTTGGCGTGCATGTCGCCGAATACGCGAATGAACTTGTACAACATTTGTTTCCTGGTAGCCAACACTACGTGCCGGAAACTTGGAAGCATCCAATCGACCGTTTAGGCGTCGAAATTAAGCTTAGTCAGCAAGGATGGTCGGGTAGCGATCTGGTTTTGCTAGCAGCTGGCGCTTCCGCACCGCATCGAGTGTGGCCGGAATTCAGAGTGATGGGGTTAATCGACGAGATCGTAAGCTCTTTCAAATGCCACGTGATGGTCGTTGGGGCCCGTGGAGAGCAACGCCGTTACCGTACGCTTGCACGGCGGCACCACCCGAGGATCATCAATGGACTTGGAATATTCTCTCTGCCGCAACTAGCCGCCTGTTGCCAGATGGGAGCCTTGTTTGTCGGAACCGATTCAGGGCCCAAACATATCGCAGCCGCTAATGGATTGCGGGTAGTTGAAATCAATCATATGCCGGCTTCCATGGAATCGAGAATCTGTGCTGCCTGGCCGACTGGTGATAATTGGGCGGCCTATGGCGTTGAAAATGTGCAGGTCCGTCCGGCTGGTTTGTTCTCGGAGGCAGACATCATTGCTGGCAAGACGATTGCGGCCGTTACTGAAAACCAAGTGATGCAAGAAGTCGACCGTTTTCTTAGGCGTTAAAGGCAATCATGTGCACCCCGGAGAGCATCAAGATATTTTGCAATCAGACCCTGTTGCCGGCATGTTGGAAGAAAGAAGCTTCGACAGGTCCCATCTGGTGCTTCAACCCGGCATTGTTGCGCCAATCGGACCGTTGGTTATTTGCCTACCGGGTGGTTCTGGGTAATCAGCAGCGACGAATCGCAGCGTGTTTTCTTGATGAAAACTTCGAAGTATTTGATGGTTCTCAGATGCCCTTATCGGACGCCATTCAATTTCGGGAAGGGCATGGATACCCGGAACGCGCGATTACCTGGTTTGCTGATCCGCGCTTGTATGAGATCGGAGGACGCGTTTATCTTTACTTTAATTCGGGATGGCATGAGCCACGCAACCATCAGTTTCTTGTTGAGCTCGATCGAAATCTTTGCTCTCCGCTCGGCCCGGCGAAAGAAATTGATTTGGTAACACCGCATAAGGCGCTTGAAAAAAATTGGATGTTCCTAGCCGACGATCTAAGTGAACTGGTCTATTCACCCGATCCTCATCTGCTCGCGCGGTTTGTAGGCGAGGAAGATGGTCGCCTTCTTTACACCTTGCCGGACGAGAATCACATTTCTGAATCTTCCTGGTTTAGGCATGGACATCTGAGAGGTGGCGCTCCGCCAGTGAGGCTCGGCGCATTCTATTACTCCTTCTGCCACTTTATATCTACGGAAGCAGCAGAGATATCTTATCGGGCAAGCGTATACCGCTTTCCTGCCGTTGCACCTTATGCGCGTGTTACTGAAGCACCCCGCATCCTCGAGTTTGCCTTGCCAAGCGGGGGAGAGCGCAGCCTACCAAAACTTAACCCAGCGGTTGGTGAGGTAGTTTACCCTTGCGGCGCGGCATGGTTCGAACAGGCTTGGCATGTCTCATGTGGCTTCAATGACGAGCACTGCGCTATCCTTAAATTCTCCGGCGAAAACATCGATGCGACTTTCAACTTAGTGGACGCTTGGAGCAAGCCCGCCCCTCATTGCAGGGGAATGTAGGTTTTGGCGATGTAGTTATGCCAAGACCTGAACAAATGACATATCCGACACTCCTCGATATGCCTGCTTCCTTGCTACGCGCCTATCAACCGGAAACTATTATTGCTGAAAACATTTGCATTCAAGTGGCCATCGCGAAGTATTCTTCGTTTACTACCGGTCGCGCTGTTAATGAGTTGTGAATGTGGTCTGCAAGCTTTTCATTAAGATCCGCGACACGAATATGCAGCATCGCAATAGCGCCCATGATCAACAAGTGATTCCGGCTTTGCCAATTGTGCAAAACCGGTGTCTGTCCTATTGGTGCATACGTCTTGAGCTTAGCGGGCAACAGATAAAACCTCGACTCGTCCACCAATGCCATCCTTCTTCTCTCGGAAACGGCTTGTCGTTTCAATGCTGGCTATGCCCGGCTGCGCCATTGCGCAATCGCCTCCTCATCACGCTGAATGGCGCGAGTGATCGGCACTTGCCGCGTCCATCCGATCGACCGGAGCAGCCGAGATAAGTGGCTTGTGCTATGGGTGATCCCGAATTCCCATTGCAATATCTGCGCCACTCGCGTGCAGCTCCAAAGATCCCCGCGAAACTCATAGGCTGCCGCGCCGCCGATGCGCGCCGTCAACATCCATTGGCTCACCAAACCTTCCGTAACACCGAGCGCAATAGCGATATCACGCTACTTCCAACCAATGCGCTTCAAATGCAGTGCCCGCAAACGCCGCCATTATTTCGTCGCCGAATCAGAACAGGCTCGCTGATTCAACCGACTTCGTCTCGCGTTCATTTACTATTGGACGCACAGGAAAAAACTTTAGTTCGTTTTGCAGTGTTTAGTAAAAAGCAGGGGAATTGCATCTAAGGCGTAAGGACAAAACAATGATCCTCTTTTCCTTTGAAAAAGAGGGAGAGCAGAGCGAAGGGGCCGGGAGATTTACGTAGTGAAATCTTCACCACCATAAATACTCCCTGTCCCTTCCTTGTCCTCGGGGCAATGACCGAGGTTTTTTCAAAGTAGAGAACGTACTAAATACACTGTGTGAATTTCTAAATAGGTCTGCCTATCTCAAAACGTCCACACTGTTGAGAATTCACGACCAAAGTTATCGAAGGCATACAAATAAAAACGGCCGGATGTCCACTCGCCGGTGCCACCGCTTTGGGGGGGAAGCGCTAGAGAATAACTAGTCGCATTCAATGCAATAGGCCCCGCTCGTGAAATACCAGTCTGGGAATTCGAGAAAAAATCTCTAACTGACAAAGAGGATAATGTTGTTCCCGCCATACCGGCATTCGCAAAATTCGGTAGGGCAAACCCAATTGGTACCGGCGTGCCGTCCGTTAAGCCAATCGACGATAACGAATGACCGTTTAGCCCCGATAACGTCGGTGTCAACACGTTGGCATTCACAACAGATGCCTTGACCGGCGGTACATAGTATTGAATATGCGCCACTTCAGAAGAACCATCGCTATAGCTTACCGACAGGGTGTAAATAAACGGTGCACCGTTATTAGAAAATTGACTGTCGATAGTTGCATCGTCGAAAAAATAGATGCCGTCACTTACATAAAAACTTGCGTCGGTCGGATCATTGCGATCGGCGTCATTCAAGCACCAATAGCTGGGACACTGAATTAGATTGAGCCCAGCTGTCGGCAGCCCAGGGCCACTGACGTTAACTGCCGAGATAGTTTTGGTTGAACTGTTTGGAACATTTAATGCAATTCCCGAATCCACTCGGTCTTCCGTTGCAGTTACCCGGCGAACAGAAAGAAAATGGAAATTTTCTATCGAAAAATTAAAGTGCCCGCCTAAGAATTTCATTTTTCCATCGGCATCACGAGCAACATATCCGTCATTATTACTGAATTGCACAACACTTCCCTGTACATCGGTTCGCTGACCGAGATTGGCAACATAGTAGATCGTTCGATTGTTGTCGGCATCCCAAATGGTGCGGAGTATGTGGATACCAGAATACTGCAACGTCGCATTCAAATTCGCCGCTTTTTGACTTGAAGACGCGACTTTAGCAATGTGGTCGGCTTTATTTTCCCCGCTCGAAAGATAAGCATCGTCGTAAAAAATATCGAGATCGGCTGCTGAAACGGAAGTTCCTTTTTCGTTAATTACATCCGCAAAATTTTTCAGCATGCCGGCGATATCTTGGATATCCTCCGCAACTTGATCAATCTTGAGAGGCGTCACGTCGTCTGTCGAGAGTCGCCGATTTGCGGAAACTGTTTTACTAATCGAGTCATCCGCTTTCGAAGTTAGCTTTGCTTCGCCTGTTCCAGGATTGATAGACACGTTGAGGGTGTCGATAACCTTGTCATGGCATTTGCCATCCGCGACGTATGCCCCGCTCAGAAAATCTTGATTGTCACAGCCCGCTAATAGCGTATCGTGAATTGCTACCGTTAAATTACCGACATAAGCTCTTACATTTCCCGGCGCGATGGCTGCGTTTTGATTGAATGCGTCTGCCGCGTTGGTAAAGCCGGCCTTGATAGCAGCTGCTGTTGTTGCCTGCTCGGTTACCGGGTTTACATTGGCGGTTTCCCCAATAGCGGAAACCGAGTGTAGAACAATCATTTCCTGGTGTTGTTGATTGATGGTATCGATCTTCTTCGCTTCGATGACGAACGGCCCGGTCATTCCACGAATGTCTACTTTGTAGTGGCCGTCTTTATCAGTCGTCGTTATCCGGCTCTCGCTTGCGCCTTTTATTGTTACCGTAGCGCCAGCCACAGGAGCCCCGACGGCAACCACTCCACTAATAGGGCCGCTAGCGGTGTTACTGAGATTATTATCGCTTCCACTACTTCCATTGTTTCCACTGTCGCTACTACCACCGCCCCCGCCTCCACACGCAGCGATTAAGCTGCTAAACAAAGCTAGGATTGTATTTCTATGCACGGTTCTCCAGAAACTTACAGTCGATCGTTTTACTGATTTCATGCCTTCTGCACTCCCTAACAAAAAATTGATTTTCTGACTTTGTGGCGGGTAAACAACTGAAAGTATTGCACCGCGCGTCAAGCGAATAGGCAACGAATCTGTGAAGCACTACCAGATCAATATAGGACTTACGCAAAACTCTCCCAGCACGGCGCAACTACGCAGGCCGTACAAATTAATACGACAAGGAGTGGCAACGCCGCTTGGACGGTTTTGCGTAAGTCCTACGCTAGAGCCTGTTATGAACTATATCGCGCAGGCGCAGCCCAGCCGAATAGCCGTGTGCAAGGCGCAAGGAGCGCGGTTTAGTTATT
>JAZKCF010000109.1:0-35900 GCA_040388195.1 Pseudomonadota bacterium
TCATAGCGTGATTGCAATCTTATAGACATAGACTTAAAAGTGACGGGTGGCAAGGTGATGAGGGACATTCGTTTGACACCGTGCCAACTGTATAAAAATTGAAGATTGATGAAATAGGCAATCCCCCCAGTGACGCCGATGAACAACACGCTAAATGTTAAAAACCGGACCGTTCTCCTAGCGAAGGAATTGTTTGCACAATTCGCGCAGATTAGCGCTATTCCTGCCAGTAAAAAGCCCAGGGCAGAATTGGGCGCCATTTGTCCCGGATAGCGGACACTTGTATGGAAGGGCCGCTGAACATCATCAAGATCAATACCGAAACTCACGCCAAATATTATTTCCGTAAGCTCCGCAACGGCGATTAGAGTAACGGCTCCCGCCAAAACAAATACGATTTGAGCCCTACGTCGAGCGGGTAACCCTGCAGGGATCGCAAGAGAAGCGCCGCCGAGCATGAAACAAATAGCGCTATTAATGGAAATGGGTATGCCGGTGGTGTGAATGCGGAATAGCGTTGGGATATTTAGGGCCCAGCCCAACAGGGCAGCCGCGCCGCCGAGGAGTATTGCGAAGCCGAAGACAACAGGATTTCCAAGACGAATACGAGCTTTGGATAAACTCACCATACTCTACGCCGGGGGGAAGGAACGGTAACAATCAATCTTGATTCGAAACGACCACTGTCACTACAGCGAGGTAGCAAAGTAGTCAAAAATAGCCTCCATGCGCTTTCAGTTATGGACGGTCAACAATTGCATTGATTTGGCAGTAGACGAATTACAACGATATAACAGTAATTCACTCTTAAGAGAATTATCTACTCTATTTTTATTGAAAGCGTGAGGTTTGTGCAACACACCTTATATCAGGAGTCGTGA
Source organism: Pseudomonadota bacterium (assembly GCA_040388195.1). Taxonomy (GTDB): domain Bacteria; phylum Pseudomonadota; class Gammaproteobacteria; order Burkholderiales; family DATLHW01; genus DATLHW01. The sequence continues at coordinate 882 of JAZKCF010000109.1, forward strand.
CACCGTTTGGGCGAAAATCCCTGCCTTACTAAAAATACCACTAACTCGTAACCGATATCACACAGTTATTATGCGCACCAAACACAATGAAAATGCCATTGAGGTAGAGACATTTGTTCGGCATACCAAGAAAACACGGCATTTAATAAAATGGAAAATTGTGCAAAAGAACAAATTACTCGGCACGTTTTTAGCGAGAAAAAATTATCGAGATGTGAACAATAATTTGCTATATCTGATTTAAGACCACGTTAAAAGAGCAAACAGAAATCGTGATTAGCAATAATCGAAACGAATGTAGTACAGCATGCACGTTGGCATGTTGATTCTATGTTTCATCAAAAAAAAAACGCTAACGGGTCGCCGCAATGGTACCGATAGTGAAGCACGCGATAGAAGAAAATGAAGCATGAAATATCTGTAGGGCAGTTGCAATCTGAGTAGTAATGTAAAGCCTGGTCGTTCGCATGCATAGTGCGACAGACCAATGCAGTGTAGTCGGCATGTTGATTTGGTATGCCGTAAGTCAGGTGAAGTTGTTTGAAGTAGTCAGTAATAATCGAAATACGCGCGGTAAATATTATTGCCGCCTTGCGATATGAAAAGGTCAAAGTGGTTTTTGCTCAGCCTTTCTCGCCTCGATTAACGTCATCAAACAACAATCCGACTAATGAAGATAGAAGGAAATAGCGGTAGTTCTACCAGCGCAAATAGCTTGTTTGGCTATCTATAGCGCATGGTTGCTCTACTTGTTGGATCTATTACCGGTTCCGATTCGCACATTTCCTTTTCTCTTTCATCACCAACACACAAATGCGTTGGCTGTCGTTTTTAGTTTGATATGCATGAGGTGGTAACATGAAATTTTTTACTGGCGATCCGGCTTCTCTGAAAATGGATACTCGCCGTCAATGGTTGCTTAATTTAAGCAGGTTAATGGGATTAACCTTGCTGCCATCATCCCTCCCAACAGTGGCAAGCCTCGCATTACCAGGAAGCGAATCCGCAACATCAATTCCTCCACCCGCGCTCCTTCCTCCGGTTGCATTGGGACAAACAATATTCACAAACCAATTGCCTTTACTGCAAAACGCTACTGACGGTAGAAGCTATGAGTTGGGAATGAAATTTTGCTCGATGCAATCAGGGCAAATCATTGCCGTTCGTCATTGGAAAACCGCAAATGAAACTGGCATACACGTCGGGCGCATCTGGTCTTCCACTGGATCGCTGCTGGCCAGCGTTACGTTCCAAGCGGAAACGGCCTCTGGATGGCAAACGCAAAATCTACCCGCGCCTTTGCCGATTACAGCAAACACAGTTTATGTTGTATCGGTAAACATTTTGGGTAGTTTCCCATTTACTGCTAATGAATTGACCACGCCAATTGTTAGTGGCACCTTGAGTTCCATAGCTGATGGCGGGAATGGTGTATACGGCCCACCAGGTAATTTTCCGGCAAGCTCTTACCAGAACAGTAATTATTATCGCGATGTCGTTTTTCAGCCCATCAGTAGCGGCGCCATTGCAGGAAATAAAATCGTTGCTGAAAATCAAAAAGCAGGATCTACGCAATGGCAACTGACCAATCCGGTAACGCCAACGTGGCCGGAAATTGCCGGTTACGCCAGTGCGACAAGCGTGAATATCGGAGGAACATTACCTCTCAAAGTAAGCTTAGCGAAAGCCGGGCCATTCACTATTGATGTATACCGCTTAGGTTTCTATGGCGGTTTGGGCGGACGCTTGATTCAAAGCGTAGGACCATTGACTGGCGTAACGCAACCGTCTTGCGTCATCACTGACCCAATAGCAAAATTGATCGAGTGCAAATGGGATACCTCATACATTCTACCGATCGGGATTGATTGGGTTTCCGGTTTCTACGTTGCAAAACTTACCGACGCCATTAGCGGCAAACAAACCTATATATGGTTCGTCGTTCGTGATGACAGCAGCCGCTCTGACTTGGTTTTTCAAAGCGCATTTACTACGTTCTTGGCATACAACGAATACGGATGCCCTGGTTCGTTATACAGCTTATATCCTTTCAATAGCACGAATGGTCAACAGGCCCAAAAGGTATCCTTCGATAGGCCTTTCGCGCAGGTAACTATTAATCCTGGCCACTATAACAACCCGCTGTGTTATGAGTACAACATGATTCGATGGCTCGAGGCACAAGGTTACGATGTGTCTTACATCACGAACATGGATGTTCACACCAATCCAAATCTACTACTGCAACACAAAACTTATTTGTCGGTTGGCCATGATGAGTATTGGTCAAAGGAAATGCGCGACGCCGTGGAAAAAGCACGCGACTCAGGCATCAATCTTGGATTCTTTTCCGGCAATACCGCTTATTGGCGCGTTCGCTTCGAACCGTCAAGTTCAGGCGAGGCGAATCGGATAATGGCGTGCTACAGATATCCATCGGTAACGCCAGACCCGGTCGCACCGACTTATCGTTGGCGAGACGCCGAAAATAATCGGCCGGAGAATGCGATGATCGGCGTAATGTATGTAGGCGACGATGATAATAAATATGGTGGCTACAATTTCGTCGTATCCAATTCGTCCGATCCTTACTACAACAACACCGGCCTTCAGAACGGAAACACATGTACGCAATTAGTCGGTTTCGAATGGGATGGAGTCGTCAATAACGGTTTTGCGCCATCGGGATTAATTGTTCTCTCCAATTCAACAGTGACCCCGCGCTCAACGGTAGCGCCAGGGACACCGATTACTAGCACCCAAATTTCCAGCGCGGCGCGTTACACAGCGCTGAGCGGCGCAAAAGTATTCGCAACGGGGTCGATTCAATGGTCATGGGGGCTCGACAATTTTGGTGTTATCCAAACGCCAAGAGCTGATTTGCGGGTGCAGCAGATTACGGCGAATGTGTTATCGAGCATGGGCGCGAAACCTGTTACGCCTAGTCCTGGTCTGGTAATTATTTAGAAGAGATATGTCAACTTATGTGACGTTAGACGCGAAGCGGTTTATTAAAACTACCACCCCTTGATTCTCTGCTACGCGCCCTAATTATCCATTCATTATGGATAACTCTTTACGTAACATTCTTGACGACTCAAGTAACCTAGAACCGTCAGCGTCAATCCCGTCATCTGCGCAAACAGATAGCGAATACGCTTTGCTGGACGCCTATTCGCGCGCAGTTATTTCTACGGCTGACGCTGTTAGTCCGGCCGTCACCTATTTAGAAGTAAAACGTCCCTCGCAAAACAAGTCGCGCTCTACTGCGGAACAACATGGCAGTGGTTCTGGATTTATTTTCGCGCAAGATGGTTTCATACTCACTAACAGCCACGTCGTGCATGGTGCCAAGAAAATTGACATTACGTTAAATGACAGTCGGCAGTTCGCGGCGGATTTGATTGGTGACGATCCTGATACCGATTTGGCAGCGATTCGCATAGGCGCTTCGGGCCTACCGGCGTTGTAGCTTGGCAATTCCCGCAATTTACGCGTAGGCCAAGTGGTGGTCGCAATCGGTAACCCTTACGGTTTTCAAACTACCGTAACAGCCGGTGTCGTCAGCGCGCTTGGCCGTAGTTTGCGCGCACAATCGGGGCGATTGATGCCTGATGTTATTCAAACTGATGCGGCCCTCAATCCAGGAAACTCTGGGGGCCCACTGGTCAACACTCAACATGAAGTCGTTGGCGTAAATACGGCGATCATCGCATCGGCCCAAGGTATCTGCTTTGCCACCGGAATCAATACCGCTAATTGGGTAGTCGCCGAACTATTGCGACACGGTAGAGTGCGTCGGGCATCTATCGGCGTGGTCGGACAAAATGTGACGCTTCCTCGGCGTGCGGTCCGATATTTCGATCTTGCAGCAGAGAGCGGCGTGCTCGTGACCGCATTGGTGCCGGGTAGCCCTGCAGGAGAAGCGGGATTGCGCGAGCGCGATATCATCGTGGGGTATGCCGGTGAGTCAGTAATAGGACTTACGCAAAATTGTCCCAGCAAGACACGCCGACGCAGACAGTGCGACCTGGTACGGCAAGGAGGCGTAACGCCGCTGGGGCAGTTTTGCGTAAGTCCTAAGTAAGTGGGATAGACGATTTACAACATCTGTTGACGCATGTCCGCATCGGCGTGCCTACGGCGCTGATGGTGCTGCGTAAATCAGAACGAATTTATATTGCAGTAACGCCTCGTGAATCCTGAGGCTGAATTTATTCAACAAGCGCTCAATAGAATGCGTGCTTTTCTGTTCAGCGTACAACTGCATGCTGTTATTTATTCATACAAAGGAAACGAGATGAGTAAAATGATGATTACCGGGATAAGCTTCAAGCAGAAAGCGCGCGCCTCGGCTTAACGAGAACTTGTAGGACACTTATGTCCTGTTATCGTCGTCTCAATGATTTTTTGCTTCAGCAATTTTCGGTAATGCTTTGTATTAGACGTTGTAAATTCTTTGAAGACTCCTTCTTTTAATTTACTAACCGCCTTGTTAATTTGAACGATTTTAACTGTGTCAGGTTTTTCTAATTGATTAGCTGCCACTAATATAAGTCTGGGCCGCTTATCAGAATATCCACCATCCTTAGGGGCTTGTAAAAAAACGTAACAGTTATCAAGATGGCTGCCCGGACTGGGATCCGATATCTTGCCAATAAGGGCGCCGCCAAAACATTCTCCATCTTCTGCCCCACGATGGGTATAGTCCTCGGCCTCAGGAATTTTGTTGATAATGCTTTTGATTTTCTCATCACTACCTGGCAGCGCCTTCCTTCTTTTCAGTCAGCTCTTTATTTCTATGCTTTGCCCACTCCTGATAAGAAGCAGGGATTAATTTGTCGCACCACACCTACTTTCACCCGTTGACTCCCTATTTGTAAAATGAGTTCTTAACTTTTTTGTTTCGCAATCGTAAAAGATCTACGCAACATGATGCTCTGTTGTTGTACGATACGCATCGTCTTGGTGTTAAAGTCCTAAATTCGCAATCGTTCGAAACGTCTTGAAAAGAATACGTAACAAGTTGCTTGTTGCTGCTTGCGATATCTCAAGATAATGGTAATGATATAGCCCTAGTTGGCGGCGGGGTCGATCACCTAGGATCAGACCGCCTGTTCGAGTACGTTCAGGGAGGAACTTCATGCGTCAATTGTTTCGTCAATCGCAGCTGTTTCAAAACCTTGCAATCGGTGTCGCTACGCTCACTTGCGCCGCCGGACTTGCATATGCCGAAAAATCCGACGATACCGCACTAAAACCTCGGCCCGAGGATAAAGTCTGGTTAATGCCCAAGGCACCACCGCAACCAGCCGACAACAAACTGTCACCCGAACGGATCGCCCTTGGCAAAATGCTGTTCTTTGATCCACGACTTTCACGCGACGGCAACATGACATGTGGCACCTGTCATAGCCCGGTAATGGGATGGTCGGACGGCTTGCCAACGGCAAAAGGTTTCAAGAGCAACACACTCGCCCGCGCCTCCCCAACTGTCACGAACACTGCGTACAACGAGTTACAAATGTGGGACGGCCGGCGTAAAACGCTTGAAGAGCAGGCGATGGGACCGATGGAATCGGCAGCGGAAATGAATATGGATATGGACTTGCTGTTCAAATTCCTCAACACCAGCGAGGGATATAAAGCCGCCTTCGCCAAAGCATATCCAGGTGAAGCAATCGACGCGAAGACAGTATCGAAAGCAATTGCCTCGTTCGAACGTACAGTCATTAGTACCGACTCTCGCTTCGACCGTTGGGTGAAAGGCGATGCGAAAGCAATGACGGCGCAAGAAGTCCGCGGCTTCCGCACCTTCGCTGATCCTAAAAAGGGCAACTGTGCAGCCTGCCATTCAGCGCCGAACTTCAACGACAATAGCTTCCATAACGTCGGGCTTGCCGCCTATGGTAAGGAAAACCCCGATCTTGGCCGTTATCTGATTCGTCCAGTCGCGATTTCGAAAGGTGCGTTTAAAACACCGACGCTCCGCGATGTCGAGTTGACGCCGCCCTATTTCCATGACGGCTCGGCAAAGACACTGATGGAGGTTGTCGAACATTACAACCAAGGCGGTGTGACGAAAACTGATCTAGCGGAAAACGTAAAACCGTTGAATCTAAGCCAACAGGATAAGGAAGATCTGGTCGCATTCCTGAAAGCATTAACCTCTCCGCAAAAGCCATTCACGATGCCAATGCTGCCTGTTCACTAAATAATCACCCGAGCATGACTACGCCGCTGATCCGTATCCTTACTGGCAGCGATCCGTTGCCGTCCGAAATCACCTCTGAAACGGTGTATTTCGGACGGCGCCGTTTTCTTGCTGAGCTAGCTGGTATAGCTGCCGCCGTGGCAACGCCAACAATCGCAGCGGAAACGGCATGCAAGTCGCTAGCCACACCGCCGGTTTTACTATCGGGAGAAAAACCGAATAGTTGGGAAGAGATCACCCAATACAATAATTTCTACGAGTACTCGACTGATAAAAAGGCGATCGCGGTACTCGCTGAAAACTTGCGTCCCGCGCCTTGGTCTATTCGAATCGAAGGCGAATGCGAGAAGCCGGCCACTTACGACATCAATGAAATCCGTCGGCGTTTTCACGCCGAAGAACGAATCTATCGACTACGCTGCGTTGAAGGCTGGTCGATGGTGATTCCATGGGACGGCATCCCGTTATGTAATTTGCTTCAAGAAGCAAAGCCGACTTCGCGAGCCAAGTTCGTCCGTTTTATCTCCCTACAAGATCCATCTCGAATGTATGGGCAACGTGGCGGCGCGCTGTCGTGGCCTTATCTCGAAGGGCTACGAATCGATGAAGCGATGCACCCGTTAACCATTCTCGCGCTCGGGCTGTACGGCAAACCACTGCCAAATCAGAACGGCGCGCCGGCTCGACTTGTGGTTCCGTGGAAATACGGATTTAAAAGTATCAAATCCATCGTCACGATCCGCTTTGAGGAAACACCACCTGAAAGTTCGTGGACGCACGCCGCGCCCTCCGAGTATGGCTTCTATGCGAACGTCAATCCGGAAGTGCCTCACCCACGCTGGACGCAAGCACGAGAGCAACGTATTGGCGAAATCGGTAAACGTAAAACATTGCCGTTCAACGGCTATGCCGATCAAGTTGCCGCGCTTTATCGTGAGATGGACCTTGCCAAATTCTTCTGACTGGTGCCACCGGCGCGTCGCCCATCTCAACGCGACGTCGATGAGATGATAACCATTTGCCGACCATTCAAGCCATGCTAAGTTGGTGCGGCCGTCACGTTAAGACGTTACAGGTTGCCTTATGTTTAACAGCAATCATCCCCGCCTGTTCATTGGCGTGGGGGGCGGCAATGAATCAGCTTGGTATCAATCCACTCGACCATCTTTTGCGCACCACCGGGATCTGGAGTTTTAACTTCCTATTGTTGACGTTGTCGGTTACCCCGACGCGGCGACTCGGCACCATGTCGATGCGATGGCTGAATATACGGGCCGGCAGGCGAATGGGCGACTGGAATTTTTTATTCAAATTACGCCGAATATTAGGATTGTTCTGCTTCGTTTACGCCGCCACTCACGTCAGTATTTACCTATGGCTGGATGTCGGATTTGACTGGGATTCGCTGTGGGACGACATTCGCCAAAAACGCTACATCGTCGCTGGCTGGATCGGTTTTTCGATACTGGTTCCGTTGGCCGCAACGTCATCCAATTTGGCCATGCGTCTTCTAAAAGGCAACTGGCGACGTCTGCATCGGATGATTTATGCACTCGCCATTGCCGCGGCGCTGCATTTTCTCTGGCTCAGCAAAGTCGGCAGTTACGATGCGCGATGGTATACCGTCGGCGTTGTCATCTTGCTCAGCTATCGCGTCGTTGCTTTAATCGATTGGTTACTCCCCTATGACGATGGAATGGAAGTTTCTGAACGACCACGCGAGGCAAAACAAGATCAACCACCGAAATCAGACTCCTCCACTTAATTTTCGTACAAGCGGGCTATGACGACCTTTTTAGCGAATTTAAGTTGGCGGAGCAAAATATTCCTCGTAGCCGGCCTTGGCTTGATATGCATGATTGCAGGCTTCAGCCTTTGCGGCTACGCGATCTGGCATTTAACTAAGACGATAGGCCAAACAGAACAAACGCTGCGGCTTCGTGTTGCCGCAGCCACTAATGCGCGGCTGTCGTTGCTCGACGTCAACCTCAACCAAATGCGAGTGATCGCAATGACCGACCCGGACGCGATTCGAGCGGCTGCTGTTGCATCTATCAAAAGCGCATCGACGCTAGAAGATAACCTGCAACAGTTGAAAGCCGCGCTGGGAGAAAATCCTGATGTCAATGAGTTGGTCTCGCTGGCCGAAAAAATCAAAGCGCCACGCATGGAAGTTATCGGTGCCGCCAGGCGCAAGGATAGTGCAGCGGCACTTGCCAAGGCGGCCAGTTTCAACGATCAGCTAGTACAGATTGACGGGCTATCGGCGAAGATTTTGGCTGACGAACAAACCAAGCTTTACGAGCAATTCAGCCACGACATCAAATTGGGTGACCAAGTCGCGCAGGCTTTGCTAATTTTTGGAATCGTGGTGATAGGATTTGGCATCGCCGCGAGCTTTCTTTTTAGCCGCGCGTTGACGCAGCCATTGCTCCGCATGGTAGCGGCGTTAACTGGACTCGCTCGCGGCGATTTACGACATACGGATAGCTATCATGGCCAGGACGAAGTAGGACAAGCATGGTCGGCCCTGACTGAGACGATCAATGGACTAAACAAAATGGTGCGCGTGGTCCGCGACGACGCCCAAACGCTTTCAAAGCATGCCGGCGGATTAAACGCACTGTCCTCAACGGTAGGCCATACCAAAACAGCGCTAGTTTCGGCGATTGAACAAATAGAGACAGAATCCACCGAAGCGGCCGGGCTTGCTCAACGCTCCGTTGAACGTCTCAATCTTGTGCATAAAATCGAATCGGACACGCGCCACGCTGCCCGCGCCAACGTCGAGGCCACCAACGCAACCGTCGCCAGCTTTCGTGATGCAAAAACCGAAATGGACAGCACCCTGGAACTGGCCCGAGAGCTCTCGCATTCGACCCAGCAGATCACCACGATTTCCTCGCAAATTGCCGAAATTTCAGAGCAGACGAATCTACTCGCCTTGAATGCAGCCATCGAAGCGGCTCGTGCCGGTGAGCACGGTCGCGGTTTCGCCGTCGTTGCCGATGAAGTGCGTAAATTGGCCGACCCGCGCACGTGAAGCGACGACGGAAATCAACGGCATAACCAGCACGGTCTCGTCAAAGGTCAATCAAGCAGTCGACGCATTGCTCACTTCTAATAAAGAAATCGATAAAAGCCTAATTCACCTTGAAGAAATTGCAGCCGGGACAGCAACGACCGAATCGAATCTAAGCCGAATGCGTGATGCCCTTGCCGAAGTGGCGACAAACCTGCAGGCGGAACAAGACGGCGGATCACGTATCGCAAAAACCGTTGGAGAATTAGTAAATCTCGCACAAAATACCGCTCAACAGGCTGATACACTTGGTACAGCGGCTGACGATATGAATTCCACTGCAAAAAGACTCTATAGCGCAGTCGATCGTTTTACGCTTTAATGTGAACATTCGGTGACAATTGAAAGTTGTCCATATCACCGATCCAATATTCGAGACACCCAATTGGGAGGATGTCATGTTTACTGCTCCACGTATGCTGACACTACTATCGTCAGTTATCACCCTACTCGCAGCGCCGGTTTTTGCGGCAGAGTTCGAAGTCTCACAGAAAGACAAGCAGTTCACTGCGTCCACTTTGAAGATTAAAGTGGGTGACACGATCAAGTTCAAGAATGAAGATCCGTTTCCGCATAACGTCTATTCGCTATCGGAAATCCAGACCTTCGATCTCGGCTCTCACGGTCAGGGCGCAGTCAAATCAGTGGTTTTTACAAAGCCTGGAATCGTAGAAGTGGAATGCGCGGTTCATCCCAGCATGAAGCTAATCGTAGACGTTTCTAAGTAAAGTAAAGTAAACCAGCCACGCCCCGATAAAACGGCAGGCTCACGCCTGCCGTTCTACTTTGACCTATTCTCAGCCGCTCTAACGCGGATTTCTTCCTTCACCGCCGAGAGCACTGCCCCCCAAACAAACCCAGCGATACCGTAGATTGAATTGAAATCCGCTCTAGTGACATTCACTATCCGAAATATCGAGGATACCTGAAGCTTAATTGTCGACACGGCAAACAAGATTGAAACGGCGTGGCAGTGAAAAAGGGCCCTAAGCAGTTCGGGGACGCGCAGAGAATTATGAATCGAGTTTTAAACGAGGATTAATTCCTACCGTGCGTTGGCAAGCCGCTCACGGTCGATAGCTTTATGGTCTTTTTTTCTGCTGTCCGAAGCCAACAACACGACAAGACCGATACAGGGAGTCAGCGCTAAAGAGCAAAAAAAATGGCCCCAAAAACCAAATTTTTTATGTCTTCCTAAAAAACCGATAATCAAACTGCTCACTAGAACTAAGGCGGCTATTTCCACGATATTCTCCAAGAACAGCACAACTCTCCCCCTTTGTAAAAGGGGGATCGATGGGATTTACGATATTGAAACCAGCGCAGCCCTTAGAACCAGTTCACGATTTAAGGGCTCTCCGAAATATCAAGAAGAATTTTTCGCGGTGCTTTCCCGCATATTAGCGGCAACACTCTTGCCCGCTAAAAACTGCTCAGAAAAGTATTGCTTCATCTTTGCTGGATTGAGATCGAGAAGCGTGCCGCCGGCTTCGTAATGCAGAACAAAAACCTTATGAACAGCATAGGTGGATGCGCCGAATAACACCGGCAACGTAACAGCTCCCGCAGTTTGGCCGATAACAGGAATGAACTTCAAAAGACTCATTACTGTTCCGGCAATCGCAACCGGAAACAGACCGCCTAACAGCGCGGTGAGTATCGTTTTACCTCGGCTTTTGTCGAAGGGAACATTATATTCATCGGAAAGTTTTTTGATCAGATCAAGATGGACGCCCATTACACCGGCGATATCCACAATAGGAATTGGAACAAGGCCAACGCCCGAAGCAGCTAAGATATGGTTCCTGGCGAGTCTATCCAGACGTTCACTTCGAGTTGCGAGATCCGTACACTTTTCAGTGGTACATACCGGCGGCGGAACCGCTTGGCTTTCTTCGGTTTTATGTAACATTAGGAGCACCCCTTATGTTGATTGATCATGAAACAATCGCACCAAACCTTACTACAAAAATTGGTTTTTCGGTATCAGTAAATTCTAACTTGCGATATAAAAAATTTTCAAACAAAATTTTGAGTATAGTTCAGCGTTATTGAAAATTTGTTGCGCTAGAAAGGAAATTTGGCTTACCGAAGGGATTGGTAAAAACCAATCGAGCGTTTAGAAGTTATGCCTGAAAATTTATAAACTTTCCAATTCATTTTGAATTTTCATAATTTTCGCCATCAAACACTTTTTTACGTAAAGCCCAAAAAATTGACCAATTTCGGACCAGTAAAAATATGGCCTGCTCTTCGCCTTCATGAATATTTCGAAACACTGGCCGACCGGCAACCAGCATCTCCCGCCGTTATCACCGAACACGATATTCTCACCTATGCGGAGCTGGACAAAAAAGCCAACGCGCTCGCCCATCTTCTTCTGGCAAATGCCGTGGAAACAGAGGAAGCCGTCGGTGTCCTTGTGGAGCGCTCTGCGTCGTTACCGGTTGCGTTCTTAGCTATTCTCAAAGCCGGTGGCGCTTATGTACCACTGGTCGCCGACCTACCAGCCCAGCGATTGGCCAACATGGCTGAGCAATCCGGAATGCGTTGCTTGATTGCTCTCGATGGCATTGCTGTTCCAGCCGAATTGTCCGCCGCGCTTGCGCACAATGCCTCGGATACAAAACGGCATGCGCTGATCAGGCCGGAAGAGTTAAGCCAGAAACTTTACAGCCGAAATAAACATAGGCCGGAGATACCGGGCAATATTACCGATCTCGCGGCCATTCTTTTTACATCCGGTTCCACCGGTCAACCCAAAGGCGTCCTGCTTCAGCACGATGCCTGTATCAATATGGGGCACGGACACATCGATGCACACCGCATCATCTCCGAAGATCGCATGCTGCTCGCCTCTTCACCGGGATTCATCCTTGGGTTCCGCGAGCTATGTATTCCCTTATTGGCGGGTGCCGCTTTTGTTCCCGCTTCGCGCGCGCTGTTAGACGAGCCTACGCAGCTTCTTGCCGTCATGTCGCATCACGCGGTTTCCATCGCCCTATTTACACCTTCGTACCTTCGCCTGTTTCAAGGCGCGGCACCTTCAAGCCTGCGCTGTATTCTGACCGCGGGTGAACGACCGAATGCCGAAGACGCGCGGCACTATTCCCGTAAATTGGAATACTGGAACATACACGGCGCCACCGAGGTATGCGGCACCATTTGCATGCACCGTGTTGAACCTAAGGGAGAAGGCTCTCTACCTAGCGGACGACCATTCACCAACATGGCGGTCTATTTGCTGGATGCTAACGGCAAGGAAGTGCCTCATGGAGAGATTGGAGAAATTCACGTGGTGGGTGTTGGCGTATCGCGCGGCTACCTGAATCAACCGACATTAACCGCCGCAGCCTTTGTCGAGACCATCCACGGCCGCGCCTATCGCACCCATGATGTGGGGCGCTGGACTGACGACGGTTATATGGAAACGCTAGGCCGCGACAATGACGTGGTGAAGGTTTCCGGGCAATCCGTATCATTGGGAGAAATCGAGCGCACGCTTTTGCGTCGTGACAACATAAGCCGCGCCGTCGCTTTACAACATAAAGGAAAGCTTATCGCTTTTGTTGAAAGCGCTCTGCCGGATCAGTGGAAAATGGATGACTGGCATCGCTTTCTTGGCAAGACGCTGCCTTCATACATGCAGCCCTCGCAAGTAATGATGCTTGCCGAAATGCCCATTAGCTCGGCCGGCAAAGTGGATCGTCAAGCACTATTAGCGCTAGCGGAATCAAACTCGCAAGCTGGGTACGGAAAAGACAGAACGCCGCCTCAAGGCGACTTAGAAAAAAATATCGCCAAGGTCTGGGAAGAAACGCTGGATGTCAGGCCCATCATGCGGGACGACAATTTTTTTGCTGCTGGCGGCACGAGCCTGTTGGCGATTGTTGTCTGCCAACGATTACAAGCGTTGGGCTATAGCGTCTCGACGCAAAATGTATTGGCTGCGCCAACGATCGCGACGCTTGGCCAAAAAATTGCATTGCTGGCGACCGCGCTGCAAGACTCCCCTGCCCTGACATTACACCAAGACTTCGCGACAACAGGCCAAGAAGACTTTTGGATTGGATGGAAGATTGGTCTTCCATCTGCAGGCTCAACTATTTCACGCGTCTTAACGGTCTGCGGCACAATCCCCGAAACAACACGCTGGCAAGCAGCCTGGATGCAACTTGTCGCGCGTCATGCCGCTTTACGCACGGCGTTCTTTGCCGACGAAGATAACAAAGCATGCTGGCGCACGGTAGACGTAAAAGAATTATCCTCCACTGCGCATCTCGTTCATGATCGCTGCGCTTCATTGACCGAAGCCAAAGAACTGATCGCCACCTACACGGATAAACCGTTTTCGCTCACTACGCCGCCATTAGCGCGTGCCGGCCTAGTCCAAGTCTCGCAAGCGGATGAGATCACGTTGTTTTGGTTTGTTCTTCATCATTCAGTTATTGACGGCATTTCCGCGCGCATCCTCCAAGAGGAAATGTTTGCGCTGTTATTGGGACACGCTTTACCGCCAACAAAAAACGGCATCGCACTCGCCAGTCAGGCAGAACAACAATACATCCCTTTAGAACTTGCCTCACACGACCGCGCTTATTGGCAAAAGCAACTAAACACGCTTGCTACAAATACCAATGGCGAGGCTTTCACCGAATATGCGACGGACTTCCCGCGCCCCGTTGCGCCTAGTGGAAAATCTGCGCCTCCACTGATAGAACGGCTTGATGCTAAGACTGTCAACGCGCTCACCCGCTTGGCGCAAACGCATCAAGTAGGGCTACACGGATTACTGCTCGCACTTCTTACGGCAGAAGTCAGAAGACGAAGTGATAAAGCTGCTTTAATAATCGGCAGCGGAATCTCTGTTCGCCCAGCCGGCGCGGAAACAGCAATGGGTTATTTCGTCAATTTGCTGCCTGTGATTTTGGCTGAAGACAAATCCAGCTCATTAGCTGAGCGGATTCATGCAGCGCAAACTGCGCTAACGGAAACAGTCGAACATTCAAGCTACCCATCCGGCCTTATTTATAGAGAATTTCGCCAACAACATCCGCACGCTCGCCCTCATTCCCGCACTTCGCTCTTTGACATATCGCTGACCGCCAATCCTTCGCGGACATGCGCTGATACAAACACGGATTTTTCTTTCACACCCATACGCTTGCTGGGCGAACAAGCACATCCCGCTGCTGGCATTGATCTTTCATTCAGCCACGAACCATTTGAAGAAAATGGCGGCGGCATTGAATTAATGCTGGTGTGGAATCCTGATGTTTATAGCCAAAGCACAGCGCAAGCATGGCTGACTTCTTTCGCGGATTGGGCGCGTTGGCTCGCTGATGACATTGATCGTGTGAATGCTGCTTTGCCTGCGTTGCTTCCCAATGAAGAAGTATTGCTTGCACAGTGGGAACAAGGTCCAACAATAGCGCGTCCGGCCAAGCGCTTCCATGAACTCGTTGAAGATCTAGTCGATCAACACCCGAATCACGCAGCCGTTGTTACTAGAAATAGCATACAAAGCTATGCGCAGTTAGAAGATAAAGCCAATAGCATCGCGCAGGCATTGCTTGAGCTGGGCATCGGCCACCAAGACGTAGTTGCTGTATTGACCGATTGCACCGCCGATCTTCCCGCCGTCGTCCTGGGTATATGGAAAGCCGGCGCAGTCTATCTGCCGCTTGCAATCGAACAACCGGTACAACGCTTGACGTATATGGCAACAGATGCCGGCGCAAAGATCTTGATTGTTCTCGGCGGACATTCGGTTCCGGCACCGCTCGCGCAAGTGATCAAAACAATCATTTGTTCAGAAGAAATCATATCGATCCCGCCGCGCCGCCCAAAAACCATCGGCTCTCCGCAAGATATCGCTTACATCGTCTATACCTCAGGTACGACTGGAATGCCGAAGGGGACGTCCATTCAACATGACAGCCTGATCAATGTCGGCTACATGACCGGTGAAACGATCGGCCTTGTTCCTGAAGATCGTATTTCTCTGGTTGCAACACCCAGCTTCGATGCCTCGCTGTGGGAATTGAGCATGGGCCTTTTGCACGGCATGGCACTGGTGCCCGTTTCACAAGCGCTGCGCGACGATCCTTGGGCATTAAAAAAATATTACACTGCGCTCGGCGTCACCGTTGCTTTCCACGTCTCGTCTTATCTTCGCGTTAGCAAGCAGATTCCCTTTGAAGGTTTACGCATTCTACTCACCGGCGGTGAAGCACCGAATCATGACGACGTTAAACATCATGCCGGCCAGCTCGCGTTCTGGAATGCTTACGGTCCTACCGAAACCTGCATCATCGTTTCCATGGGAAGAGTATTACCAGATATCGATAGCAGCATGCCATTGTCGATCGGCCGGCCATTAGCCAATCAGCGCATCTCCATTCGGCGTGACAACGGCGAGCCGCTTCCTCCCGGCGCAACCGGTGAACTTTGGCTCGGCGGCGTTGGCCTTTCACGCGGTTATCTCAATAACCCCGAGCTCACCGCGCAACGGTTTGTTGATACCGATCACGGACGCTTTTATCGCTCCGGCGATTTAGGGTATTGGTCTCATGATGGTCAACTCATTCTTTCCGGGCGCATCGATCATCAAGTCAAGCTACACGGGCAACGTGTTGAGTTGAGTGAGATTGAACAAGTTCTCCTTGCACATCCAGGCGTACAGCAAGCTGTAACGCTCGTCGATGCAGGCGCAAACGAGACGAAGTTATTACGAGCATTTGTGTGCTTACAATCCCATGTAGCAATGCCATCCGAAGATGCATGGCGAACTTATCTCGCCGATCATTTGCCTTTCTACATGGTGCCGGCCACCGTGACACTCGTTTCAGATATTCCGCTAACGCCTGCGGGCAAAATAGATCGCGGCGCATTACTTCAACAAGTTAATCACGATGATGATCAAACTGCCAAAACATCGCCTCAAGGTGAGTTGGAAATACGCATCGCATCACGATGGGAAGCGTTACTCAGCTACGCACCCGCTCGCGAAGATAACTTCTTCGCGTTAGGCGGTAATAGCTTGTTGGCCGTAACAATGGCACATCAGTTATCGCAAGAACTACGCAAACCTGTTCCCGCTCGCGAGTTATTCGCCACGCCAACGCTCGCCGGCTTTGCACAGCGGATAGCTGAATTATTACGCACGCAAACATCAAACGAAGAAACGGCTTCTGCCAATAGTGATTTCGCTACTGAAGGCGAACGCGAATTCTGGGTTGCCGAAACCGCAGGGCTCGATACTCGTACTTTTACTATTCCGATACATCGCGTGGTTCGCGGAGAAATGCCGACGCCAGCTCGTTGGAATGCTGCCTGGGCAAGCCTGGTCGCACGGCACAACGCGTTACGAACCTACTTCAGTGAAGATGACCAAGGCCGGCTGCTGCGTTGCATTGCTTCAGCGCTGGATGCGGCACTTGAAACGACCACGCAGCCTGACAGTGATACGGCCTTAGCTTTTATTCGCCAACGCCAAAACGAATCTTTTGTTATGGGCGCAGCACCATTGTGGCGAGCAGGTATTGTCGAGATAATCGCGCAACAACCGCAGAAACAGCCCCTCTCCCGCGCGTGGGAGAGGGGTTGGGGTGAGGGGCACCGCGCGGATCACAATAGCGATCAACAGAATGACGGAAAAACAGCAGGAATCAGCGCATCGAATGGACACACCGTTGCCTCGACAAGCCCCCTCACCCCCAACCCCTCTCCCGCGCGCGGGAGAGGGGAAGTTAACGATGCCGCGAACGAGAGTAAACAAATACATCTTTTTTGGCTGGCGTTACATCACTCGGTTGGCGATGGTCATTCCATCGGCATTCTTCTACAAGAACTAACCGCATTGTTACGAGGAGAAGCGCTCCCGCCGCTAATCGGCAACTTCCAACAATCGGCTGCGCAGGAAGAAACCTATCTCGCCAGTACCGCATGCACTACCGACGCAAATTATTGGCGCGACACCCTAACAAAACTGCCAGACGCATCATTCGACGAATGGCCGCTTGATCACGCCCGTTCTTTCAAACCGGAAACCGGTTGTCATCGTTTGCAAACTTGCTTGGATGCTGACACCGCCACCGCACTAAGGACCATCGCCCGGCAACATCACACCAGCTTGCATGCGGTGATCCTCACGCTATTGGCAATCGAAGTACGCCGACGCACCGGTCATACGGACTTCATCATCGGCACCACCGCCTCCACGCGCGAGTCCGCACTTGATGCGCAAGTGATCGGCTATTACGTCAATATGCTGCCGCTACCGTATCAACTGCATCGTACTACCACTTTCAGCACCTTGCTCCGCGAAACCCAACAAACGTTGGCAACCGCCTTACAACATGCTCGCTATCCATTCGCCCGCATGTATCACGATTTTTGGCGTGAACGTCCGCAGCATCGTCATCCAGCGCGTTATCCGCTCTTCGATATCGCCGTAACGGAAAATCCCGTAAACAGCGAAGGGCAATCAGGATTTCATCTCGCCGTACCAACCACGCGCCATGCCGATGACAACGTTGAATATGAGTGGTCACGCTGGTCGCATGGGCAGGATATGGTTCTGCTACATGAAGCGTTGGCCGATGGCCGATTGCTATTGCAGTGGCAAGTGAATGCCATGCTTTATACCAAGGAAACAGCAGAGAGCTGGTTTGCCGCGCTAACGGATTGGGCACGTTGGCTGGCGAAAGACATCAAGCATGTGAATGCAGCTTTACCGGCGTTACTGCCAAATGAAAAGGTATTACTTGCGCAGTGGGAACAAGGGCCGACGATAGTGCGTCCGGCTAAACGCTTTCATGAGCTGGTTGAAGATCTGGTTGATCAATACCCTAATCGCGCAGCCGTCATCACGCGAAATGCTACGCAGACCTATGCGCAATTGGAAGACAAAGCGAACAGCATCGCGCAGGCATTACTTGAGCTGGGCATTACTCGCGAAGATGTGATTGCGGTATTGACCGAGTGCACCGCCGATCTTCCCGCCGTTGTCCTTGGTATTTGGAAGGCCGGTGCGGTTTATCTGCCGCTAGCGCTCGAACAACCACCCCAGCGCCTGGCGTATATGGCAACAGATGCCGGCGCAAAGATATTGATTGTTCTTGATGAACATTTGGTTCCAGCACCACTCGCGCAAGTGATCGAAACAATCATTCGCCCAGAAAATATCGCGCTCGATAATGCGCGGCATGCTATTTACTCCTCCTTCAAGGGTGAGGGAACTATTGCGCGTAGCGCTCGCCGTCCTCGCATCGCCGGCTCTCCCCAAGATCTGGCTTACATCGTCTACACTTCAGGCACCACCGGAATGCCCAAGGGCACTTCCATTCAGCACGACAGCATGATCAATGTCGGCTACATGACCGGTGAATCCGTCGGCCTTGTTCCTGAAGATCGTGTCTCACTCGTTGCAACCCCCAGCTTCGATGCCTCGCTATGGGAATTAAGCATGGGACTTTTGCACGGCATGGCGCTGGTACCAGTTTCTCAAGCGCTGCGCGATGATCCTTGGGCGTTGAAAAAATACTACACCGAGCTCGGCGTCACGGTTGCCTTTCACGTCTCCTCTTATCTTCGTGTCAGCAAGCAAGTGCCCTTTGAAGGACTGCGCATTCTGATCACGGGCGGTGAAGCCCCGAATCATGACGACGTTAAACACCATGCCGGCCATCTCGCTTTCTGGAATGCTTACGGTCCGACTGAAACCTGCATCATCGTTTCCATGGGCAGAGTATCACCCGATATCGATAGCAACACGCCATTGTCGATCGGCCGACCATTAGCAAATCAACGCATCTCCATTCGTCGTGATAACGGTGATCCACTGCCACCGGGCGCAACCGGTGAACTCTGGCTAGGCGGCGTCGGACTTTCTCGCGGTTATCTCAACAACCCTGAGCTCACCGCACAACGTTTTGTGGATACCGATCACGGACGCTTCTATCGCTCCGGCGATTTAGGTTATTGGTCTCGTGAAGGGCAGCTCGTTATTTCCGGACGTATCGACCATCAAGTCAAACTGCACGGGCAGCGTGTTGAGTTGAGCGAGATCGAACAGGTGCTTCTTGCACATCCGGGCGTGCAACAGGCCGTTACGCTTGTCGATGCCGGTGCAAACGAAACGAAGTTATTACGAGCATTTGTTTGCCCGCAAGCAGAACACCCCTTGCCGTCGGAAAACGCATGGCGAACTTATCTCGCCGATCATTTGCCTTTCTACATGGTGCCGGCTACCGTGACGCTCGTTGCGGATATTCCGTTAACACCAACAGGAAAAATCGATCGCGACGCATTACTGCAACAAGTCAATCGCGACAATGATCACGTTGCTAAAACACCGCCGCAAGGTGAATTGGAAATACGCATCGCGTCACGATGGGAAGCGTTGCTTGGTTACGCCCCTGCGCGCGAGGATAATTTCTTCGCCTTAGGCGGTAATAGCTTGCTGGCCGTGACGATGGCGCATCAGTTATCGCAAGAACTACGTAAACCCGTTCCCGCTCGCGAGTTATTCGCCGCGCCGACACTTGCTGCCTTTGCGCAACGCATGGCCGAATTATTGCGCGCGGAAACATCGCATGAAGACGGGGTTTCTGCTAAGAGTGATCTAACTACCGAAGGTGAACGCGAATTCTGGGTTGCCGAAGCCGCAGGACTCGACACTCGTACTTTTAATATTCCCATACATCGTGTAATTCAGGGAGAGATGCCCGCCCTAGCGCGTTGGAATGCCGCATGGGCAACCCTTGTCGCCCGACACGATGCATTGCGGACCTACTTCAGTAAAGATGAAGAAGGCCGGCTGCGACGCTGTATTGCCGTCAGCCTAGACGAGACAATCGAAACGACAACACAGCCTGACAACGCTGCGGCCCTAGCTTTCATTCGCAAACATCAAAGCGAACCCTTTGCCATGGGCGCGGCACCTTTATGGCGTGCGGGAATTGTTGAAGTCATCACCACTGGTGAGCATCTTTTTTGGCTGGCGTTACATCATTCCGTCGGTGATGGCCATTCCATCGGCATTCTTTTACAAGAACTAACCGCATTGCTACGAGGAGAAGATCTCCCATTGCTAGGTGGTAACTTCCGAGAATCAGCTGCGCAAGAAGAAACTTATCTCGCCAGTAACGCATGCACCAGCGACGCCGCCTATTGGCGCGATACCTTAACAAAACTGCCTGATTCATCATTCGACGAATGGCCGCTCGATCATGCTCGTTCGTTCAAGCCGGAATCCGGTTGCCATCGACTGCAAGCTTGCCTGGACATCAATACCGCCAGCGCGCTAAGAACCATTGCCAGGCAACATGACGCCAGCTTGCATGCAGTCATCCTCACCTTGCTCGCAGTCGAAGTCCGTCGGCGCACCGGACATGCCGACTTCATCATCGGCACCACCGCATCTACCCGGGAGCTAGCAAGCGAGACACAAGTCGTTGGCTATTACGTCAACATGCTGCCGCTGCCATATCAACTGCATCGCGCTACCGCTTTCGGCACCCTACTCCGCGAAACCCAACAAACATTAGCTACCGCCTTACAACATGCGCGGTACCCCTTCGCTCGGATGTATCACGACCTCTGGCGCGACCGTCCGCAGCATCGTCATCCTGCTCGTTATCCGCTCTTCGATATCGCCGTAACGGAAAACCCTGCAACCCAACAACATCAAGCAGCACTTCATCTTGCTAGGCCAAGCAATCTCATGGAGAGAACTGCTAGCGATGTGGAATATGAATATTCCTACTGGTCACCTGGGCAAGATATGGTGCTGATTCATGAAGCCTTGGCAGATGGCGAACTGTTACTGCAATGGCAAGTCAACGCAACCCTCTACACCAAAGAGACTGCAGAGAACTGGTTCAGCGCGCTGACCGGTTGGGCCAATTGGTTGGCGGAAGATATCAGTCATGTAAACGCGGTATTGCCCGCATTACTCCCAAGCGAAGAAACATTACTCACCCGCTGGGAACACGGCCAAACAATAAATCGCCCACCGCTGCGATTTCATGAGATCTTCGAAAACATTCTCGATAAGCCTGGCGCGAATCAAGGTGATAAACCAGCGATCATCATGCAAGCAGGCAGCATTTCTTACATGGCCGTGGAGCAAGAGGCCAACGCAATCGCGCACACTTTATTGATGCGTAATGTTGGACAAGGAAAGATCATCGGCGTGTTAACCGATCGTTCACCCCACTTGCCCGCAACGATTCTTGGTATTTGGAAAGCTGGCGCGATCTATCTGCCGCTCGCGACTGATCTACCGCAAGAACGCTTGACCTTCATGGCTCGCGACGCGAGGATCGCGCAGTTGATTGCATTGGATGGCCACGCGGTCCCGGATGCCTTGACCTTAGAACTGCCCCCCGTTATTCGACCGGAAGAGATTACTGCAAAATTCCGCAGAGCCCATGCCGAACGACCAAAGATATCTGGTGATGTTGGCGATGCTGCCTACATCATCTACACGTCAGGCTCTACCGGCAAACCCAAAGGAACACTAATCAGCCATGAAGCTTATGCCAACATGGTGCAGAGTGCGGGTGAAATATTTGGCCTTACCAGCAACGATCGCACGCTGTTTTTCGCGTCACCTTCATTTGATGTATCGATGTCAGATATCGGCGTACCGTTGGCATTCGGCGCAGCGCTATGCCCGGTTCCTTATGACGTTCTCAGTTCTCCCAATCGATTTCAAGCATTCCTTATAGATTTCGGCGTTACCGTGGCGGATGTTACGCCAACCTATCTACGACTCTTCGACGGTGCAGATTTACCGTCGCTGCGCATTCTCGTTACCGGCGGAGAAGCACCGTTCTTGAGCGATGTGAATAAATACGTTAACCGTCTTCATTATTACAACGCCTACGGCCCTACCGAGAACACCATCACCAGCAGCATGGCAAGGCTTTCTCCTGAGAATAAGAATTTTCTTTCCAGTGGCAAGCCTTTGCCTAACACCAGCGCCCATATTTGCGACGCCGATGGAAACCCTGTTCCACCTGGGGTGATCGGTGAATTATGGCTAGGCGGCGTTGGGCTGGCGCTAGGGTATGTGCAAAGACCGGAACTAACCGCCACTAGTTTCGTAAAAACATCTAAGGGACGACGTTATCGTTCCGGTGATTTAGCACGCTGGCATGCGAACGGTGAATTAGAAATTATCGGCCGCACTGACGAACAGACGAAACTAAACGGCATCCGCGTTGAACTGGGTGAAATCGAACACGCGCTAAGCAGTCATCCCGCTATCGCGCAAGCGGTCGCGCTAGTGGATACCGATGCCGGGAAAACGCATAGCCTATGGGCGTTCGTGTGCCCGCAGCCCGGAATGGAAGTGCCAGCGGAAGAAACCTGGCGCGATTATTTGGTCGATCGCTTGCCGTCTTACATGATTCCAGCGGCGGTGATTGCAATTGCCGCCGTTCCGCTCACGCCGTCAGGAAAAGTCGATAAGGCTGCGCTGAAAAACTTGCTTATCGGACGCGAACGGCAAAGTGAAAAATCGTTGCCGCAAGACGCTATGGAACGCGACATTGCACGGATATGGGCTGGCTTGCTCGGCCATGCCCCCGTTTATCGCGACGACAATTTTTTCGCCCTTGGCGGCCATAGCTTGCTCGCGATTGCTGTCGCGCACAGTTTGGAAAAAGAACTTGGCCATCCGATACCCGCGCGCGAGCTTTTCGCCGAACCGACGTTACGTGACTTTGCACATCGAGTGACTCAACTGCGTTCGACGGCAATCCCAGCCGAAGTTTCGTCGGACCGTGCAACAGAAGGTCAACGAGAATTTTGGATCGCCGAGCAAGCGGGACTTGATACGCGTGGCTTCAACATTCCACTGACGCTTATTGTTGGCGGAAAAGTACCTCTTATAGATCAGTGGAAGACTGCATGGTCTACGCTGGTTGCGCGGCATCAGGCCTTGCGCACTTATTTTTACGAAGATAAGGATGCAGTGCTACGCCGCGTTGTATCGTCGGAAATCAACGAAGAATTTCAATGGTGCAGCCACGCCGATTTACCAACTGCGCTCGCGTGTATTCAAGAACGCCAAACAACGCCTTTCGTGATGGGTGCCCCCACGCTTTGGCGTGCAGGCTTGGTGCGTGTAGAGAACACCGATCAAACTATTTTTTGGCTTTCGCTGCATCACTCTGTCGGTGATGGTTTCTCGATAGGGCTGCTAGTTGAAGAACTTACTACTGTATTGCAAGGAAAACATTTGTCGCCGTTAGCAGCGACATTCGATCAATCGGCGGGACGTGAAGAGACATATCTGAACGGAATTGCGTGTGAAGAAGATGCGCTGTATTGGCGAGAAATTTTGACGCGCCTCGGCGATGGTTCTTCCGATGCGCAGAAGCCCATACAAGATAGCTCGAAGCCTTTCGACGAGTGGCCTCTCGATTTCCCTCGCCCCATGGCGCGTACGACAAAAAACGCTAAAGGAGGACATACCTACCGTATCCGTCTCGATGCATCTATCGCCAACGGCTTACGCAATTTTTCCCATAAAAACGGTACGAGTCTTCACGCGCTCATGCTGACGCTAATGGCGCTTGAAGTGCGTAGGCGCACAGGACGTCCGGCATTTTTACTTGGTACCGCAGCGACTACGCGCGAACTTGCAAGCGAGACGCAAGTTGTTGGCTATTACGTGAATATGCTGCCGGTGGCATGTCGGATTCAGCAAGCCGAATCGGTTGAACAAACCTTACGCGCGATGCAGAAAACCTTGGCTACGGGATTGCAACATCTACGTTATCCGTTCGCGCGAATTTATCAAGACTTTCGCGAATGCCAATCCCAGCCGCATCATCCTGCACGCTACCCGCTGTTCGATTTTGTAGTGACGGAAAATCCTGGAAAGAGCTCCCCTCTCCCGCAGGCGGGAGAGGGGTCGGGGGGTGAGGGTGCTGATCGAAGACTCGGCGAACGCCCTCACCCCCAGCCCCTCTCCCGCTTGCTGGAGAGGGGAGTAATTAGCGATGGTGCTCAAAGTCTATATTTCGACAGCCTTGGCAACACTACCGACAGCGCGCTTCACTACGAATACCGCCAGAATCCACCTGCGCAGGATCTGATCCTCATACACGAAAGCCAACAAGACGGCAGCCTTAACTTGCTGCTCTACGTCAACGCCTCTCTTTACGAAAAAGAAACCGCCAAACTATGGATAGATGCGTTAGCAGGATGGGCTCGATTCCTCACGGGCAACAATCGGCTCCCCAACTCCTCGCTACCCACGCTATTGCCTGAAGAAGAAAAATTACTAGCAACATGGCAACACGGCCCGATATTGCCGCATCTCGCACCTACCATTCACGACCGGTTTAAACAATTAGCCGCAACTCAACCGAACTTCCCTGCCCTCATAACCAACGATGGTATACAAAGTTACTCAGCACTGAATGCAAAAGCTAACGCGCTTGCGCATGCACTACTAGATTTAGGCATTGCGCCACAAGAGCCCATCGGCGTTCTCACCGATCGTTCAAACGCTTTACCGGAAACTGCGCTGGCCATTTGGAAATCCGGCGCATGTTACCTGCCCTTGGTAAAAGATCTCCCAGCAGAACGATTGGCGTTTATTGCTCGTGATGCCGGCATACGCGTTCTGGTAATTCTTGACGGACACGCATTGCCGACACTGCTTGAGGAAGCCAACTATAAAATCTTCCGCCCTGAGATGCTATCCAATGCATTTCTAGCCAAGCACATGCATGAAGCACAATCCGACGACGAAAGCACCAAACCGTCAGACCCCGCCTACATTATTTACACCTCCGGTTCTACTGGCCAGCCTAAGGGCGTCGTGCTCCATCACAAAGGAATGAACAATCTCGGCGTTGCGGCATCCGCAACACTCGGCGTTCAGTCTCTCGACAGAGTGCTGTTAATGGCCTCACCCGCTTTTGACGCATGGATTTCGGATCTTGTCATGGCGTGGTCTGTCGGTAGTGCAATCGTTCCCGTTGTGCGCGAAGAAATGAATGACGTCGCCGGCATGCGCGATAAATTCTCCCGACTGGGAGTGACCGTCGCGACCATGTCGCCTTCGTATCTTCGCTTGTTTGAACAAGCCGATCTTCCTAGCCTGCGCATTCTCATGACTGTCGGCGAGCCGCCTAATTATGCCGACGCCATCCACTATGCCGCGAAGCTTAGCTACATCAACGGTTATGGTCCGACCGAGAATACCGCTGCTGCGTCCTTCGGGCCAGTCAACGCCAATGCGCTTCGATTAACTGCCGGCAAACCGGTTGCCAACACAACCGTCTACATCCGGGATCACGAAGGAGCGTCAGTGCCGCCTGGGGCTATTGGCCGGGTATGGCTCGGCGGCGCTGGGCTAGCAATCGGCTATCTAAATCGCCCGGAACTTACCACCGCAAGTTTTGTTGAAACGACAACCGGGCGCAACTATTACACTGGCGATCTCGGGCGTTGGACCGGTACCGGCGAATTACAAGTTCTGGGACGCTCAGACAATCAAATAAAACTACGGGGACAACGCGTCGAGCTGGGGGAAATCGAACATCAGCTCACCGCTTACCCAGGAGTGCAGCAAGGGATCGCGCTGGTAGACACGCAGGACGACGGCGCACAAAGCTTGTGGACATTTGTCTGCATGCATGCCGACGCGACAGAGCCCAGCCAAGGTACATGGCATGAATATCTATCCGAGAAACTTCCCTCTTATATGCTGCCCGTCGCAGTTATTAGAGTACAGGCCATCCCGATCACCGAAGCGGGCAAGGTGGATCAGGAGAAATTATTACGCATGACTGTTGACCATGTGGCTAACGATACCGGCACAGATAATCAAATAGTCGCTCTTCAAGATAATAAACAACGCACTCAACCCAGCGGCGGCGTGGAAAAACGCATCGCGCAAATATGGGCAGCGCATTTGAAATGCCAGTTCATCGCCCGTGAGGACAATTTTTTCGACCTGGGTGGAGATAGCCTACGGGTTATTGCGGTGGTCAATCAAATCCGACGCGAATTTCACTGCACCATAAATGATCTGTATGAGCATCCGGTATTGTCGAACTTCGCTCGCGTTTGCCGGCAACGCCCCGACCACCTGCAAACGCTCATTCAATCCGCCAACGAACATTGGCAACGCTACCAAAATGAACTTCCCGCGTACGAAGCGGTGCGTGAAGAGACCCTTAGTAAACAGCAGCAGCGCTACAGCGCTCGTAATCAAAACTATGTAGAGTGCAACCTTAGCGAACGCAGAAATTATCGACACGTTCTTCTAACCGGCGCGACAGGTTATTTGGGCGCTTACCTTTTGCGCGAACTGTTAGCCGATGACGAACGCGAAGTTACGGCGCTTGTGCGCGGCAATGATCATCAAACTGCACGTGCGCGATTAGGGCAAGTGTTGTGTCATTACTTCGGACAGAAACACGGCGTGGCTTTGCGAGATAGCGTCCGTTTGACGGTGCTGGCTAGCGATCTGCGTCGAGACCGATTCGGCTTGTCTTTGCATCGCCATGATCAATTGGCTGACAACGTACAAGCAATTTTTCACTGTGCCGCCAACGTAAACCACTTTGGGCATTACCGGGAGTTTCACGCGGATAATGTGGCCTCTACCGCTCGATTGCTGAAATTGGCCAGTCAACAAATTGCGGACTTCCATCTTGTCTCCACGATATCGGTAGCCGGCAAACCACCCGAAGAAGGATTTCGGCTTTTTACCGAATACGACACCTCTCCGGACGTGTTAGACGAGAACTATTACATTCGTACAAAACAAGAAGCTGAGCAATTGGTTATCGCAGCGCGAGGAGAACTTGCTAATGCTTCCATCCACCGCGTGGGCAATCTGGTGTTCGCTGCGGATGGTGGAGCACTCCAAATGAACATCAAAGAGAATGCATTCTTCCGCCAACTCGCGGCATTTATGCGATTGGGAATAGTGCCTGATGACTCACATGCGTGGTTATGCCATGTCGACGTGATTGCACGCGGATTGGTTCTCCTTGCGGGCACAGCAAACCTTAGCAATGAAACGCATCATCTTGAAAATGCTCGGCAGGACACACTCGCCGAGTTCATTACCACAGCGAATGACGTAGGCGATACCGTCCGCAGCTGTCGCTTTGATGTATTTCTCGAAACGCTGCGCTCTGCCATCGACAATCCGGCCATCAACGCTGCGCTGACGGAAACGCTGGAAAACTTTGGCGTGTATAACGGGCGGTCACCACAAGCTCGGTCACGCAGGCTCGAAATAAGCACTGAAAGAACGCAACTGTTACTCGCTCGCCTTGGTGTTTCTTGGCCGGCGATCCCGGCAATGGGACAAACGAACATGCTGCGAGCTGCAGCACAATTATTTTTACGATAACCCTAATGGTCCACGAAAATCACGAAAAGCACGAAACAAATCGATATGTTTTATCGATGCAGAAACGCGCCCAGTGGGTACGATTATCGGCTTGATGCCTTTATGAAAAATTTTCGTGTTTTCGTGGACCAACTGCTTTTTCTAAATAACGATTAACTAACTGCTTGAGGGATGTCATGCTGACTCACGTTCAAGATCTAGGCTTTCGCATCGGCGAATTCTGCGCAGAACCGATTTCAAAATCAGAGATTACGGAAATCTTGGCGACCTTAGCGCCGTACTACGGTACGGCGACCAATTCCGCCGTGCTCGTTCCGCGTGAAGACGAAGCCGTAATCCGTGAAGCGTTAAAAAGCGCGGTTCCTCGGATTACCGCCTTGGGAACTGAAATTAGAGAAGCACTTGAAAGTAATTACAGTGGAATTCTTATCCCTAAACTTCAGTTGAATCAGGTTGATTCGGCGACGCTCGGATTCGTACTATTCGCACTAGCCTTATTTATTGGCAGTCCTACGGCAACCGACAAGATAGAAAAGAGAATCGTCTGGGATATCAAAGCACAGAGCGACAAAACCCAACCCGGCCACGTCCCCACTTTTTCCGAACACGCGAACGAAGCCGAATTGCATACTGACACACAATATTTTCAACAGCCGGAACGGTATGTACTGCAATATTTCATCGCCTCTTCAGCATGCGGCGGAGGTACATCTAGACTGCGTGACGTAACCTGCATCAAAGAACAACTATCCCGAACCGAGATGGGACGCTGGGCGCTGGATTTTCTGTCGCAACAAGAATTACCATTTCGGATTCCCACCGTTTTCACGACCACAGGATCACGAGACGCCGTGGAAGTAACCGTCGGAAAAATTTTTGGTAACCGGCCCAGTATTCGTTTCCGCACCGACACCCTGGAAAAGGGACTACAAGCATTCCCCGCATACGATACGCCGGAAGTCCGCAAGGCACTGAACATTCTCAATGCCGAATTGAACAACAAGGATTTGATATCCGACAAATACCTTGATGCCGATAATCTCTTAATCATCAACAATCATGAAGCTCTCCACGGGCGCAGCGAGTTCACCGATCTTCAAAGACATGCATTACGGATTCGAATCGCTGATAATGTGGCGCAGGATGACGCGCGGGTACTTTTGCAAGCTGCTTACGCGCAGGCCTAAAAATTGTTTTAGGCCCAATTTTCCCATTGTCATTCTGAGCGCAGCGAAGAATCTGCTTTTTACGGTATCTAAAATAAACACCTTGCCTAAGGCTTGCAAAAAGCAGATTCTTCGCTGCGCTCAGAATGACACCGGTTGAAAATGGCGCCAGTAAAAATATCTCGCAAAACATTTACTCACACCGCAGCATAAACTGTAATGCTTTTGGAGCTTTGAATATGAACATCTTCATGCGGTTAGGAATCCTCGCATTCCTACAGCGTGAGACGCAGTCGCTGGACCGAAAACTGCTTCTGTTAACGATAACTTCGGGTATTGCCAATGCACTGAATCTAGCGGTAATCAATGGCGCGGTGGAGTCGATGCAAAAAGGCGGACCGTCTTTGTATCATTTCCTATGGTTCGGCTTATCAATCACGCTATTCGTTTACTCCTTGCGTTACATATTGTATGAATCCAGCCGAATTACCGAAGAGGCCATTTGCAGTGTACGGATACGATTGGCCGATAAAATCCGCCGCACCGATCTGTTAGCCCTCGAATCCATCGGAGAAGCCGATATTCACTCTCGTATCAGCCAAGATACGGCGTCTATCGGTCAAGCAGCCAGACCACTATTCGCCGCTGCGCAAGGCGCGGTCATGGTTGCCTTTACTATCGCCTACATCGCGACCGTATCGATGGTCGCCATGTTGCTCTGCCTTACTCTGATTGTTGCCGGCATTACCTTCTATCTCAACGCGCGCAAGCACTACGAAACGACACTGACTGAAGCCTCACGGTTGGAAGATAATCTCTTCACTTCGCTCACTGGACTGCTGAAGGGGTTCAAGGAGCTTCGTATCAATCAATTAAAGAGCGATGACGTATTCAAGGACTTTGGTTCAATCGCCAGCGAAGTCCGCGATATACGTTACGGCGTCATGATGAGATTCTCCAACAATATTGTATTCACGGAGATGTTTTTTATCCTTTTGCTTGGCGCTATCGTATTTGTCTTGCCGGTCCTGTCGACATCATTTACCGAGTCCGTCACTAAAATAGTCGCGGCCATTCTGTTTTTTTTCGGGCCATTGAGCAATGTGGTTACGATCATCCCGCTCCTTTCACAAGTGAACGTGACGGTAGAGAACCTTCAGCGATTGGAAACAACTCTAGATGAAGCACTGGCAAAATCGGCCGGTTACGAAAATTCACCGCTGATCGACATGACCGCATTCAGCGCCGTCCGTTTTGACAACATCTGTTTTAACTATCACAGTCCGGATGGCAGTACCAGTTTCCATGTCGGGCCGATTAGCAGTGAAGTCAAGCGCGGAGAAATCTTGTTTTTAGTCGGCGGCAACGGCAGCGGCAAAACAACCTTCATGAAACTGTTCACTGCGTTATATCAACCTGAACAAGGCGCCATTCACGTCGACGACGTGGAGATCACACCGGCAAATGTGCAGTCGTATCGTAATTTGTTCTCAGCGATCTTTTCGGATTTTCATCTGTTCGACAAACTACATGGACTGAAAAATACCGAACCCGAACGTGTCGCTCAGTTGCTGAAGCTGATGGAAATTTCCGGCAAGACGACTCTGCGTGATGGTGGCTTTTCAACCACGCAATTATCGACTGGACAACGCAAGCGTCTCGCTTTAGTGGTGTCTTATCTGGAAGATAAAGCCATCTATGTTTTCGACGAAGTGGCTGCCGATCAAGATCCGCACTTCCGCAGCTACTTTTATGAAACCCTGCTGCCGGAACTGAAGAAAGCCGGCAAAACGATTCTGGTTGTATCGCATGACGACCGGTACTTCCATATCGCCGACCGAGTGCTTCAAATGGATTACGGTCAGCTACGCGATCTTCCGCATGATGATAAAAAAGCCAGCCCGCAAAAACGCAGCGCGGACCGATCCAAAAAAACGCCTTCCGGGGAAGAAAATACATGAAAACAGTTGATAGCCACAGCACCTTCCGGTCTTTCATGCGGCGTCAGATGCCCTATTTGAGCTTGCTATTTTTCTTATTCTGCTTCGCCGTGGTATTCCTCTTTCATCGCATCATCATCACCATCAATCCTGGTGAACTTGGTGTTCTATGGAAACGTTTAGGCGGCGGCACCGAAATCGAAACAGTATATCGGGAAGGTTTGCATCTGATTCTACCGATTAACAAGATGTACATTTACAACGTCCGCAAACAACAAATCAGCGACTCCATCGATACGCTGACGGTCGATGGCCTCACTGTGAAGGTAAAGTACACAGTGCGGTATTTTCTTACCGCCGACACGCTACCGTTACTACATCAGCGCGTGGGACCGGACTACGCAGAAGTCGTCATTCGCCCTGAAGTACGAGCCGCAATCAGAACAGTATTCGGCCAATACAAACCGGAAGAAATCTACACCACCCAACGCGCTATTCAAGAACGCGTAAGCTCGCTTTCAAAAATTCAATTGCAAGCGCGATTCGTTGCCCTCGATTCCGTGCCGATCGAGAGCATCACCCTGCCCCCAAAAATCTCCGAAGCCATCGAATCAAAAATGGCACTGCAACAGCTTGAGGGAGAATATTTGTACCGACTATCCATCGCAAAAAAGGAAGCCGAGCGTAAACACCTCGAAGCCGATGGCGTAAAGCTTTACAACGACACCATCCTGAAAAGCCTAACGCCTTCCCTGCTCGAATGGTATGGAATTCAAGCAACCGAAAGCTTGGCAAAATCCCCGAATAGCAAAACGGTCGTCATCGGTTCCGGCAAATCCGGCCTGCCAATTATTTTGGGGAAAGACTAAGACATGAAGATCCTAATGAAACTGCTCCTAACGGCAGCGGCCATTGGATTGATTTTTTTCGCCATGTCGCCGGCGTGGCGAACATTGGAAGACATGGGCGAGCGGCGAAACAAAATTCTTCAGCAGCCTTCGAACGAAATACTGGTCGGAGTCAGTTGGCCTTTTTCGGAAAACCAAGATGGCATGGCCGATGGTCTTCGAATGGCGCAAGATGAAATTAATGCAAGCAAATTAACCAATGGCACGCCTATTCGCTTGCTGATGCGAAATGACGAGAACAACTGGAGTAAAGCGAAGGACATCGCGCTCGAATTCGCCAATATGCCTGAAATGAGCGCTGTAATCGGTTATTACGACGATGGCATAGCAATTAGAGCATCGGCGATTTACGAAGCAAGCCAATTACTACATTTTGTCGCCGGCGCCAATAGCACTGCGATGACTGATCACGGCTACAACTACATTATTCACACCATTCTGCCCAACGACAAAATTGCCCGTGCGCTGTCGGTTTCACCACCTGTTAATCGAGAGCCCAGAAAATTCGCCGTTATTTGGGAAGAGGACGAATACGGCGAAGACCTCGCCTATCAGTATCAAATTGCCCAGGATGCGTTAGGCGGCGAGATGATCTACCAATGGTCTTATACTCGCAATCGCGCCGATTTCCGTGTCGCCGTCAACGAGCTGAAGGCGCTCGATGCCAACAGCATTTTCTTCGTCGGCCAGAAATCCGATGCCAACTCTTTTTTACAAAGAGCGCAAGAAGCCAGTCTTAAACTGCCCATCCTCGGCGTTTACGGCGACACCCCCGAGATGCGCAAAAAAGCCAGAAAAATCTTGGAAGGAACAATGTTTCTAGATTTTTACGATGTGAATTCACCCACACCTCAAAACAAAGAGTTCGTCCGAAAATTTCGCGCACGATATGGTAAAGATCCGGACGCGTGGGCCGCGCA
Organism: Pseudomonadota bacterium; assembly: GCA_040388195.1. Lineage (GTDB taxonomy): Bacteria > Pseudomonadota > Gammaproteobacteria > Burkholderiales > DATLHW01 > DATLHW01. The sequence continues at coordinate 33,512 of JAZKCF010000109.1, forward strand.
AGGCTACGACGCGTTATACATTTTTGCCAAAGGAGTTCAATCCACAGGCTCTCGCAATCCTCTCGATCTGGCTTTCGCAATCCGATTCATGCCCGCTTGGGAAGGCGCCAACGGCCAGTATAGATTCGACAGTCGCGGAGAATTGAATGACAAAGGGATATACATCAAGCAATTTCAAAACGGTCAAACTGTAACGGTCGAGGAAAGCGTTCCTACAACTGATAAGACGGCGCCGCAATAGCAGAGACAAGATCAGAGCCGCGTGAAAAAATACCCACTTATCGTAAGCCTATTCCTCGCGCCAGCAAAGTAGCCGCCAAAGGTATCAACACTAACAAATGCGCTTCTATCATTATCCAACGGCGCGCTTGACGGATCTCGGTTTCTACAGGTAATTGTCCGTCGACATTTAGTTTTTTACGCCAGCATATAAACATCAATGTCGGTTTTATCGACAGCAGGCCAATGACAACAAAAAGCGTCAACTTCAGATGTAACATTGGTTGATGCCAGTACCACGCGGTTCCTTTGATACCCCACCACGTGCGCGCCAAACCAGTCACCAAGACAGCAACCGCGGCCACCACATAAAATAGATCGACGCGAGCAAGGCGGCGCACAACAGCGGCGTTCATCCACTCGATACGACATAGTGCTGCCTCGCTAGTTAAACAGACGATCAACGCGAAAATAGCAATGAAGTGGGCGTACGCAAGTAAGGCTTCTGTAAGCAAAGTATGTCTCCGAATCATTAAAGCGGAAAAGAATAGATGTTATGAGTTGCGCCTGACGAGGCAACTTGAATCGCCGCATCTGCCGCATCCTGCCCCCTTGTGTCGTAAATTATTATTAGAAGCAGCCTGGGTTGCTATTCCTGATCCTAAGGCACTACAGCTAAAAGCGAAACTGAAGCAATTTATCGATATGACACCTCGAATTTTCTGTCCACCGCGTACGACTCGCGCAACTCGTTTAAGAAAAGCATAACTAATCCGTGCTGGTCAACTAGGGTACATTGAAACCAATATCTTCGGCCCTCTCCGGTTACCGCTAAAGGCGGCGAAGCGCTTCTTGCGCAAGCTACTGAAGGGGCGACGCGTAACGACGCAATGCGCCCCAAACAAACCCAGCCCTTCAGGTTGCCCCCAAATGCGGCGCCCGCGTCGTTGCGCTCCTTGCTAAGGCAATAAGCATTAGCCGCGTCGCGACGCCTAGCGGGCTTCCGCATTTGGGGACAACGACATCGTACATTCAGATGAAATCTGCTCTAATCCGACCCAATCCATTCCCCCGCTCTTTGAACATTTTACGGACTTCAAATATCTAAAGCTTTGCACGAAAATGCCGATAACACTCGAGATGCCAAAATATTAAACAAGGTAGTTGGCTTACCCGACCGCGTAACTAATGTTGCCGAAACATGCTGTGGTTCACGGACAATGGCGCAATAAAGTAAACACCATATCCATTAGTTATCGGTGATTCGTGGATTAAATAATTAATCAAAAATATTATAAGCAAAAGCGGGGAAACATGAATTCAGATGAAGAAGAGGATTTAAGTTCCGTAGATTTAAGTTCTGATGAAGAAGTATCTCCTAGGTCCCCCCCTTCTCCGGTAGCAAGCACCTCTGTGACAAACGAAGAGACCGGCGATGAAGAAGGCCCTCAATTCGTGGTACTCAAGAAAAGGCCCCCGCTGCCTCGACAAACAAAGAAAACATTCAGGAAAGAAAAAGGGGGGCGCGTGCCAGTAAAAAGGGCGTACGCCACTGAGGAAGAAAAAATAAAATCAGAATCGAGACGTTCTCAGCCGTTAGGTAAAGATCCAGCGTTGCCTAATTCAAAGACGCTGATGCTACCTACAAATCGTTTTGAATCTTCTAAGATAGGTGGCCAACAAACGCTAACGACAGAGATGTGGCCAACGATTCGTGGAACAGACTGGCGTTTATTACAATCAAAAAGACAATTATTAACTTCGATTCGGCGTGAGTTAGATAATCTTCGTACTCAAAAAAAACAATTGCAGCGTTTGAAAGATATCGCAAATGACTTTCCTGAATATCAAGAACATTTTAGTTTTCAGCGCAGTATAAGTGAACGATATCTTAAGATTAAAGGTTATGTGAGTGAGTTAAGCATGACCGATGCTGTTAAAGGAGATAAGTTAAAGGAGATAAGCGATTATATTTCGACCTATCTATTACAAAGCAAGGAACAAAAAACAAAGGTAGACGCAATAGAGAGGTCAATGGGAGTATGGTTGGACACTCATTGGCACGCCAATTTGGAGAGAGTGGATGATAATTTAGATCATTTACAGGACTTAATTGATAGGCGGTTTCAATGTCCAAGTGCAACGAGGCCCATTTTAGTGGCCCAGTAGG
>JAZKCF010000110.1:0-49580 GCA_040388195.1 Pseudomonadota bacterium
GGGCCACTAAAATGGGCCTCGTTGCACTTGGACATTGAAACCGCCCAGGCTTTGTAATACTGGATCTACGGTAAACGGACTGTGATATAGGGGGTGGTCCGTGGTAGTAACGCCCATTCGTAACTGATCTGCTCGTTTAAACACTCCTACGCTTAACGATTCACGATGCTTCTCAAACAACTCCTCTACTGTATGTTCATCCTGTGTCGGCAAATCAAAGTGTAGGTGCCCACCAGCCTGAGCGCCGCCAATAAAAGTGATAAGGTATTCTGGAGTATGGGAGTAAAGGGGCTCGCCGTTCTTAAACTTAGGCGTGCGATCAGCGTTTAATGCCGGTGGTGTATGGGGAAGTTTTTCAATTTCTATTGCTATGATCGCGTTATCAGGAATTTTTCCTAACGCGCTTTGCGTTGGGGCTTCAACCATATCTTCTATATTTCTTTTCAACGCCCATTCCTCACCAAGGCGTTCGTATTTGGTGGCGTTTTCTCCGCGGGCGGTCTCTTTGGTGGCGTAGCTTTTTGATTTTTTCTGATTTGCCTCAACGTCTATCTCAAATTTATTGGCTAATTTCTCATAACGAGCACTTAATTTTCTACATAATTCGCCGATCTTTTTTTCCTGTGCTGCAACCTCATTGCAATTTGCTTCTAACTGCTCTCCGGTATAAGCGCTGATGCCTTCCGGATTTTTTTCTAAAGCTGTTATTTTTCGACTCTTAATTTGTTTCAACTGATTTTCTTCTTTTTTTAAAGTCGCCTCCAAATTTACAATGTTTCTCTGTAGAGCGTTGCTCGCCTTTTCCATAACCAAATCGGGAGCATCATCTGCAATTTCTAATTCTTCCAGCTCTTCTTCTAATTCTGTGGTGGCTTCCTCTTGCGCGATATCATCCGTGGGTTCTGCTTTCAGCTGATTCGTTACTTCTTTCGCAAAATCTTTGCTTAGAAATTCACTTTGCCGAACCCTTCCATTGCTTAACGAATATGTCTGTAAAACTTCTGCATATGCCGCGGGTGTGATCTCGCTTGTTTGGCCGATGCTAGAGAGACCTTTTCGCAAGCGATTTTCTAGTGCTTTTGCGTCATCAATCATTTCATCGAATAGATGCGTCTCTCCCTCTGTAGCCTTTCTTTTGAAAGAATGACACTGCCCCGAAAAAGCCGCGTACGCTTGTACGAGACTTTCATAGATCACCCGCTGACTTTCCTTGGGAATATCTTTTCGTTTATCTATAGAAGCGCTTATGTTGTTAGCATCATATTCGCCAAAACAACCTTTCAGATTACTTAGCGCAGTATTGAGATGCTGAGTGGTTGCCTCCAAATAGCTTATTGCAGCTACGTCCTTTGTTTGTTGCACAAGCTGTTGTGCTTTCGAGTGCAGCGCTTTTGCTTGATAGGTTATTGCGAGGCTCTCGAAATGGCGTTTTTCTTCGGCGTGCGTTTGCGCTGATTCGCCCGTCGCCATTAAGTGCCCTTGATACTGTGCAAGAAAATCAAGTTCTTTAACGACAGCACTTAAATCTTCAGGTTTCGTTTTTCCGGCGCTAATTTGTTCGACCAGGCCATTAAGATTTCCTCTGCGGATCGTATCGACGCCCCTGATAGCTTTTTTTAGGGGGGCATTAGCTTCTTCTGCACTTGGATAGGTATCTGACTTCTCGTATATCCCATCATGTTGAGAGAAATAGGCGGCGGATGCTCTGTCGTATGTCTCGAGAGTGTATTCCTGATTTTTACCGTCCCTTATATTGTCTAACACTTTCAACATACCAACCCGCTGAAGAAAAAACTCTTCGTGCTTCTTATATGTGTCTGTAATGGAAACATCCATTGTGTGGAATATTTTTAGAAACTTTAGCGCATCGTCTTTCATTTTGGCCGCGCGAACGCGTTCGCTTGTTAGCTGACCTGGTCTCAAATTTATCTTCGCTTCATCCAGGACATTTATTTTTTCGGCTAAGTCCGTCATCAAGGGTTTCAGTTTTTCTAACGCTTTAGTAATCTTCTGCGTCACCTGCGCCATGAGATCTTCTCTCTTCGGGTCTAGGACCTTTAATTGCTGGCTAATTAGAGGTCTTAATATTGGGTTGCCTCCTATCTGTTGCTCTAGCTCAGCAATGTTGTCGTCAATTTGGTGTGCTTCCTGCCTTAGACGGTTTGCTTCCACTTGAAGAGGTTTTATTTCGTCGCGGCCTTTACTCCATCCACTCTGAATTGTGCGATTTAAATCCTCTGTGGCTGCCCTGAGCTTTTCTGCTGGCGACGTCGGCATGTAATTTCCTTTATTTTGCGTTTTTATGGCAATCAGCGATTGCTTCTATCCGACACGGCGTTAAGCTACCAAAGTGGAGATGAGGTGCAGTCGCTTTTTAATAGAGAACAAGGATGCCGTGAAGATTACGCTATCCGAAATTGATTAGGCAAAAAATTATGCAGGTGTATGTATGGAACGTCGTTAATAGTTCGGGTGTAGTGCGAAATGTGTCTTGTCCGATGACCCTACAGCGATCTGCCGCTTAGTGAGCCAAACTGTAAATGGCTGTAAAGAAATGGCAGCCGAATGCTTGTCGCAAACGGCAATTTTTTCTTAGAGGCTGTAGGCAAAATTACTGCGCGTGCCGATTTTAAGGCTGCGGTGCTTAACGTACTATTAGTACGTATCCGCTCCTCGCCTTCACCTCAAAAATTGGGTGTGACAGATCGCTAAGATAATTTGCGCGATAGCAGCATCGGCAGTCGTATCACAAATCCGAATACTAGGCGGATGTGCATCCATGTGATCAATACGTTGTCACGCAAATAATTGAAGTGCGAGACACCTCCTTCGTCAGCGCGCAAATACTTGACCGGCGTTGTGATATTGATTGGTTTTATACCCCGCCAACATAAGCGGACAGCGGCTTCCGGGTCGAAATCAAAGCCGCGCATCCATCGTTGTTGTTCCATGATTTCACGCAATGGGGCAATCGGATAAATACGAAAGCCGAATAGCGAGTCGCCGATACCTTGCCACAGCGTTTCCACATTTGCCCACACGTTAGAGAGTTTTCTGCCGTGCACGCGCACCGACGGCGCGCTAGCATCGAACACCGGCAAACCTAACACCATCGCTTGCGGATTGGCTTGGGAAATTGCCATGAACTCCGGGATTTTTTCAGGTGGATGTTGACCGTCCGCATCCATCGTCAGCACATGCGTGAATCCTGCTTGAGCAGCTTTTTGAAGGCCATGTAAAACGGCAGAACCCTTGCCGCCATTGCGTGGCAGTACATACACCTTGAGTTCAGAATCGTTCTCCGCCAACGTTTGTAGTGCTTCAGCACTTCCGTCTGTACTGCCGTCGACAACAACCCATACCGGCGACCAGAATTGCCTTGCCGCTAGAACGGTTTCTAAAACTTTCATACCCGTGTTGTAACTGGGAATTAAGAGGAGGTGTGAATGGGATGAAGTGCTCATACGGGTCATATACGTAAAACGCTATTTTAGTTTTTCAATTAAGGGAGCCTCTATAAATTGATATTTCTAAGCAAGACATACCCAGAGGGCACAAGAGGCGCGAACAAAAAAAGCCGACGCAGCATATACATAATATGTAAGGAGGATTTTTTGTGAGCCAATGTAGCGCCGCAATGAAATATCAATTTATAGAGGCTCCCTTAATTTTAATTATCTGTTTCTACCATGGTCCCCGACCGGGAAAAAATCCAGGAAACGGCGAAACCGGCAGCGAAATTATGGTTGGTTTTGACCAAAGGACTATCGGCGAAAGTAGCGCCATTCAAGGTGTCGAATTTCATGAATCCGCCAACCCAAAAGCGTGGGTATCGTTTACTCAAGGTGCCGATGATTTGGCTGCCGCCATATCCGCTGTGGGCATTGTATGCAGGCCGGTCAGCTCTTGCGTAAGCGGGAGCAACGCCATAAATGTATTCGTTGTAACGGCGGCTGGAAAATATGGGGCCGGCGACAAAGCCGAAGTTCCATCCGTTACTGCCGAGCACATCACGTATATCGACATTCAAATTGGGTTGAAATATCCATCCTTCATAATGCACATTAGAAAAATCCGAAGCGATGACTGCGCGTAAGGGCAGCCGCAAATCCAGTTTGTATTTTTTATCCGCAGAACGGTGCAAAAAGATATTTAGCGAGGGACCGATTTCGAGCGTTGGATCAATATCGGGCATTCCGTTGCGCGCCCGATTATCTTCGCTTTTTACGGGCACTGTGCCGTTCACACTGATCTCCGCTTCGGCGTACTCATTTTTGAAAAATCGACCGCGCACGCGCTGATCTTCCACTTTCAAAAAGTCGCCGCGATAAATGAAGTAAGGAAATGGGAGTGCATACGATTGCCGTTCCTCCGACCCGCGGTAATCGGGAAAATTAACCACCGCGACGCCGGCGCCAGCTTCCCATAAAGGACGCTGTTCTGCCTGGCTAGCTAAAGGGGAAAAACAAAGTAGCGTCGCGAACGGGACAGCACGAAAATGTTTTACCACGGGTTTCCTTTAAGAGATTTTCCTTGAAGGGAATTGATGCACACCCCTTCAACCTCCAGCAGCAAATCTGAGCGGCAGATATCCGCTTGAAGATAGATAACCTGCATGGTCGGACCAAACGTCATTCGTAATTGTTCTTGGACAATCGGGAGATACTCCGGCTCTCGAAGATAAGCTTTCAACAAGAGACGCGTGTCATTCGCTGCGGATGCGCCGTTTATAAGCGGTGCTTGGTCGATCAAGGTGCGAAGGTTGGTAATGGTTTCTCTCGTTTGCGCGGAGACATTACCGATGTGCACGCTTGCGTGGCCGACAATGCTGGCGGTACCGGAAATGAACAGCAACGATTCTTTCGCTCCCCGTGCGACCATCGCCCGTGAGAATGTGGGGCTACGTGGGCCGTATTGGGCCGGATAGTGGTAGGCACTGGTTTGACGAGGGTTTTCCACCGGTTGCCCAGGATTTTTTGCTGCCAAAAAATAAATTACTATTGGACCATCTTTGCTGCCCAACGCGCAGGCTGCAGGCGCATTTTCTGTTTGGGTATCGGGGCTTTTGTCGGCAAAGGCATCGTGACGGCCCATGCTAAACCCGCGATATCGTTCCAAGCCGTCGGCATCTTCGTTAATACGGGGAAAGTAATTCCAGATCCGTAGCAGATGCGGATAATCACGACTTTCAAGGAAATCAAAAATACGGCAATAGACGGCGTAGCTAATGGAATCGATGGCGCCGTCTTCTTCTACCGTTAAACAGCCAAAGAGAAAGTCGTCGCTCCGGCTAGCGGCGATGTCTTCGTCGTCATCGCGAATCACTGGTTTGTCACTGGTCCAGACTTCAACGGCCGTGCCGCCCGTTACCGGCGGCATATTGACATAAGCGAGCGGACAGCCTAACGACGGCAGGTTTGGCTGAGTGGCGCCGAACGCCACTGCCCCTAGGATTCTTCCTTCGGTTTTCGCCGGATGAGCATCGAATTCCTCAAGAGTTAGGTAATGACTCCCGAGGGATGTGGTTATTGGTTTCAATGTGTTAGGTGAGTAATTTGTCTTTACGGCAAGCTCTTAAAACGGCCCGCATGCTGCCTGCGACTGAGATTATTCAAAGGTGAGCACCGAACGGCGCTCCTCGCAATTCGCGTGATTATATAGGCAAGCCGGAAGGTATTGATGAATTTCTTTAGGCGGCTTTACCCTGTGCCGTAAACGGCAAAGGGTCGCAGTTTACGGGGCGGAATGATTTCGCAAGCTGCTAAACGGACTCCGTCGCACGCCACTCGTATTGATCACCGACAAACTCAAAAGTTAAGCTGCCACTAAATCAGAAATCCTGCCCGGCGTTGAGCATTGGCAGCACAATGGCATCAATAACTGCGCTGAAATATCGCATCAACCCACTCGACAGCTGCGGCGGTTCAAGTCGCGTTATCAGGCGCAACGATTTTTATCTGTGTGTGGCAAATTAATAACCCGTTGCGGTGCCATCGTAATCTCTTGCCGGCCACATTCGTATTCTTCCGTCCTTCATCAGGCATTCTCTGGTTGGAATGCGGTTACCGGTATAAATTTCATACAGTAAGCAGGTTGTTATCCCCTCTAATCGAGCGATCACATCACTCAACTCTCGTTTATCTTATTTTAAAGTTGACGGTGACGCCCCTGGCGCTATCGTCCAGTGAATATCCGTGCAACAACGCCCGTCCCAACTGCCGTAGCTGCCATGCTCGCTTACGCCGCCACTCCTTCCAGACCGTGGCGCACGAACAACCATTGTTCATACCGTATTGGGTGGCGAAAAAACTTGAACTTCTTTATGCAACAGTCGGTGATACGGTCATTATCCATTTTCTAATCTCCAGAACAGAAGCATAAAACTTTCCTATTTTTTTACGTCTATAAAAATTTTTGATGCTTAGAATTGGAGGAGTTTGCGTTCGCCACTGCGACGGGAATATGGCTCTCAAAATACATACTTATCTTTTGGCATTACCTTCGTAATGGATCGTTCTTAATTAACTATTAAGGGCATACATTTACCATGGATTGGATTGAAGAGAGTTTTGATTTTTTATCCAAACTAATTCGGTAGAGCGACGCATCGAAAAGCAATAAAAAGAGTTACAAATGGTAACAGTTGTTCGTTTGGCGGATAGGCATGTAAAGGAGATAAACAATACGCTTCAGGGAACAACAATAAACTGTACGCACATCGCGAAATTTTCATTTTGGAAAATTATACATCTCTAGATCATTAACATTCCGCGCGTCATTTCTTAAATGCTGAGGCCTAAATGCTTATCGACGAAAACAGATTTGATCAATATATAAACTACTTCGATACAAAAAAATCTTCTCGCCTAGAAGCTAATAAGGAATATTTTTCGCAGAGAATCGCCGATAGCGAAGAACTATCCGGTGTGTTGGTCACCTTGTTTGAGGAAATCAAAAAGGTGCCATCTGTAAAAGATAGCAATACAGAAAATATAGCCCAGCGTGTCCGCTATATGAGTCTTGAGCAGTACTGTGCTTTTGAATATGACCTGACAAACGGAAGGGCGGATTTATCTGCAAAATATTTGGCGTTGTCACCGCAGGAGTTCGATAAAAGCTGGAAATTGCTTGCACCGGTGGATGCTGCGAGATTTGACGAATATATAGAGTATTTAAATTCACAAAGCGAGGAAGATTTAAAAAACAAGCAAGACGCAATGCATCAACGTGTTGATGAAGGCTTGCTATCAGAAGACATACTTGAATTTTTCACTACTATTGATAAGGACTCAATTTTAAGAAACGAAGACAACCATGGTATAGCGCTACGCATCAAAAAACTGAGTCCTGAACATTTTGCTGCTTTTGAATACGAATTAACTAGAAATTCAGATTTAGCGGCGCGCTATTTAACGGTCACCGCTGAAAGATTTGCAGCTGACTGGAAGCGGACGGAGAAGGACCCTGCTCGTTTAGAAATACGTTCTATCAATCAACTTGCCAAATTTGACGATATAAAGCGCGATAAAAGCGAAAGAGGTGCAACGCTTATATTGGGAGCGTACGTTGGCAAAGGTGAAAACGCTAATCCTGAGATAGGAAGAGACGGGAGTTTTTATAAGCAAGTAGCACTGCATTTGGGGTATGTGTCTGACAAATATCCAGGGTCACTATCTGAACTTCTGTACTACATGAATGGTGATTTTAGTGATCCTGATGATGAACAATTTCAAAATATAAAAAAAATAGGTCATCAGCTACCAGTCTTACCTGAAGGGCAGACTGATTTGGAAGATATTCCAGTCCCTGAAAATGCAGGAAAGCGGATAAAAAAATATTTAGAAAACGCTGCTCGTAATACAGACAAATTGACGGTTTATCTCATCATAGCCAATGTTGCAGATGATCCATATCAAAGAGTGGGGTACGGATTTTGTGCCGCGCCACTAGCAAAATTATTAAGAGATCTCGACGTGCTTCCGGGCGCTTTATTCGATAACGTTCGCATCAAATTTCGCTGTTGCGCTGCTGGTACAAATGAATACGAAGGTGTCACTGGAAAGTTTGCCAAAGATTTTGCTGAGGCAGTAAAAATGCTTAGCGGCGACCTTTCGGATGAACAAGCAACCGTCATTGTGAAAGCAGCTCGAGCTAAAAACGATCGAGCGAATGTTAGAAGAATGGTCTCGAATCTGGAAACGGCTATTTCTAAATCGAGAATTCGCCTCGAAAAAGAACATGAGACTCTCTCTTCTACAGACACATCAGCATTAAACAGTGCGATACGCCAACAACAAGCGGCTTTACAAAAATATAAGAATAAGCTTGTTCCTCAAGAAAAAGATGCAAGTCTTTCTCAGGAGGAGGCTGATACGTTGTTGCGAATTACATCAAAGCCACCTTATCCATTTTACTTGGAGATTAGTGTCACTAATATGCCTTTTTGGATAGAGATTACCGGTAGCGCTGTATTTCAGATAGCACAAGATAATCCACGTTTATACATATGGAACGAACTGAAGAAAAAATTTCAGCGCGATTATCTGACCACCTTTGTGTTGACCGATACAAAATGGATGGAGTTAAAAGGGCGAAAGCCTGACGTAAAAAATTTAATGAAACAGGCAATGGTACGTTCGTCCATTTTGAAGAAATGGGCAGAAGTCCCATCCGATAATTTCATTTTCATTAAAGATCCCATGAAGGCCTGGAAAGGTGAATTCACGGCCGAAGTCGTAGGAATAGATGCAAGCACATGCTATGTAGTGAGGATAAAGAAAAACAGGGAATTATTGCTTGATCAAAAGAAAGAATCGGAGGAGTTGAAGGTTGCGGCAATGCCGATCAGCTTATTTACTAAAGGAGGGGGAGTAGGGCAGAGATTTTCTGTTTCTAGCGGAAAAGATCAACGAACAATAGTACTGCTAAATGAACCTATTGAACCGCAAATTACGACGTTGGTTACGAGATCACCCAAATTAGCCGCACACACAACCGCTATGACCAATGAAGCGAGATTGAGTGCGATGTTGAATGTGGATCCAGAGTTAATCGATGTTATGGTCGTCGATAAAAATAAGGCGGATACAAATTGGGTCGAGCTAGCTAAGACTTCTGAAGACGTGGTTCGTGACTTTCCTAAGGCGTACGGTGTTAGTCATTTTATCGTTGTCGCTGCAGATAACGATAACGTACGGCTTTTGCAAAAGTTTCCACCGACTTCACCGGAAAAACGGATTATTTCACTAACACGTAGCCAGTTCCCTGAGGCATTTAACAACATTGAACAACCACTTACCAATAAACAGATTTTTAACTTTACCGTTAATGGACTTGGAGAGTTTGAGTTCGTTCGGAGAAGACCTTACCAAGAGGTAGGTGGTGGTAGTAATTGGTTGCAAGGTGATTTATGGAACAGGGTTTACCAAGAAGCACAGAAAAAATTGCCGGAGAAATTAATTGCGGATTGGAATAAGTTAGGTGAAGCGGCCCTTGCGGCAGATACCGCTTTAGGACAATGGCAAGAATATTTAGATAGCGAAGAACAAAGAGAAAATGAAAAGCTGATCCCGCTACGGACAATGATCGATGCTTCCCGCCAGGAATCACGGATGCACGCTAACGCACTGCAACAGACATTTGACCCTGAGAATACCGAACAAGCGAAAACACTTTTTAAAATAAAGAAGGCAATGCAGCGACAGATCGAACAATATACCCGCAATCGACTTCTCGAATCTGCTGTCACACACTCACGTCATCATCGTAACTTACCAAATCAAGAAGTAAAAAGCCACACAATTAACCCAGTATTAGAGCAGCGAATCGATCGATATATAAATGGTGAAAATGATGACGCGTTACGAGCGCTTGAAAATGTCGCAAGAGCCGAGGCAGTAGTAGATATAAATGGTCGTGGCGACATTAAAAAATATATTCTTGCACTTGCAAATATGGGTGTTGCCACTGACGCCAATAAGGATCTCGGTACAGACCAAATATCTGTTAGTAAGGACAGTGTTTTGTTTTGGACAACGTTTGTTGATCCTTATGGAAGACAGGAAAAAACTCAGCACAGATTACCTGGCCCAACCTTATTGACTTACGAATTTGATGACGAACTTGATAGCGATGAGAAAACGTTGTCATTGGTTGTTAATTGTACAAATTCAGGTGAAGTTCGTGACGCACACATTGTCTCGTCAGCTAATTCAAAATTGGATGACGTATTTGGTCCCCTTGAGCGACTTTCGCATATAGATCCATCGCTGGTAGATGACGGAGCCATTATCCGCGATCCAAATGTAAAACGCGTTCAGTATGGCGAAAAAGTTGAATTAACAGATGAACAGCGGCAAAGAATGATGGCTGGAGAGAAACTTTTTTTCGCGATGGATGGCGCAGGTAGGCTCTTACTTGGAACGAATGCCGCTTTATTAGCTTCTGGCGAAGCTGCACGCATAGGTGGTGAGTTTGGATACAACGATGAAGAGCGCTGCTTTTACATATCCAATATATCTCCTTATTCAAATCATAAGTCAAGAACTGAGTCGAAGCAGCTGCAAAACGTATTGCCATTTTTTAATCAACCAGGGATGAAAACGCAAGCGTACTGGTATCCACGTCAAGGGGCAGGGTTCGCGAATATATATCGTAATGTATTTAAACCGGCATTCTCGCCATTTACATTTTCATTGGACAAAAAAGCCGATGAGGAAACACTAATAAGTATTTCCAAGAATCCTTTCGCAAAAATTATTCAAGGATCAGAAGTATTAACAGTTTTTGAAGGTGTATTTATCGATGAAAACTTTGATAGCGTTAAATCGAATTATGAGAATTTGCTGTCGATTAACATGCTGTATCTTGCACCAGCGGATTTTCATCGTTATATCGAGATACTCCAATACGGACACGAATTGCTATCTAAATCCAAGACGTTTTCTGATAAAAAAGAACAACAAAATTTACTTGAAAAAACAAAATCACAATTATTAGAAGCGACGAAGCATTGCGAAGAAAATTTAAGCCTGCTAACTAAAGATTGTTCTTCTATAGAAAAAATTGAGCTTTGGTACGATTTTCTGACGGCACTCGATGCTGTCGGCGAAAAAAATCCATCATATGAAAAAATGAAAGATCAGATCGCAAAAGAGATCGGCAGCATTAATGAAGAGGATCTCAAAAGCGCAAATGAGTTTCATTTGATTGTGATTGCTAATCGGCTAGGTCGCGGCACTGTAAAGAATACACGCTATGACGCTGGAAATAAGATCAACGATTATTTTTGCTTGCAACCTATTACGAATCATCCATTCAAAAGATTGAAAGATAATGATCAATATGCTCTGGAACTAGCTAGATATTCCTCTAATCATTTTAGCGCTTCGCTTTCAGGTCACCAAGATATCCCGGTTAACAATAAAACAACTCTGTGGAGCATATTAGTCGAAGCAATTCTTAATAAAAATTTAGATGGTCTAAATTGTACCCATCCTTTCGAGAGAATTGCCAAAGATATATCCTCTTTAGCCTTCTATTCAGGGAAGGATTTTTTGCGGAGCTGTTCATTAGAAAATATTGGGACTCTATCTCTTGCTTGCGCACAATTAAGTCCACAAGAAAACTGTGATGAAGTTCTTCTCTTGGTTGCTAATCACATCAATGAAAATAAATCCGTTCTTGAAAATAGAGATTCGCTCGCTCTCCAGCCGTTAATCAATGCGATGACGATTGCTGAGAAGAATGTGCATTTAAAGAGCACAAAAGATATATGCGGCGATGTAAAGAGACTTGCAGCAAAAGCCAAAAGAGCTAAGACAACGAGCTTTCCATCACAAGAAAGATCATTACCGAAAGGTAAGGTATCAAGCTGGCCAGTGGGCGATGCATCGGGCGCCGAGGGACGGCAACCGGCGCTGGATTCAGGAATGATCGCTGCGGCTGAAACTGCGGTTGAAGATGCTATTCAAACAGAGGTTATTGATCTGGCTAATTTGCGTCCCATGACGCCTAGACATGATGAATATTTTAAGCGTCTTAAAGACGCCATATTCGGAGCAGACGGCGAAGAGATAGCAATCGCAGAAAGTGGTAGGCAGATCGATGCTTTGACACGAGAAGCAGCTAGCAACAAGTGGATTAAATATGCAAACCAGGAAGAGTTTTTTGCTTGGCTAGTCTTAGAAAATTACTGGAGTAGCATTAATCCGTTGGAAGATAAAAAAAATTTAAAAGCCATCATCACTGATGCAAGAAAAGATATTCCAATTAAGGATAGACCTCATGCTAGAGATAACCAAGGGCGGTTTATATGGCTCTCTGTGTTAAAAACCTATTTTAAATATGATCAAAGAAGAGCTCGTGGCTATTGGGTTGATCAGTTGAAGAAAGATCAATCCTTGTCCAAGGAGCAGAAAATATATTTGGAAAAACTAAAGGATATGTTACGAAATATCCGTTTTGCAGATATCAATAAGCTTGACTCATTCGATGCTTTAGAAAAATTGGCGATTAGCGAAAGGATATATCAGCAACGCATTACCTGGACGAAAAATGTTATAGCTCCGCGTCTCGCTGTGGCGGCACAACAGGCGCGTGAAGAAGAAAACGCGCGCAAAGAGCAAGCACTGCAAGCACGGCAGGAAGCAGACGCTGCCGCATCAGCCGCAGATACGCAAGCTGATAATCAGCCCACCTTGTCACCGGCTGAAATAAGAGAGAAAAAAATCTATGACGCAATCATAGATATTCTCAGAATGAAAGACAGCCACGAGGAAGGGCTTATTAGTACTCAGATAGCCGCTGCAACTCGATCTAATATAGATATGCCGAAATTCATTGATCGTCTTGTCGCCGCTAGCGAGTGGAAGGAGTTTCTTAATAGATGGAAAGGCTCGTTGAATGCCGTTTCACAATCTTTGTCAGCTAACGAACTAACAAATTTATATATTGTCGATCAAAAAAATTTGGGACAAGTGAATGTAAGCCTGACGGCGCTGGTTAAAAAAGCAAATGCCAGTGCAAGCGAACAATTTGATGACACTCTCAGAAAATTTTTAAGCGCTGACCACCGCTCCATTGATAAAAAAATAGCTCAGCTCGTTCATTCTGTGCCTGAAGGTGGTAGATGGACTTTATTTTTGGACGCCACATCGACCATAGCGTCAGGTATGCAGATACCGGATCAGTCGCGAGGAGCAATGGATGCAAAGGCCACAGAACTAGCGCAATGGACGCATGGAAGGTACTTGCTTGGTCAAAAATTGGTATTTAAAAACGATGATCAAGAAAACACAGCATATGCATTAGCTGCTAGTGCAGCGAAAAACCCGAATCAACCTCTTGAGTTGCCCACAAGTGATTACGATTCTAAAACCATCGATGCGATGAATTTCCTCGTTACGCTTCACCAAGATGGAGAAATGTTTCAGGATGCTCATGTTCCGCCAACTTTAGCTCAGTGGAAAGATCGGACTATTGAGAAATCATTAGAAATCAAAGGAAGAATATCAACGCTTAGAAAAGAGTTAGCGACTGAATATATGTCCGCGATAGCTGACGCTTTGTTGCGCCAAAAAAAGGCTCGAGAAAACGCCGATCAAATAATTCAAGCAATCGAGTCTCAAGACGACCGGGCGTTAAATGCCACGCTTAAAAGCGTAATTGCGGGCAACAATAATACGCCGGAGTTCCTGCAAGCATTAACCGCCAATAAAAATTGGCGCGCGGTTTTGTTGGCACAACCTGAAGCCGGACACGCAATTCAACTCATTCAAGAGAAAATTGAATTGTTAGATCGGATAGATACGATCAGCGAAGATGCTGCAGAAGCCTTTTTTAGTGTCCTTAAAGATACTGTACAGCGTTTTTCTGGCGAGGAAAAAACTGATCACTTTCGGATGTATAAGATATTACAAGAAAGAGAAAACGATTTGGCAGTAATTCCCGACGAATGCAAAGCTACGTTGAAAAAAATGTTAGTGCTGCTATTTATGGATGGTGCTCCAGAGTTAGGCATCACACTTAAGAAAACAAAAGAGAAGTTAAAAGAATACGCTAAAGTCGACATTGCTAAATGGTCCACGCAAAGGTACGTGGATATGTTGTCAAAGGGAATCAGTGATGGCCAATCTGACGCTAAGCTGCCGTTGTTAACTTTGCAACATTTTGTAATTGGAAAAAAGCCAGAGGGCGGCGTTAGTGTTTTCTATCAGCACTTGACCGCTTTATATGGGAAAAGTCATCCAGCAATGCATTTCGTTGCACCTAATGCAGCAATTCAAATTAGCTTTGGTGGTAGGGATGATGTGGAGGAGGGTGTTAGCGATAAATCATTGGTCTTGCGCAAGCGTTTCGGCAACAAAGAAGCTTTGGCAATTCCACCAGAAGCTAACACGATTTTTTTCCCCCTCAGCGATTTCGTAATAACCAGTAAAAAAATTCAGGGAAATGATGTTGGAGGCACGCAATGGGACTTATTAATTGCGCGTCGATTAAGTACGGGCGGTATGACCTTCGATCTCTATCTTTCATCACCGGACGGTAAGGTCAACGAACGCCAAGGGCGCCTTATTGCTAAATGTCTTGCCGAAATCGCCGGAATGACACCGGAATCATTTGCAAATCCTGGTTTCCTCACGTTACATAGAGCGCCGAAACTTGCGACCGAATTGACGAGCGAATTGATGCTCATCAGGCAAACTCAAGTGATGGCTCAAAGATGCATCTCGAACATAGATGAAGCTTTTCAGCACATCAGCAGTAATGATATTGAAGCGCAGTCCATGCATGTGTTACCTAAAGCGGTTGCGTCAATGGTAGGGCTGCAGGAGCAGCAGCTGGATGTGGTAGCAATTGTCTCTGATCTCATCACCAAAATTGACAGTAAAGATTTTAATGGCGCTAGAGCATTAATGATTGTGGTCGCCATGAACGCATCAACGGAAACAAAAGAAAACTTCCGCACTCAGTTAAAGATGCATTATAGAGGGCGAATATTTGAGCAATATATTGATTACGTTTTGGACGCAGGTTCTACAACAAATTTAGCGGCTGGTTATAAAGCAACAAGAGATTGTCAGCAAATGTTAGAGCAAAAGGATAGTAAATATACCTTTAAGCCGGCATATGAAAATTGGCTAACGCAACGTCTAAAAGATGCAATCGACAATCCCGGCGTGCTAACAAATCTTGATACTTCACAATTCGGGGATCTTTCGAAAGAACAGACATTTTTAACGAATGCTTTATGTTTCGGTATGTCGGCATTGATTGAGAAAAAAGAAAAAGGTTTGGCATTGCCCGAAGTGGGATACGAAGAAATAAAGGCCCGAATATTAACTGACGTGAGATCTCGGAAAATGGAGCTTCAGTTTCAATTGGTGCCCGAATGTTTAAAATTGTCCTGTTCTCCCATACTCGACATATTTTCCGCGCTTGAGAGTGAGGATCTTGGTGGTGAGGGGCTTCGTAGTGCCAAAGAGGCGTTTAAAAATTCAGTGTGGGATGCCTTAAGTAACTTAACCGCGCAGGATGAACAAATTAGAGCAATTCATGATTTGTCACAGCTGCTGATAGATCATCCTCAGTGGAAGCGATTAGAAAGCAATTTGGCGCAAATGCTGCCTGGAGCGGTACTGCCACAATTGTTTTATACGGCAAACGATTATGAAAAATATATTAATACTTTACGAGACGTCAACATTTCAATTTCTTCTCACGCACCTTACAACCAAACAAGAATAACTTCTGCAATAAAAAGTGCTGTTTTGAAGGAAGAGGATTTAAGCTTGCCAATAAACATTGATATCAATGATAGGCAAGCGGAGTTAATCCTTGCAATCAAGGTCGTGCTAACACGTTTATCTCCTGAACAAAAGGAAATGCTAAGACAAGATATTCAGTTTACGGAATTAAGGCGAATGGCATTAGGTCTGGCTCCCACGCTACGAGCCGAGGCGCGTTCTTTAATTCTCAAAGGGGGGATAGACGCAGTTAAGAGTGCGCTTGTAAGCAAACCACCGAGAATTATACCCGTGCCTGCAATTCCGGCAGCTTACGTATTGCAAAACGATCAGGATATTTTTTCGAAAATATTTTTAGAAATAAAAAATCAACGCTTTTGCGAAGCCGGACTGCTTTTGCAGGAAGCGATTAAAGATGCATCGGAAGAAGAAAAAAAGGTATTTCTCGACACGTTAGTTAAGCACACAAATTGGAATGCGTTTGAGGAGGTAAGTAGAGAAATATTTACTAATGTATTAGTAAATCACAGTGCTCAAAGGCCTAAGATTCATCAAGCAGCATTATCAAATAGCAATATAAAAGATTTACGCCCCGTTACTCAGAAGGCGATGATGCCGCTTTTATTAAACGCTATCCAAGGTGATGTGACCTCGGAGTTAGAGTCTCTAAAGCTTAAAGGTAAAGAGAGGAGCTTAGTGGATGCGTTGGTTTATGCTTTTTCAAAGCTGTCCTCAGAAAAGAAGATACCGGGTGAATTGCGGAAAGCCGATTTTTCAACATTGTGGGACAAAGCGGTGGAGATATTACAAATACAAGAACAAGAAAGACGTTTGAATCTCGCGGAAACCTGCTTAAAAAATCCTTTAAGAGACGAAGTTACATTAAATTTTTATAGTCATTTGGCTGGACATCGCTTTGCGGAAGCAAAGGCCCTTGTGGCGAGTAATACTCGGGGGGGGATTGCAAATGCCAAAAGTGATCAAGAAAAGCAGTTGTATGTAAAACAATTCGCATCACAAATAGCAACGCATCCCAAATGGAAATTATTTGAACGCACACTGCCCGGTTATAAAAACGTACGAGAAAAAATAAATACGCTTGCTACAATCGAATCGCAGATTAATGCGTTAAGAGACGAAAACGTAACGGTTCCAAAAAATCTTCTGCCACATCTCATAAGAATAATAAATAATTCGTTAGCAGGGCCAAGATTTGAAGATTTTCGTGAACCGAGTTGGCCCGTGCATATACGGGTAAGCGATGACTTGAGATTGTTGACGGCAGCACTTTGCCGAGGTCTTCGTCGCAGCCGTCCGCAAGGTTTTAAGATTGATCCTCAAAATTTCTCACAATTAGGAGACTTTGCAGACTCCGGGCTTACTCAAATGCAAACGGAGCGACGCACTAAGCTCGCATCAGATTTCTTAAGCAATTTTGTAATAGCTGTCGAGTTAGAGCCTATCTTTAATGCATTTGAACGGAAGGATTTTTACTTTGCCGGGCAATTGGTTAATGAGGTGTTCCGCGGCCTTACTAGCCCCCAAAAGGAATTATATATCGATGCTTTTTCCCAGCACTCAAAATGGGCACTATTTGAAGAACATTGCGAGTTCGTCATACACGGAAATCTGCCCACAAAAACACATAGCGCAGACAGAGAGAGACGAGAAATATTAGAGAGTGAATTCGAATTAAGTGAAGAAGTGCAGCGATGGATAGAGCCTATTTTGCAAAGAACAATTAAGGATGGTGTAAAGACAGAAATTCCACGCCTAAGCGAAATTTATCCAGCAGAGCAACGAGAGAGAGCAGCCAAATTGATTGATGCGATTATTGAGGGAAATCTGCAACTAGCCAATAACCCCGATAATCTAAAAGTATTAGAAACGCAAAAATACGCCCATGCTAGGTCTTCTGCCCGATCTGTGTATCAAAGTCACGATAAGATCGTAAGATCTAAAATAATTTCTATCTTCCTGGATGCGAAAGTATTAATACCAAAAAGTTTCTTTGAGCTAATAAGTTTTTTCGACAAGAGGGATTTTGTTAGTGCAGGCGCTCTCATTAAAACCGCCGCATTTGATTTGTATCCTAATGACCCGACATCGATGAATGTGGCAATGGTTATCGCAGCACACCCGATGTGGGCAGTTTTTGAGAAAGCTGTGCGAAATTCACAAGCACTGGCATCAATAGGTTTGGTGATACCGGATGACCTATGGAAAAATATTGATGAAGACGAATCTGCAAAAAAAGTAATACAGAAAGAATTGATATGGATTAACCGCAATATTCTTTCTCAAGTGACGTCTGATGTAATAAAAGCAATAAAAACTGGTAAAAGTATACAGGTAGTGAGTTCGTCACCGCTGACTGATAATGAGAAAAAAATACTCAATCAAATAATAGTTGCCCTGCAGCCGGACCCCAGAAAAATAGGATACATAAAGCCTGATGATCCGTCTGCCTTGCAAAGCCTTCAAAATGTCGCTGTTGCTACGCTAGGACAGAAAATCACCATAAACCGGTTGAAAATTGCTCACTCTGCTTTAGAAGTTATTCAGTATCTCGAAATGAAAATGCAGCCGGCCGTGGTTGCAACCGCGCCTAATGTTAATTTACAAAAGGCTAAAGAGGCAGTCACTCTTATGTACGATGCTATTGCAGGGGAGGATTTTGAGGAGGCCGGGAATTTAATTAAGGAAGCAGCATACCTCTTATCTTCCTATAGCAGTCAGAGACAAATGGTATTTCAGGAGCTGTCTCGTGAGATTGCTTCAAATCCTCAATTGAATAAGTTAGTGAATGGGATAAATGATGTATTCCCCGATATGCAAATTTCGTCAGAGTGCCGTCAAGTTCCTGAGATTGAAGTGCTTCTGACTATTTTATTAGATGAAGGTGTTGAAATTGATCCTCAGCATCGAGAGTCTGTAATGCAGCAGTTAAAAGCGCTTGGTCCTGGCACAAATATCGAGGAAGTAGAATGGAATTCTCCGCTCAGTGCTGCGGAGAAACGGCTTGCGCATGTGCTTTTCTTTGGTTTAATACTGCGTAGTCCCGATTCACTAGCCGATATTAGTTACGAAAAATTAAGAGAAAAATCGAAAGAATTATTTCCGGATTTCGTTTCTTCACATCGCTCTAAAGTTGCTAATCAGTTCCTTGAATATGCAGAGTACCTGGCAGTCTCTGAGCAGTTTATTGATGTGTTTTCTAACGCATTGATGGACGCTAAGAAAGCGCAAGCTTTGTCTACCCATATCATCGCTGAAATTAATCGGGGAAACTTCGAAAATGCCGGATCGTTACTGACAGGGACTGTGCGTCAATTAACCGATGAAAAGCAAAGAAACCTATTTGCAATGGCGCTTTGTCAGCATCCAAAATGGGGAATATTTGAGAAGGCATATGGCAATTTACTTCCTGGATTTACCCCTGAAAAATCTTCTCAAGGAGTTAACGAAAAATATCTGGAGAAATGCCGGAATATATTGGCAGATGAAGAAATGCAATTTGATCACGCGCGAGAGAAATCCATAGTGAATGCTATAAGGCTGAAAGTTGAAAAAGATAAAGATATGCCGTTTAGCGAAGAGTTCTGCGAGCTTATGGAGGATGCTGGTGAAGATGACTTAATGGATGCAACGATAACAGGCTTGAAGCTGGCATTAGAAATGAAAAATAAAAATGAAATTCCTGAAGATTGGAATTATCAAAAATTAAGAGACGTTGCATTGCAAGCTATTGAATTGGTTAAGCCGAAAGCGATGGCGGCATCAATAATCGACTACGTTGCCTCACAACTGCAAGCTGCCTCACAGACCGTTGACTCTTTTATTGGGTTAGTTCAAGCCGATAACCCAACATCTATGGTGGATGCAACTGCACTATTGAAGACTTCTCTCGGTCAGATCAACAGCGATCGCGTCAACGTTTTAATCGATGAATTTAACAGAGATTCTAATTGGCCGTATTTGAATGAGTTTTACGCTCAAATGATGATAGGTGTAAATGAAGAAGATACTCTTAAAAGACTTGAACGTGGACTTGAACTATTAGAAAGTGAAGTGGTTGTATTTGATGAAAAGATGAGAGGTACGTTAATTCCTATCTTGCAAGAATCGATAGCATTCGACGAAGATATAAAATTATCGAGAACGTTGAAAGGCAGATTAAGTGAGGCTCAGCGATACCTGCTAGAGGTGATGGGAAACGCTTTAGCGCTTTCATCTTCAAAATATATTCCTTTAACATCGCTGGAAGCATTACGGAAGTTCAGCATTGCGCTTTTTAAGAATGCAATGGTTGAAACTCGAAGACAAATAACGAATGAATATATCCAATCTATTCATCCACAGAGAATTGAAAGCGCAATTACTGGAGCGGCGCATAGCAGCGGCCAAATTGCTTTAAATCCAATTCAACAAAGCGTTATCTCGATTGCTTCTCGAAATTATGAAATATCTCTCATGGAACGAGGTTGTAGTGAGATTGAAAAGGAAAATGATAGCGTTGCTCTTCTGAATAAACACTTGGCCGGTTTTAAAAGTGCATCCGATACTCCTTTATCTCAACTTCAAGCGAGATTCAGCAATGATATTGTTCAATTGAAATTGAGTGAGGTGGATGGGGAACTCCTTAAAGCCGCTTATCGTTGCTTTACAGTCAATATGCCGAGTTTACCTCTCGCCGACATGCCGATGGTTCAAAAAGTAGCTTCCACAAAATTACATGAAGAACGCGACAATGTATCGAAAAAGCTTCTTCTTGAACTACCTAAAGAATTTAAGGGGGAAATAGCCGGTTTGCAGGATGTTTTATCGGAAAATGTGGAGTGGATAAATCTTCTTCGGCGGCAAGGGGCTGCTTCGGCTTTTGGAAAACAGGAAGCCACCGCTGCGGACGCAACGGAAGTACTGCAAGATGTAGAGTGGGCGCTTCATTACTCAATTGCTGTTTCCGGAAGTTCTCAACAAGTGGATGACTTGGTGGAAAGATGTGCAGAAGAGTATTCCAAGCGAGAGGTCTTGGATGAAGACGATGACGTATTAAGTGAGCAATTTGAAATTAAAGTACAGCATCGTAAGGAGTGCCTGCAAATAATGGTTCCTTTAATTAAAGACTGTAATGCTAAGCAAATAGAGTGGGAAGAAGCTGGCGAATTGCTGAAAGTGCGAACACAAAAATTTTCAGTTTCTGAAGATGATGAAACCAGACTTAATGCATTGCTCATATCTAGTCTTGACACCGAAATGGACCTTTCTAATGAAACCGATCTCGACGAGGCAAGGCTTCACGTATTGCAGAAAATTAAGATAACAAAGGAAGCAATTGACCAGGCGTTAGTTAGTAAAATTTTTAGAACAAAAGCGCAAACGGAAAAATTTTTCCCAAAATTGCGAAACGCCTTACTAGAAGAAGAATCTTGGGATCAGGTTTATCTGCAAAGAGATCCTGCAATACGAAAATTAGAAACCACAGTTGAAGGATTGCGGGTATCGTTGTCGGCAGAAGCGGTAGCGGGATATAAAAACGTTCGGCAGGGATTTAATCGTCAGCAAAAATCTGATGTAGCCAAAGCGACAAAGTTATGGGACAGTACATTTGCTGAAAAAGTGTCGACAGAAAATATCGAGTGCCTGGCTGTCATAAGAGACCATTTTATTGCGAATAACAGACCACTTCCGCCCACTGATGAAATAGAAAAATTGAGGGTGGAAATATTAAAGACAGAAGAATCTAAACTTGCAAAAAAGAAAGCGGAAGTTACGGATCGTTACTTACATAGTCTAAAAGTAAGATTGACACCCAGGGTTCCAAACAATCTGGCAAAAAGTGCAAATGCCCAACTTGTCCAACAACTGGCACCATCAGACCAGCCTATACAAGCTTCCGAACAGCTAACGATAGGAATTCTATCGCTGGTACACAACAACGCAAAAGTGAAGATGCTAAGCCAGGAATTTGCAGCCCTTGATAAGGATGAGTCGATTTGCGAAGCATTGGGAAATTATGTAAAGCGCCATCAACTTGTACCCAAGCCATCTAAAGAAACTCTCGATAAAGGTTGGGCACTTAGGATGGAGGCGCTTCAGATTAATGATAACCGGATGGCGTCTTTGCAGCTAACCTTTATTAAAAGTTACCTTGTTAATAGGCTTCCAGAAATACCTCCCTTACGTTCAATACGCGATCTTCAGGAATATGCGCTTAAGGGATACCGGGATCAAGGAAATAAAAATGTAAAAAATGTTATGCAAAGGGCGCTAGCTGAAGGATGGATCGACGATTCTTTCGAAAAGTTTCACACAGGATTAAAGGACGATAGCCGATGGAAAACAATTCTTAGTCATCATTCAATCGTGATTACGAGTGACGCTATTAAAGCGGCAAAGCAGCAGATTGCAGCGCTTTCCCATTCTATAAATCCCCAAGACCAAGAAATTGTTCGGACCGCAATAACGACTTACTTAAACGTGAAAGATGCAAAAGGAATTAGCGAAGGACAAAGGATGTGGAATGCTCTTTCACAAGCTGAGACTTCCATTGGAAAACTTAGTGGTGATGGTCTTAAATGCGCAGAAGCTATACGAGATTATTTGGCAAAAACGTTAACAAGCAATAATTCAATCCCGAATATCGAAGACGCCAGAAAAAAGGCAATGAATGAAAACCAGAAAGCGTTGCCTGAACTAGTAGCCGTGGAGGTTATCGCAGAAATGAAGGCTCAATTAGCGGCCTATCAAGAAAGACAATCTGCAATAGATGAAGAAATACGTCCGCGTTATGGCCAATCGGATCCAACTTGTCTGCGAGAGGGTTTTCTGCACAGTTTGAATGTGAAGCAAGCAGAAAAAGTTATCGAACTTACCGGTTTAACGACTGATGGATGGATAGCGCATTTAAAGAATCAGTTCGTCAATGCGGTAAAAGTTATTTCGCCCAACGGTGACTCTATTTCCAGGTCCGATCTGACTGATAAACTTGCGAATGGAGAATTTAATGACGCTTACGCTGTTTCTAAGTTAAGAAGGCTTGAGTCATGGATGAGCGAAAAGGAGCAATTTACGCCTGCAGATGTCCCGGATTTTCTTGATGACATGATCCAACAAGGCGCAGAAATGGAGGATTTGCGCAAGTGGATTAAAGAGAATGAGAAGTCACTACAAGAGGCTTGTGATGGTGAATTCAGCTTTCATGAATTGCCGGTCATGTATATGGATGAGGAGCCAATCGTTAAAGAATTGGCTTACAGCGAGCTAATTGGTAAAGAATCGACGCACGGACAACGTGAAAGTAAAGGCAGTCTGATGATTTTTACGACTCCTGCGCATGCGTTGCTTCGTGAAGGAAAAGAAGCGGAGCTATATTATCTAAAAGCACATTTTGCTACACGTAAGCTAGGGCATGAAATCGATAGCTTTCCTAAAGAATCAAGAAAAATTAAGTCGTCGGATGACATGCCGGCAATCTTTCAAGGATTTGTCGTCAACAATCCTGATCATCCGTTAATTACCTACGCTAGATTGTCGCAAGGCGTGAAGCAATTTGCGGCTTCTCTTGGTGAAGCAACGCAAACAACCGTTAATCCCGTAACATTGCAAGAAAAAATAATGACGGGTGCCCTAGAGACTAGTGAAGCCAAATCCAGGGACGTGGTAAAAGGTGTACAGATGGCTTCAATCGCAAAGCTCCAGTTGGTAGAAGACGACAAAGATAGATCATTTAATCAAAAAGCCTATGACGAGCTAGAAGAGACGCTTCGTAAAGAAACATCGGTTAGTGACGATCATCAGGTGATGATCAGGACCTCTCGACCTCCCTACAACGCATGGGTTACCGTGCAACCTCATAGCGGCGAAATATTTGTTCACACGGAATTTGAACCGAGCATTGATCATAAACCGCAATCATTACGCGCATTTGTTGAGTCAGGAAAGCACTCGCAATTAAATTCTATTAATGCAAGTAAAGCAGTGATCGATGATCGATATAAAGACGATAAGGCCACGCGTGATAAAAAAATTAGCGAGATTGAATCGTTAAGTGTAGAGATTGTCGGTATTAAAGGTGTGAGACGAAAAAATAAAGAGATGGTCGGCGCTCATCCCATCGGTGCTTTAAAAGATAACGTTGAACAACTGTCGCGCGAGCGTCAGATATTAATTGATTGCTTCAAGCTCGCCACTGGCGAGGATATAAAGAATGATGTACTTAATGATGTTCTTGCTAATCGTGCGGAAAATGACGGATTGAGTCCTCAAGTATGGAGAACGGTATTTGATAAGCATACTGACATAACATCACTAAAAAGTGCAGCGATATCAGTGAAAGGAAGTGCAGTTGCCATCGAAGCGGTAAAGCCAGTAAGAGGTGTTGATGTAGGGCAAGTAAATGTTGCGCAAATTCAAAACAAAATCAAGCAGGCAAATTCTCCAGTATCAATTTTGATACTTCCGTCGCCGCATTACAGTGCCGTTGTTATAAAGAATCCAAAGTCAAACGAGCTTATGATCGTCAACAAAAATGGAGGGATGGAGTCATTAACAAATTTTCTAAAAGCCATAGTTGAAAAAAATAATGAGAGACGTAAAACAGTAAAACTGCTGCCCATAAAAGCTGATGTGGTCGCAGTAAATGGAATAAAGCCACCGTCGATCACCGAGGCAAAAGCCAAAGGTAAAAAGCATGGACGTAAAGCCAATAAAGGAGGAGCTGGAGGGTAAGGCGAGAGTGATCCAACTGGATAAACATGCTGACGTTTGTAAACAGAATCTCACTACTTTATAGCCAATAATCCGGCCCCATTGGGTACTTAGAGGGAAGGTGATAGACTGACCCCGTAAAGTTTATCGGCCTCGTTCTCGCGGTCCCCGAAACGCAACAAATACTCCCTCAAGCGACTTCAAATACTTATGCCTCGTATCGTCAAATATATTGCTATTGGTCTTGGCGGCCTTGTGGTTTTGCTGATCATTGCCGCGCTAGTTATTTCCGCCACTTTCGATCCAAATGCTTACAAGCCGCAAATCATTCAGCTAGTGCAGGAAAAGAAACAGCGCACGCTCTCTATTCCAGGCGATATCAAGCTAACATTTTTCCCGAAAATTGGGGCCGATCTTGGAAAGCTGAGTATTTCAGAACACAATAATTCGGCGGTATTTGCGTCGGTGGAAGGTGCTAAAGTATCGCTAGCGTTGATGCCATTGTTGCGTAAGAATTTTGTTATTGATCACATAAAAATAGACGGCCTTACCGCGAACTTGAAGCGTTATAAAGACGGTAAAACAAACGTCGACGATTTGCTTTCCAAGGATAAAAGCGAATCGCAGAGCGTTGCGTTCGACATTGATGGTGTTTCCCTGACGAATGCAAATATTACTGTTGATGACCAAATGGCCGGTCGTCAGTTAGCTATTGCCAAAGGCAATTTAAAAACCGGACGAATCGCTAGCGGTAAATCGAGTGACTTTACGTTTGCTGGCGACGTGACCTGTAACAATCCAAAAATTGCCGGGCCAGTAACTGTCAAGAGCGGCTTTAATTTAGACCTTGATCAGAAGCATTACGTTTTCAATGGATTCGATGCCGAGATCAAAGGGCAAGTCGCAAGCTTCACCGATATCGTGGTTAGATTGGAAAGCAGCGCCGATTTACGTCCCGCGACCAGCCAAATCAATTTGCAAGATTTGAAATTGTCGGCCACCGGAAAGCAAGGCGCGAAGGCAATGGAAGCAAAATTCGCGATACCAAACTTCTCCGTTACCGACAACAAAGTGAATGCAAGCAAGATAACTGGTCAAGCGAAAATGAGCGACGCTACGCAAAGCATGGACGCGAATTTTTCTGTCCCTGCGTTCGATGGCACGCCGCAATCTTTTACGATTCCCGCTTTTGCGCTAGATGCAACTGTTAAGCAAGGCGAGATGAACGCCAAAGCAAAACTGACCGGTCCTATAAAAGGAGATTTCGATAAGCTGCTATTCACTTCGCAAGAACTTCGCATCGACGTGGATGGAAAGCAAGGCGCTACAGAGATAAAGGGTGTACTGACTACGCCGCTATCTGCGGATATGAAGGCGCAGGTCATTCAGTTGGCGAATATCAACACTGATTTAACACTGCCAAATCCAAACGGCGGAACCTTAGCGCTTAAGGCAAACGGAAATGCTAACGTCAACCTCGCGAAGCAAACTCTCGCTTCACAATTGAAGGCAAAGTTAGACCAAAGCACAATCGATGCAAAGCTCGGCCTTTCGAAATTCTCGCCGCCCGCGTATACCTTCGACATTGCGATTGATCAAATCGATGTCGACCGTTACAGCAAAAAAACCGTCGCTGTTGCGGCGCCGGAAACTAAGGCGGCGGCTGTTGAGCAACCGATCGATTTATCCGCATTGAAAGATTTGAATGCGAACGGTGCGCTAAAAATCGGTTCGCTAAAAGTCGCGAACATCAAAGCCTCGAATGTGCGGTTGAATATTCATGCTGCTAATGGAAAACTGACGTTGAATCCATTGGCTGCTAACCTCTACCAAGGCAGCTTATCGGGCGACGCCGCAGTGACGGCATCGAACCCGCCGCAGATCGCGATACGCGAGAATTTATCAGGCGTGAGCATCGGGCCATTCTTGAAAGACGCGGTGGGTAAAGAGCCGCTTGAAGGCCACGGCAGCGTGCAACTCGATGTTACTGCCCAAGGCGCGACAGTCTCCGCAATGAAGAAAGCCTTGAACGGTAATGCGAAGTTCGATCTCCGCGATGGCGCGGTACACGGCATTAATATCGCCCAGACAATTCGCTCCGCCAAAGCCAAATTAGGTGGGGCTGCGAATCAACAAAGCGGCACATCCTCCACGCAAGAAAAGAGCGATTTCAGCGAATTATCCGGTAGCTTCCGTATTACCAATGGCATCGCCCATAACGAAGATCTCAGCGCTAAATCGCCATTGCTGCGCGTCGGTGGCCGTGGCGATATTAATCTTGGTAACGATACGCTCGATTACACAGTGAAAGCGACGGTTGTGTCGTCATTGCAAGGGCAGGGCGGTGCGGAGTTGCAAGCATTGAAAGGTGTCACCATACCCGTTCGGCTCTCTGGCCCGCTGCATGCCATGGCATGGAATATCGATTTTGCGGGAATGGCTACAGAAGTAGCGAAGCAAAAAATCGATGAGAAAAAAGAAGAAGTGAAAGCTAAAGCAAAAGAGAAATTACAGGATCAATTGAAAGGTGGCCTGAAAGGCTTATTCGGTCGATGACACCTGATTTCACCGCACACTTAATTGCTTGGCAAAAGCAACACGGCCGTCACGATTTACCTTGGCAAAATACAACCGATCCTTATCGAGTATGGCTGTCAGAGATCATGCTGCAGCAAACGCAGGTCACGGCGGTCATTCCCTACTACCAGCGTTTCCTTGAACGCTTTCCTGATATAAAGGCGCTAGCAAGAGCATCAGAGGACGACGTGCTCGCTTGCTGGAGCGGACTGGGTTACTACTCCCGTGCTCGTAATTTGCATGCAGCAGCGACGATTGTCGTGGAACAGCATGGCGGTAAATTCCCGGAACATTTTGATGACATTTTGGCATTGCCCGGCATAGGCCGTTCGACGGCAGGGGCGGTCAGTGTATTTGCGTTTGGACAACGTCGGGCGATTCTCGATGGCAATGTAAAGCGCGTGTTTGCTCGGCAGTTTGGTATCGATGGTTATCCAGGTGAAGCTTCTGTAACGGCGCCGATGTGGGAGCGTGCGGAAGCGCTGTTGCCGGAGCAGGATGCGCAAGCGTATACGCAAGGCTTGATGGATATGGGCGCTACGTTATGTACGCGTAGCAAGCCTGCTTGCGGTCGTTGTCCGGTTGCTGCGACTTGTGTTGCGCTGGCGACTAATCGCGTTGCTGAGTTACCGCATCGTAAGCCAAGCAAAGTATTGCCGTTGAAGAAAACCGTGATGCTGATCCTGCAAGATCGCGGCGAAATTTTACTGGAGAAACGTCCGTCGACTGGGATATGGGGTGGGTTGTGGTGTTTCCCGGAAATGTCGGCGGAAGTGAATATAGAAAATTACTGCGAACAGCAATGGGGAATTAAAGTGGCGGCAGGAAAACCACTGCCTTGTTTGTCGCATGGGTTCACGCATTTTTTGTTGGATATTACGCCGCAGCCGGCGCGGGTGTTAAGTAAGTTGCCGAATGTGGCGGAGGCTGGGCATCTTTGGTTGCATCCGGAAGATGCGTTGCAGGCGGCGATACCGACACCGGTGAGGAAGTTGTTGATGGGGATGACGGATGGGCCGTTGTTTGGGGCTAAAGAGGTTGGTTAGGGGGAATTTATGTGGGCGTTGCAGTTAACTGCTTGGTATGCATATTTGCCGCTCAAGTTTGTCGAGAAGGGATAGTGATACTTCAATGACTTTCCTTCCACACCAAGGCTACTGACTTCCTCGCAGGGACTTAAAAAATTTAGTGATTTGTTCTGTTCCGTCGAATGTAGACGGAAGGCTCTCCTCATTGGACAACAATCCGCTAAATATCAAGCTTTCGAATTTCTCTAGCGAGGATGCGTCGTGCTTCTTGATTTTTCCAGCGTACTCAGCATAGCTTTGAATAAACTGACATAGGGCTGTCCTGAGATCAAGCTGAAGAAGTTGAGCTTTCAGCTCGCGTAGGGCGCATTAACCAACGGACAATGCACCGTATGTAAATAAGTCGCTACTCTTAATATTGAATAATGAATCAAAGAACATTTGGCAATAGCACAGTTAGGGGCGTTATTTTTGGTTGACATAGGGCGCATTGCCCGTTGGTTGATGCGCCCTACAAGAGCTGGATCCTTTATTATGTTTCACAACTCCATTCGCGAAGTTCAAACGACACCATGCACATAGCTATTCTCACCTTCGATGGCTTCAACGAACTCGACTCCCTAATTGCGTTGGGCATCCTCAATCGCGTCAAGAAACCAGACTGGCGCGTTTCGATCGCCAGTCCCACGACACATGTCCGGTCGATGAACGGGGTGGTCCTGGAAGCGCAGGCATCCCTTCGTGAGGCAAGTGCCGCCGATGCGGTCATCGTTGGCAGTGGCATGCTGACGCGGGAAGTCGTCGGTAACAAGACGCTGATGGCGCAGCTGCAGTTCGAGCCATCGAGGCAACTGTTAGGTGCGCAATGTTCGGGGACGCTCGTGTTGGCCAAACTCGGGCTGCTAGATAGTGTTCCAGCGTGCACTGACTTGACGACGAAACCTTGGGTTGAGGAAGCAGGCGTCGCTGTGCTGAACCAACCTTTTGTTGCCAAGGGTAACGTTGCCACTGCGGGTGGGTGCCTTGCGTCGCAGTATCTTGCTGCCTGGATGATTGCCCGTCTAGACGGCATCAAGGCTGCACAGGATGCTCTTCACTACGTTGCACCGGTCGGGGAAAAAGAGGACTACGTATCGCGTGCGATGCGTAATATCACCCCGTACTTGTAAGGAGGATGGTCGTACTCTCCAGACAAATCCGTTTCCAGAGAAGTCTTCTCAATTATCACCGAGCTTCGTTAACTCTCTTTGGGCTTTCTCGTTACCACCATTCGCGGCTCTTGTTAAAAGTTGTCGATACAGTTCCATATTAACCGGGGAGTTTTCAAACACCGTCCTTGCAATGAGATAATTTGCAAGCGGCTCGCCTGCATATGCGGCATTCGATAAATATTTCGACGATTTGTCCTGATCAATATTTACGAAATAATTGAAGAAATACAATTTCATATTAGCAACCGAATCCCCCTGTTGTGCCAGCGGTTCGAGTTTTCGCACTTCATCGCAAGAAAGTACAAATGCACTATTAGCAAGTATGCCGCTTGCTGAGGCGTGCCCCTTCAATAGCTTCACACATTTTGAACGTTCATGGTATTTCCCATCTGGCGCAATACATTGTGCGACATTGAATTCATTGGGAGCTTGCATAGTCGCTTGCTCAGCCTGACTTGCGAAAGCCGAACCATCCGGATACCACCAGAGGGGACCCGTAAAGCCAAGTACTGGTTTTTTTAAAATCTTCTCTAAAGCATGTGCGAAGGGTGCGTTACCCCACGTCGAATACGGCCATACGAGAACGATGCGTTTTGCCCGATCCGCTTTAGGTGATTTTTTCACCATCGCTGCCATCTCCTCCGGAGATACGGGATTCAGTGATTGATCCAATAGGTATGCATGGTTACCAATGCCAGCAACCGTAAATGCGTTCGGATCGTCGACACTCTTCTTTGCATAGGAATGTAATAGAGCGGATGCGTTCTTCTGAATGGTTGAGGGGCAGTTATCATCCGCGTTTGCGGATATAGAGATTCCAAGCAGTGCCGCTAGAAAAATAGTGGTTGTTTTATTTAACAAATGCATAAATATTATCTTTCTAATTCTCACAGATTAATCCGTAACGGGAAGCAGGTTAAACCATATCGATCCGCTAGATCGGTGCGAATCGACTTAAGCAGAGAGCGTGGCTAAGGCAGGGGCCGCGTCACTCGAAGAATTTAAGGTGCTTGCGCAGCAATGCTCTTGCCAACAAGTATCTACGTCTCTAAAGCCTGACGCAGTACACCGATATTATCGATTCGTACTACCATAAATATAAGGACAGACAAGCTCAGCATACCAACGATTAGCCAAACAGTTGCTACGCATCACGTTCTGCGAACTTTAATAATCCAGACTAACCGGTGTGATAAGTTAACTGTCAGCCCAACTGAAACCTCACCCAATTTTTATTTTCACTTCGAAGGAAATCCACAATGGCTCGTGTCAGTACCTATCTCAATTTCCCCCGTTCAACCGAGAAAGCTTTCTTGTTTTATAAGTCCGTGTTCGCAACCGAGTTTTCAGCGCCAATTTCTCGCTTCAAAGACGTTCCCCCTCATCCTGGGCAACCCCCTTTATCAGACGCCGATAAAGATCTCGTCATGCACGTTGCGTTACCCATTTTGGGTGGGCATGTTCTTATGGGAACCGATGCTCCCGATACTATGGGGTTTACTTTAACGCTAGGCAATAATATGTTCATCAACCTTGAGCCTGATACCCGCGTCGAAACGGAACGTCTATTTAAGGCACTTTCGAGCGATGGGAAAATAGAAATGCCGCTGCAGGAAATGTTTTGGGGCGGATATTTTGGCAGTCTTGTTGACCGCTTTGGTATTCATTGGATGTTCAACTGCGAAAACAAAATTTGATGTGGTTGATATAGGGCGCATTGACCAACTGGCAATGCGCCCTCTTTGAATAAATCGCTAAGTAAATTTAGTAACAGCAAAGAGGTCCATGGCGGATATTTATGCAAACTCCAAAGCTATTTCTTAAGACAACCAATGCGGCAATAGTTTTTTCAGTCGTTTCATAAATGGCCAAATGGCGCTAACGCGATATTCTCTTTGCCCAAGCTCGTAAGGCCAAATTTCAGGGAACGCAATGCCAAGTCCAAATACACCTGGGGCAATTTCTCCAGTTTTGTGATCGTAATCATAATCAACCGCTAGCCCCGCAATGGGAATATGGCGTCGTTCAAAGCCGACGGCATAAATCGCTTTGGTGCAGTGAGGCATGTGCGCCAATAAATTCCTTGATGTCATCGCCAAGCTTTCAATCGAACTGAGGTCTGCTTCACGAAAGTGACGCTCAAAGGAGTTTTCCGAGCGATAGAAAAGCACTGATTTTTTTGTTTTGACCTTTGATAAATTTTCTACAACGCTTTTTGCGGATTGTGCAGAACCGAAGACCATCACATTATCGTCAGGTTGAATGACGCTCTTCAACTGAGCAGGATCTAACGCAGTTTTGAGTGGAATAGAGGGTATATCTAAAAAATTTAATTGTTTAGCATCTGAGCCAATAGCTAAAACAATTTTTTTAGCATTAAGCATTTTTTCTGATGCCAGTTTTAATTGCCAGAAATTCTTAACTGGCGTTAAACACCTTACCTCATCTTGAATTGCATTTACCGTGTCACGCAAAGATTTCGTTATCCAATGCAGTGGTTCCGCAGCAATCATTAACGGGCAGCTTGCTTGCGGCGGTAATTTATCAACCATGAAGGAAGGGTGATCTGAATCAAGATAGCGAAAGGTTTCACAGCGCTGGTAAAACTTTATAAAAAGTTCGATGGGGGTATTGCTGCTTACATAACGCCACGCAGTACCAAAATCACCCACTTTAAATTGAGGATCAATCCAGGCGATTTCGGCGGGTTTTACACCGGCATCTAAAAGATTTCCTATGCTGGCTATGCCTGCGGGGCCGGCACCTACGACCGCCCATTCCAATAATTGCGTCATTTTCCTGTGCACCCTATTGAATAACGCCGTTTCCTGATGGCGCTGGTCATCATAAAAAAATATTTAATGCTTGAACTAGTGGTCAGTCACGTTAGATTTGTGGGATAGAAATTGATGGATTTTGCCGCTTGCCGAGGCGTGAGGAGGCGTCATAACTGACACTATGGCAACGACGAGCAACGAAGGCAAGCGGCAAAAGACGCAATTTATACCCGCAAAATCTAGCGTGACTGACCACTAGCTTGCGAATCAACTACCAATCGTTTTTAGCCGTATTTGTATTGGCGGTATGTAGGGCAATGGTGCCGGCAAAAACAGATGCTATGCAGGTGCTTGTTGCATCTGCTTTTGCCGCAAACTGCACTCAGTTTTCAAGAGTGATTTTGATGGTAGTTACCTTGCGACACCATGATGGTATTTGACTAAATTTATCCCATCAATCTCTTAGTCATCCTTATGACCTTTTCCGTGACCCTTACCGTTGCCATTCCCGTTACCGTGGCCATGACCGTGCTTCTCTCCGCGATCATCATCTCCGCGATATCCGTCACGACGGTCACCATGCCCATGCCGTTCACGATATTGCGGCACGTACTCTTGCTGATACCAAGTATCCTGCACAAAATAGACTGGTCTGCCACAGGCATTGTACTTATGGCAGTGCTTGCGCCATTTTTTTGCATGTCCTGGTGGTACGCGCAGGTAGATGGGTTCTTGCACCACCTCTACATGCCGGATCACGACTGGCTGCCGGTAGACCACTGGCGGTGGGGGAAAGCTGCCGATATCAATGCGGCCATAGAACCCGGGATCGCCGATTTGGACAGATACGCCGACATCTGCTGCAAACGCGGGGGTGGTCGCTACCACTAACGCCGCGAGACATAAAAAACGTTTCATATTATAGATTCCTTGTTGTAAATGATGATTTAGTGGGCGCAATAACTGACCAATGATTAATGGTTTCAATAAAGCGCCATTTTCCCCCATCAAGAGTGGTCAGTGTACTAGGAATCAGCGTGGAAATGCCTTATTTTCCCTGAGGTGGTTTTGTATGGCTTTGCTACCACGATTTTCAGTAAGGGGAGGATTGCAAGCATGTGGATGGTTATTATTTATGTCGCGTGGAATTACATTAGGACTTACGCAAAATCGCCCCAGCGGCGTTTCCCTTGCAGGGCGCATCTGCGCATGCACGCACAGATCGTTGCGCAGGCGAGCAGCATGCTGCTCGAATTCCCTGCTTCACCCTCCTTGTCGTACTAATTTGTACTGCCGGCGTCGCGCCTTGCTGGGACAGTTTTGCGTAAGTCCTATACATATTCAATTCGTTCATTTCAGATACGTAGAAAAATAGTTGAAGGTACTTTAAAACTGCTTCAAAAGCGTGAGCGCGTCTTCAACTTTTATTCGGTGAAACCCACGACAGAAGTCGCGCGCCAAACTGATTCAGTGCCAAGCCGCATAGCACTAAAAAACCAGCCAATAATTTCCACCATTGTAACGGCTCGCCTAATACGAGCGCGGCACTCATCATGCCGGAGACGGGCACCAATAATGAGAATGGTGCGATCGTTGCGGTTTGATATTTGCGCATTAGCATTGACCAAATGCCGAATCCTAAAATGGTATTTGGATAGGATTGAAATAATACGGCGCCTACCGATAGCCAATTGAGTTGTGCCGCCGCTTGCGCCCATTTTGCCGGCCCCTCGATAAGCAATGAAGCGAGTATGAGCGGTGGCGCTGCCACGAGGGATGCCCATACCACGAGCGATAGCGGATTAACGCTACCCATTTTTTTGGTGATGACATTGGCGACACCCCAGCAGAGGCCTCCTGTGACGACCATTGCGAATCCGATAGCCGTTGCCTTTTCTTCCATATGCACAGCAACCAAGACCATACCGGAAAAGGCGATCAGTGCGCCGATCAATTGCGTCACTCGCGGTCGTTCTCCTAGCACGAGCACCGCTAGTCCGATAGTGAAAAAAGCTTGCAGTTGGATCACCAGTGATGCCAGTCCAGGCGGGAAGCCCAGCTTGATGCCTAAAAATAATAAGGTGAATTGTGACGCGAATTGAAACATCGCGTAGCCCACAAGCAGCTTCCAGGGAATAGCGGGTCGTTTGATGAAAAAGATCAGTGGCAATGCGGCGAATACAAAGCGCAAGGCGGTGAATAAAATCGGTGGCAGACCCTGCAATCCCAGTTTAATGACGACAAAATTAAATCCCCAAATCGTTACTACGAGAAGGGCGATCAAAATATCTACTGGGGTCATTAATGTGGCAATCCGTTCTGCTGCGATGGTGAGATAGTACACCGAAGCATCGGAATAAAATCTTACCGAGATGTGTTGATGCAGGCCGAATAAAGCCGCTGATGGAGCGGCTTGTATTCGGCATGTGAGTTATCGCTTTTCAGGAGGTAGTGCTTTGCTGCGGCGTTACGCCGCCTTCGTACAGATTCGTCCTGTCTATTATTAACGCCGTAACGCATCAAAGATTTTTTTTGCCAGATCGGTGCCTGCTTTAACTGGATTTTCCCGAAATGCTTTTTCCTCATCCGCCATCACCAGAAACAAGCCATCGAGCGTTTTCTGCGTCACATAGTTTTCGATTTTAGTATCGTCGTTTTTGAGCAAACCGAAAGCAGCTACTTTTCCTGCGACCTCATTGTATTGACGAGCCAGGCCTACTTTATCGACCGTTGTTGTCACGA
Source organism: Pseudomonadota bacterium (assembly GCA_040388195.1). Lineage (GTDB taxonomy): Bacteria > Pseudomonadota > Gammaproteobacteria > Burkholderiales > DATLHW01 > DATLHW01. The sequence continues at coordinate 34,791 of JAZKCF010000110.1, forward strand.
TAGGCAGAAATTTGGTGCGCAGCGATGGTTCGGTTTTAGCGCGGAAGTATTTGGTTGCTGCATCATTCTCGCCGGCAAGAATATTTTTTGCATCGCTCACGGTCATTTGTTTCACGGCGCTTATCAGCAGCGTCTTGGCTTCCGGCACGGCTTGTTCGGCGGCACGATTCATCGTGGTGACAAGTTCGTCCGCTTGTGCGCCCATTCCAATCGTGCGTAATATTTTTTCGGCACTGGCAAGCGCTTGTGGCAGAGGAATTTTCACTTTCGGATTGGCTAGAAAGCCATCTTGTTTTCCTAAAATCGCAACGGCATTGGAGGCACCTTGTTGGAGCGCGTCCTTCAAACCAACGACGCTTTGTTGGTTAGTGAATTCGGAAAGGTCAGCCGCGATAGAGATATTCGTTGCCATGAGCAACGCGAAAAAACTAACAATAACAGCACGACTGCGCATAGATGTTCTCCGAAGATAAGTGGAATTTAATCTGGAAACGGTGATTGACCGTTGCTTAGTGAAATGTACTAACAATATACATTGAGTCGAAGCCCGTCTCCCATTTGCGGAAGATGGGCTCTCAGTAGATTCCTAATTCTGTTATTGGAATAGTCGAATATATTCCTCCTGCGTCGCAGGCGCTACGCTTGCGATGGCAAGATTTTCCATGACGTGGGCGGGATTGCTCATGCCAACAAGCGCGACGCTTACGCCGGGGGTGGACCGCGTGAATTGAATGGCACGTTGCGCATTGGTGGTTGCGCCAGGAAATGTTTCCGCTATTTTCGGTGATAGATTGTTCGCGAGTTCTGCTTGAAGGAGCGAGGCACTCGCAATGACCGATATGGAAAGTGCCGACGCAAGGTCAAGCATATTTTTGTCGCCCTCGACTGGACGGGTAAATGCTTCGGGCATCGATACATTTATCGGCATTTGTATGAAACGAAAGTGATGCTGATCGCCAGCAATTTCGCGAGCGATGGTATCTAGCGTACGAAGTGAAAGTGCTTCATTAGCCGCGCTAGTACGATATCCATTCCAAGTCGCTGTTCCATAATAGGCGATGAGCCCATCGGAAACTGCGCGCTCCAGACGTTCAAAAGCGGCGCGCATACGGCCATAGAAATCGGTGGGGGCTACGGCGCTCAACTGCATCTCTGGATTGTGCAGATAAAAAACGTCGATTGTTTCCAAATTAAGATTTTGTCTGCTGCGCTCAAGCTGATCCATTAAAAAATCCGGCGCTAGGCAATGCATGCCATTGACTATGTCGGATGCCTTTAAATTCTCCGGCGTGGCGCCCGGCACGACGAAACCTGCTTTTGTACATATCATTACTTCTTCGCGCTTACCGTTACGATTCTCAAAAAAATCTTTCAGCGCTACTGCAATGGCACGTTCTGAACGCTGGTGCCGGTAATTAGAAGCGGTATCGATAAAGTTGATGCCACCGGCAAGTGCGGCTCGAATCGATGTGACATAGGCGTCATCAGTTTGCTGATCCGTCGCGCCAAGATAGGTGCCAATGCCGATATTGGAAACTGTAAGTTTTTGAGTTTGCCGGTAGAGCCCTTTAGCGGTTGGTGGAGAACAGCGGTTAACGAACTGTTGCGTTCCTTCGCGAGTTGCTTGGCCTGAAATCATGATTTTCTCTCGTTACGTTTCTGGAGAAGGGGAGTGAACGTATGTTCTTTTAAAAAATAGTTAACAAAAACGAGTTGCAAAGAATTGTCATTCTGAGGAGGCGCGACGAAGAATCTGTTGTTCTGTGCCTATGGAATCACTGTAAAAGTAGATTTTTTCACAGTCTCTGTGCTCAGAATGACAATGGAGAAATTGTGCCTAAAATAGACTCTTACGCCATTAACAAGTTCAGCATGACTGACCACTACATTACGAGCAATTGAAGCTAGCGCGTAGTGAGTTGCAAACACTTGCCAGAAGCGGTGTGCTCGTAGATCAAATTTTTGAGTCCGAAAGAAAAACGCGAATTCCAGGTTTGGCGATAACTTGGCCTCAGCGTTTTTGATTTACTGCAGTTATGTAGTGTATGAGGTTCACCACAATCCCACTCTAATGCACCGACGGAAAGCCTTTTTTCCCATGCTCGGCAAGCACTTTCAAATCGTTAATTCCTTTTTCGGTTTCAGCTAGCCAGTCGTAGAAATCTTCGAGGTCTTCCTGGATTTGTGTCCCTAATGGGGCTAGCGTGTCGTTGAATACGGTATAGGCGTTTTCTCGGCTTTCGACTGCTGCACGAAAGCCTACTGCGTACTGATTGAGGCTGGTCGAAAATGCTTCCAGTGCAGAGTCGATTTGTTCGTTATTTTTCCCCACGCTAGCGATTTTCGCTTTTGCGGCATCGAACGCATGTTGCGCATTTTCGGCCTGGTTGAGTTCTCCGCTGAAAAGGTAGTTCATGATCGCGACATTCGCTGTCTGCACATCGTTAACCATATCAGTCGTTAGCGAAGCGGCTGTTTGCAGAAGGACATTGCTTGTTTTAGTTATAGTGGCAAAATTTATTAAAACCTTGTGTTGGACTATGTTGCGATAACTGGCAAATCCATCATGAACTTGCTCGGCAATAACGCCCCATTGACGGACTGAGGCGAGAAATTCAAGAATTTGATCGAGTGTTTCGTGTTCGACGAGCGGCTCTGCTTCGAGAAGTGAATCGATCGTCAGCTTTATGCGCTCCTCAACTTCAGCATAATGTTTATCATCGGCACTGATGACGTAATCGCGAATACTGGTTCGCCCGGCAATATAGTTTTGGAGTGCACAGCCTGTTTTGTTGCTGAGTTCTGCAATTTTACTGAGGTACTCGAAGTATTGTTTTATCGGCGATCCCATTTTGACTCCCTCATGGTTATATTTTTGCGTTTTGCGTCAATACTTACCGTTCTGCGAATTTATCAGATAGTGAGGTGATACGAAAATTAATTATTTGCATCGCTTTATTGAGTCGAGTGGGCGGACAAAAACAGTTTTTCACAAAATGCCGAATGAGATATTCAATCTGTCAATGCATATTGCTCGATTAATCGTAATTTGCCGCGAGGATGCCTGTTAATGATGCATGGGTAACGGGAAGCCTTTATCGGCGCCGTTGTACGCGAAAGTCAATATGACTTTCGAACAGACTTATCCACAACATCTGTGCACAAGGTTTGAGAAAATTTAGTGAATCGAATTCGCTGCAGGCACTATAGTCAATCCGACGTAAACCGTAACAACAATGTTGCCGACTAAAATTACTGTGCCTTGTCGGCGATTGTTGCCCGTATCGCTGTATTCAAAATTGTATACGCGCCGTATTCGCAATTGCCCTCGATCATCTCGTGCGGGGCGAGTCGATTCGATAGCGACGGTATCATCGAGAAAAAGGAAATTTTCTGCGTTGCATGCGGCTCGGCTGGCATGGATAGCGATCTCACGTACCTTTAGGCTGTCTAGTACAAACCAAACACCGATGCCCAGAACGAGAAAAATGAATAGTTGAATTAATGACATCGTTTCTCGATGTACGCAGTTCGCGAGATAGGGGAAACGATTATCATCCTAGTCCTAACTGATTCCACAATGCATCAACTCGCGCCTTAACGTTTTCATCCATCGCGATCGGTTTTCCCCACTCGCGTGCGGTTTCTCCTGGCCATTTGTTGGTGGCGTCGATTCCCATCTTGGAACCTAAACCGGATACCGGCGATGCGAAGTCGAGATAATCAATGGGCGTGTTGTCTACGAGTAGGGTATCGCGTGTTGGATCGACGCGAGTGGTCATCGCCCAGATGACTTCTTTCCAATCGCGAATGTTGACGTCATCGTCGGTGACAATGATGAACTTGGTATACATGAACTGCCGCAAAAAACTCCATATGCCGAACATCACGCGCTTCGCATGGCCTGGGTATTGTTTCTTCATGCTCACCACCGCTAGCCGGTAGCTACAACCTTCGGGCGGCAAATAAAAGTCGGTGATCTCGGGAAATTGCTTGGTCAGCAATGGCACGAATACTTCGTTCAATGCGACGCCAAGAATTGCCGGCTCATCCGGTGGTTTTCCGGTGTATGTCGAGTGATAGATCGGTGCGCGCCGCATGGTGATGCGATCAATGGTAAAAACGGGGAATCGTTCTTGCTCGTTGTAATAACCAGTGTGATCGCCGAACGGCCCTTCTATCGCGGTCTCGTCTGGATGAATCACACCTTCGAGCACAATCTCCGCGCTGGCCGGCACTTCCAAGCCGGAGCCTATGCACTTCACCAGTTCGGTTTTTGAACCACGCAACAAGCCGGCGAATTGATACTCCGACAGCGAATCCGGTACGGGTGTAACGGCGCCCAGTATCGTTGCCGGATCGGCGCCTAACGCCACGGCAACAGGGAATGGTTGCCCGGGATTCGCTAGCATGTGCTCACGAAAATCAAGTGCGCCACCGCGATGGGCGAGCCAACGCATGATGACTTTGTTTGGGCCGATCACTTGTTGGCGATAGATGCCAAGATTTTGACGCTTCTTGTGTGGCCCACGCGTAACCGTAAGCCCCCAAGTAATGAGTGGTCCAATATCACCGGGCCAGCAAGTTTGAATTGGAAGCTTCGCCAAGTCGACATCCTTGCCTTCCCATACGATCTCCTGACAAGGCGCGGATGACAGCGTCTTTGGTGCCATGTTCAGCACTTGCTTCAGTACTGGCCATTTTTCCCATGCGTCTCTCAAGCCTTTTGGCGGCTCGGGTTCCTTGAGATAGGCAAGCAGTTCGCCTACTTCACGCAACGCTTCGACGGATGTTTGGCCCATTCCCATCGCAACCCGTTTTGGCGTACCGAACAAATTGGCGAGTACCGGAATCGAGTGCCCGGTGGGTTTCTCGAATAACACCGCCGGCCCTTCGGCTTTTAACACGCGATCGCAAATCTCAGTCATTTCTAAATGCGGTGAGATTTCAGTGGCGATGCGTTTTAACTCGCCGAGTTTTTCCAGTTGTGTGATGAAGTCACGCAGGTCGTGGTATTTCATTTTTATCGTGATTTATCTAGCATTAGTTTTTTGTTTCGGCGGGAGTATCTAAAAAAGATGACTATGTCTGCAAGATATTGTTCGCGTTTAGGAGTAGCCGCTCATGTTGATTCTATACAGTAGATTTCGAACCTCTTCAGTTCCCGCTTCGGTGTCCAGTAAATCCAACGGGATTACCTGACCTAAAGCAAGATGCGGTGTTGATAGCCATTCGCTGCTTGCATTGACGCTACCGAGTATTTGCTCTGCCAAGGCCGAGATTAAAGCTACTCGATATATGCGATCTGATTGTGATGGATTGAGTCGTTGTTCTTGCCCGAGTTTTCGCATAAGTGTTCGAAGAGGAATGCCTGTGATTTTGGCCAACTGGGCTTTGCTGAGATTTAAGTGTGTGAGAAGTGAGTCCAATGCTGCATCGGGAAATCCTTCGCGGATTGCTTCGATCACATCTGCCTGTGAGCGTAATTTTGTTCCAAGAATTTTTTCCCCGCCAAGGATATCGATTGCTCGCGACGTTGTAGGTGCGGTTTCAGCTGCTTGTGTACGCGAGAGTAATCGACGACCAGCTGTATTGGTAGGCTCCACCGTTACAACGCTGCCCTCACGACTCACAACACGTAGTCCTCCTGGGTTTGTCCGTTTTGTAACATTGGGTTTTGGAGGTAATGCTGAGATTTTTTTGGTTGTAAGCAAGTGCCGCGCTTTTTTCTTAGTTGTAAGCTTGCTCGTCGTTTTTTTCTTAGGCGTTATATTTCCAGACGTAGGTTTATTTGGGGTACGTTTTCTAAGGGCCATGGTTAGACTCGAATTAAGTGTTGTGCCATTTGGCACGCAATAAATGTAGTGCCAAACGATATTCTTCGCAAGGCAATTGGCCGAGGCGAGGAAGCTTACGTTTTACTGCAGTCCAACGATTGTAAAGGGCAATCTGTTACTCAAACCGCAACGTATAAAACAAATCCACCGCCGATCGCGTTCCCGTTTCTGCGCGTACTGACCAGCGGCGCGAGAATTCATATTGCAAGCCGACAACGCGAGAGGCGATATCCAATCCGGTTTCATAGGTGAGATAAAGTTTTGATGAAATCCGCTTGCCAACGGTTAATACATGTTGTTCTGCGGGAGTGACGCCGTTGCTCGCATTGCTCGTTGCGGTCGATGTGTTACGCGATAGTCCAATTTCATCCAGGCCAAACGTTTGCGCGATACCTTTTGTCGGGGTGTGGCCTTGGGAAGAAAGTAATGCCGCTGCTGCAACCGGCAACAAATCCATCTCAGCGCCGGTGGAGCCTTCCAGTCCGTGCCCGAGCACCAACCACGCTAACTTCTCGGTGTCGGGAACGTTTGGCTCCGAGACCAGTTTCACTCGCGGGTTAAGCGCGCTGCCGCTGATGGCGACACCCGGTTCAACGGCTAAATTCTTACGTGCAGCAAGGATGTCGAGAGTCGGATTGTCTATCGGTCCTGCAAATGAGATCACGCCGCGGTCAATTTCCAATGTTTCGCCGTAGGCCTCGTAGGTTCCTTTGGCGACACGAATCGTGCCGTTGCCAACAGGTAAGCCGGGCGGTGCGCTTTTTAAGCGTAGATTGCCGCGTAGCGAGGCATCCAGTCCATGGCCGCGTAACGTGAAATCATCTCCGAGATCAAGTAACAAGTTGATGCTGAGTGGTGTGGCGCCAGATTTCTGCGTTTTTGAGTCAGGCTTTCCGACTACGATGACGTCGTCGGAAAGAGTAGGGCGATTATTATCGGCGAGACGAATTGCGCCGTGGTCGGCCCGCACGTCGCCGGTTACTGCAAGCTTGCCGCCGGTGAACGCGAGTTTGCCGTTGCCAGTGACAGTGAGCCGGTAATCCGGTGTATTTAAGATGGAAAGTTGGCTAGCTCGAATATCGGCGCCACCTTCTACAATGCTCGCATCAGTTTGACCCAATGTCAGGCTACCATCGGCGGTGAGCTCACCTTGATCCGCGCGCATACGGAATTGGGAAAGTACGACACGGTTTGCTTCGAAGTTCGCCCGTAATATGCCGTTACGCAGATTGACACCGTAATCAGCGATACGGAGTGTTAAGTCATCGCCCTCCAAACTGCCGCTCACCTGTGGCGCCCGTGCCGGTCCTGTTCGCGTAAAGCGCAACCTAGCTCGACCGTCCACCGCATATCCAGGATTGAGGAAGATGCCAGTCCACGCAAGCGATGGAATGTCGCCATTGGCGACTATTGAAAGCGGCGCATCGCCTGGTACACCCCACGCACCGTCTCGCTGCGCTAGTTGCGTGTCGATGCGCACGCCGACCACGCCGGTGGTTTTACCTTGAAGATCGAACGTGGCTTTGACGCGATTTCGAACAATATCAGCGACAAAGTTAAGTTGCGTGAGACCGAGCGGAAGCTTTGGCTCGGAAATTAACGTCAGGTCGCCAGCCTCGCGCGCGAGTTGGATATTGCCATTGATAGACTCGCCCATTTCTAGCGACCAGCGGCCGCCCAGCGTAAGCGTGGCCTTCACATCGTCGGCACGGGTTTGCGCGGGGAAAAGTGTTTGCAAATACGCTAGTGAAAGACCGGAGATGGTTCCGCTTGTAACGAGCTTGCCGGGTGATGATTTGATGGTTGCTACATCAATGCGACCGTCCGCTAATGCCAGCGATGTGGCGCCCAGTTCGAAGCGTCCGCCGCCAACAATGAGCGGCGCTGGTACGCGCAATTGAACTGCATAACGGCCGCGATTTACCAGACTGGTAATTTGTCCGGACCATCCTCGTTGCGAATCCCAGCCGCCGTTTAGTTCGCTCGTCATATCGATATCAGGTTTTGCCGTGTTGATTCCCGGCTTTCCTTGAGCCACCATTTGCAAGATATGGCGGCCACGCGTTCCGGTGACATCGACTTTCGCGAGAGCAAGTTCTGTATTTCCCTTTTTCACGCCGTTAGCTGTCAAATGCGCATCAATCGCGCCGTTTTTTCCAGAGGCGATGTTGCCGCGCGCTTCGAGTGTGGTTATTGCTAGCGAACCGGGCATACGTAAAGCACCTGCGGTAAGCGTAAGCGTTCCAGCGGGATCATCCAGCGTGCCGCGCAACACGCCTTTACCTTGTGCATGACCGGCAAGCGAGGGATCAATGCGGGCAAGATCAACGGCATTTAATTGCCATGCGAGCTCATCACCGAGATGGCCGAATGCACCTTTCGCATCTAACCGGTTACCTGCCAGGTCGAGTGAAACATCTGCTTGCACGATGCGACTCTCGGCGACGTTGATCTTGCCTTGGCCGGAAATTGGCTGGCCCCGCAACGTACTATTGGCGAGTGTGAAGGCGATGTCCGCTTGTGTCGGTGTTAGCTGACCGGCGGCGCGTATATCCGCGCCTATATCGGCGACTGGAAATTTACCGAAGGCAGCGGGATTAAAGTGAACGAGTTTGCCGGTAAGTTCGAATGGCTTTTTGCCGGCAAGGTTAAGCTGGCCACGCGCCGTGACCATTCCGCTAGCAGCAGTAAGGTCTGCGGCGGCGATACGTAATTCGTCTCCGTGACGAGCGGCATCAAGGCGAAGCCGCATTTGCAACTTGGTTTCATTCAAATTGGCTTGCAACCGTTGCTCGCTGAAATCCTTGCCCGCTGCGGTGAGCGCCAATGTGCCGGCAGCATGGGTCGGACGGAGCGCGCCATGAAGGCCTTGCAGATTGAGGTTGCCGGTGGTGAGTTTGATTTGGGCTTGGCCATTTTTCATGCTCGCCTCACCGTTAAATTTCCCGCCGGCGCCAAGGTCGATAGCAAGGTCGTGCGCGGTGAATTGTTCGACAGTGCCATTGAGTTGGCCGCGAAGTGTCTTTAACGGCAAGCGTTGTTCGTCGATCGTGCCGGGTACGAGATTGATGGCGATAACATGGGCATTTACCGTATTTTTTTCGCCGATGTCACCTTTTGCATCGAGCGCGAGTTTGGTGAATGGCAGTGCGTTGTCGAGGTCATGCAAATCAACGTCCGTTGCGTCCAGAGTAAATGTTTGGATGGGCGTGTCATCGAATGGCGTGACCACGGCATCGAGTGTGGCTTTGCCGCCTTGCGTAGCACCATTTGCTGATAGTCGGATGGCTTGTAGCGAGCCGCCTGCTATTAGATTCAATGTAAAGCCGCGCGGCGCACGGCCTATGACATGACTGTCGACCTTAAGCGGAAAAGGGGTATCGATGCCGAGTTCGAGGTGAGCATTGCCGCTTGCCCAGGGCGTATCGATGCTTTTTAGATCCACAATATATGTTTCATTGCGGGTATCGATGTTCGCGGCTATATCCTTTAACTGAACCGGCGCCCCATCCAAATTGGCAATCGACAGGGTGGAGAGACGCGCCTCGTCTATGCGCATGGCAAACGGTAGCCGAAGGGTTTTAGGAAGCTTGCTCTTTTCGTTGCTGATCAGTTTTTGCTGTACGTGCAGCGATGCAATATTTAAATGCCGTATATGTATTAATCGGTCGAACAATTCTTTCGGCGACCAATCTAGTTCGACATCGTTTGCTTCGATGCGTTGTTTTTCAGTTTCAAAAAGCAGGCGCTGAATTTTTATCGGGCCGTAGAGAGATCCTTGAACACCCTCTGCTTTGACGATGCCGTCACTACTCTCCGTTAAGCTGTTTGCTACGCGCTGCAAAACCACTTCGGACCCCACGAACCATACGAGCACAATAGGAAGCAGTGTAAAAAGGAGAACGAAGCAGGCCAGGGCAATGAGGCACCATCGCTTCAATCCGCTCATGTCGTATGATTTTGTCCATATGCTGCCGGCCATTAGAAAGCCACTCCGACGGTGAAATGGAGACGATATTCCTTACGCTCCTGACCGTATGCAACATCCAAGCTCAACGGACCAACTGGACTTCTCCAGCGTGCGCCGGCACCGTAGCCATGTTGAAGTTTGAAATCGGGTAAGTGATCGACGGCATCGCCCACGTCATAAAACACGGCGGCGCCCCACTTCGGCGTTAGCCAGTGCGTATATTCGGCGCTGGCAACTCCCAGCACGCGGCCACCGACGATAGCGGTGCCTTCCTGTACGCCAATGCCTTGATAGGGAAAGCCGCGAACCGACACATCACCACCAGTACGGAATAAGAAGTCCGAGGGGATTCTTTCTGATGATTGGGCGGCGACATAGCCCAATTCGGTGCGCAATAGCAGCGTGTCTGTTTTTCGAATGGGGAAATAATAGGCGCCTCTGCCGTAGGAGCGTACGAACGATTCGGATTTTGCAAATACGCGAGGCGCGGCGCCTAGTTGCAAGTTGATGAGATACCCGCGACTTGGAAATAACGGGTTGTCTACGGCACGCTGCGTCCATGAAAAATTACCGAAGATGGCCTGACGAATATTGCCCACTGCGCCGTCTATGCTTTGGTCTTCGTATGCATGTTGTAGCGATACGGAACGCTCGATATTTCCTCGTGTTTTACTGAGCGCGCCACCGACGCCGTATTTACGTGTTTCTTGGCCTTGGATGTTTTCGTGCGCATAGGTTGCGAACACGCGCGGATCTATACCGCCGCCAGTTCGGGGAAACGCGACTTCACCGGTGAATTCTTGCCGCAGTGTTTCTACTCGCAAACGGCTTTTTAAACGTAAGCTGCGATCGAGGAAATTCATATCTTCATATTCCACGGATACGCGATTCTTGGTGTCCGTACTGTAGCCAACGCCAAAAGATATTCGTCGAGGCGGGCGTTCTACTACGGTTACTTTAAGCGGCGCATGTCCGGGTGTTTGGGGGTCGGTATCGACGCTTACCAACACGCTGGCAAAATAACCGGTCTCTTGCAGGCGTTGCTGAAATTCTTGTAGCCTATCGAGGCTATAGGGCGAACCCGGCGATATCGTATTCAAGCGTTGAACAATTGTTGGACGATAGTGTTCTAACCCGGAAATCTCCAGTTCGCCGATGCGAAATTCGGGTCCACTATCAATCGTTATCGATAACGCGGCTGTATTGGTGAGGGCATCGACCAATGCTTCGCTGGTTGTAATACGTGCTGCGGGAAAACGCTGTGCCAGTAATGTTTGTAATAACTTTCGTTTGCCGTTGTCCCAATCAGCTTGCTGGAACGGCATGCCTTCATTGAGAGGCCATGCCGTTTGCGCTTGTTCACGTAGCCGTTGGTTGTTTTCACTGGACGAAGTGATGTCGCCGGTGAATTCGATCGATTTGCTCTTTACCTGCGTGCGAGGGCCTGGATCGATACTAAAGTGAGCACGCCATGCACCAGAGTCTTCTTCCAGGGAGGGAGTGATCTTTGGCGAAAAATATCCTTCTGTTGCCAGCAATTCTTCGATTTCGCTTGGTGTCCGCCGGTATGCGCTGCGTAATTGATCGAGGTTGATATCGGCATCGGTTTTTAACGCGATGATGCGTAAATTTTCGGTTAATAGTTTGCGCAGCTGGGTTGGCACATCAAGCTCAACGCGATAAGAAAATTGTGTGCTTTGTGCATTTGCCGGGCCCGTCAAAATACATAGCAACAGCATCAAAATCGTTGATGCAGAGAGCGCAAAAATTTTACAGAGAGCACAGAAAAACTTTTTTGGTTTTTCTCTGTGTTCTGTGCGTGCTCTGTGATTCAACATGTGAAGTGGCATTTGAAGGATTAGATTACATAAAGCGACGGGCAGCGTAATCCAGCGCGATGCCCCCGAATACCGCTGCACCGACCCAATTGTTGTGCAGAAACGCTTTGAAACATTGTTCGCGTTGACGCTCGCGAATCAGCGTGAAGTGATAGATCACCAACCCTAGCGCAGAAGCAAGGCCTACATAATATAGGATACCCATCCTCTGCCATACACCTATGGCCGCGAGAATGGCGAGAAAAGCGCCGTAACAAGTCATTATCGCGACTACATCGAAACGGCCAAACGTAATGGCGGCAGTCTTGATGCCGATTTTTAGGTCGTCATCACGATCCACCAAGGCATATTCCGTATCGTAGGCAATAGTCCAAAAGAAATTCGCCGCCAGTAACGCCCAGGCGAGAGGCGGAACCTCCGCTTGGATAGCGGCGAATGCCATGGGAATGCCGAAACCGAACGCGATACCTAGGTAGGCTTGCGGAATGGAGAGGAAGCGCTTGGTATATGGGTAACTCGCTGCAATGAAAAGCGCGGGAAACGACAGCCACAGTACCAGTCTATCGAGCGGCAGAATAAGAAGGAAGGCGCAGAGTGCTAATACAGCGGCAACCACCAAAGCTTCCGTTGTGCTGACGGCGCGCGAGGCAAGGGGGCGGTTTTTGGTGCGTTCGACATGGGGATCAAAATCTCGATCGGCGTAATCATTGACTACACAGCCGGCCGAGCGCATCAATACTGTGCCGACGATAAAAACCAGCAGAATCATCCAATGCGGCATGCCATAGCCAGCGAACCATAATCCCCATAACGTCGGCCATAGTAATAGCAGAATGCCGATTGGCCGATCCAACCGCATTAGCTTCTCGTAGAGATTTAACCGTTCTACTAACGTCATTTTTCGTTGAGCCTTAAAATTTCCGGAAGAAATACTTCAGTCACTAAAATCGGACGTTCGTGTAGATGAAACAACGAACGGCGCGCCCATAATCGCGTCGGCGGATTAAGACCAGCAGCGCGAACTCGTGCATGCAGATAATGATGGCGATTGATTAGGCGGTACTGCAGAGGAAATCGCTTAACCAATGGATTTGCGAACAGTGCCGCAGCCAATGGCCGATTCCCTAATTTCCCTACCGAGCGCCAGATGCCGCTGAGATCTTTCAGTGTCACGACGCTATGTGCGAATACTACAGGCACCTCATCGGCTAGCAGTACGACCTCACGCACATGCGCGAATTGTTTGCCACACAGTCCTATTAATGCCGCTTCATCAATGGCGGGTGGACGAGTCCCTTGAAATCGGCGCTCTACGCGAAAATTATTCGAGCGGGCCACGATTCGTGCTGTCAGCGAGCCTGTGGAGGTTAGCCAAGCGTAATGCGAATCGTAGACCGAGGGAGGCGGTGTTATCCAGGGTTTAAGCAAAGTTGGGATGAATACTTGTGATTTTCAGTCGCTTGTAGCGGTCAGTCTTGGTATCAGATCTTAAAAATTTTTCGTACGTGAGGCTGAAAATCCTTATTGGGTGTATTACTGAATGAATGATGAAGTGAGATTACTATGGTTGCCGATTGTCTGTCACTTCAATGTTTATAGGACTTACGCAAAAGCGCCTCAGCGGCGTTGCTTCTCTTTGCTGTACAAGTTCGTACTGTCTGCGTCCTCCGGGTCAAGCCAGAAAGCAGGCTCGCGCCTTGCTGCTAGGGCTTAGCGTAAGTCCTAGTTTAATTAATCGTGGCAGGTTTTTATATCACCGATGACTCGGCTCAGGATTGCTTGACCATAATTTTATCCGTTTATCTGGCCTCATCGTTGTTACGTGTGGAGGGCATTCATTTCATGTCACGCTGCGGCGAGGAAATGCCGAACACCGCCAGTGCCACCAAAATTGGAATAAGCGAAAAATGCAATAGCCCAATGCTTACGAACGTAAGGGCACCGATTGCAATTCGCCACCATCGAGGCGTTTCCGCACCAGCTGCCTTGAGTGCCATTGGAATGACCAATCCGGTTGCCACACCGCCAATCGTCAGGTGTACCCAATTTATCCCGTCAAAGTACCTCTGTAATGCGCCCAAAATCAGTACGATGGCGATCGGTACCACGATCAATCCGCAGATTGTGAGCACTGCACCCCAATTGCCTCGCAGGTGCACGCCGACGGTAATAGCCAAGTTAATGATATTGGTGCCCGGTATGATCTGCCTCAACTTTACTGCTTTGGCAAACTCCTTTTCCGACAGCCATTTTTTTCTTGCCACCAGAAGACGGTGAGCCGAGGATAACGCATTTCCGAAGCAGGAAATGCCAATGCGCATGAACGCAAAAAACAGGTCTCTCTGCCGCACACTAACCTTTGTCGTCGGTATCAGCATGGTTTTACGGCATGCAATTGCACCGCAGCGGCACGCATAGGCGCGCTTGAGAGCCGGCGTGTACCAGCATGTGAGGGATAGCCGGTAGTCGTAGCTCAGCTCCTCGCCACATTGGATAGGGCGTAACGTGTCTATGAATATGTGCCCGTTTTCCTCTCTTGTTATGCAGTTTGGCTCGCATGAATGATTGATCCAGCGGGATTCGTTTCCATCCACGCCGGCGTCTATTACGTGTCCATCCGGCATGGAGAAATAGAATGTATGGTAATGATTCGTCGAAGAACTGAAGTCGCTTCGTAATAATTCTTCCCGGGAAATGCGTTTGCCTTTGTATTCGATCAATCGCAGACCAACGGGAATCTCTCGTATGGCGAATAGACCATTGCCATGGACTTTTGAGGTTCTTATTACGTAGGGGAGAATGGGAGGATTACTGGATAAACATGCTCTTTTTGAGCGTGTCATTGGACGGTTTCTGCTACTAGGCGCTATGAACCGGTACGCGTTCATAAAATCACTCCCTGAAGTCAGGCATGACGAAACGCGGGAAAAATAGATAATTCAGATTTATACAAAATGGACCTAGCGGCGTTACCTTGTCGTACAAGTTGGTACTGTGTGCTTCGGCGTGCTCTGCTGGGACAATTTTGCGTAAGTCCTGATGATAAAAGTTATTTCGTTTGGTGTGATAATTTTATCGTTGCGCCCGACATTAGAGCGGATTTCATATGAATGTACGGTGTCGTTGTCCCCAAATGCGGATGCCC
>JAZKCF010000111.1:0-4993 GCA_040388195.1 Pseudomonadota bacterium
ACCACTATTAGCATATTCTCGACTTGTGTAGATACCCATGCCTTGAAGGAGAGGGGCTGTTTTCAACGTACGTGGATTCCTATGCGCTGTAGGGTGGCTGTTTGACATAAATCAATAAACAAGCGGGCGATCTACTTAGACTGATCATCATTATGGTTTACACCGACTAAGTCGACTGTACAATGAATTCTTTTAATTTCGCTGATAAGCAACCGGCTTTTGATCAGAACTTGGTCCGCAAGTACGATCGCAATGGTCCGCGCTATACGTCTTATCCCACCGCTGACCGTTTCATCGAAGCTTACGACGGCGACGCCGTAAGGCAGTCGCTGGCCGCACGTGAAATCGGTGGGCAACTTCGGCCATTATCGTTGTACGTGCACATTCCATTTTGCAACACTATTTGCTACTACTGTGCCTGCAACAAGGTCGTTACCAAAAATTACAGCCAAGCGACTCGCTATCTTCAATACTTGGAGCAGGAGATCTCCATGTATAGCGAAACCGTGGCGAATGGTGCGCTCGTGGAAAAAATACATTTAGGCGGCGGGACGCCTACCTTTCTCAGCGTCGCTGAGATGCAACAATTGATGCGCATGTTGGAGCGACATTTCACCTTTTCTGCGGCGTGCGAATACGCTATTGAGGTTGATCCTCGCACAGTGGACGACGACAAAATCGAAAGCCTCGGAAAACTAGGCTTCAATCGCATGAGTATCGGTGTTCAGGATTTCGATCCGGACGTTCAACAGGCGGTGAATCGCGTCCAATCACAGGAACAAACCTTCGCTGTGTTAGATAAAGCACGTAGCGTTGGGTTCCGTTCGATCAATATTGATTTGATTTATGGCCTGCCGAAACAAACAGCGGAAGCTTTCAATCGTACGCTGGATTTGATCATTGCCGCCGCGCCCGATCGTATTGCTTTATATAGCTACGCCCACCTGCCGCAACGGTTCAAGCCACAGCGGCGAATCAACGAATCCGATCTGCCTAGCTCGGAAAGCAAACTGCAAATCATGTCGCTGGCTGTCCAGCGGCTTACCGATGCCGGTTATTCTTATATTGGCATGGACCACTTTGCGAAGCCAGATGATGAATTGTCCATGGCTCAGCGGCAGGGGCGTTTGCATCGTAACTTCCAGGGATATTCGTCGCACGCGGAGTCCGACTTGTTGGCGTTCGGCGTTTCCGCAATCGGGGCGATCGGACCTGCCTATCACCAAAATCATCGCACCATTGACGATTACTACGACAGTCTCGATCGTGGACAGTTGCCGGTCATGCGAGGAATAGAGCTGAATGCGGATGATCTACTGCGTCGCGCCGTAATCTGGTCGCTAATGTGTAACTTCGATGTGTCGATTGAAGCGATCGAGGTTACTTACCTTATCGATTTCGCGGAATATTTTTCCGATGAATTGGAGGCGCTAAAGGATTTTGAACAAGATGGCCTGGTGCGTTTTGAGGACGACATGATCATTATTACCGAAGCGGGGCGTTTTCTAGTGCGTAATATTTGTATGGTGTTCGATCGATACCTACGGTTACGCGAGCAGAGAGCCCAATATTCAAAAGTTATTTAATCAGGACTTACGCAAAACCGTCCCAGCGGCGTTGCTTCTCCTTGTCGTACTACTTTGTACTGCCTGCGTTCCCCGGATCAAGTCCGAGGACAGGCTCGCGCTTTGCAGGAACGATTTTGCGTAAATTCTATTAATTAATAGTGCGGGGGGAAATATGAAAATCAATCATCCAATTACTCAAACGGAGCGCTTTCTCGAACGAGGGAAGCCGATCGTGACGAAAACCGATCTGAAGGGAAAGGTTACTTACGCAAACGAATCGTTTATTAATATTAGCGGATTCACTCGTCAAGAACTGATCGGTTCCAGCCACAATATTGTCCGGCATCACGAAATGCCGCCAGAGACTTTTGCAGATTTATGGAGCACGATAGCCGCCGGTCAACTCTGGCGCGGACTGGTAAAGAATCGGGCCAAGATCTGCTGCGTCCCATGAGGTGGCGAACAATATGGAGGTAATATCCGCAACCGTGGATTCGAGCACCGAGAACACCACGAAGATCGGCAATGCGGCACATGGTCTGCGCGCAACATCAGGCGAGCTTCGCTTGCTGGTAAAACATTTGGAGGGGGCGCTGCAGTAAGGTGGATGTTGATGGTTTTTTCGGTTGATTTTGCGAGGAGGTTTTTATAACCACCGTTTCAACGGTTGTCATCCTGAGCGCAGCAAAAAATCTGCTGTAAAGTAAGCATGCCGTGAACCGCGCCCGCAGTCTTCTGCGATAATTCCAACCCTATGACCACCACTGCTAATAGCACAGAAGACAAAGCTTGCTGCGGATGGCTGCGTGCGTCTGGTGCATGGATTATTCTCGTTCTTTCTCTAGCCGGAGCGGTAGGCGCCTGGCGTGTTGTCCATAACGCAAACGCAGAGATCGGAGCGAGGGTTGCTGAAATAACCGGCAGCTCTCAGGTTATGCATGTGGGAAGCGATGCTTCATGGATTATTCTCGTAACCGGCGTTGGCATTTCGCTGCTTCTCTTTTGGTTGGCGCTAACGTTATCGAAATCGCGCAGAGAGGTTCGCGTGCTGACGGGCCGGATGAGCGCTTCCATCCAACAAAACGAGGCGCGCTTATTTAGCATCATCCAATCGGCCATGGAAGTCATTATCACGATTGATGAAAAACAGAACATCATTATCTTCAATCCGATGGCAGAAAAGATTTTTCGTTGCTCCGCCACAGAGGCAATCGGCACGCCCCTTAGCCGCTTTATCCCCGAACGTTTCCGCGCTGCTCATGGAACGCATGTGGAGCGTTTTGGCGACACGGGTGTTTCTGAGCGCCAGATGGGGAAACAACGCGCTTTATTTGGGGTGCGCGCCGATGGCGAAGAATTCCCTATTGAAGCATCGATCTCTCAAATTCAAGACGCGCGCGGCAAGCTTTACACAGTGATGCTCCGCGACATCACCGAGCGTCGAAAAGCGGAAGCGGCGCTACAGACGTCGCGCAACGAACTTCGCCAACTCTCGGCGAACATTCAGTCGGTACGCGAAGAAGAAAAAACCCGCATCGCCCGAGAATTGCATGACGATTTGGGCCAGCGATTAACCGCGTTGAAGATGGATTTATCACTCTTGGAATCTATCTTGCCGGCCGACAACGCTGTTCCCGTATTGAAGCGTATCAAAGGCATGCATGAACTGATCGATTCCACTGTCATGTCTGTGCGCCGCATTGCCGCCGATTTAAGGCCGGTTATGCTGGACGATCTCGGCTTGGTCTCCGCCATTGAATGGCTAGTCCACGATTTTTCCACTCGCTATGGCATTGCAGCGAAATCGACATTAGAACAAAGAGACCTCGGTTTCGATAGCGCCTCGGCAACAGCACTGTTTCGTATGATTCAGGAAGCGTTGACAAATGTGGCTCGGCACGCGGAAGCCACTGAAGTGCAAGTTATACTGCAGCAAGAAGATAGCGAATGCGTAGTGCAGGTGCGGGATAATGGCAAAGGGATGAATAGTAAAGCACAATGCAAGCCGAAATCTTTTGGTTTATTGGGTATGCGTGAACGGGCTAGTTTATTGGGTGGGAAAATGACGGTAGATAGTGTGATTGATCAAGGTACCACGGTCATTATTAGCGTTCCGATGCCGTCTCCCAACTTGGAGAAAGCATGATTCGCATTCTAGTCGCCGATGATCACACGCTTGTGAGAGAGGGCCTTAAGCAAATACTGCAAGGCGCGGCAGATTTTCACGTGGCTGGTGAAGCTTCGAACGGCCTCGAAGTGCTGACTCAGTTGAAGCAGGAGAATTGGGATATCTTGTTGCTCGATATGTCCATGCCTGGTCGCAGCGGCATCGATCTGATCAAGCAGATAAAAGAAGAAAAACCGCGCTTGCCCATACTGGTACTCACTATGCATGGCGAACAACAGTATGCGATACGCGCTTTCAAAGCCGGTGTTGCCGGTTATTTGACGAAGGAAAGTGCACCGGCGGAACTGGTTTTGGCGGTACGGAAAGTCGCGGCAGGTGGTGTGTATGTCAGCATTGCCATGGCGGAAAAATTGGCACTTAATTTGAGCCCGCAGAATAACGAGTTGCCGCATCAACGACTTTCCGATCGCGAGTTCGATGTATTTCGGCGCTTAGTGAGTGGTCAAACGGTTTCCCAAATCGGCGATGCGTTATCGGTAAGCATTAAAACCATCAGCACTCATAAAACACGCATTCTCCAAAAAATGGAAATGCAGAATCAAACAGAGCTGATCCGCTACGCCATCAATCACAATCTCATCGACGACGCCAAGTAGATTCTCCGTTAGCTCAATGACATTACTTTAAGCCGCAAACGGTACTATCAAGGGCGTTTACAGCCCTCATCGTTGTAGCCTTTCAAACAAGCCGTGTAGGACTAATCCTACAAATCACCACAAATTCCTACCACGCATTTAAGCAAACGCCGATATTGTCTCGCGTCGGATCGGTGCATAGTGCAGCCATGTTAAGCATGACTACAAAATTGCCCATGAAAGTTTATCTAGTCGAAGATTCTCCTCTTGTCCGTGAACGAATGGCCGCGATGTTGCGTGCCGTTGATGGAGTGGAAATTGTTGGTGAATCGGAGGATGCCACAGCCGCGATCGCTGGTATAACGGCAACGCTGCCGGACATTGTCGTATTGGACCTGCAGCTTGCCGGTAGCAGCGGTCTTTCCGTGCTTCGGCAATTAAATCAATTCTGTCCCGAAATTATTTCTATCGTGCTCACAAATTATGCAGTGCCCGAATTCCGTAAGGAATGTCTCTCTGCAGGCGCACGGCATTTTTTCGACAAAACCGCTGAGTTCGGCAAAGTCCGTGAAACCATCGAATTTCTTTCTAATAATCTAAGCCATTCCTAGAGCGGATTTCATATGAATGTACGGTGTCGCTGGGTTTGTTTGGGGTGCAGT
>JAZKCF010000112.1:0-5816 GCA_040388195.1 Pseudomonadota bacterium
GCCGGGTGGTGTGGCAGGGGATCGACCAGTTACACTGGTCGCCCCTATGCCGATTCAGAGCGTATTATAAAAATTCTTGCGCAAGAATTTTTTACAATGCGTTCTCAGTGAACCTGTAATCGTATTGGCTCGATGAGCGCAAACGATATAGGGTTAGGGTCGCTCACGCTAGCGACCTACAATATTCATTCAGCGATTGGTATGGATCGCCAATTTTCATCCGAGCGAATTGCGGAAGTGATTATAGAAACGCAGGCGGATATTATTGCGCTACAGGAAGTGCCGCTTGGTGGAGCACGCGTTCCTGACGTGCTTGCTTATTTAAAAAGCGTGACCGGTTTTTTTGCGGTCGCCGGACCTACGATAAATCTACCGCAAGGTATTTACGGTAACGCGATGTTGAGTAAATATCCTGTAAATGCTGTGCGTACGATTAATCTTTCTTTTGGCCGGAGAGAGCCGCGTGGAGCGCTTGATACCGATCTATTATGTAACGGTCATCCTCTTCGTGTGGTATCGGCGCATCTGGGATTAAGCCCCGCCGAAAGGCGATGGCAGATACGCCAATTACTGGAAACATTTGATACTGAGGATATGCCTGTCGTCTTGATGGGAGATATTAACGAATGGTTTGTGTGGGGACGGCCTTTACGTTGGCTTACATCTCATTTTCAGCAAGCACCCGCGCCAGCGACTTTTCCTTCGCGACGACCGATATTTTCCTTAGATCGAATATGGATACGTCCTTATCATCGTTTAGTAAAGGTGAGGGCGCATAATAGCCCCCTAGCGCGCATTGCTTCTGATCATTTGCCCTTAGTCGCACATATCGGAGATTAGAATGTACTTGCACACGTATGCCGATGCGCAAATGTGTCATTGAGATAGCGATGCTTTACGTATTTGGAGAACTTCTAATCGTTGACATCGTTGCTTGCCGGATTTATGTTCATAACAGTTGCTAGAAATTTCGGTTCCATGATGGCAAGGCGTTATTCCTTATCCATCCGTCGAGGAGTTTAGTCATGAGACAATTCATTCGGCATCCTGCGGATATTCCCATTGAAGTATGCGTAGACGATCAGCGAATGCATGCCAAGCGGCACATCCACAACGTTAGTTTAGGCGGACTGTCATTTCAATCGGATCGCCCCATTGAATATGGTGTGATCGTAGAGGTGAAAATTCCGTTTGTGCGGCCTATGTTTGAAACTAAAGCGCGTGTGGTGTGGTGTAGCGTGCATGAGGACGGATTCGAATTAGGCGTTGAATTTTTGAATCCAGAAGACGCGTTCAGAGCGCGAATGGTGGAGCAGGTGTGTTACATAGAGAATTACAAGAAAGTGGTATTTCAGACAGAGGGTCGTCTTTTAACGGCAGAAGAAGCTGCCGAGGAATGGATAGGAAAATACGCGTCACGTTTTCCGAATCCCGGCGCAGAACATAACCAATAGCGTTTATGCCTTTTACATTGGCCCATCCAGCGGCGGCTATTCCGTTGTGTCGCAGGCTCGGACGTTTCGGCGTTCT
Source organism: Pseudomonadota bacterium (assembly GCA_040388195.1). Classification (GTDB taxonomy): domain Bacteria; phylum Pseudomonadota; class Gammaproteobacteria; order Burkholderiales; family DATLHW01; genus DATLHW01. The sequence continues at coordinate 1,531 of JAZKCF010000112.1, forward strand.
ATCAGCACTCGTAATCGGTAGCATAACGCCAGATCTGCATTATTTTTTACCGTTAGCAATTGGAAGAGATGAGGCGCATAGTTTAGCTGGCTTGTTTTGGTTTGACCTTCCCATCGGTTTTGCCGTTTATTTGGTTTTTCACTTATTCCTTAAGTTGCCCTTGCTTTCACTTTTTCCGCCGTCATTGGCAGGGCAAGCAGGCTCTCTCGTTTTGCTGAAATCTCCTCTCCCAAAAGTGTCATGGATAGCAGTGTTTATTTCGCTTTTTGTTGGTGTGGCAACCCATTTAATTTGGGATTCATTCACGCATAGCGGTGCGGTCGGCGTTAGGGCGGTACCGTTGTTGCAAACGCCACTCTTTTCAGTGAGTGGATATAACGTTCGGGCTTATCACGCCCTTCAACAGATTAGTACTGTTGGTGGATTAATATTACTGGGCTCTTGGTTTAAACAATGGCAATGCTCGACCGCCGCTCAACATTGGCGGCAATCGGTATTACTTTCAGAAAGAGAACGAAGCGTCATATTAGGATCACTAATAGTCGCTGCTAGCGTATTTGCGCTGCTCTCGGTAATGGGGATGATTCCAGCGTCGCTAACTATTTTTACCGCACGAGACGCGTTAAAAACCGTTGTCGTCACTGCGATTTCCGCGCTATGTTTATTCTTTTTTGCCTATAGCGTTATCTGGCAAGTGTTCGCGTTTTGGAAGCAATAATCTCTGTGAAGAATCAAAAAACGTAGCGTGTGAGAAAACAAAATACGTTTGCTCACACGCCCTGTTACTCCATGAATAAGCTCATCACTAATAGAAATAAGACGGCAAGCGAGATGCCATCTAATCTTACGAGATAGTGCTGCTTAAACTAGCGTGGCTGATTGAATCGGCTTTGGTAACTAAGAAATTCATCCCGAGTAACCACACCGTCTCTGTTGAGGTCCATTTCACTGAACGCTGCTGAGGTGTCAGCTGCACTGCCGGCACTAGAGCCAGGTCCGCCTGTTTGTCCTGGGATATTAGATCCGCTGCTGTTGCCCATGCCGGAATTGCTTCCGCTACTATAGTCGCCGCTTCCTGCGCTGGGTACACTGCTTCCGGAATTGGATCCGCTACCGTATCCACCGCTGCTACCCGGCGCTGGCCCACCGCTATATCCACTATTTCCTGCGTTTGAACTACCGCTACCACTGGTAGTGGATCTGTTGTCGGAACTGTAGACGCCTTCCGAGACGCTTCCGGCATCAGACGCATCTGTGTTGCCTCCGCCTCCAACGCTATACGCACCGGCGGTGCTGGTGCCAGTTCCGGCGTTAACGTTTCTATCAGTAAGAGGTTGGCTACCGTCGCTAGCATTGTTGTTAACAGTGCGCGCTGCCATTACGCTGAATGATCCTGCTAACAATGTGGCACATGCTGCGATACCGAGCGTGCGGGAAATTTTTCTTGGATTAAACATAAATCCTCCGTTTAATAAATTTGAAAGCAAGACATTAATCGGCAACGAACTCGCTGCGCCGATAAAGTAATGCCTGCAAGCGTCGTGCCAACTTTTGTTTTCTATCGTTAGCGCCGGTTAAATCTTATTTTCTACGACCATCACCAAGGCTGAGTTCTTTAAAACTCGGTAATAATTGCAGAGGGTAGGAAATTCTTACTATGCGGAGAAGGTCAGTTTATTAAAGATGTCGAGTAAGTTTTTAAATTCGAATATGCGGCCATTTACCCAGGCGAAGGCGTGAGAGCATCTGCGCATGGATCTTTTCGTTGAGCGGCGGAAGTGAACCATACAAAGTCAAAAGCCTGCGCTTCTTGTGCTGGAGTAAGGTAATCGGAAGGCGTATTGCGATTCGGTTCCACTTCCACTAAAGCGACGGAGATGAACGAAGCATCACGCGCTAAATAGATCGGCGCGCCAACATCTTTACGCGCATGTTCGCGGCCAAGTATCACTACCGTGCTGCCAGCGGTTCTGCTGACCAATGCGTTAGCCATCGTTGCATCACGCGCACGTTGGGCGATAACTAGCTTGGGAAGCAATTCTTCTGGAACATTACCGCAATGACCCTGAACGATTTCACCGTGTAGTGTGTCATTTTGCCGCTGATTCCATGTCGTGACGAGCAGCAGTCTTTTCACGCTCTCGTCTTCAACTGCGTTAAGTCCTTGGTGCGCAATATTGCGCGCTCTCGAGCGGGACAAATTAATGGCGATAATGGGGAGTTTGGCTTCCCGTGCGCGGGAAACGAGGGGCTCATAAAAAGACCAGTTCCATCCCTTGCGATTCAAATGGCCTGCATTTGCAATTGAATCGGCGGTCGACGTTTTTGTGGTGAGCATTTCGCTGATTGACGATTGATATTCGGTATCGAACTGCTCCATCGCCAGTGCAGGCTGGTCACCTCTAGCAATAAAGTCCTGCAACACCTTCGCTTGAATGCGGTGATGTTCTTCATTGTCATGCGTCTCCCCTAAAAATACATAGCGTGCTTGCGCCATACGTTCTAACAGGGCATCTGGCGTGACCATTTGTTGATTGCTTGTGTCCCATATTTTGCTGGTTAGAGGATGCTCGATGGTCGATGCCGAACGCCAATCCTGCGTGGTCATGCTCTCGCACGCGTTAAGATGTAGTAATGCGGCAGCGACCAGAAATTGGCATGCGCTTTGCGTACGTAAATTATTCATTGGCGTCATAGAAATTAGGAGATACAGCATGAACGAACCACTTAGTCCAGGTGACGAAGCGCCGGAAGGAACCCCGGGATCAGGAGAGGATGTCTGTGTCCGTTGTCACGGTTCCGGGCAACTGAATGGTGAACAGTGTCCGGAATGTGAAGGAACAGGCAGAATTATTGAAGGGATTGGTGGCGGGTGATCATTAGTCACTTTATCTCCATTGTATTAGTCATATCTCCGCCTTGTTTGAGTAGCAAGGCGGAGCGTTATCAGTAGCGCCGCAACGCATTCGTGGTGTTTATTGGGTAGTTGCTTTGTTATGCGTATCAGCCATATTTTGCGCCATTTGAAGATGATGCGTAATGACTGGCAACGTCTTTTGCGCAAAAGCTTTTAAGTCAGGATCTTGTCCTTTGGTTGCTTGATCCTTAAACAATTTTTGGTTAGCGCGGTGATCCTTAACGCCGGCTTCGGAAAGGTAACGTTTGTCAAAATCTGGGCCGGATAAATCTTGCATCTTTTTTAATGTGCGTTGATGTGAGGCATCTGGCGTGGTAGGTAAGGTTACGCCTTTGCTTTGCGCAACCTGTTGCAATTCGGCATTGGCTTTCGTGTGGTCATCCACCATTTGTTGCGCGAATTTTTTAACATCGTCACTAGAGGCTTTCGTTGCTGCTAATTTGCCCAACTCGACCTCGGCAAGGCCGTTATGGGCAGCCTCTTCAATAAACTTTTTATCGCGGTGTTTGAGGTCTGTTGCGGCTTGCGTTGTATCGGCACTGTTTTGTGCAGGCGTAGGTTGGGGAGAAGTCTGGCCGTATGCAGATAGGGAGTAAGCTACAAACAGAATACTAGCGGTAGCGAATCTAAGAGAATTACTAACTTTCATGGCATTTCCTTTTGAAGCGTTAAAAGGCAGATAATGTCCTGGCTTTCCGATATGCAGAAAAACCAAGGCTATGGAAAGTTAGCAAGGAGCGTACCTGTCAAAAAGGCGTTCTGAGATACAGTAGACAAAACGTAGCGGTCGCACAGTAACGTTCTCTACATCTTCCAAACTTATTAGTATTTTCCCAATTTCCCGGAGTGAGTGTTTTATGAATCGTAATATTCTTAACGAAGCATATATTCATCCTGCAGCCCGTGAAGCTATGGCTAAAAATAACGCCGACATTGTTCACGAGGTTCAAGCAGCGATTGCCGCGAACGATGTGGTAATTGTTGGAATGGCTCAGAATCCTTTTCCCAAGAGAGCGCGAAAGTCATTGGATACGCAAGGCGTTCCTTATAAGTATTTGGAATACGGAAGTTACTTCAGTAATTGGGATCGGCGCACTGCATTAAAAATGTGGGCGGGATGGCCAACTTTCCCGATGATTTTTGTTAAAGGAATACTGGTAGGAGGGGCGACTGATTTAGATGCGCTAATAAAAAATGGTGAGCTGACACGCATGCTTGCGGCCAAAGGGACTATCTCTGGTTAGCGTGCTTTCATTTACGGTGAGATTACTAAAGAGCTAACAATAAATATTTATGAACTATCAAAGCTATTTGCTAGGCGGGCGCGAAATCTAAGTGCAACATTTTTTCAAGGAAAATGTTGCATGCC
>JAZKCF010000113.1:0-33437 GCA_040388195.1 Pseudomonadota bacterium
GACAAACAACATCTCAACCCACAATTTCGGGGAACGGTCAATGCGTAAGTCCTAACCCGTTAATCACAATAGACGCACCTTGATTCAGTATAGGTAACAACGACTGGATTTGAAAATATGGGCCTTTAACATTGATATTGAAAGTCTGATCCCACAGCGCTTCATTGATATCAGGGAACGTGGCGAACTTGGCGATGCCAGCATTAACGAACACTGCATCCAGTTTGATGTTGTGCGCATTGATTGCGTCCGCTAGCGATTTAGCGGCGGCTATATCGCCTGCATCATTGCGTAGCGCCAAAACGTTACCGCCGACAAGAGCCGTGGCCTGTTCGAGCGATGCTGGGTCGCGACCAGTAATTACCACACGAGCACCTTCGGCGGCGAATGCCCTCGCTGCTGCTAAACCGATTCCACCGCTACCGCCAGTGACTAATACTGATGTACCTGTGAAACGATTCATGACAATCTCCTGCAAAACCGGTGAATTACCGTAAGACTATTATGGCCTGCCATTAACCCTTTTCCGTGCCATCATCTCGATGAACTCGTTCGAAGGAATCGCACATGTTGTCACAAGAAGAATTAGCCTTACTGGAAGCTATCAGTGAAAGCGGCAGCCTGTCGCGCGCGGCGGCGCGGCTGGGCAAGGCGCCGTCGACGGTGTCTCACGCCGCGAGGCAACTGGAAACGCGGTTCGATGCGCTGTTATTTGATCGGCGTCGCTACCGACTGCAACTTACGCCTTACGCCAGCTGGACGGCTGCTGACGCAAGAAGCGGCACGGCTGATGCAGGATGTAGCGCGGCTCACCCAACGAGTGAAGCAAGTGGCTTTCGGCTGGGAAGATCGACTGTGGATCGTTACCGATGAGTTGCTGGAATTCAACTCGCTATTGCCGGTGATTAGCGATTTCGATGCACTGCAATCGGGCGTTAGTCTGCGTATTACCCACGAGGTCCTGGGCGGCGTTTGGGAAGCGTTGCATGATGGTCGTGCTGATCTGGTGATAGGCGCGGCGAGCTGATAGAAGCGGATGGCCGATCCTCGGGAGCCAAACACGCTTTATGTCGTTTGGCGTGGCGAGCATGAAGGCCGAGCGTTGAAGTGGTGGCTCGATCAACTTAGACAGGAGAGCTTGGCCAATCTCTTGGTCCACGGCTTGGATGGATTTGCTTGACGGAAATTTATTCGCCTTCTTTCACCAATTTCCGTTCGATACGACGATCAGGAATCAACCACATCAGCGCAACCAATACGTATAAAGATTCCGCAATCCACTGATTAAAAAACGCTGCGGGAATAGCAATTGCATAACATACCGGGGATAATTTTCCCTTGATATCATTGCCGAGGGCCGTTGCGAGGAGTGAATCATTTCCCTGGCTGGCAATAATCGTTCGCTGCAATATGAAATAGGCAATCGCTGCCATTAACAACACGACGCCATAAAGAGCCACGGGTGCAGATGCAAAATGATTCTCTCCCATCCAGCCTGTTGCGAATGGAATTAAGGATAACCAAAAAAGTAAATGCAGATTGGCCCATAAGATCGCACCGCTAGTACGCTGCGTCATATGCAGCATATGATGGTGATTATTCCAATAAATGCCGATGTAGATAAAACTCAGCACGTAACTTAAGAATACCGGCAGCAGCGGTTGTAGTACGGCAAGATCGGCGCCATGCGGAACTTTCAATTCCAACACCATGATGGTAATAATAATGGCCAATACGCCATCGCTAAATGCTTCTAATCGCCCTTTGCCCATCATCGTTCTCGCTAATTTTGAAAATCATTTTATAAATAAACTATTAATTTGTGATATAAGCCAAGTACATGATTCCAATCAAGACCCGACACTGCTTCAAGTGCAACGCCCATCGAGATGCCGCCCTCGGGAAAACAATCCCGGACGCGAAAGGCAGAATGCGGTGGATCTGCCAAAACTGCTATCAGCGAAGAAATATCGGTGGGTTTACGAACGGCTAGCAACGTGACTGACCACTAGTGGCGCCGCTTTAAACGCCGTCACCCTCACAAAAGTGAGGATTCATCGTCCGTTAAAAAAGCGCCACACGTTCTACGGGCTCCCGTTTTTGCGGAGAAAAAACTCAAGCCGGTGACGATATTTTTCCATAAAGCCGGCTAGCATGAAGGCCCAAGCCAGTTGCCACGCTGGCAAAACGATCACCACGCACCGACCGCGCCGCCGGGAAACAAGCCGTCAGACGATCGCTTAAAAAGCGCAATCCCGTCGAACCGCCAGTAAAGTACAACGCATTGATGCGCTCCACGGCAACACCCGAGAGCCGGACCGTCTCAAGGGCGGCAGCGACAATGCGCCGCACCTCTTCTTCGACTGCGGTAACGAGTTGTTTCTCATTGAACGTATGTATTAAGCCGGCTTCTATGCATCCTAAATCGATCATCGTTTCGCCGCCGGCGGCAACTGCGATTTTGGCGGTTTCAGTTCGTGCGGCCAATTCATGGCCCAGTTTTTCAGTGACGACTTTCATCAGACGCCGGTGATACATTTCATCGGCATAGAAATAACGCATTAGTCGCAATTCGTTGACACGTACTGGATTGTAGAGCGTATTTATCAAGTGCCAAGTCGCGAGATCGAAATACGTCGCAGCAGGTACTTCTTGTCCATTCGCCCCTTTCGTTTTATAGCCAAGCTCGTGTAGAACGCTCGCCAGCTCGACTCGACGATCGAAGTCCGTCCCGGCTGTATGCACGCCATGACTGGCGAGAATATCGCTCTTCCGCTCAAGCCGGTCACGATGTTGCGGCCCTACTCTCACTAGAGAAAAATCTGAGGTGCCGCCGCCTACGTCGATGACAAGCACCAGTTCTTCGCTAACCGTTGTCGCTTCAAAATCCAGCGCCGCGGCGATCGGTTCATATTGAAAAACAACATTAGTGAAGCCTACGGCGCGTGCGGCGAATTCGAGGGCCGCTTGGGCTTTGGCGTCGCGTATCGGATCATTGTCCACGAAAAAAACCGGGCGACCGAGAACCACTTGATCGAGCGGAGATCCGCGTTGCGCCTCGGCAACGGCCTTTAAATGCCGAAGAAATGCGACTACAACATCTAGATAACGAACGTAAGTACCCGGACCGACCTCGGTTTCATGCTCAATTAAATCCGACCCGAGTATGCTTTTAATCGAACGCATTAAACGGCCATCGAAGCCGTCGATATATTCAGCAATCGCAGCGCGACCGAAGCTACGCGAGTTGTCTTCGGCATGATAGAAAACCGCTGTTGGAATCGTGGAATAGCCTGGCTCGATTTCGACAAGCCGCATGGTTTCTTTATCAGGAAGCGCAATGGCTGAATTGGTGGTACCGAAGTCAATTGCACAAAAATTGGGCATAAATTTGTTTTGCCTGGTCATAATGTATTGCAGACGTCTCTACTGTTAGTTGCTGTAAATATCGAAGAATATAGGAACACTGTCATGACAACTACGTACATGATAATAAAAACGCAGTGAGTACACCCTATAAAGAGTAACGAAGCCATAGATATCGAGCAAGCCCCGCATCTCCATCGAAATATATTCGGCTACAGTTTATAGTTGAATGCAAAAGCGAAGGGGCTGGATTTCCGAGTCGTATCACACGTTCTGACGAAAGCGACAACGTGATGGTTTTGGAAATCGGGGTTGACGATTACATCACAAAGCCATTCTCGCCCTGTGAGCTGAATGTCAGAATAAATTCGGTGCTTCGCCGGTGCGCCCTCCCCACCATGAAGATTGGAAATTACTTGCAGTTAGTTTAATGCCATAGACCAATGCGCAAAAATTAAGCGCATCGGCAAAAGTATCGGTGCCGATCGGCCCCGTCGAACTCCGTTTGACGCATCATTTCATGACGAGTGGCGAGCGTGTCGTTTCACGCGGCCAATTACTTTACTGCAATGGGGTAACGACAAACCGGTGGATGAGCGCACCATCGAAGTGCATATACGTCGACTATGCATTTTGCTTGAACAACTCGGTTGTGAATATAAATTACAAACAGGCCGTGGTTCCGAATATCGGGGCTGAATCTTAGAAAGGCCGGAACCTAAGCCAAGGTTGCAGAAAGCTATTGCACCGATTAATTATCGTTTTTATTTTTAATCTTGGTTTGGGCAATTCTTAAGTTGGCTATCGTTTTCTCCATTTGCTGCATTTGAGCACGAAGAAGGCTCGAACTATCTTGCACTACACTAGCGACGCTTGTTTGATCGGTGTCCAACGTATTTTCTACCAGTTGACTATTGGTGGGGTGCTCCGTCACGTTGCTGTCTATCGTACGATTCATGTCATTGCCCTCCGTTCAGATCACTGCGCTAGAGGAAGATTGGTCCTTTAAGAGCTGTTGCATACATTAGAAATGTCACAATTTTACAAAAAACATCTATGGCGGCAGGACGCGGCACTTCATTGGCAAGTTGAGAACACTTGATGGGCATTGGCGCGAAATCGCCTCTAAATAAATTTTTAGAATAGAAATAAAGAATGAAGTTACGATCGATAGAAAATGTAGACATCCACAATAATTTATTTGTGGCGATACTATACTTTTAGATAAGTAGCATCGAAATGATGCCACCCCAACCCCACGAACGCTCGACCGCTATCCACATTTCAAAAAGCAGTAAGCCAGCTTTAGCATCAAACATTTTTTGAGGTGAAATGAAAGCCGCGCCGCGTTCCCACTTCAAGATAGACGCTATCACTCCCCATTGAGGAATTAACTATGCCTATACGGAAACTTGAGAAAACAGCTTGGCATGCTTATTTGGACAATCTTTCAAAAGCGCTTAATGGAAAAAGAGCGGAAATCGAGGTTGCCTCATTAACGATTGGCGATCAAATCCAGGCAGATTGGGTGCCTCTCGTGGGCCTAGTCTATGAGCCGGAAGAAGATATCGTCGAAATCATTCTTGAAGATGATAATCACGAAAGTATCGATCATATCGTTCATCACCCTCAAGAGATGTATGTCGACTACGGCGCGGATGGTTTAGCGAGTTTAGAGATTGTGGACAATGATGGCACGCAGCAAATTATTTTATTACGAGATCCATTGATGTTGCCATCACCGAAAGTGGGCGGAGTGTCAAGAAACTGAACGTGTCGTTGAGTTATTAATTGCGAGTGGTGCGACGCCACTTCATTCGTTGATACATCCGGCTCTTCAGATAGTCATGACGAAGATGCCTTAAGCCTACTAATAGCACCGCACTCGCCGGCAACGCCAAAAGAATACCGACAAAACCGAAGATCTGCCCGAAGGCTAGCAAGGCAAAGATGACCGCTACCGGATGCAGGCCGATACGGTTACCTACCAACCATGGCGTCACCACCATGCTTTCTAATATTTGGCCAATGCCAAATACCACCCATACCCATATCAACCCAGCGCTTGCACCAAATTGCATGAAACCGGCGAGCGTAGCAAGCGTTAAGCCGGTGACCATGCCGATATAAGGAACAAAGACTAACAATCCGCTAATGACGCCGATGGGAAGCGCGAACTCCAGGCCGATAAGCCATAGGCCAATGACGTAAAAAAACACCATTACCAAAATCACCGCTAGCTGTCCGCGTAAGAATTCAGCGAGCACGGTATCGACTTCACGCGCGATCGTTAAAACGCGTTTGTGCCATCGACGAGGAATTACCTCATCAAGCTTCGCTACTAAAATATCCCAATCACGCAGCAAGTAAAAAAACACTGTTGGAATAAGCAGCAGGTTAATTAAAAAACCAGCTACTGCCAATCCACCAATACCGAGTGAGGACAATATTTTCCCGGCCATTCCACCACTGCCGCTATGAATATTCTTTGTCAGCAGTTCCTTAATACCAACCATATCAAGCTTGATATCCGGCGCAACATTGCGTTGCAGCCACGGCTCAACGTTTTCCGCAAGTTGAGACAGGAATCCTGGTAGACGTTCATACAGAAGAGTGAGTTCTGTGTAGAAGAGCGGAATCAGAATCACCAACAGCATCACGAATAGTCCGAGTACGAGTAGCAGTACTATGCTTGTCCCCAACGTCCGTGGTACCCGCCGCGCCTCAAGCTTGTCGACGAGAGGATCGCAGATATAAGCGAGTATCGCAGCAAATAGAAATGGCGACAGAATCGGCGCCAGCAGATATATCATTAAGCCGCTGATGAGAGCCAGCACAAGCCACCAGTAACGAGGGTTTTCGCGAGAGATCATAGATTCAGGAGGATATGGGAAAGTGTCAATTCTTACGATAGCTAAGGGTATTCGGATTAAAAAGTCGATTGCCGGGGAGAGTCTTCCCTCTGTGATCTAATTCACAGTATGCCCTAATCCGTTGTGTTAGCTTGGTATCGTTTGCCCCAGCCTTAGTTGAATTGTGGGTAAAAAACGACAATAGCAAACTCGTTGAAAAACGGGGACGCAAAGCTTCCGGTCTAAGGGTTTCGTGCCGATGACAGCGGGGCCGCCGAAAAAACCGTCGGGTTACAGGCATAAATCCCCTGCCCTTTCGACACGGCGCCTCGAACGTCTATGCAATATGCACCTACCTTTCGTTTAAAACCGGACTATGTTGATGTCACCAAAAGATCGTTAACGACTGCATCCATCGCAATCGCAGTGCCACGGAAAGGGGGGAAGTATGCACACGGAAGTTAACGAAAAAGCGGCCGTGGCAGCCATCGGCGACACGTTTGAGATCATTCACGTGATAAGCGATACTGCGTTGGTCAACTCCAGCTGGCGTCTATCCAGTTATGCAACCTCTAATAAGCAACCACTTAGACCAGGTTTTTATTTTGTGCTTTGGCCTGAGAAAGCCGTAACTCGAAATTATGATGCTAATGCCCATTATTTCGGACCGTTTCAAACAAAATCGCTAGCGAATCAATTAAAAAATCGTGGTATATCCCGTGGCATCATCCGTGCCGTTGATAATAATCCGCTACCAATGAGGCTTGACCAAGACACCAACCAACCAGAGATCTTCGTCGCGCCGGATAGAAGGAGCTGTGTTCGAAGACCATTATCCACTCAAGGTCTTTTGGTTACGGAAGGATTGCCTCCCATAAAAATGCAAACTGTCGATGTTTCTATGGGTGGTCTCGGCGCTACAACTTCCACCCAGTTAGCTGTTGGCCAATTATGTATGGTGACTTTTGATTTACAGCTACGCGGAAAACCACGTGGCGTCGCTGCCGTGGCGGAGGTGGTCTACAGTCTTCCTGTATGGCAGGACAATTTCAAGACTGGACTACGATTTATAGAGATTGATGCCAGTGGCACCGGAATGGTCGAGGAATATACAAAAGATTAAGTATGTTTTTCAGAAACCACGGCAAGCAGGTACTTAAGTATATTTAATAGGCAAATGCCATCGCCTATTATTTGCACCGGCGATATCATTTCTTCGTCCGGTACAATTTAACCTCCTGCCGTAACACTTTTTGCGTCCATAAACGTAAGGACCATGCGGGTCGTCGGGTTTTTCGTAATGGGTACATACCCAACTAAGGTAATTAGATGAAGCCGCTAACCCAAGAAAAATCAAAAGAGGTCTGTTGAATACTGGCCATAAAGTAGGTATCCATTTTCGATACTTCTGTATAAGACTAGGCCTATGCTATTGCGTTGAGACTCACATCTAATTTAGAAGACAGGTTGCTCGAAGTGCCACGATGCTATCTATGGCCTGCGAGCATTAATTTTGCTGCAATGCAAAATACAAGTTAAGCATTGTGTAGTGTAATCTCGGATCGTATATTCGAAATCTACGCGCAAAAATAGCGTTAAATAAATGTAAACCGATTTTTCTAAAAGAAAGATAGAAATTGGTGGATGGCAACTATGAATGATGAATTCGACGCCGGCCCACTTTCGTGGGTAAAGAAAGAAATCGACTCCGCGCTGGCTCGCGCCGATGAAGGTATTGCTGCGTTCGGCGAAAAGCCAGAAAACCACGAAGAGCTTAAGCGCACCACACTCCCCTACCTTCATCAGGTGACCGGTGTATTGCGCATGATCGGCTTGGAGTCGGTTGTTCGGGTTGCGGCAGCGAATGAAAGTCTTGTCGAGGCACTCAGTCGCGACGATGTTCCGATGAACCCCACCGTCATCCAAGCGGTGCGCGGCGCTATCAAAACGCTGAATCAATACCTCGAAGGTTTGATACAAGGTGAACCCAGTCGTCCGCTCGCGTTATTCCCCGCCTATCGGGACGTGCTGGCGGCAAGTGGCTCGGGAAAAGCGAGCGAAGTTGACCTCTTTTATCCCGATCTAACTAAGAGTCCTACTTTCACTGACGGGGAATCTCTTGCCGCGGAGACCGAGCCAGCCAAGGTCGTTAAGCGCAAACGGACTGAATTGCAACGCGCGCTTTTAGGTCTCTTGCGAAGTGCTGAGTACCAGAAGAATCTTAAGGAAATGGTCAGTGCACTAGCGGCGATCGACACTTTATCACCTGCCGAGAGACGGCCGTTTTGGTGGATCGCAGTCGGATTTCTAGAGGGATTAGCGGACAGCCCGACACCGCCGGATGTTTTCCACAAGCAACTGTGTGGCCGCGTCGATCTGCAGATCAAACGCCTATTAGATGCAGCCGATACGGCACCGGAAGGTTTGATACGCGAGCTTTTGCTTGCTGTCGCCTATATGCGATCGGCTTCTCAGCGGGTAGGCGAAATTCAGAAAACCTACCTCCTCATGAATCTTTTACCATTGGCGGAAGGGCCGGAAGCGACTCGTCTCAAGCTATTCGTCAATAACGTCAAAGAGCAAATGGAAGCAGCTAAAGAAATGTGGCTCGGCTGTGCCGGCGGCAATCAGACGAGCCTGGATCAATTCGCCCAACAAACAGCACAAATGAATGAGCTTGCACGCGGCTTCAATAACGAACCTCTTCAAGCACTATTTGCTAAACTAGCGGAGATTGGAAGTGAACTAAACAGCAACCCACGCAACCCGAGCGAAACATTAGTAATGGAAACGGCGACTACATTGCTTGTAACGCGAGACGCGCTAAACGAGTACCCGCAACTCGATCCCAATTTCGACCAGCTAGTTAAAACTGTTATCACACAAGTGAGTGCCGCGTTGGCGGGGCAACCACCATCAGATAACAGTACCCGACTAATCGATATTTCATGGGCGGCGCGGGAAAAGCAGCTCCTCGTGCAGCTAGCTCAGGAGATTCTCAATAACCTGAATGCGATAGAACAAGTGCTTGATGGATTCTTTCGCGACGCGACCAAGAGGCCCGACTTAGCTACGCTGGTCAAGCCGGTTAATCAAATTCGGGGAGCGCTAGCGATGATGGAATGTGAAGACGCAGTGCGGCTTTTAAAGGCAGGGCAAACATTGGTAGAAAAATTTACTATTGGTGACGCTCCCCCCGATTCAAACGATAGTGAACTCGTCGCGGAAGTATTCAGTAATCTGGGGGTTTTCGTATCGGCGCTACAACAAGGACGCGAGCATCCTAATCATATTTTGCGTCCGACATTAGCGCGACTTTCGGCGTAAATATTACACCACAGTAAGGTTCGGATTGGCAGCAATCCATTGCTCCAGCTGGATTGCCGGAATTGGCTTGCTAATGAAATATCCTTGAGCAAAATCACAGCCTAATGCCGCCAGTAGATCCATGACCGCCTTGTTTTCCACGCCTTCAGCGACAACCTTCAAACCCATGTTGTGGCCTAAATCAATCGTCGATCGTACGATGGTTACGCTATCCCGATCCCCGATCATTTCCATTACAAAAGACTTATCTATTTTCAGCTCTTGCGCACGAATTCTCTTCAGGTATGCCAGCGACGAGTAACCAGTGCCGAAATCGTCAATGGAAAGCCGCAAACCTAGGCTACGTAAAGCTTGTAGTACTTTCTCGCTTCGAGCGGGATCGCCCATGATGGCGCTCTCAGTAATTTCCAGTGTCAGGGATTGTGGCAAGACTTTGTGCTCCTCAATCCGGCTACCGACCCACTCGGGTAATTCGGGATCTAACAGATCTCGAACCGACATGTTGACCGATATATTGATCAATAATCCCTTTGCCTTCCACTCTGCGCATTGACGCAATGCTCTATCGATCACAAATCGGGTAATCGCGGTAATGCAACCGGTGCTTTCAGCGAATGGGATGAATTCGTCGGGCGATATAAATCCACGCGTTGGATGTATCCAGCGGACCACCGCTTCTACGTGATTCATTTCGCCGGTATACAAATTGATTTTCGGTTGGTAATACAACACCAGTTCATCGTGTTCAACGGCATGGCGCATCTCCGCTTTCAATGCCAAACCAATTTCATCATTTTTCCGCTGCGTGTCAAATATTTGCTGATGAAGCAACTCGGCGTCGCTCTGAATTTGAATACCTAATGGCGAAAGATGGTCATGAAGCAGATGATATGCATTTTTCCGGCTGCCAATTGCTTCCTGTAAGCCTTCAGCGCAAACATTCAGATGGCTTGCAAATAGCTGTAAAGTGTCATCTACATGAACAGCTCGATCCACTTTTTCTTTCGCCGCTTCGATTGCGCTGAGCGCATTTTCGGCAAGCTGATTGCCGCCATTCATGAGATATCCAGTAATGGCGGCATTAGCCGCCTGTATATCCATGACAATGCCGGACATCAACGGCACATTCGCTTTAAAAAATGAATCATCAGTGCGCGTTAAGGTGTAGAAATTTGCTAAAACCTTGCTTTGAATTGTTTCTTGATAATTGGCAAACGCATCACGAACCTTGCTAGCAATAGCGTTCCATATACGCATGGAATCCCGCAGTTGATTGATGGAACTACGCACGTCGAGTTGCTCAGCAAACGATTCAGCTTCAGTAAGCGCCTCAATCGCGTGTGCGACTCGTTTATTAACCTGCGCGTAGTATTTTTCGTCCATGCTGATCACATAATCACGAATAACGGTACGCGCCGCAGTGTAGTTCTGAAGGGAAATACTTATATGTTTGCTCAGCTCCGTGATTTTATTGAAATCGTCAAAGGATTTTTCGATCACAGCGGAGGTGAACATGCTCTTCCCTTTTTTAATTTTCACTGACGCTAATAAACATATGCTCAATTGAACTATATAAGCATTAGCTATGCCAACGCGAATTAAACTTATAAGCAATTAATTTTCAAATGAAATTAATTGCAAAGGTAAATGTATGATTAAGAAAGCTTGCGAGAATGCAAAAATTGATAGGTCATTACATTCCATTTTTGATGGGTTGTGACGTTCATTGCAAGGATAACTGCAGTGGATGAATGTGAGCAGATTCCTAAGATCTGCTCATTATTCATAAGAGGGTATTTGCAAGGTTAAGAAAATTGCATCGCATTTGTTAAGAACCCAATCTCCAGTGGGGAGGATAAGTTTTCTCGTAATACGGTAAGGCTTCCATACGCTTCATCCAAGCGCGTACTCTCGGGCCAATGCCATCACGTATGGCAAGATCCGGTTCGGTTAACTCTAAACGTAATGCAACTGCAATCATTGGATACAGGGAGAAATCCGCTGCGCCGGGGGTTCCCATCAGGAAATCGCCGTTCAGTTGCAGTTGCTGCTCGAAGTAAACAAACTCCTTCATAAAAGTAGTGCGCGCTTCTATGATGAGCTCACTATTCCATTTGGCAGCTGTTTTGAACAAAATTTCGTCCACCATGGTTTCTAGTGCTTGGGCCAGATAGACATCCGCATACCGAATATAGCGGCGCACCAGTCCTCGCTGCCGTACATCGGCGGGAAATAGCCGATTACCCGAATTGGGATACGCATCCTCCAGATATTCAAGAATCACTTGCGATTCATACATCGCAAAACCGTCGTCATCGAAAATCTTCACCTTCCGCGCTTGCATTGCAACAAGCTCCGGCTGTTGGAGATCTCCGGTAGAGAAAGTCATCTCTTCCAACTCGTAGGGCAAAGCCTTGTGCTCAAGGGCCAGCCATACACGCCAAGCATAAGGCGATCCGGAAGCACAGGAGAATTTGATTCCCATCACGCAGCTCCTATAGATAGTTAGTGAAGTACGTTTATTCTAATGCTACAAGTACTACAAGCGCATTTTTGTAGCACTCGAATTAAAACACAAAATCTATCGTACTTTTTTATGACACAAGACGGAATTTGTTGATCATTGCTTGCAAGTCGGAAGCGGACGACCGCAGGTCACAAGAGCGTTGCCGCAAGGTATGAGCTTGCACTTCGCTATGTTGTGTTATGGTCGCAAGTCTATCCACTGTCCCCGCAATACCTTCTATCGCCGCCTTCAGATCGCCGATGAGGGTGTCGATACCCTGCATTACCTTTTGCATGTCGTCGGCGTTTCTCCTGGTGCCATCAATGGAGGTTGTTATGCTTTGCAACCGGGCCCCGTTCTCGCCGGCATCCAGGGCAGCACCTTCAAGAGCGTCCACGGTTTGCCCGACAAAGCCGCGTACTTTTTCCGCAATCGTCTGAATTTCTTGTGTGGCTGTGTGAGTACGTTCCGCCAGTTTCCGCACTTCGTCTGCCACGACGGCAAAACCACGTCCTTGTTCACCTGCCCGCGCTGCTTCAATCGCGGCATTTAAGGCAAGCAGATTGGTTTGCTGAGAAATTCCGCCAATGGTATTTGTAATGGAGGCAATGGCGTTAACCGAAGTATTAAGATCTTCAGCTAGGTTACGTGTTTGGTTCATGCGTTCTTGGTAGGCGCCGAAGCTAGTGACAACGTCTTGCATGCCGGCAAGGTTCGAGGTCGCTGTGGTAGCGGTCTCTTCGCTTGCCTTAAAAGCTTGCTTAAGCAGCTTTGTCGTTTCGCTGGTAACGGAGCGGACGCTATCGGCTAGTTGCTCCACATCATTGACTGCTTGCTTCAGGCCGGCTTCATTGTCTGTCACTTGCGTCGCCACTTGATCGATCTCAGCCGACCCAGTACTTAACAAAGATGAACTCTCGCTTATACGACCGACAACCGAGCGCAGGCTAATAATCGTTTTACCGAGCGCCGCTAGTGTTTGTCCTACCTCGTCAGAACCCACATCGCGCAAATCTCCACGCAAGTCGCCGTCGGCCACATTTTCGATTTGCTGTTGTAGTTGGGAAAGCGGACGAATGAGCAGCAGCCGCCCGATGAACCCAACTAAAAAATTAACTAATAGAACAGCGACAATAACACCGACAAGAGTCCATATCATACGTAGGCTACGCTCAGCGTTCTCTCGAGCGACCCCTTCTAGATATGCATTTCCTGAGTCAAGCACCATGGCCGACAATTCATCGATTTTCTTTGATGATGCATCGATCTCGTGTAATTTGCTCATCGCAGCAGCATCGTCGTTACGTCTGCCGAGCTGGATTACCTGCATGCGTGGCGCTTTGATGCTTTCGTTTAAACGATTCAGTTCAATCACGTTTGGATCGTTAGGCGACACTTCGGTAAGCTTTTGCAGGCTTTCATCCAAGAATGATGCGCCTTTAATAGCCGCTACCGCCGACTCACGGATTTCCGCGGGTTCGCTTGCAGCAATGAGCCGATAGAGAGACTGGTCAACCGCGAGAATGGAAGTGCGTGCATTTGTTGCTGCAGCGAGAGAAAACTTGGCTCGCTCAACGGCGCTGCTGAACGTTTCCGTTAACCGCATGATAGTGATGCCACCTATTGTGCCCACTAAAGTAATGCCTAAGCTCGACACCGCTAAAAGGGTAAAAATCTTGGCTCCCCAAGAAATGTTACCGAATTTCTTTTCAAGAAATGCAAGCATTGGGCCACCCTCGATATCGGCACAGTAAATGACAACTAAACGCACTCAAAAACCCATTCAATATCTAATCAGCCTTGCCACAAGGACCAAAGGCAAATCACGTGCGATCACGTCAGCTTTCATTCCTTACGCCTAGTACTTTCTTTTTTTACCCTTATTACAAGCCGGATTACATTTTGAACGCGTTCTTAGAGTAAACGGCGCTAGCGGCATAAACTGAAGCAAGAAATATCAAAAGTGTATGCCAATGTTAAAAAAAACCTTTCCTGTTAAAGAAGTTGTCACTTGTGACGATACCGTATATCCGAACAAATTTCATACGAATATACGAAAGCTTACTGATTATTAGGACTTACGCAAAACCGTCCCAGCAAGGCGCGACGACGCAGGCAGTACGCAGTTGTACGACAAGGAGTCGCAACGCCGCTGGGATGGTTTTGCGTAAGTCCTACTTATGTAAGGTCGACGGATAACCGGCATCGGTGGTTGCCTTGATTAGGGTATCGAAATTCGCTTGGGCCGGGTCAAATTGCACGGTGGCGGTCTTTTTATCGAGGTCTATCTTGGCATCGGCGACGCCAGGTAGTTTCTCCAGCGCCTTCTTTACGGTGACTTGGCAAAGTGAACAAGTCATATTTTCTACGTCGAGGACAGCGGTTTGCGAGCTTGCCGCCATTCCAGTCAAAGGGAAAGCGAGCAAAGCGGCGATGATAAATTTTTTCATGATATTTCCTTTCAAAAAAACTGCAAGACCAGCCACGGCGCTGCCAATAGCCCAAGCACCAGCACCGAGACAATCCAAAATATAAGCCGTTGACGCCGCATGACTGGTAGTGAGGCGCATGTTGCGCCGGGTACGCAGGATTGCGGTACGAGGTAGAGTTTACGAAATGCTAGAGCAAGAAACAGTAGCGTCAAGCCAATAAGAAGTGGGCGATATGGCTCAAACGCCACCAAATTGCCAATCCAAGCGCCGCTAATACCAATAGCCAGTAGCACTAGCGGACCTACGCAGCAAAGAGACGCGCCAATACCAGCCAATATGCTGGCGATAAGCGATCCTCCTAAGTTAAGTTTCGCCATTATTCTAAAAACAGCGATTGGAAGCGCCCGAGTGTATGTTTTTTGGGCGGTGTAAGGTGGCATCGCGATGTTGGGCACCCCGAAAAACAAGCAATCGAGCATCTAACGTTGTACATGCCTGTTTGATGAGGATTTGAATACGTAATATTCACAGATTTCTCCAAGGAACAGTTGGCGATTTTATATGTGTTTGCTGTAAAGACAATACATCTTATTAAGGATTAGCCTTAAGAAAATACAGCCTTTCATTGAGGACATCGCTGCAATGATTAAATTATCGGTATTGTTCTTTTCGCATGGCTCTCCCCTGCGCCCGATAGAAGGCATCTCAGCGCGCCGTCTGGGTAAGACGACACTATCGCCGAAGACCATCGAGGTTTTCCTTGCGCATTGGGAAAGTATCGCGGCACCCGCTACCTAGGAGCACTTATTGCCGCTATTTGTTGCGATGGACGGAGCTGGAGAAAAGGCTAACGTAGAACGCATACATACCGGCCATGAATATGGCGTCTTGGCGATGGATGCTCATGCATTTAGTTAGTGTTTATTAGATTAGATATCAGATGGACCGCTAGCTTCGTTGGTTGCCTCGCCGTACTTATTTAAACTGTCTATGGAATAAGCTTTTAAATCACCGACGATAACGTTACAACACATATAACCGAACCGGCACATCTTTACGAGGGTTGCCTGTCATTCGGCAATCCATCGCCGCTGGCTCCCACCCTTTAATTTCGAATACATAGGAAATAACTCGCGTACCAGGCTTGCACTCGCTTTCCAATTTTTTGCGTAACCGGCCCGCTAGTTCGCTTGGCATGCCATAAACGTAAATGGCGTCCGCATCTGCCAGATTATGTTTAAACAAATTACCGAATTTAATATCGGCCCGCTGCTGCTCGCTAGACAGCCAGACGCGAATCCAGGCAGCCACATAGAGCGGGAAAGCAAGCTCAATTCCTGTCGCCTTCGCCTTGAAATGCTTCGCTGCATATACGACTGTTCTGCCATCTCCACAACCAAGATCGTAAAAGCGCTCGCCCGGTTTGAGATTGACGAGATGGAACGCCCGATTGAAATCTCTCGGTAACGAAGGTACCCAGGGAGCGAATGAAATCGCGGCGATAAACATCGAAAGAGGGAGGACAAACAAAAGAAAGTCGAAGAATAGTGCCATAGGCCCGTCTTTTTCCTCGTGGATGATTTTTTACAGAGCCTGGTCAGTAAGAGATTGAACAGGCTCTACAGTGGTTTGCAACTTGGGGTACGGAAGCCAAGGTTGGACTAAGAAGCGCAGACGTACAAATAGTCCGTTGCACATCGCCGGTCCAAGATTAGCCCCGTACAGCGAGTTGCAGACCGCTGTATGATTTCATCCCGATTATGGGCCTAGTCAATAAGACGGTAAACGTTTAGTTAATAGGTGATTGTTGCGTTATTCGATTGAACAAGTTTTCGCCAAGCAAGGTCTTCAAGGATTCGCAGCGGAGAAATATCGGGATCGGCCATTCCCTCTGGATGGACATGAAAAATCTGATCCAATGCAAACTGTCCGGACATCTCAGCATGAACCACCTGATCGCTGAAAAAAATCCATGTAGAGCCTGCAGGAAATATAAATTCTTGCTGCGGTGCCGTCCGTTGATAATAAGCATCCGCTTTGACGCAATCATGAAGCTGCAGCATCAAATGGTCATAATCGGAACGCCGGTTTTTGGTAACGCCCAATTGATGCAAAAGCCAAGCGATCCCAGGTAAGGTCTGTTGTGTTTTTGGGACAAATCTGGTGGCGAACTGTCTAAAGGGCTCACCAAAACGCAGTACTCTTGGCGCCCCGCCTGGGTTGATATTTGTAACTACGCGGAGTAACCGAGAACCTTGACTAGGCTCAGCGGGAATGGCATCTACATGCAGCCGATTATCATTCTTGCGCCAGTGCGTTTTCTGGCCTGCTATTTGATGAGGGGAGAACGAGGTGCCGACTGGCATGCAGAAAGGGATGTAACGAGGAAATAGGAATCTGACGAGCTGTTCGCTTAATCGCGCATATCGAACCATCATTTCCCGCAACTCTGCATGATTTGGATCGTTGGCAACCGCGCCGTGAACTGCGTTTGAATAGGCTGGAAGGTAAATATGTTTTGATTTTTTACCGGGCCACTGATTGGACAAAAAACGCGCTTCTTGCGCAAGCAGTTCAAAATTCAAGTGAGGAAAGAAAAGTACCTCGCCCTGCTCCAGCCTTTTATGTAGGGCAAGATGCCCATAGTCCGGGGCTTGCGGCAACCAACGCCGAAGGGAAAAGCTACGAATAATATCAACTGTTCCTTGCTCAACTCGGGCAACAGGCACAGCTGCTTTTGTTGAAGGCAAGGGCCGAACAATCATACCGACATGCTGACGCTCTATTGAATTCATAAGGAATGGAAAATCAGAAGTTGTAAGGACGCGACAAGTTGCTCTTACAGTGTAGACAATTATTGATTTATTGCTTGCCTTTTAAAGAAAAGTGCTTTTCATTTTTAGATTAAGGTGTATCCATTTTCGATTCATTATTAAATAACGAAATGCTGGAAACTTTAAAGGTGACTTGCAGTGATCACAACTCGGCGCGATGTAACGATGCCAAGCGTTCGAGATGTGCTTGACCCTTCTTCATAAGATGCACTTCCACTTGCCGACGGTCAGTCGCGCTGGCTCTTCGTTCAAGCAATCCGTGTTCTTCGCATCGGGAAATCAATGCTACAACGCCATGCGGTTGCGCTTGCAAACGCTCCGCCAATTCACCGACTGTCGCCCATTCTCGTCCAGGGAAACCCTTAATATGCAAAAGCAGTAGATACTGGAGTGGCGTAAAACCTTCGCTATGTGCGGCGTTCTCGCTAAAGCGCAAAAACCGCTTCAGTTGATGCCGGAATTCGGAAAGCGCCTCGTAGTCCTTTTTTGACAATTTTTCGTCGACCTGAGAAATGGGCTTCACGATGAAATACTTTCGCCAAGAGAAATGGCACGATCATAAAGCATATTGCTGTAGTGCTACCATCTAAATTGGACTTACCCAAAATCGTACCTGCAATGCATAGCGACGCAGACCGTACAAACCAGTACGGCAAAGAGCCGTAACGCGGCTGGGGCAGTTTTTCGCAAATCCTATAAATGTGTTTGCGTCAGTTCCGTCACGCCTCTTGTATGATTGGCGATAAGAATGGCAAGCTCCTATCCCGTTATAGTAAAAACGAAGGCGGCCAAAAGCATGAAGATATTGCAGCGTATTTCATCCACCATCCCTGGTTTTGGACAAGAGGAAACTTGGCAAGCTCACATGGATGCCGGCATCCTCGCTTACCGACATGGGGATTACGTAGAAGCCGAAACGCAATACGCGGCGGCGCTTCAACTCGCGGAAACACTCAAACCGCAAGACCAGCGCCTCGCAACCAATCTCAATAACCTCGCCGAGCTTTATCGCGCACAAGGCAAATATTCTGAAGCTGAACCACTGTTCAACAGGTCGTTAGCGTTGAACGAAAAAATGCTGGGCTCGGAACACCAGAATCTGGCTGCAATCCTCAATAATCTCGCCCTACTCTATCGCAAGCAAGGAAAATACGATGATGCCGAAGCGCTTTATAAACGCGCATTGACGATTGCGGAAACGACACAAGGAACAGAACATGCCGATGTGGCCCAAACGCTCGCGAATTTAGCCGAACTTTATTACACCACCGGTAAATATGCGGAGGCAGCGCCACTATCTGAACGCTCACTAGTAATCCGGGAAAAATTGCTAGGGCCGGACGATGCAGAAATCGCTAAAACGCTCATCAATCTGGCGGATATTTATTACGCGAATAGCAAATATGCCGAAGCGGAGCCGCTTTATCAGCGGTCCCTGTCCATTTGGGAAAAACTATTAGGACCGGAAGATCGCACTGTCGCCGCGAGTCTTCATAGCCTGGCAAAGCTCTACCACGCAGAGCGAAAATATCCGGAGGCTGAGCCTCTTTATGAGCGGGCATTGGTGATAGTCGAAAAAGCACTCGGGCCGGAACATACGAATGGTGCATCGATCATCAACGACTTGGCGTTACTCCATCTCGCACTAGGACAATACAATGCCGCCGAACCGCTTCTAAAGCGCGCGTTATCGATCAGAGAAAATGCGCTAGGCGTTGAACATGCTGAGGTGGCGATTAGTCTCAATAATCTGGCGCAACTTTATACGTTGCAAAGCAAAACACCGGACGCCGAAGCACTGTATAAGCGTTCTTTGAAAATTCTGGAAAACGCCTTCGGACCGGATCATTTTGAGGTCGCCACTAGCCTGAACAACTTAGCCGAGCTCTACTACACAAATGCCAGATACGACGAGGCAGAACCGTTATTTCAACGCGCCTTAGCAATGAGCGAGAAGGCATTGGGGCCGGATCACTCCGATGTGGCTGCCGCCATGAACAATTTGGCGCGGCTTTATCATATACAACGTAAATACAATGAGGCAGAGCAATTTTATAAACGCTCACTAGCGATTTGGGATAAAACGCTCGGGCCGGATCATCCGGACGTAATACAAACGCTTAAGGAATTGGATAGAGTCCGACAAGTTTTGGAAAGACAAGCTGACAGAAAAGGCGAGCCGTTGCATTGATTTGGTTTTAAAGCATAAAAAAGACAGACGCAAGAACAAATGCAAACCTTTCTAAATGAGAAGATTCACTGGCCACCCACTAATTGCGGGTTATTCCAACCCACTGAGGAACCGTGATTAGTGTAGATAGCGTCTACGATTGTCCGGCTAATGGGAAAACCATCTTCAATCGCGGCATGAGCCGAACATCAACGAGAATCCGCGCGGTAGAAAACACCTAAGCATGCACGCAAGTCGTTATTCGATGCCGCTATTTTTTAAAGAGTACTTTGACACTATTGAACGTGTCTTCGTTGGAACGATAAGTGCCTTCACTTGCTGCTTCGATTCGATCGCATCAGTTAACTGCTCAAAACCTTGGCGTTCAAGATGATCAACTTGCGGCGCTTTTGCCAAGGTTCATTTAACAGCCAGCGCGTTTTCTTGATGATTTCGCTCGTCTACCGACAGAAAAACAAAGCGATTGTCGAGAAAATAATGCCCTATTCGATTGCGCAATATCATCTGCGCATCCTTTTCTCATCAACGCACAAATAGTGCCAACCACTTTTATGCAACACCGCAATTAGTAGGATGCTCGCCGTTCTATCTCAAGCACAACAAACCGCGCAGTACCCCCTTCTAAACGAAGCGCGGTGGGATCGCGATTGCTGTAAATGGCTTTTATTTTATTGCGGGTAACCGCGAGTATTTTATTTGCGCTATTGGCTACGGAAGGCTGATGGTTGACGCCACCGTATGAAGACGTTCACATACAGTGGAACAAACTTGCAGCACACTGCATGCACAAATTTATGTCTTAACTTATTGAGCTTTTCATAAATTAAATGGCTAAAGCTCAATAATGAAGCTCTAAAGGGAAGAAAGTAGGTCCGGAAAATCCAAATGACACTTCCTTTCCAGAAGAGGAAATTAAATGAAAATAATACATCGTGTCACGGCATGTCTCTATTTTTTGATATCGGCAAGTGTAAGTAATGCCGATACCAGTACAGGTTATGACATCTTTTTATTGGCAGGTCAGTCCAATATGGCAGGCCGGGGAACCATTCCATCGCCAATGGATGCCGATGGCGCTCCAGATCCCAGCATAAAAATGTGGGATCCCGCAACAAATAGTATCGTGACAGCATAAGACCCCATCCCACATCAGGAAGCAGGCGATCCCACCAAAACGACTAAAGTAGGAATGGGTATGACGTTTGCAAAAGCTTACTTACAGCGATTGAGGGATACGGGAAATCCGAATCGAAAAGTCTTGCTGGTAGGCGCGGCCTATGGTGGAACGGGCTTTATTCAAGATGTTACTACCTATCACCATCGCTGGATCGCCACACAGGATCCGTCCATAGGCGGAGATTTGTATCGTGGTGCGGTGAAGCGCGCTAATGATGCCATTGCCAAGGCAATCAGCGGAGAGTCAACTAGCGCCTTCAAGGGAATTCTTTGGCATCAGGGGGAAGCTGACGTTGCGTTTGACGGCGCCTCACAGTATCAAACCAATCATGTAAATTTGATGACTGCATTACGGGCTAATATTACTGGCGCGTCGAGTGCTCCTATCGTCGTCGGTGAAATGACTCCTTGTTTCTGGTCGCAGTGCGAAAATACGGTGAGATGGCACGGAACGAGCACTCCAGTATCAGATGCGGATCTAGATCAATTTCTTAACTACATTCATAACATTCACACATACCTAGACAAATCAGCATGGGTGAGTAGTGCCGGTCTCGCGGAAAACGCCGCTGGTGATCGAGTACATTTCAACAGGGTGTCACAACGCGAACTAGGAAGAAGATATTTTGCGAAGTATTGGGAGGCTGCGCGGGACTACACACCACCGGTAATCGATCTGAAAGCGTACAACGGCCATATCTTTAATGTGGGAACCGCCATCGATTACGATCCAACTTCCATTTACAATTCGTCGACAATATCGACAAGAATTAACGGAAACGTGACGACAACAGGCACTGTGAACATCGCCACCGATTCGGTATATGGTAACGTGGTCGAAATTCTAAATAGCGCAGGATCACTAAAACTGTTAACAAACGCTTCACTTTTTAATGGCAGTTATACCAAGATGGCCTGGGTCAATTTGAACAGCACCAATTACCGGAATCATTTGATTTCGGGCAACAATGCAACACAGAGCCATTATCTTTATGTCAGCCAGCCGTCGAAATTTCTGTCAGCAGGACATTCTTCTTCGACAAATCCAGTCAATATTTACGGACAAGAGACTTCAATCTCGCCGATAAACGTCTGGAGACATATTGCAGTAACATACGCAATTAGTACGCAGACAATGGTACTTTATGTGAATGGGGTTGCAGTATCCACCAACACTGCCGTGCCTGTAGCAACACAAGCAACAGGTAGTGTCAATTTAGATATGAGCGGATATGGTAGCAACGTCGGTTTTGGATTGGATGGCATGATGATTTCCAACAAAGTATATAGCCGTGCACTGAGCGCGTCTGAAGTGTCGGCTGTATTTAGCTTTGAGCAGATGAGGTTATGGAAGGCAGTAATCTTTCTTAACCCGTATCCTCCACTCGCCGTCAAGGTGGGTGGGGGTAAATACCAGGACAATCGCACTTTGAAACATGTGCACAACATCATCTGAAATAGTGCCAACCATTTTTTATACAAACCCGCAATTACTAGTACAAGATTTGAATAATTAAAAACTCTTAAACAGCAAATAAAGCACAACCAACGTCAACCCTGCAAGCCAGGGGAACAACATCTTCGGTGATAAGAGAGAGACTGAGCCAGCCTTGTGCTTCTGCGCAGCAGCTTCGACTCTTTCATGAGCAGACGTTTCGGCGATTTTTTTAGCAGCGGTCGTGACTGATTCCACTGTTTGACGTAACTGCTCATCGCCAAGTGCACGGAGAGTTTGCATTGCGTTATTGACCACGCTAGTGGCAGCTTGCCGCCCTGCTCCCGCTACATCCTTCAAAGCTTCCTGAGTCATTTCACGTACTACTCGCTCGACAGCCGCGACGGCAATTCGTTCGATGCCGTCATTTGGCGTCGCTACTTGCTTTTCACTTACGGTAGCCATTTGCTCAGCCATTGCTTGCGCGACTGCTTCGTTGGCGCGTTTAGTAGCCGACTCAGCAGCACTTTCCGTTATGGCGAGGAAATCGGCGCGCATTGAGTCTATCATTTGACGCGCGGAATTTTCGGCAATGCCAGGCACCGCATCCAGGGATTTGCGGACAACGTTTTGCGCTGCTTGCTCTGCGGCGGCTGCGATTACCTGCTCGGATTGTTCTTCCACCTTGGCTTCCGCACGATAAACAGCTAACGCATCTGCGACTACCGCTCTAGCGATTTCCTGTGCAACCTTGCGTGAGGTCAATTCGGCAGCCGTAAGAACCGCGGTATCGTTGGAATCGTGCGCGGCGGATGTTTGTTCTTGGATCGATTGAAGAGCATCACGCGATATTTCTTCCGCTGTAACACGTGCAGCTGATTGGGCAACCTGCTGCACCATGGTTTGCAAATCCAAGCGCCCTGATTCCATGATTTGACGCGCAGCATTTTCAGCAATCGAAGGCGCCGTGTCCAAGGTCTGACGTGCGATTCGTTCAGCAATGGCAGCCGCGGCCTGCTCGGCGCGCTCTTGTGTTTTAGTGTTTTCGGCACGATAACGATCCAATGCGTCTTGCACTACCGCCGTCGCAACAGCCTGGGCAGCTTCTCGGGACGCCTGCTGAGCGGCTGCCGTTGCCGCGGCAATTGCTTCACGAATAATTCTTTCGGTGATTTCGCCTGCAGCACGTTCGTCTATCTGAGCGGCATTCACCGGCTCTGGTGCGGGCTGTATTTCTTCTACCACTATGTCTTCCGGTGGTAACGGCGCAGGTATGGGTATTGGTTTTGGCGCTGCTGCTTTTTCCTGAAGTGCAGTGAGCAAGGATAGTAGTGCATCATCTTCAATCGGTTTGGTAAGGAAGCCGCTAGCGCCGCATTCAACGGCTCGCGCTCTGTCCTCCGCTGTATCTTGCCCAGTACACATAATGACCGGAATGCTTGAAGTAGCAGGATCCGAAAGAATAATGCGGGTAGCTTGGAAACCATCCATATCAGGCATCATGAAATCCATGAAGACGAGATCCGGTGTATGGCTTTTGAGATATTCCAATGCCTCCGGCCCGGAGCCTACCGCTTCCACGGTTAGCCCATGCGCCTCTAGCGTCCGGCCCAATTTAATGCGCACCACTTTGGAATCATCTACTACCAAGGCTTTGCTGAATTTCATTTTATCTCCCTTGCTGTCTTATCGAGACAGCAAAACGGTCACCTCGAAACACGAGGAGGGAGACGCGTGGACTCCCTGTTTCGTAATTATTTAGTGGGCGCAGAAGTGCATCAAGTAGCTCTACAGTCGCTATTTAACTACTTTCCAACCGGTTTCTATTGAAGAGAAACACAGGATTTTGTGCTCATTTTTTGGCTTATGTGAGCGTCGATTGATGCATGTAGCGGTACAATACGCCCTGCCTCAACGAAATTTTGGAGATGGAAATGCAGTATTTTTATGTGATTGCAGCAATTTTGTTACGGCTGCTGCCGCATCCCTGGAACATTACGCCGCTTGGCGCGATGTTTTTGTTTAGCGGTGCGACTTTCGATCGAAAGAAGGATTCGTTGGTGGTACCGCTCGCGGCTCTCATCATAAGTGACATTGCCGTTGTCGAGTTTTTATACCAGGGACATTACGCCTGGTTCAGCCCGTTCACATGGCTAGGGTTTATCAGTGCAGGGTTAGTTGGCTGGAGTTTGCGTAGTAAATTTAGCGGAGGACGGCTGTTAGTTGCATCTTTTGCGGGTTCATTGCTGTTCTTCTTAATTAGCAATTTCGGCGTATGGGTGGAAGGTGTGCTTTACCCGCACACGCTACAGGGGTTAGTAGAATGCTATGCCACAGGGATTCCATTTTTCCGCAATAGTTTGTTGGGTGACTTTTTTTACGTCGTAGTTATGTTTGGATCCTACCGTTGGCTAAAGGCCAAGCGGCCTAGTTTGGGTCAGCTTTTCCAGCGCACGGCTTAAGCACACGCTAGAGCCTGTATTGAACCATATTGGACACCTCCAATATGGTTCAACAGGCTTCAGACATTCACGCAATCGCTCGCAAGCTTTTTCTATCTTGAGCGACCACTTCCCTACCGACAGCTAAACCTCATGCGTCGATTGAACGCGTGGTGATTACCAGCGTCACACTCCCCGACACAGTTTCGATATCTACTTCCGCCACAACCGAGCCGGAATCAATTTCTTTTATCTTGCCTTTAAATCGGTTCCGTACATTAAGTCGAAATCCGCTTTAGTGCATCAAAAAATCCGAACGTCGAACTTTTTTGCCGAATAGCCGACTAAATTAGTAAGGTAAAGATCTCCACTTCACTAGAGGTCTTTCGACCGCTAATTATTACGGACGCTACACAATGCTAGAAACACTGGTAAGTCCCCCTTACAAGCATGGTTTTGTCACCGATATCGAAACAGATGTCGTTCCCGAAGGATTGAATGAAGACGTAATTCGGATGATTTCGGCGAAGAAAAACGAACCACCGTTCATGCTGGAATGGCGGCTCAATGCCTATCGTCACTGGCTGACGATGAAAGAGCCGCATTGGGGAATGGCGAAATATCCGCCAATCGATTATCAAGGAATCGCCTATTACGCCGCGCCGAAGTCGAAAGACAATCAGCCAAAAAGCCTTGATGAAATAGATCCGGAATTGCTGCGAACCTACGAGAAACTCGGCGTGCCGTTGCGGGAGCGGGAATGGCTCGCTGGCGTTGCGGTGGACGCGGTATTCGATAGCGTATCGGTTGCGACCACCTTTAAAGACAAACTTTCTCAACTTGGGATTATTTTCTGCTCGTTTTCAGAAGCAGTGCGAGAACATTCTGCGTTAGTGCAGGAGTATTTGGGTTCGGTTGTGCCCTATACGGATAATTTCTTCGCCGCGCTGAATTCCGCCGTGTTCAGTGATGGCTCCTTCTGTTACATCCCGCCTGGCGTTCGCTGCCCGATGGAGCTATCCACCTACTTTCGCATCAATGCTCAAAACACCGGCCAATTCGAACGCACGCTCATCATTGCCGATAAGAATGCCTATGTGAGTTACCTCGAAGGTTGCACAGCGCCTATGCGTGACGAGAATCAGCTTCATGCGGCGGTGGTCGAGTTAATTGCGTTAGAAAATGCGCAGATCAAATACTCCACCGTTCAGAACTGGTATCCGGGCGATAAGGAAGGCAAAGGTGGTATTTATAACTTCGTCACCAAGCGCGGTGAATGCCGTGAAGCGAACGCGAAAATTTCGTGGACTCAAGTGGAAACTGGCTCGGCAATCACCTGGAAGTATCCAAGCGTTGTACTAAAAGGAGATAACTCGGTGGGCGAATTTTATTCCGTCGCGTTGACCAATAATCGGCAGCAAGCCGATACCGGCACCAAAATGACGCATCTCGGAAAAAATACGCGCAGCACGATTATTTCCAAAGGCATTGCAGCTGGATATGGACAAAACGCTTACCGAGGATTGGTAAAGATCGCCAAGAACTCTACTGGCGCACGCAATTACACGCAATGCGACTCCCTGCTATTAGGCGACAAATGCGGTGCGCATACCTTTCCTTATATTGAAGTCAAAAACTCGACCGCGAAGGTAGAGCACGAAGCCTATACCTCGCGTATTGGTGAAGATCAATTGTTCTATTGCCGACAACGCGGCATTTCACCGGAAGATGCAGTGTCGATGATAGTCAATGGTTTTTGCAAAGCAGTCTTTAAAGAACTGCCGATGGAATTCGCGGTAGAGGCACAAAAGCTTTTAGGCGTCAGCCTGGAAGGAAGTGTTGGATGAAAAACACACGGATGCTTGAAATAAAAAACCTGCAGGTCAATGTCGCGCAACAGCCAATCCTGCGCGGAATTGATCTCGTGGTAAATGCCGGGGAAGTGCACGCGATCATGGGGCCTAATGGCTCCGGTAAAAGCACCCTCGCGCATGTATTGGCCGGGCGAGAAAATTTCCAGGTAACCGCAGGGGAAATTTTTTACGAGGGACGAAACTTACTCGCCATGCCACCCGAAGAAAGAGCGCGTGAAGGTGTATTTCTCGCTTTTCAATATCCGGTAGAAATTCCCGGCGTCAGTAACATCTATCTTCTCAAAGCTGCGTTAAATGCCTTGCGCAAACATCGTGGCGAACCGGATTTGGACGCGGTAGATTTTTTGGAGCGAGTAAAGGACAAACTCAAGCTCATGCAAATGGATCAGACCTTGCTCTACCGCTCGGTTAACGAAGGTTTTTCCGGTGGTGAGAAGAAACGTAATGAAATCGCGCAAATGCTGGTTTTGGAACCAAAACTCGCGATTTTGGATGAGACCGATTCCGGGCTTGATATAGACGCACTGAAAGTTGTTGCCAACGGTATAGATGCGATGCGCAGCCCGAAAAACGCAATTGTGCTGGTGACGCATTACCAGCGATTGCTCGACTACGTTGTGCCGGATTTCGTACATGTATTAGCGAAAGGGAAAATCGCAAAATCCGGCGGCGCAGAACTCGCTCTTGAACTGGAGCAGCGAGGCTATGGTTGGGTAGAGGCTGAGCCGGCGACGGCACCACACCAGTAAATGATATGAACGTAATAGATCGTTATCGTGAGCAATTCGCACAGATAGAACCGCATCTTCCCGGTGCGAATTTAACGTGGGTACGCCGCGCCCGCCATCTCGCACTAGAACGCTTTTGTGAAGTCGGATTTCCAACCACGCGCGAAGAAGATTGGAGATATACCAACGTTACTGCTATCGAGAAAAATTCGTTCGCCCTTCTTCCCGATTCACATAATGGAATTAACGCGACGGAGATTGAGCAGCTTGCTATTACTGATAGCCATACACTGGTATTCGTGAATGGTCGCTTCATGCCCGGTCTTTCCAATATCGATCACCTGCCGCAGGAGATTCGAATGATGAATCTTGCGACGGCTGTCGATCGCCATTCAGATGCGGTCGAACCTTTGTTAACCGAGGACGTCGAACAATTGCACAATGGTTTTGCCGCACTCAATGCAGCACTTTGGACGGATGGCGCTTACATTGATTTCGCTGGCACTGGCATTGTTGGAAAACCAATTCACCTAATCTTTGTTGCCACTGAAGCAACGTTGGCGCTTCACCCGTGCAATATTGTGCGACTTGGAAAAGGTTGCGGTGCCACTATTATTGAACACTATGTTGGGTTGGAAGGAATCAACTATTTCACCAATGCGGCGACGCGAATAACACTGAGCGATGGCGCCATCGTCGAACACACGAAACTCCAGCAGGAAGCAAGCCGCGCATTTCATATCGCTGATACGCATACGCTACAGGCACAAAATAGCCATTTCATCTCCCACTCGTTCGCTTTCGGTAGCGCCCTATTCCGAAATCAATTGGAGACTCGGCTAGATGGAGAACACTGCGAAGCGACTTTGAACGGACTATATGTGGCAAATGGTAGGCAGCATATGGATAACCATACCTGTATCGAGCACGCCCAACCTCTCGGTCACAGCCGAGAGTTTTACAAGGGCGTGTTGGATGGTGCTGCACGGGCGGTATTCAACGGCAAGATTATTGTGCATCCCGACGCGCAAAAAACTGATGCTCGGCAATCCAACCGAAATCTGTTGTTATCGGATAACGCTGAAGTAGATACCAGGCCGCAGTTGGAAATTTATGCGGATGATGTGAAGTGTACTCACGGTGCCACGGTCGGCCAGTTGGACGAAAATCAAATATTTTATTTGCGGTCTCGTGGCGTAGACGAGCACGCAGCGAGAACGTTGCTGACTTGTGCGTTTGCGGATGAAATAGTTAGCCGCGTTAACGTGGTTTCATTGCGGAAGCGATTGGAAAAATTATTGACCGCCCGATTACGCGGTACCGCGCCAGTAGGAGAATTTTCATGAAATATACGGCGAATGAGATCAAATACCCGTTCACTCTCGACAACGGCCTTCCTCGGCTACGCGAAGATTTCCCTATCCTCACACAAATAATCCACGGCAAACCTCTCGTCTATCTCGACAATGCCGCCACAACGCAAAAACCACGCCGTGTAATCGACTGCGAGAGCCGCTACTACGCGACGTTGAACGCCAATATTCACCGTGGCATTCATGATTTAAGCCAACGGGCCACCGACGCCTTCGAAGCTGCTCGAAGAAAAATTCAGCGCTTCATCAACGCCGCCGACAGCAAAGAAATCATCTTCGTGCGCGGTACTACTGAAGCGATCAACCTCGTGGCGCAAAGCTATGGCCGTAGCCGCTTCAAAGCCGGTGACGAAATTTTGATTACGGAAATGGAGCATCACTCTAATATCGTGCCGTGGCAGTTATTGTGTGAACAAACAGGCGCTATTCTTCGCGTAGTCCCGATTGACGACATGGGGCAGTTGCTGATGGACGAGTTTGAAAAACTTCTTAGCTCTCGAACAAAACTCGTCGCGGTTACACATCTTTCCAATTCATTAGGAACGATCAATCCCATTCGCCGAATCGTTAAACTAGCACACGCGGTCGGCGCACCTGTATTGGTCGATGGCGCGCAAGCAGCGGCGCATCTGACTATCGATGTGCAAGCATTGGACTGCGACTTTTACGCATTCTCTGGACACAAACTCTACGGCCCGACTGGCATCGGCGTACTTTATGGAAAAGCCGCGTTACTCGAAGCCATGCCACCATATCAAGGCGGCGGCGACATGATTAACCATGTTACTTTTGAACGCTCGTCGTACAACACCCTGCCCTATAAATTCGAGGCCGGCACGCCCAACATCGCCGGCACTATAGGTTTAGGCGAAGCAATCGATTATGTTTCGTCCGTAGGTATCGACGCCATCGCAGTCCATGAGCACGATTTGCTCAGCTACGCGACGCAATGCGCCAATGAAACACACGGACTAAGAATTATCGGCACCGCGAAAAACAAGGCCGGCATTCTCGCCTTCACCCTAGAAGGCATACACCCGCACGACATCGGCACGATTTTAGACCACGAAGGCATTGCAATCCGCACCGGCCATCACTGCACAATGCCGCTTATGGCGCGCTTCAAAGTATCGGCAACCGCACGCGCTTCGTTCGCTTTATACAACACTCGCGAAGAAATCGATGCGCTGTTTGCAGGAATTCGCCGAGTAAAGGAGTTATTTACGTCATCCTAGATTCCTCAGTTGACCGCTTATTGCCCATGGAAATGTCTTGCTATTTCGAACGTTACAGCGATTTGGAGCTTCACCCGAAAGGTGGCCACGCTACGCACCCGATTGCACGCTTCCCAGGCTGCCATGCGTCGTTGCTCCGCCTTGCATGGAATGGCCATGCCGCGTTGTCGCGCCTAGCCCGACAGCCTGGAAAACGCACACTCGGGCGCGTTCAACTGAGGAATCTAGAATCATGAGCGATTTACGCGATCTCTATCAAGAAGTCATTTTCGATCACTATAGAAAACCGCGGAATTTTCATTCATTAGAGGATGCAAACCGAAAAGCGGAAGGGTTCAATCCGCTCTGTGGCGATCATCTGACGCTCTATCTAAAAGTAGAAAATGGCGTCATTCAAGATGTGAGTTTTGAAGGCTCGGGATGTGCGATCTCTACCGCAGCCGCTTCGCTCTTAACCGAAAGTATCAAAGGCAAGACTGAGCAGGAAGCCACTACCCTGTTTCAAGAGTTCCATGATTTAGTTACCCAAGACAAAGCACCGCCTGATGGCGACTTGGGTAAATTAAAAGTATTAAGCGGCGTCCGCGAATTTCCGTCCCGAGTGAAATGCGCCACACTAGCGTTGCATACCTTACAAGCCGCACTAGCGAACCGCAAGGAAGCCGTCTCAACGGAGTAAGAACATGCCAATTTTTGACTGGTTGAAAAAGGCGGAGGCTTTTAATGAAGAACTACTGACTGAGCCTCCTCATATCCACGCGGATGTTGGAGACATAGAACAGCGCGTTATTCAAGCGCTTCGCACCGTTTATGATCCGGAAATTCCGGTTAACATCTACGACCTTGGACTTATCTACGGTTTAGAAGTGAATGATCAAGGGTCAGTAAAAATACGCATGACCCTTACCGCCCCCAGTTGCCCGGTCGCGCAGACGTTCCCGGAAACGGTAGAACAAACGGTCCAATTGGTATCGGGGGTGAATGACGTGGCACTTGAATTGGTATGGGAACCCCCTTGGTCACAAGAAATGATGTCTGAGGCGGCGCGATTGGAATTGGGATTGATTTAAAGCATGAGTGAATGGATTGACGTCGCTCCGGCCGATAATTTACCGCCGGGATCATGGCTTACCCTAGATTTGAATGGCGAGGAAATCGCCGTATTCAACGTACAAGGTAATTACTACGCTGTAGAAAATATATGCTCGCATGACGGCGGCCTACTTACCGGTGGAAAACTGGAAGACCATCAAGTCATTTGCCCACGGCACGGCGCACGGTTTTCCATTCTTACCGGAGAAGCGATGAGCCCACCGGCGTATGAGCCAATAGCAACATTTCCAACTCGACTGGAAAGCGGAATGGTACAAATAAAAGACAACCGCTGGGGTTAACTGATTCGTGATATCAACGCATAAGACACACAAATTAAGCGGATTTGAAAATGAATAACAGAAATGTATTCAATTAAATGCAACACATTTTTAATGTAATAAATAAACATCAACCATGAAATTTTACTACTCGATTATTTTAAAAATTCACGCTTTGCACACTGCGCATCATGCGCGCACCTTTAAGAATTAATTTTAAATGCATGAAAAATATGCAGATATTTCATGCATACGCTACAGTTATACATTAAACTAAAGAACAGCGGCGGAGTACGCCACACCGCTCTACGGGGGCAAATATGAACTTAAATCGATATCCTCTGAAGTTAGTCCACGACGCTGGCGAAACACCTGTCCAGTGCAATACTGTCCTTATCATCGATGACCAATCCACTGGCAGGATGATTCTTTCTGAAATCGTTCGTAGCATTGATAAAAAACTGGACGTCGTTACATTCGGCGATCCTCTCGAAGCTATCGAGTACGCACAATCTCGTCCTGTCGATCTTGTTTTAACCGATTACAAAATGCCGACATTAGACGGCATCGAAACCATCCGGCGCTTACGCCGCATATTTCGTGATGAAGATGTGCCGATTGTCTGCGTGACGATTGTTAATGATCGAGAAATACGTTATGCCGCGCTCGAAGCCGGCGCGACGGATTTCCTTACTCGTCCCATCGATCGATTTGAATGCCGCGCACGTTGCAAAAATCTGATTACCTTACGACGCCACCAACTCCTCGAGAAAAGCCGCAGCCGCGTTTTAGAGGAAAGAGTCGATGAGGCACTGCAAGAAACATGGCTGCGCGAAGTAAACACACTCAACCATTTGGCTAAGAATGCGGAACAGCGTGTGCGGGGTACCGATATGCATTTAACACGAACCGCAAAATATTCGGCACTTATCGCCCGTGAACATGGGCTCCCCGTACACCAGCAAAACATAATAGAACTCGTTGCGCCGCTACGCGATATCGGCCAATTCGGCATTCCCGATCAGATCCTGCAATTCAATGGGCTGCTAGCCTCGCAACAAGCAGAACAAGTGCAAACGCATCCGACCGTTGGTTATAACTTGCTGAAAGATAGCTCTTCAAAATATATCAAGACCGCAGCGCTAATTGCGCTTAACCATCATGAGCGATTTGACGGTCGTGGTTATCCAAATAATTTAAGCGGTAAAAATATTCCGCTCGAAGCACGTATCGTCGCCATCGCCGATGTTTACGATGCCTTAACGTCCGTCAGGCCTCATCGGGCAGCTTGGCCAGCCGAAGAAGCATTTGCTTATATTAAACGAGAAAAAGACTGTCACTTTGACGGTCAATTGGCTGACATTTTCCTGGCCAATAAAGATGAGATCCACACAATCGGTGAACGGTTTTCCGATAACTTCGACTGAGATAAAAACCAATTCCCGCGCTACGCTTACTTCTTTACTCGACAACATAATAGTACTACTGCGTCACAAAATTTGATGTTTCCCTCTGTAATCGGCAAACAATAATTTTTTTACCATCCTCTGAAAGCCGCGCCAATACTGGCTTCCAGCGTTTGTGATGCAGTAGTAATACCTGATTATCGACCTCTCCCTTTTCCAACCGATGGCGCAGGACCGCTCAATCCATATTTCTCTATGTTAGATAGCACTGTTTCCCATAATGCATGTTTAACAATAAACGGGCCACCTTGGTTAAGCTTGGTGAGAATAGTTTCATGACTCGTGCGGTCGGGACCTGGCTCCCTCGTAGGCGTGCCTGGCCGGCCCGCTTGTTTATAGAGTTCCATTGGCACGACGACCCCCCAAACACCTTGGTCTCGTGCCGCATGCTTATCCGGTCCCGCCAATTGAACAAGTACCGCAACGCCGCCACCCAAGACCTTCTTCGCTAAGCCCAGCTTATCGTTTGCAGCAACCAGCCGCGCTCCGTCGATTTCATCCTTTTCAGCAAGTGACAAGACACTGTCTATCGCATAGGCCAGTTTCAGTATGCTGTCTTCAGCCTCCTTCCTGCTTTTGCCTTTCCGTTCAGGCGTGATTTTGTGGACAATCTGTTGGACCCGCTCTAGCCATTTACTTCCCGACTGTGGCGTCGAGGCTTTGCTACTCCCTCGGTCACTGGGGTCACCCCCTCCCAGACCCGGCGGCGGCTTAGGCCCTCCGCCGCCGGGTCCGGGAGGACGATCATCGCCACTGGACGGCCCGCCTCTCCTGGCATTGGTATCTACACAAGTATCAAACAACATTACAGTCCGAATTTATTTTTTG
>JAZKCF010000114.1:0-28291 GCA_040388195.1 Pseudomonadota bacterium
CTACTGGGCCACTAAAATGGGCCTCGTTGCACTTGGACATTGAAACCGCCCTATTATCATTTTCCATGGCGCTTCTAAATTCCCATGCAGCTTTGACGCTGTCGTCTGCGTGAGAGGCAATTAGATCGGCCACGTCGTAATGACCTTGCAACATCGCATCTAGCATACTGACGTGATGCGCAATGTTTTTTGGCGCGACATTCAGAATGAGCTCGACTGTCTCTTTTCTCCCCTGTGTCGCGGCTGTGGCGAGGGCCGGCAAGCAATCCGCTTCCGGCGCATATTGCAGGAATTTGGCAACGATGGTGTTATAGCCCTTCGCTGCAGCTGTTGTAAGGGCATTTGAAACGTTGGGACGTACTGATGCCCGCGCTAAAATAATCGCAACGATG
This sequence comes from Pseudomonadota bacterium, assembly GCA_040388195.1. GTDB lineage: Bacteria > Pseudomonadota > Gammaproteobacteria > Burkholderiales > DATLHW01 > DATLHW01. Next base: position 393 of record JAZKCF010000114.1, read on the forward strand.
TCAAAGCCATTTTTCTGCGCAGCGTTCTCCAACGCTTTATCGCAAATAATATGAGAACCATACTTGTCCATCAATTGCGTTACGAGAGAGGGGCGTCCCAAGAGTGCAGCATTTTCAAGTGCGTAGATTTGATTCGAAATGGATGGCTGCGCCTCCAATATCGTCATCACTGCTTTGTCGTGCCCATTTTGAGTGGCAAGTAAAATAGCAATAGTAAGATCAATTTTTTCCCAATCTATCTCTTCGGAAGTACTTTGAAATATTTGAGTGACTGTACTCCAGTACCCATTATGTGCGGCGCCATTAACCGCACTGTGGATATCTATCTCTTGATCCTCCGGCATCCCATCCAGTAATTGAGCAACTACCTTTGTGAGGCCCTTTTGGGCTGCTTCTGTAAGCTCAAGATTGAAGTGCTCGACCAAAAGATCCACAACGCTCGAATGATTTGCCTCTTCAGCCTTGACGATGGCGCCATTAACATCCTGCATAGAAGGTGCGGATTCAAGTATTTGTGTAACGATAGCTGCATGGCCACGCGCCGCAGCATAATGTAATGCATTTTGGAATGTAGTATTTCTGAGCCGACTGTTTAGCAATTTTTCAATCATCACTTCGTCGCCGGTCAACGCGGGAACTTCGAGTGCAAGCGAAAAATCGCGAGTTTTTTTCAACAGTTTCTTAATCAAGTCGTCCGAAGGATCAGGAAGCGTAATCACCATGGCGAGTGCCAACCCATGGTCGAGAGCCGATTCGCTAAGCAACTTCGCAATCTCTTCCTTGTCTGCAGGACTTTTTTTCGCGGCGAAGAAAAGTTGTGCGGCGTTTTTAATTGCCATGGGCGCTTTGTCCATCATTTCAGCCACTATTTCATAGTCTTTTTTAAGAGCCGCATATGTGATGGCCTGCCGGTAATCGATATTTTCATTTTCCGGCGCATGCTGCAAAAGCTCCTTCAATTTGTCGTGCCATCCTTTGAAAGCGGCTTCCTGTATCTGACCTGTCAGGTGGGTCGTTAACAAGTTTGCAATGTCGGTATGATTTTTCTTCTTGGCGCCTTCGATTGCTGGACGGAGATCAACGATGGCTGGGGTGATTTTCAGTATATTTAAAATATTAGTCTTATCTCCATTCTCGGCAAGCGTTTTTAGCTGCCGAGACACATGAGCCGTTAATATATTCGTTATTGCCGTAAGCCCGTTTTTACGAGCCTTAGTGATCATGTCGATAAGATGTATATCGGGCGGCACAACCTTCAACAATTCTTCTATAGTCGGCTGGTCTTTAAGGGAAATGGCTGCGTGAAACGCCAGTGAATAATTTAGCAGATAGCCGACATCATGCGCATTTTTCACCACGGCACGAAGAAGGTTTTTATTGTTTTCGATAGGAACCATTAACGCGAGAGCCAATGAACGATCAAGGTCAGGATCGTTGAGTAGATTATCCAATGCCCCCTCTGTTCCCTTTGTCCGCCTTAACGCTGTCCTCCAAAGCGCAACGGCTTTTTGAGAGTGTTGCCTCATCATGCCGTTTATCATCTCAACTATACCGTCATGTCCAAGCACGGCGGCGTCCACCACGGAGTGGTCAAGAGAGACTGATAGCGACATATGTGCGTACATTTCTTCGCATATTTCTTTAACGGTATTTTCATCGTTTTTTTCGATAGCGTTACCTAACCGTTGGATAACATGCGTTTCCAAGCTATCTCTCATTACATCATTGTCGGTCTTTTCTGCCTCGTCAAAAGCTTGACGGATATCAAAGAGAGAGGGGGAGCTTTCCAGGACGCGGTGGAGTATTGCTTCGTTTTTGGAAACAATCGCGGCTTCGAATAGAAGGGAATGATTAAATGCGCTTGACGCATCAGGCAATAGCTTTTCGATTTTGTCGTCGTGATCTGCTGAATTTCCCACAATAAGCGCCGTCGCTAAAGCTCGGTCTATATCGGGCTGTTTTGACAAAATCGTGTCAACTTCTTCGTCTTTTCCCTCAAGTGTGGCGCGAAAAATTGTGTACGCGTTTTGTATGGCCGGTGAAGCTCTGCCAAGCAATGCGGAAATGAATGGTGGTTTATTGTTGCGCGCCGCGGAGTAAATTGCGTGAGCGACCAGGCCCATATTTTCTGGCGCATTGTCTAGCAGCTTGTTAATCGCATCAACATTATCTTGCGTTGTGCAAGACTCGATCGCTGTAGCGATATGCGCTATCAACCGGCGTTTTATGGCGTTGTTTCCTATCTCGCCTGCTATCTTGATCGCTTGGCGGAGGTCAGGGTAAGGAGACGCATTTTCAATCAATGTATCGATAGCCGTTTTGTCTTGACGAAAAACGGCCATCTCGATTGCAAAAGAACAATTCACATTCTGCGATGATGCGGGCTGCAACAACCATTTTACAAATCGATCGCTGTTTTTAATGGTGGTGACCAAGGCAAGGGCCAAAGAGCGATCGATGGTTTCGCTTTGTTTCCATCGTTGAGCTGCATCGCTTGTTTTTCCGCTCTTGGCGTTATCCCAAAACACTATGGCGTTATAAGTGGGTTGCCCATATTTTTTGATTAATAGATTGATAATGTCGCGGTTCCCATGCACAACTGCATTAAATAAGGGCGCACGAAAGTCAACATTCGGGAGATAAGTCAGTATGTTGCTGACCGTTGCGATATCGTTATTTTTTGTGGCGCTATCAAATTCTGTGACGAAGTAATTTGCCAGTGCATTTTTTATGGCGTTACCGGAACCGTAGTTGCTGTGCGCAAGTTGAAATGCAAATGCGGTCATCGAAAAAGAGGGGCGATTTTGCAGTACTCTATCGACTACTTGCTTACGACTACATGTGACCGCCGCTTCTAGTACTAACTCGTTGTTGAACGAATTAGATTGGCGCTCAAATAATTCGTTAATAAGATCGTCATGATTTTTTGAGGTCGCCATAATGAGTGCAATGGCTAGAGAGCAATTTAATTCTGGCTCGTCGAGATATACGTTGATGTCGTGCTGATGGTTCTCTTGCACCGCCGCTGTAAGGTTCCATGCATTTCGAAGCGAGGAGGGGCTTTGCTCGTGACCCAAAAGGGCGAACGCGAATTCGGAATTATTGTTGGAGATTGCTAGAAATAAGGCTCGACTGAGGTCGGTGCCGTCCGGTGCGATACGAATCAGTGGTTCAACTGTCTCAAGCGCATGTCCTTGGGCCGCCGCCATAGAAATCCACTGAGGAATAGAATTCATCAGCAGACTCGTCATGACGGAATTCATCGCCGTGGCATTGGCATACTGAATTAATCCGTGAAGATCCAGTGATGGCGGTGCGTTTAGAAGCAGCGCTCTAAGACTCCCCTCTTGACTATGCATAATGGCTTTTTGGGCGGCGCCATATCGGTCAAGAGTGGGTGCGTTGTTCAATAAAAGGTTAAGGATATCTAGGCTGCCATCTTCAGAAGCAAATAGAAGTGTTAACGGCAGATCGATTTTTTCGGGAGTTTTAAACAGATTATGAAGAGCTGCCTGGTCGCTGGTTCTAACAGCATTTCTTACCTTCCAAGCATTTTTGATAATTTCTAGTTTATCTTCCAGCAATAACTCCACAATATCATCATGGCCGTTTTGCATCGCCTGCCAGATCGCTCTGTCGTAATCTGTATCTGTGGACGCTTGCGTGCGTATCGCTGCGAGGCATGTCTTGACCTCTGTGGTGATTCCGTTTTCAGCCGCGCGTATCAGATTTTCAAAAATATCGTTGAGCAGATTTTCGGTGTCGTTGTTCATTGTTTTCCCCCGCTGAATCCGTGTTCAAGATTTCCAATTAGCTAAGCGTGAGACGGATATTATTGGTCCTATATTGAAGTCAAGTGCCGTGCGACCATCATCGCGTCCGATTCATAGACACAAATATACTAATCGCCACCGCTAGAAAGAGACCAATCCATATCATCACGCTAGGGGAAAGATGCTGACCGATATCAAGCAAACCGACCACATCATTCGTATAACCTTCCCGTTTTAATGCGCGGCCGTAGGAAGAAAGGTTCATCATCAGGCCAACCAATCCAACGCCTGCCACTCCCGTCAACACCATCTCGACCCGAATGCTATTGCGCTGATTGATATATGCGGTTAATAGTTCTCCATGCGATTTGCATAAGTCCCGCTTGCCTCGGACATTTAGTAACAATGTAGAAAAGTCCCATTCCTTTTCCAGGCGACGAAAGACGGCCTTCGGTACACCTTGTAATTCCATCGGGAAATCCTTGTAATCAACTTCGATAACGGTCACCGAGTTAATTACGTAGTCCATTGCGCGGCTCAACGCGCGCAACTCTCGATTCTGCTTCTTGTCATAAGTGGCGCAGATAAACCGCTTTAGATTTTTACTAACAACATCCAGTACGGCGTAGTAATACTGCGCTAAATACAGACCATCCCAAACGCCGGAAAATGCAGCCGGACGTTCCGCGTTGGTTGTTTCGATTATGTTGTTGCCCCAGCTCATGTGTGCGTGAGCGCCATTTACGTCAATGGTGCGCGTGGCGTCCATGTGGCGCGTTGCCCAATCGTTCAGGGCTTCTCCTTTAGGACAAACCAGCGTGCGATTTACCCATAGCAAGCGAGTGCGGTCGGCGTTGCCTTTTTCGTCGGATAGATCGAAGAGTAGGTAATATTCGCGCGGACTCCGTATTCTCTTCTCGCCACGGCTTTGCGCATATTCGTTGATGCCACGAAATGTGGGGAAGATGTACTTGCGGTAAATCGGATTCAGGAAGAAGAACACTAAGCGCGTGGTCCATTCGTCCAGCATGGCCCAGTCGCTATCGTTGAACCGGTCATCAATCGCGAGATCCAGCGTCAGGATGGCGATGGTTTTTTCGTAAATCGCAATGTCCAAGGTTTCCAGCATCGGCGAAAGTACATTCGACAATACCTTTCCGCATACCTTGTCTGCTTCGTGGGCAGCATCTTGCATGTATTTGGCGATGTCCGGTCGCAGTTTTTCATCAAATCCGACAGAAAACTGCTTAGGGGAATTGAAATGGCTACCTGCTTGCTCCAGGCTAATGTAGCGTGACTCCGCACTCTTGTCGTCGGGGCGGAGTAGGGCTTCAACCATGATGCCTTGTGGTACGTTGGGAAAACAGCGCTCCCTTGCGGTACGAAAGTCAGTGTTGAGCGATTGCAGGAAAACGTTGAAATTCTCGCCTTCCTCTACCATCTTGGCACTGTCTAAATTGAACTGACATCTGAATGGAGCGACTAGCCTCAACGAACGCGTAGACATAACAGATTACCCTCCCATTAGATCATCTATTTTCATGTGCGACGGCATGTATCGTTACTGTGGCGGCCGGTTCTAGTTCTAAAAATATTCTATAGTGCCCCGTGCCAAACCTATTTTAACTGCAGCATATTGTGTCATTAATTTGATCATGAAGTGCTACTTACGGTATGTTCTAGAGCTTCTGAGCAATACCCAATATGGAGCCCGCATGAAATTCTCCGCAAAACTCACAATGGTGTTCTCCGCCATCTTTGCTACCATATGTTTTAGCGTCGCGATAAAAGGCTTCATGTCACCCGGCGATATGACGGATGCCGTGGAGCTTGCTAATGCTAAGGGGTTTGCCTGGTTTTGGGCATTTCTTGGCGGCGTGGCAGTGGTTATGGGGGCGCTGTCGTGGTGGATGGCTTGCACGGCAGATGAGGATGAGTAGTTCTAAGGGGGATGAAGAGTGCAGGGCGAAGCGCCGGCTTTGAACTATAGTTACAGCTAGCTGCCCCGTTTTACTTCCTTCCGGATAAATGCAAATCCGCGATAGGAGACTTGATGACTCTTCACGCCCAATCCCCTCTTGAAGCATGGCCCAGCGTACCGCTCGATGCGTGGCGGGAGACATACGAAACATTGCATAGATGGACCCAAATCGTCGGCAAAATTCGGCTCGCTCAAAGTCCATGGATTAATCATTCCTGGCATGTCTCGCTGTATCTCACTTCTAAAGGACTTACAACGTCCTCGATACCGTACGAGAATCGAACATTCCAAATCGATTTTGATTTCGTGAATCATCAACTGGTGTTGCAATCGAGTGATGGCGGCACCGGTTGTCTTAAGCTGGAGCCACAGTCCGTAGCAACTTTCTACGCGCGCTTAATGGCGGAGATGCATAAGCTCGATCTACATGTAAGTATTTACGCTAAACCGAATGAGGTCGGCGATCTCATTCCCTTCGATCAGGACACCATTCATTGCGCATATGATAGTGAGTACGCCAACCGGTTCTGGCGTGTGCTTGTTCAATCCAACCGCGTGTTCACCGCATTTCGCGCTCGGTTTATTGGTAAATGTAGTCCGGTGCATTTTTTCTGGGGTGCTCTGGATTTAGCGGTTACCCGTTTTTCCGGGCAAACGGCGCCGGAACATCCTGGGGGAATTCCGAACCTGCCGGATTGGGTAACCAGAGAAGCTTATTCACACGAAGTCAGCAGTTGCGGATTTTGGCCTGGTGGCGGCAGTATTTCTTATCCTGCATTCTATTCCTACGCTTATCCCGAACCGGCTGGTTTTCCTACAGCGCCGATCAAGCCTAGCGCCGCCTTCTATAATCCCGATTTTCGGGAATTTATTCTGCCATACGACGTGGTCAGGCAATCACCATCACCGGATGTCACACTGCTCGATTTCTTGCAGACGACATATGAAGCCGCTGCCAATTTAGCGAAATGGAATCGTAGGTCACTGGAACGCAGCGCCGATCCGAAGCCTCGTCTAACACAAACACTGCGATCAGCTGCTTCCAGCAGCGGTTGAACAGAGCTGCTGTTACGAAGATATTATTAAGCGTAGCGCTGCAGCTTTGCTTCTCCTTGCCGTACAAACGCGCACTGTCTGCGTAGTCGTGCCTTGCTGGAGCAATTTTGCGTAAGTCATAATTCTGCTACCCCTCGATCGGTTAACGGATTTTCATGGATCTCATAGACCTAATGCAGTGGCCGGCTATGGCCGTGACGGTATACGCAGCATGGTTAGTTGCCTCTCAATCCAAACGCAAACGCGAGATCGGTTTCTGGTGTTTTCTCCTCAGTAATGCGCTTTGGGTGATCTGGGGATGGCACGATAAAGCGTATGCGTTAATCGGACTTCAAATTTGCTTGGCATTTCTTAATATTCGCGGTGCATATAAAAACGACCCAGAGAAAAATACAACATGACAAATACCGGACGCTAGTGAATTGACACCGTAGATACCCTTTTCTTGCTAACTACTTTGGAGCGGGATAAGCTCGACTTTCGAGAGCGCGCAGCGCGTAATGCTCTTTAACATGTGACCGGTCATTGCACTATCGAAAACGATTACAGACAGGAGCGGGAACAATGCCTGAAATGTTCGGTAGAAAAAGTGTGGCACTCTTAGCCTTCATAGTGACACAACCCGCTTTCGCAAAGATCGACATGGTCAAGTTGAATCTGGACTGCATAAAAGCAGTGCAGTCGGAAGATGCTGCTAAAGCCGTACGCGTTTGTGTTTTAGCAGTTCATTCTGCACAAAAACTTGCCATACAATCGATTGACTACGCGGTCAGCCTCAATAACCTCGGTTGGCTTTATCATCAGCAAGGCGAGCTCACCAAGGCAGAGCCGTTATATCAACAAGCAATGGCCATATTGGAAAAGGTCGCGGGGCAGAACAGCCCAACTGTGGCCTCGACTCTCAATAATCTTGCCTTGCTTTATCGCCAAGAAAATCAACCAGCCAAGGCTGAGCCGCTTTACTTGCGTGCAATAACGATATGGAAAAAAGAGCTGGGACCAGATCACCCGACGGTAGCGAGCGGTCTCAATAGCTTGGCTTCGGTTTATAACGATCAACGTCAATATGACAAAGCTGAAGCGCTTTTAAATCAGGCATTGGCGATATTAGAAAAAACATTGGCGCCGGATCACCCCGATGTAGTTTCGTCGCTTAACAACCTCGCTAAATTTTATATGCAACAAGGGGATTACGCGAAGGCCGAATCTTTCTACAAGCAAACACTGGCGATATTGGAAAAGGCGTTAGAAAGCGATAACTCTTATGCGAGAGAGGCTCGTAACAGACTGATCGAGTTGCAGCAAAAACTGAAGTAGCGCATTCAATGAGCAGCGTTAATTTTCGCCTTGAGTCACGGGCTGTTTACGTCAAGGATACTGGCACGGTAAAGGGCCGAGGCGTGTTTGCGTTACGCGATTTTTTTGTGGGTGAAGTTGTTGAGGAGTGTCCGGTGATTTTGTTCAATTTACCGTTTTCGGCGCTGCCGGAAGCACTTAAAAAATCGGTTTTTAGTTGGGGCGTGTTAGTTAGCGCGATGAAGGATTCATTTGCTCTCGCTCTTGGGTTTGGAAGTCTTTATAACCACGATAATCCAGCCACGATGCGATACGATGCCGATTCAAATAACCTCACTCTTAAATTTATTGCCGTTCGTAAGATCAAGGCCGGTGAAGAATTAACGATCAATTACAACGCCATTGGCGGCGGCGCCTATTGGCATGACGATAATTGGTTTGAGAGGATGAAAATACAGCCGATTACTTCGTCTTGAATTTTTAAAATCTTATCGATGGATTGTTTTGAGTGTGCCCACTGTGAGTTCACTCACCTCAGCAGTCTTCACTGGAAAATTCCATTTACCTTTCCAAGCACCGAGTACGAGGTTGGGATACTCCGGTTTACCCAGACTGCCGTTATAGCGGCCAAGCGCACGGAAGACGTTGCCTTTTTCGATATCAAGGTAGTGACGCAAGATGGTGCAGCCGTAGCGAAGATTAGTGCGCAGATGAAAAAGATTATGCTCACCCGTGCCGATCGACCTGGTCCAAAACGGCATGACTTGCATATAGCCTTGCGCGCCGGCCGATGATACGGCGTATTTGCGAAAAGCGCTTTCGACTTGAATCACACCTAACACGAGTTGCGGATCCAACCCGGCGCGCTTAGCTTCGTAATGCACCGTTTTTAGAAGGCTTCGCCGCTCTTGTTCGTTGGGAAAACGTTTTACCAAGCGCGTCGACATTTCGGTAAGCCACATTCTTGCTTCGTCGTCGTCGGTAACTACGCTTTCGGTAATCGGGCGATCGGATACGGCTTTTTGTAAGCTGGTGCGAACGCTGGCCGAAAGTTCTTCGTTCGCTTGTGCCCCAGCATAGACCAATCCAGAAAGCATTAGACACGCTGCGGCAAGCAAGGAACCGACGCATGTCTTGATCAATGCTCGAGAAGTCACCTGAAAAGTTGTTGCGCGAGCATCATGCAATGCCCGCCCGTTATATTTTTCAAGTGATTTCTGCGTTAAAGGCATATTTTCGATTTTAGCGTAGCGCTAGCGTTTTCAAGTGGTATCAACGTTGCCTCCTTTTCGGTACGAGCTTGGTACTCGACCTGTCCGTTTTTCAGCGCCCGCTCGCCGATAACGACGCGATGCGGTATACCGATTAATTCCTGTTCCGCTAGCATAACCCCAATGCGGTCGTCCCGGTCGTCGAGAAGCACGTCTAATCCAGCGGCGGTGAGTTCATTATGCAAGCGATCCGCTACTTCGCGCACCGCTTCGCTTTTTCCGTAGCCGACAGGAATGATGGCGATATCGAATGGCGCAACCGCGCGTGGAAAGGTAATACCGCGATCATCAAAATTTTGTTCGATGGCAGCGGCGACGACACGCGAGACGCCAATACCATAACAGCCCATTTCCATCGGCTGAGTTTGCCCGCTTTCGTCGATGTAATTTGCATTCATCGCTTCAGAATATTTGGTGCCCAATGCGAACACATGTCCTACTTCGATACCGCGCGCAATTTTGAGCTGACCATTTCCATCCGGGCTTGAGTCGCCTTCGACCACATTGCGTATATCAGCAATTTGATGGGGCAGGGGCAAGTTCCGCTCCCAGTTAACGCCTTTCAGATGGTATTCAGCCTTGTTCGCGCCACAGACGAAATCGTTCATCTCGGCGACAGTGCGGTCGGCGACGATAACAATGCCGCTATCATGTAAGCCCACCGGTCCGATATAGCCAGGTTTGCAATTAATCTTAGCTTCAATTTCTTCCTCGGTTGCTGGGCGAAATTCTTCTGCAGCTAGCTTTGTCACCTTTACCTCATTCAACGTGTGGTCGCCGCGTATCAGGAACATATACATCGTGGTACCGCTGACTCTGACAACGCTTTTCACCGTGCACTGCAACGAAAGCCCGAGAAATTCGGCTACCTGATCGCAGGTTTTCATTCGCGGCGTCGCCACTTCTTGCATCGATTCTTTTCCTTCGCTGCGTTTCGTTGCCGGGCTAATCGCTTCGGCCAGTTCGACATTGGCTGCGTATTCCGATTCCGGGCAATAGGCAATGGCATCTTCACCGGATTCGGCTAGCACTTGAAATTCATGCGACGCACTGCCGCCTATAGCCCCTGTATCGGCAGCTACGGCGCGAAACTTGAGTCCTAAGCGGGTAAAAATGCGGGTGTAGGCGTCGTACATACCTTGGTAGCTTTTTTTCAAATTCTCTTTGTTGGTATCAAAGGAATAAGCATCTTTCATCAGAAATTCGCGTGCCCGCATCACGCCAAAACGAGGGCGAATTTCATCGCGAAATTTCATTTGAATTTGATAGAAATTAACCGGCAACTGGCGATAGCTGCGTATTTCCTTGCGAGCGATATCGGTGACGACTTCTTCATGCGTCGGGCCGAAGCAGAAGTCGCGTTCGTGCCGGTCTTTAATGCGGAGCATCAGCGGACCGAAAATATCCCAGCGGCCGGTTTCTTGCCAAAGTTCTGCTGGTTGTATTGCCGGCATCAGCAACTCCACCGCGCCGGCGCCATTCATTTCTTCACGAATAACAGTCTCCACTTTGCGCAAAATTTTTAATCCAAGCGGCATCCAGGTGTAGAGGCCGCTACCGAGTTTGCGGATGAGCCCCGCCCGTATCATGAGTTTGTGACTGACGAGTTCGGCTTCGGCGGGTGCTTCTTTCAACGTGGAAATAAAAAACTGTGATGCGCGCATGGATATTTATTCTGTAAAAAGAGAGGATTCGCCATTTTACTATAGTGAGCGAGGTGTCAGAAATTAGGTTTCAGAAATCACTTATAGCAGTGGTAAATCGGAATTACTGCGGAGAGCTTTGCACCACTCTTTACCACAAGGAAGAATGTATTTGTACTGTACGTTAGATGTATGTACGTGGCCCGGCACCTCAAATACTCTAATGCGAATGCCAATCCAATTAATCGCGGAACAACGGAATCGATGAATTTTGGCATGGTTTACCTGGCATTGCTGTTGCTGCAGGAGGCTACAGGCCATTCTGTCAGCGTCGTTTGCCACTTCTCAAAAGTACAGTCGATTCGAATCGATTCTGAAAGGAAAGTCGTGCGGTTAATAAATCACTTGGCAGTTTGGTTATTGGGAGCACTATTCGCAGCCCCCGTGCAGGCAACGGTCGTTTTTCTGGGGTCGAGCAACTTAACTGTGAGACAAGGCGAAAGTTTTGAGGTAAGCGCGGTTGTGCATGATGTAAACGACCTTTACCAATTTGGAATACATTTACTGCGATTCAATCCAGACATATTTTCGGTTCATTGGGTAACCCCGGGATCATTTCTTGCCGCTGGCGGTTCGACACATTTCGACGGTGGTTACCTAGAGAACGAGATTGGCTCACTAGCCCTCGTCTCGGATTCTTTAGTTGGAGATGTTCCCGGAGTGTCAGGAAGCGGCACCTTGCTGACGGTGTTATTTGACGCCAAAGCCCCGGGCAATTCCTCCATCAATTTGTTATTCCCTTCTTTGTTCGACTCAAATTTTAACGAAATCCCACTCGCCTATCAGTCGGCATCCGTGCAAATACAAGTGGTGCCGGAGCCGGGTACCTTGGCATTGTTATTAGCGGGCCTTGTACTTGGCGGCGCTTCAAGAAAAGGATTTTTTCGCAAACGGATGCAGATGTCGTTACTTCTAACAACGTAACCTGATACGCGTTCTGCGTAAGCAAGTTATCTGAACTAGAGGGCACAGTGCGTCTCTCAGGCTTCGTCGGATTTGTTTGCCGGAATTTTTTCAGTCCGCGAGGAGTGGACTGTCAGAATTTACTTCTGTGTGTGGCGTGCCCGGATAATGCTGCGGCTTAGGGGACGTTTAGGCTACTCTTTATCACAGAGAAGAGTCCATTTCTATAATACGTTAGTCGTATGGATTGAGTTTGGTCTATCAACTACTGTGTAGTTAAGTCGCTAGTCAGGGAAAATTTTTCCCTACAGCGCTTTACTGATACTTTAAAAGGATCAAACCGTGAAAAATGTTTTTATCCATCTGGCGGGTGCATTACTTATTGCCGCATCGGCGCCTGCGTCAGCTAACTTTGTTGGTGCTTACGATGTTTCTAACTGGACAACTACACTACCCGGCGATCCAGCGGGTGGTGGCGGTTCGATGAATCTTTCCGATGCGCCCAGTAGCATTACTATGCAAGGCGGTGACGCTGGCCCTTGTCACGATAACCCCAACTGCGCAGTCAATTTTACGATCCGAGCCGTTAACACAGGCACCGTATCGTTTACCTGGGACTATATTTCATACGACGACGATGGTTCTAAATACGATTGGTTTGGTTTTTTGAAAAATGGCTTATTCACGCCTCTTTCGGAAAATAGTGTGTGGATTCGTGAGCAGTCCGGGTATGAAATCTTTGATATTTCAGCCGGTGACATTTTCGGATTCAGTTTGAACTGTCACGATTGTGAGTTTTTTCCAGCGAACACGACCATTTCCAACTTTACCGTGGTGCCGGAACCCGCCAGCTTTGCCCTGGTCGGTCTTGGCATTGTTGGTTTAGCGGTGGGGCGTAGAAAACAAGCTAATTAAGCGGTCCTTATATCCTGGCGCTTCTTATTCGCGTCTTTTGCCGAAGGTCTGATCGTTGGCAAAAGATGCGAGGGTGGAACCGAAGAAAAGGGATTGACAGCTTATTAATACTTTCTACCATGTTTTATGTGTTCCGCCACCTGTTCTCTTGCAGTTGGTATGGCAGCACCTTGCGCTACGACGGTAAATCCCGAGTGGGTTGCAGTCGGACTTCTTACCGATGGATAGTGACTAGTGGATAACGCTTGAAGCTCCGCCACTCTGCCTGGGTCTATTCGGCTGGCTTCGACGCGAACGATGTGAGGTGGATTAGCCTTTTTATCAAGAAATAGAAACGTGTCGTCCGCTGGCTGTCCCTCTCGACGTAGAGTCCTATTTTCTCCATGGATAAAACCGACAAGACTATTCTTGGGAATGTGCCGTTGATCATCAGGCAGCATGACAAACTCATGACCCGCCATATTGCCGGCCCCAAGTCTCTGAAATATGCCATGTCCTGCAGGTGGTCGAGCATTTACAGGGGAAAGTGTCGTTGGGCCCAGGGGCGTTCCCGGCGCAACTGCCTGACCCGTTGGATGCATCATGGCAGTACCTTGAACAAGGTTATATCGTCGATTTACGTCGGGACCGATATACAGCGCGTGCCTAATTTTTTTAATACGCCGCATCCAATGGCTGAGTCTATCGCGATCTTTAAAATCACTCCCGATATATACGGGGGTTGCGTGCGGTCGTTGTGGCCTGACGACATCTTGGATCGTTCGATTTGCAGTGGCATTCTGAGCGGCTAAAGCAGCAACTTGCGCTTGTAGAGTCGCTACTTGGGCTGGCAACGTTCCAACTTGCGTTGTCAGCGTTCCAACTTGGCCTGTTAACGTGACAATTTGGCCCCGCGCGGCGTCTCTTTCGTTTGTCAGCGTAATAACTTGGGCTCGTGCAGTGTTTCTTTGGGCTGTCAGCGTAGTAACTTGATCTCGGGCTTGGTCTCTTTCGGTTGTCCGCGTTCCCAGTTCGTCTGTCAGCGTATTGACTTGGCCTAAGGCGTCGTCTCTTTGTTTCTCGGCAACACTTACATTCCCGTCAGCTTGCTCAAGTGCTTGCCGATGCACCTCCTTCAATTGCTCCACTTCTTGTTGATGTGAGTTAGTCAAGGTAGTGCCTAGTTGATCCAGCTGCTCACCTGTATCTATTGCATGCGAGGTGGCTTGTGCATCCAAAGCAGCCTGCAATTCCCTACCCACTCGGTCATCTACTTCTTTTTGGTTTTTCCTTCTAAGATCGCCAATATCTCGATCTCTTTCTTCCAGCTGTCGATAAAGTTGCTCTATTAACGCATCCTTGGCGTCACTACTGCTCGGAAATTGGGCGACTGTTCCTTTTGCAAAACTATCGCGTCGTTCGGTGCGGGCTTGGGTATCGAGCTCGTGCGGGGAATAAAATTCTTCTAAGGGGGAAAGGCGCGCATCAGTCTGGGACGTCTGGGGTGCGCCTATTGCGCCGCCCCCGAGCGACCTGAGCTGATCCTGCAAGCGCCGATTTTGCTGCAGGAGTCCATCTCGGACTTTCAATAATTCTCCAAAGTCCTGTTCTAATCGCTCGTGAGTGGCCTTATGCACCCAGTTCTCGTCTGGGGGCTCGAAATCCAAGTATCTTTCTTTTTCCCTTTGGTCTCGAGGCGGCGCGATATGGTGAATATCCATAAAAGGGCTGGAGCTGGAACCAGCCCGTGAATGGGTCTGATACGAGTCGCTATGGTCACCCGACGATTGTTCATCATCCGATCGCGATGGTGATGGTGAGTCAGGCTCTTCTAGTGATCGTCGTGTCAGATCCTCAGAAGAGGGCCGCCGCCGCTCTTCCGACGGGCTTCTTTTTTTTCTGCTTATTACTGGAGAAGCAAGTAATGCACTTGTTGGTGTCTGCACTAATGGTGATGGAATTGGTGTCGATGGCTCTCCTTCTATTGATGTGTGCAATTCTGTTCCTGCTATTTGTAATGGCGGTACTGGGAGTTGTTGTTGCCGCTTCTTCCGATTCTCCTTCGGCGCGCGAGATGCCTCTCGTGAGCCGCTTGGAGTGCCTGGCACGACAGGTCTTTCCCGTGCCTCCCCTTCTTCGGTTAGCAGGAACCCTGGAAGACCGGGTGATACAGACTCTGATGTAGATGTGGCCGCTGATTTTAATCGCTCCCATAAGCCTGATTCATTTGCCATGCCTAGGAATACGACGTTGACCGGATCTCCTTTTTTTACTACTCCTGTTACTTTCCAGATCGAACCAGTCCCCATTGTTTTCAGCACCTCAGGAGTCTGGGCGCTCTCCAATCCCACTACTCTTAGCGGCGGTTGGATTTGTTTCTTGCCTGCTAAATCCGCTATCACGGCATTTCGCAAAATATAGAATTTATCTTCGTAGTTAAATACGAACTCTCCTCCCGGCTTGTCGATGCCGTGTTTATCTAGTTTGGCTATTTTGACAATCTGACCTACTATTTTTTGAATTTCTTCTTGTGCATGGACGTCGGGATCAACTTTTCTCCCTTTTAATAAGTATTGACTGGTTGCGGCGTCCCACTTGAAAACACGCTTGCGCTCGTCATATTGTTTAGGTTTTTTTAAACCCTCTTTCGCAAAATACGTGCGCTGTCCTCTTATCGCGTGATAGTACTTTTTTCCTGCAATGAAGTTACCCGTCGTGTACAACATTTCTATTGTTTTTTTTTGCTTTTTCTTTTTCTTTTGTTGCTGTTCTTGTTCTTGTTCTACTTCTCGTTCTTCTGTATGAATGATGGCTTTGGCATCTTCCATCACTAGCATGCCGCCTGTCTTAATTTCTTCACCATCGTTATCCAACGCTGGCACTAGCGGCAGGTTGTCTGGACTAAAAACAAACACAGGGTAATGGTATGCGGCCACTTCTTTCGGTTTCGGCTCAAGCGCATCCATCATGTCGACTAGGTCCTGCGGCTCGGCGCTTTTCTCCTTTCTCCCGAGGTTACAGGATAGTGCATTGAAATACCCAAGCTCGCCTATACCCAGGCCGTTATAGAATTTGCCCGCTGTTTTTCCGTCGAAAGAGTTGGAGAATTTGTCGATCGAATCGTAATGGATTGTGTAATACGCTTTTCGCCGTTCAGGCGGCACGCCATCCATAAATTCCGCCAATTCGCGCTTCATGTTTTGAATTGCGGGATCATCCATGGGAAGGTCTGTTATCACGGCTCGTGGTAACTCCGGATATGTATCCGGTTGATTTTTGTCCTTAACCCTTTCGCCTGTTTCAACAAAAGCGCCATTTAGTTGTTGCCGCGTTATCTTAACGAATACGTCCTTGGGATCTTTGATGAGTGGAGGATCCATATCTAAAAAATATACGACGTTTCTGCTGAATACTTCTTCAATTATCGGTTCATTAGTTATTGGATCCTTCGCAAGCGGGCGCACCATGTTGCCGCTTTCTTTGTCTAGCACAGGGATTTTTTCAAGCTTGGGTTTGTCGTGGTATTTGTACTCTAATCCTTCCCTTACCTGCTTCAACTCGTCTCTATATTCAGAGTTATATTCCCCGATGTAATGGGTATAACCTTCGGGTGTTTGCACGTGAACAGTTATTGCAGCCGTAGCAAATTTAGCCATCTTGCGCCTCCAACCTCAAGAAAGTAGAAACGATGCGTCAAAACATCAATATCGTATGGAAAGCATGATCCGTGCCGATGCCAAATCAATCGCGGGTGTTTTTATATTATTGATTTTAAAAAATAATTTAAGTGGCTGGACTGATTGCGCGTACGTTCTTACTAATTTGAAAAAAGTAATGAAATTTGGCTTGCAAAATTGAATGCTGATTTTTTCAGCCGAATTTGAGAAGAATGCCTTGGAATGGTGAGTAACGAAGTCAATCTGTTGGATTTTTTGGCAAGCTGTCTATGTCAAAAAAGCATAGTTGCGCCCGCCGTTAGGAGAGGCGGACGCGGCTGAACGAAGCTAGGCAGAGGAAGGTTGAATTACTGACTAAAAATGACTAGTGATGGTCAATCGAAACGTCCGTTTCTCAACCGGGTGAAAATGGTTGTCATTCACGCCGCCGCTGGCTTCGCCTTGTAGTCGCGAAGCATAAAAATAATCGACGTCGCTGGCTTGTCTGTCAAATAGATTGAAAACATCTAACGCCACTTTCCAATCTTTATTGATTTTGTATCCGGTGCGCAGATATGCCAAGGTGGTTGCGTTGGAACGTTCGCTATTGTCTTCAATGAGCGGGCGAGGGCCGAAATAGCGTAATTGGAAACTGCCGAACCACGGGCCGAGTTCGGTAACCGTCAATCCTAACGACGCCACTTTATCAATCGCGCCTGGAATGTAATTACCCCCTGGATCGCTGTCGCGGAATCTGGAACGAGAGGCGGCAAGGTCTAAATCCAGCAATAAATTAGATTTGATCAGGTAGTGGTTATTCCATTCGATACCTCGGCGAGTAGAAGGGCGGCTCGCTTCGGTCGTGCCTGCATCGCCAACGAAAAGTAGTTCGGAGTCGAGGTCTAGTCGCCATAACGTCAGCGAACTTTGGAGACCGGGAATGATTTCTGTGCGCAATCCTACTTCAGTGCCTTTGGAGCGGACTAAAGGATTCACGCGGTCCGCCGGCGCGGCGGTCTTCGGATCAACGGTGATAGTGGTGCCTCGCGCGTCATTCGAGTGAAAGCCACGGCCGGCGTTGATGAAGTATTCCGTCTTCGCCCACGGGCCGAGTATCACCGAAAATTTCGGAGAAGTGATGTGATCCCGCGTATTGCCGCTGTTGGCGGGATTATCGCTATCGACATCGAATCGGTAGCTGTCGGCGCGTACGCCGGCTACTGTGCGCAACCAGTTAGTCCAGGTGAATGTGTTTTCAAAGTAAATCGCGGCGCTGGTTTCGCGCACCTGATCTTCTCTGACGGTGGCGATTCGTTCTCTTGCGACTGTGTTGTACAAGCCGACTTTATCGATGTTGTCGCGACGGGTTTCAATGCCAATCTTGTTTATGGTGTCAAAGTTACCAATGCGGCTAAACCAGGCGTGACTAGCATTGACGCCAAAAATCACGCGATCGTCCGCTTGTTCGAATTGATCGCCGTTTATTGGATCATCAAGGAAGTAAGTGAAATTGGAAAACAGGTCCAGATTGTATTTAATCGCGTAGGCATTAAGTGCGGTGGTGCCATTATCTGATTTCCAGCGGGATTCGTAAGATAAGCTGTATCGAGACGTATCTCCGCCATCGGTAGGATCAATCGTGCCATAGCGGTTAATGCGGCCGCTTTCTACCGCACGTTGTGGAATTTGGTCGGTGGAATCCCAATTTGCTTGATAACCCATGGCGGTAATACTGTAGCCGTTATCCGGTGCGCCGCTGGTCCAGCGGAGAACGCCATTCCATTTACGAAAATTTTCCGGATTCTGCCAGGGCCCGTTGTTCTGCCCCAATTCCAATCCATACAATAAAGTACCTGCACCGAATTCTTTCGACGCTGCCAGCAGTTCGCGTTGGTAGTGGTTGTTGCCTGCGGTTACTTCGGCAGTTCCCTGCTTCAATTTACTAAATAGATGGATATGGGCTGCACCCGCAGAGGAAAAATTACCTTCTTCCGCCGAGTAAGGGCCTTTTTTGTAGTCGATGCGTTCGACCAATTCTGGAATCAGAAAGTTGAGGTCGGAATAACCTTGTCCATGCGCGTGGGTCCGCATATTAACCGGCATGCCGGCAACGCTAGTGGCGAAGTCAGTACCGTGATCTAGATTGAAGCCCCGCAAAAAATATTGATTCGCTTTACCATCCCCGCTGTGTTGCGTAATTATCACGCCCGGCACAAATTCAAGAATTTCTGCTGGCCGCATTATTGGCCGATTTTCGATTAATTTCGCGGTCACTGTTCCCTGGCTTGCCGCATCGGAGGTTCCTACGCCATTCGCATAGTGGCCGATGACTTCTATCTTATCGAGCTTGTATTCCTCTTCAGCAGAAGCAGGAAGAGCTAGGACGGGAAGAGTGAGTAAGAGCGATTTTAGTAGTTTTGATGGAGGCATATTTTGTAGTGATAGTTAGAAGCGTGGGGGCAAATGCGACAAAATTTAAGCTGCGGATTCTAACTTTCCCCCCTAGGAATGGCTATAGCAGCGCGTGAGTGCGGAAGTATTCTTTATTAACCTCGAAAATTGTGGAAGAATCGGGGCTAACTCGCAGGATTATCAGGTGATCATTATGATCGACCGAGACGGATATCGGCCTAATGTTGGGATTGTAATTTGCAACGCTAAGAATCAAGTGTTTTGGGGCAAGCGCATCAAGGAACACGCATGGCAATTCCCGCAAGGGGGAATAAAGTCAGGCGAAACACCACAAGATGCGATGTATCGGGAACTGAAAGAGGAAACCGGTTTAGAGCCTCATCACGTTAAGATTCTTGGACGTACGCGCAATTGGCTCCACTACGACGTGCCCACTAATTGGGTTAAGCGTGAGTGGCGGGGTAGCTATCGAGGCCAAAAACAAATTTGGTTTCTCCTCCGCCTAGTGGGCCGAGATTGCGATGTATGTCTGCGCGCGACCGGGCACCCCGAGTTCGACGCGTGGTGTTGGCATGACTATTGGGTGCCATTGGAAAATGTGATCGAATTCAAGCGTGACGTTTATCGTCAGGCGTTGAACGAGCTCGTCGTTTATTTACGCTCGCACCAAGCGCGTGACAGTCAAACGCGGTAGCTTCGCAAGTTACCGCGGTTTTTGGAATGTCATTCCCTTCGGCTCCAGTGGGTTTGAACAACCGATATTTTCTTCCTCGTAAACGGTCTAGAGATTTGGCTGCTATTTTGCTGTAGTGCCGTGTTTTCGCGTTCGCCGTCCTATATTTAAATCTAAATACCCGCCCCTGATTGTGTGCGTTGCGCGATCAATGATGGGATTTGGATTTAAAGTAAAAGATATGCGGAGGCGATGTGTTGCAAGACCAAATTCTCAAGCTGATCGAAGCGAAGTTGAAAGAAAGTTGTTTACCGATTGATGTTCGATTATGGAACGGTGCAATCGTAAATGGCCATACCTCTCCAAAGGTCACGTTGGCATTGAATTCGCCATCCACCCTCAAGCTTTTTATTAAACCCAATCTTAGTGCGCTGGCGGAAAGCTACCTCAAGCAACAAATCGATGTGCACGGCAATGTGCGTGATGTTATTCATTTGCTGACGCCGCTATTCCGTGGAACAACGAATCGAGTAAGACGCTGGCGTGATCGTCTACAGTTCGTTCCGCATAGTCGGGTGGGTGATAGCAAAGCGATTCGGCATCACTATGACGTGTCCAATGATTTTTATGCACTGTGGCTGGATAAACGCCTGGTTTACTCCTGCGCGTATTTTCGAACGCCTGAAGATAGCATTGATGTGGCGCAAGATCAGAAGCTGGATCATCTTTGCAAAAAACTGCTGCTTAAGCCTAGTGAGCGAGTCCTTGATATCGGTTGCGGCTGGGGAGCACTGATGTTTCGCGCTGCTGAGAAATATGATGTTTTTTGCGAAGGCGTTACGCTTTCGGCGCAGCAATATACTTTTGTCAAAGAGCAGATTGCGGTGCGTGGCCTAACCGATCGGGTGCAAGTGCGCTTGCAAGACTATCGCGATATTCCCGAGGACAAACCATTCGATAAAGTCGTGAGTGTGGGTATGTTCGAACATGTAGGCGTGCGTTTGTTGCCAGTTTATTTTGCGAAAATCTTTCGCCTCTTAAAGCCAGGTGGCGTAGCGATGAATCACGGCGTTACTTCCACCGCTATCGACGGCGAGCGATCAAGTACAGGCGGTGATTTTATCGAAAAGTACATTTTTCCCGATAGTGAATTGACCCATTTGTCTAAGGTGCTAGAGGTTATAAGCCGGCAAGGTTTTGAGGTGATGGATGTCGAGAGCTTACGCCGTCATTACGCGCGGACACTATGGCATTGGGTTGCGCGACTAGAAGAAAATCAGGAGGCCGCACGTAGGCTGGTAGACGAAGAGAAATATCGTACTTGGCGAGCTTATCTCGCTGGTTTTGCTTATGCCTTTGAGCAGGGGTGGGACAATATTTACCAAATTTTAGTGGCCAAGCCATTTTCAGATGGCAGCATTGCTTATCCCATGACGCGGGAGCATGTGTATTCCTAGTGTGCCACGTTGATCGATGCGCGCTTCATCCCGGGGAGCCACATATGCACTTGCTTGCGTTTAACGCTGCTTGTATCAGTGGAGAAATTCCTTCTGAGGAGAAAAATGGTTTTAAAGCCATCTTCATCGAAGCATTCAAGAAGAAATTTAAGCTATAAGACTTCTAGAGCAAGACAAGATTGTCTCTGTGGATTAATTCCGGTTCATCGATATAGCCGAGAATCTGTTCGATATTGCTGGATGGTTGTTTGAGAATGCGATTGGTTTCTTCTGCGCTATAGTTCACGAGCCCACGCGCAATTTCTTTACCAGCGGAGTCTGCGCAAGTCACGACTTCCCCGCGTTCAAAATGCCCCTTGGTGGCGACTACACCAATCGGTAGCAAACTCTTACCATCTTGCATCAATGCTTTCACGGCACCGGCATCAATGGTGAGTGTGCCACGTACCTGCAAATGATCCGCTAACCACTGCTTACGCGCAGCAATGCTGTTTTCATCGGCGACAAGCTGAGTGCCAATTTTTTCACCGTTCGCGAGTCTAATTAGCACTTCATTTTCACGGCCGGAGACGATGCATGTGTGTGCACCGCTACGGGCTGCGCGTTTTGCGGCAATGATTTTTGTGAGCATTCCACCGCTACCAATCGCACTCCCCGCGCCGCCGGCCATTTCTTCTAATGCTGGATCACCCGCTTTTGCATTCTCGACTAGTGATGCGGTGGGATCTTTGCGTGGATCGGCAGTGTAAAGCCCTGCTTGATCGGTAAGGATGATAAGGCAATTGGCTTCGATCAGATTGGTGACCAATGCGCCTAACGTGTCGTTGTCGCCAAAACGGATTTCGTCGGTGACGACAGTATCGTTCTCATTGATGATCGGTACGGTATTGAGTGCTAATAAAGTGCGTAGCGTCGAGCGGGCGTTAAGGTAACGTTTGCGATCGGCTAAGTCATCATGCGTTAGCAGAATTTGCGCGGTATGCAGGCCATGCTGGCGAAAGCAGGATTCGTAAACCTGTACCAAACCCATTTGACCAACAGCAGCGGCGGCTTGTAAATCATGTACCGCCGAAGGGCGGCGTTTCCAACCGAGCCGCTGCATGCCTTCAGCAATCGCGCCGCTGGAGACCAATACCACTTCCTTACCTTGCGACTTCAGATAAGCAATTTGCCGCACCCACTCACTAATTGCTTGATGATCTAACCCCGCGCCGTCATTGGTGAGAAGGCTGCTGCCAATTTTTATGACAAGTCGCTGTGCGTGAACGATGGCCGAGGTCATGAGTGTTTATGGAAGTCGTGAATTGCAAAATACCGTAAATGCAAAATACAGAGAGTCCAATCGTAAACTTGGACTATGGCTTTTGCCTAATCCGGGTCACTTTCTGAATTTTTTGTGTCTGTTGTTTCTTCTTCTGCCTCTTCCGCTTCTTCTGCTTCTTGAGAAACGGCTAAGCGTGATTTGAGCAGATGATCCATGATGGCGTAGGTGAGTTCCTTGCAACCGTCGCCAGTAATGGCTGAAATGGCAAACCACGGGCCATCCCAACCAATATCGCGAATGAATGCTTCAACTCGTTCATCACGTTCTTCTGGTTGCAGCAGGTCCAGCTTGTTGAGTACTAACCAGCGCGGTTTGTCATACAGAGATTGATCGTATTTCTGTAGTTCACGAACAATAGCGCGGGCTTCCGCTACGGTGTCTGTCTCCGGATCGAACGGCGCTAAATCGACGAGATGTAAAAGCAAATGCGTGCGCTGAAGATGACGCAGGAATTGATGACCTAAACCCGCGCCTTCGGCAGCACCTTCAATAAGACCAGGAATATCGGCGATGACAAAGCTGCGGTTTTCATCCACGCGAACGACGCCCAGATTCGGGTGCAATGTCGTAAATGGATAATCCGCCACTTTAGGTCGCGCAGCTGAAACGGAGCGGATGAATGTCGATTTACCAGCATTAGGCATACCGAGTAGGCCTACATCAGCAAGTATTTTGAGTTCAAGCTTAAGATCGCGGTGTTCGCCTTCTTCGCCCATTGTGAATTGACGTGGCGCCCGATTGGTACTGGTCTTGAAATGAAGATTGCCGAGACCACCCTTGCCGCCACGGGCAATCAATGCTTTTTGTTGGTGGTGTGTCAGATCGGCGATCACTTCACCAGTCTCTAAATCGGCAATCACTGTTCCAACCGGCATGCGCAGAATGATGTCTTCAGCACCGCGGCCATGGCAATCGGCACCACGGCCGTTGTCGCCTCGTTTTGCGCGATGAATGCGAGCGAAGCGGTAATCAACCAGCGTGTTGATGTTGCGGTCGGCAATAGCATAAATGCTGCCGCCTCGTCCGCCATCTCCGCCGTCCGGCCCGCCTTTGGGGATGAATTTCTCGCGCCGGAAGCTGGCGCTACCATTCCCGCCGTCACCGGCAATAACTTCGATTTTCGCTTCGTCGATAAATTTCATAATGTGCTTTTAATTGTGAAGGGGCTTATGCGTTAGGGTTAAGTCATGAGCCCAAGTTCGTTCAGTCGTCCTGTCAATTCATTAAAACCGCGAACGTATATGGCGGTAAGGCCGCAATCATTTGCGTTTTGGACATTCACTTCATTGTCGTCGAAAAAAAGAATTCGCGACGGCTCACAGTTCGCGATCTTAATCGCGTGCACGAAAATTTCCGCGTCCGGTTTCATCATGCCGATTTCGTAAGAAATGAGCGGATATTTGAAACACGTACCGAATCCCATTTTTTCCTTAATTAGGAGGCCAGTGGCATGGATTGGTATTCGACAAGCAGCCTATTGGCATGCGCGCGGATAATGTCATAACCAGCTCTAGCGCGCCTGGAAATGGGCCGCGAACCCACTGCGTATAGGATTCTTTAAGGCGTTCCGGCGTGACTTGGAAACCAAAGTCCTCGATCAGTCCGGTGATAAATGCATCCATATCACAACGCCCAGACTCAAAGGCGCGAACACTAGGTGCATGCAACCAGCGCTGCCAAAACTCAGCTTTGGAAATGGCTGGTTCCAACCATTCCTGCATCTCTCTACTGCCGGAGATGTCAATCAGGACGCCGCCTAAGTCGAACAGAATCAGATCAAAAGCTGGTTGGGTCACAGGTTTTATCGCTTGTATCAGAAGGGCGCTATAAATTTGCTACGGAGAAATCAAATTCGCGGTCTGGCTCTTATGGATCAAAGCAAATTTACGTCGCTTGCTATGCTCTATTTATAGATGCGTGCTAAACAAAAAAGCCCCGCCATTCGACGGGGCCTTTCTAAATACTAACCAACCTATGCAGCAATAGCGACGATGTTAACGGTTCTGCGTCTTGTCGAGCCTTTTACAGTGAATTCCACCGTGCCGTCAATTTTGGCGAACAACGTGTGGTCTTTACCGATGCCGACATTTTCGCCGGGATGAAACTGGGTGCCACGCTGACGGATAATAATGCTACCAGCGGGGATTAATTCACCGCCGTAAGCCTTCACGCCTAAGCGTTTTGATTCTGAGTCGCGGCCATTCCGAGATGAGCCGCCGGCTTTTTTGTGTGCCATAGTTTAATCTCCTACTTAACCGATGATCTCGTTGATTTGGATCTCGGTATAGTTTTGCCGATGTCCCTGATGTTTTTGGTAGTGCTTACGACGGCGCATTTTGAAGATTTGGATCTTGTCATGACGACCGTGTGCGATGATCGTCGCGGATACCGTTGCGCCTGGTACAAGTGGCTTGCCAACTTTGACGCCTTCACCTTCGCCGACCATTAATACCTGATCGAGAATGATTTGCGCGCCAACGTCTGCAGGTATCTGTTCTATTTTAAGTTTTTCGCCGGCGACGACGCGATATTGCTTGCCGCCGGTTTTTATGACCGCATACATTGGATGCTCCTAATTCGGGTAGCTAAACAGAGCCGAGCATGATACATAAAACACATTGCTAGGTCAAAGACTTATCAGTCCTGATGAAGGCCCTAGAAAATTCGTCGATATAGGGCGATGCCTATATGTTTTGTCGGCTTTATTGTGGGAATTGTCATCCCCTAAATAAGACGTTTCCGGAAGTTGGCTGTTCTTTACCGCGCTATAGGGTTGACACAGAGGCAAGCGCCTTCATACCATGCCACACCTTGATTAAAAATTACTCGAAAGCCAAGTTGTGCCCACGGAAATCTTACAAGCGCTGATCGGTGCTGACATGCAAGCTGTGGATCGCGTGATCCGTAGTCGCTTGCATTCGGATGTGATTCTCATCCGGCAGGTATCCGAGTACATCATTAATAGTGGCGGCAAGCGGCTGCGGCCTATGCTCGTCCTGCTTTCGGCTGGCCTATTTGGTTACCAGGGCACGAAACAGCATGAGTTGGCGGCGATCGTTGAGCTTATTCATACGGCAACGCTGCTTCACGACGACGTAGTTGATGAATCGGAACTGCGGCGAGGAAAGAAAACCGCTAATGCGATGTTTGGAAACGCAGCTAGCGTGCTGGTTGGCGATTTCTTGTATTCCCGCTCGTTTCAGATGATGGTTGATATTGGCATTATGCGCGTAATGGCTGTGCTGTCGGAGGCCACCAACATCATTGCTGAAGGCGAGGTGTTGCAGCTTTTAAATATCCACGATGCCGACATCAGCGAAGAACGTTATCTACAGGTAATTCGCTACAAAACCGCCAAGCTGTTTGAAGCCGCGACCCGACTGGGAGCGATCCTGGGTGGTGCTCCCTCTGATGTGGAACAAGCTTTGGCGAGTTACGGCATGCATCTTGGCACCGCGTTCCAGTTGATTGATGACGTTCTGGATTACTCCGGCGATCATGAAGAAACCGGTAAAAACGTAGGTGACGATTTAGCCGAAGGCAAGCCGACCTTATCGCTGATTTATGCCATGCGGCATGGGGATCCGATTCAAGCGGCGATCGTTCGGCAGGCAATTACAGAAGGCGGCCTTGCGGAATTAAATGACGTTATCGCTGCAATTAAAGATACCGGTGCATTGGATTATGCGAAAGAACGCGCGCGTCAGGAATCCGATATGGCATGTAAGGCGATTGAGATTTTGCCGCATTCTGGACATAAGGAGTCATTATTGAAATTGGCATCCTTCGCTGTTACCAGAACTTATTAAATTTTGTTTGGGTGATTCCGTTACATTACGATCGAAATGAAATGAGGTGATGTACAGGAGAATCAAAGAAACGACTTAATGAGGTAATCGATGGTGCAGAATATAGAGGGCTACACTGCGTAAATCGGTAAAGCAGCATGAAGAGTTTGGAGGCTTGAGCTGACGGCGTAAGCTGCTATTCGAAATAATCATTCACTAGCAAGATTAATGATGTGTTTAGACAAATGAGTTATATCTGCGCTAGAGCAAAAGCCAATACCCGTCATCTACAGTAAGCTAAAGCGGTAACGCCAGCTTGGTTTCTCCATGTCCACGATCCACGATGATCTTTCCCCAACAAAGTAAAACGCTGGCGCGTCCTTTATATAAGAAAGCACTGCTGAGATATTCACGTTAATTTCAGGCGAGCGTGCAAGCGAATATCCGCAAAATTGCTCTTGGATGTTACCAACCATATCCATAGATGCGCTCCATAACTATCACGACGTAGTGCTTTTTGACCAGCGAAGGGCTCTAGCAACACAACGCGATTAGCTTTTAAAGTAAATCATCCAAAAACTACTCGTCCCTGTGCAGCACATTCGACAGACTGAGTGCACAACCTTGATAGGTTATGCCACGAGTGCATTAATTTTGAATTATTAACTTAACAATATTTCAAAACTGTCCTATAGTAAAAAGTCACGATGCTTTATCGTGATATGCGTGTGTCATACGAAGGCGTTAAGTACCTGTCGCTTCTATGACATGTATGACAGGATGATTACGCAATCGTGATGAAGGGTGTGTTCATCAATGAACGGCGACACTTTGCAATGGCTCGAACTAAAGGATACGGTAAGGCAACGAAGCAAATTGAGTTTCTCGTGAAGAGAGGGCTGGTTGCTTTTTGCCCTGATCGACCCCGTATGCTTAAAGGCCGGCAATCGGCATGAGTCATTATCGATCTGGGATAGCGGCTAACACCAGATCACGTCACATCATGTTATGTAAGTTCTGCCATTTACTCAAAGAACATCATCTGAGTAACTAGTTGGCGCAGTTGATTGCTGCTTACAGAGCTCGGAGGGTGGGCCTCGACGAGTACTGCGGTAGGTCCCATTTTTATTTCCCCCCTAGCTCTATTAGGCATGACGACAAGTCATGCTTAACTGAAGACGCATTAGGCCGGAATGCCATTCAATGGTATTTCGGGATAACGATCCTTTTTCGACGTTGATAGCGAAACTTATGTCATTCATTCGGCACGCACGCATGGATGATATTCAAGTGATCGAATACCTTTATGTTGATCGATTAGATTGCATTCATCACCATGACAATGGTTGCAAGGAACTTCTGTAATTATTTCGCGTCAGTTTCAGAGCGCATTTCATTAAGTAATTTTTAATCATGAGGCTAGGCGCCGCTGCATACACATTGAGGTTCTTTATCACAGGCCTGCGCAGACCAACAGCGCATTTGTGTATCCATTCTTCACAGATATTTGCAATAACCAAGCGATGATCTCCGCGTGTAGCGTTTATCGAACCCTTCATTTACGAAAATGAGTTGTAGTAACGTCTCTAGGGCAAAGCTGAATGGCGTTGTCTTTTTGACGAGTCGTGTTGATATATTTTTTGTTCATCCATTATAGGATAGGACTTACGCATTGACCGTTCCCCGAAATTGTGGGTTGAGATGTTGTTTGT
>JAZKCF010000115.1:0-6864 GCA_040388195.1 Pseudomonadota bacterium
GATAAGGACAACAATACCGTCCCTCCATTCCCTTCGCTTATGTCGAACTCGCGTTTGATACAGCAGGGCCCCGTGCTGTCGTATTAACGCGAAAGCACGACGAGACTATATACCGCGCAGAAATCCACAAGTGCAAAAGTTGCGATCCGCAATCCAGAGTTCTCCCGTCTGAATCGTCGGGATCACTTGATCCAATAAGGACCGCTCTTGCGCATGACTATCTTCACAAGGAAATACATCCACCAACAAGCGCCGCTGCGGATCCAGAACAACCGGCGATTTTCCGGGCAAGGGAGCGCCACTGACGCCTTGATGCACCCGCAAACACTTTTCACTGGCCTCGATGCAATTCCCATCCAAAATGCGAATCGAATAACCCGGCAACCACGCCGTCGGTGCAACGTCCAGCGCATCCTGTATCGCAGCCAGATCTTGCGCCGTTTCTCTGACCGGCGCCGCACTCACGCCAGTTTCTATCTCTTTGAGTTTGTCATACAGCGCGACCGCCGATATGTTCATCGATTCTTGATTTGCCTGATAGGCTGCGTGCGCGGAAGGATGAACGCGCAACACTACCCGGAGCATCAATTCGCATACCGTCGAGAATAAAAGATTGCGCGTGTATTGCTCATTCGCATGACGCGCAAACAAGTCATCCAACTGCGCAGGTGAAAAACAACGTCCCAGCAAGCCCCAAAACATACACGACAGGGGCATCTTCTTGCCCAGCAGCTCGATCATAGCCAGAGAGGAAAGGGGTTACAGTGATTCACTATAGACACTCATTGCCTTTTTTCGACGTGACTTCGTCACCTTAAAAGGGCTGGCCTTTATCACCCGCCACGACATAGACCTCGTCGCATTCCACTGCTCTCGATAAAACCGTCTCCGGCTTTTTCTCCACTATCCCGCTGCGCAATACCTCCGCCATATGCTGCGCATCGTCTTTGTTCAGATTTAATTCTTGCGCAATTTGCCGCGTCGATAAATTCAGCCCCAGAAAGTACAGGAAGATCATCCATACTTTTAACGCTTGATGATGGCCAGAAAACACCGTATCCGTTAAATCATCAAACCGCTTGCCACATCGTTTGCATTCGTCGTGTTGATGTCCCGCTTCCTTCTCGTCTCGTCCACGCTTGAGTACTTCCCGCCCATCGCCGCCCGAACAGCTGACTCCTGCCGGCTATCTCAGCTGCTTCGCATCAAAACAACGCTCGTCGTCAATCAAACTTTGGATCCGGAATTTCATCGCCTTGCGCCCTCCCTTGCTTTTCCTCCTTACTTTGATAGCACATTCTTTCTATTGTTCACGCCGCTGGAATACATAAAGAGCCAGCCCCTTTTATGCAAACCCGCAATCAGTTGGAACTTTGACTTTAATCCTGCTGCTGCTTCGCAGCGAGGAGGCCGACTAAACGATTATCACAACCTCGGCAAGTTGATCGTGTCCCCTGAACAATGCCACGAGAATGCGTATTCCGCTGAAGATGAACAGGAGAACCGCTGATGGTGAACGGTGTTACTTGAAGCAGTTCTGGGAAGTTTGTTTTTTACTGCAAGTGTTCACGATGGGTCAAGTAGGTTTTCGTTTACGCATAGATTCTCCTTTGATTTGGATACGATGACTGTTGTGAACGATACGGTCGAGAATGGCATCGGCAAGTGTCGGATCATTCAGATAAGCATGCCATTGGTCGACCGGCAATTGGCTGGTAATAATGGTGGCTTTGGAATCGAGTCTGTCGTCGAGGATTTCCAGTAAATCGCTACGCTCGGTTTGGGTAATGGGATTTAAGCCGAGATCATCCAGCAGCAATAAATCGGTTTTAGCAAACTGCGCCAGGCGTTTTCCGAAACTGCCGTCACCGTGGGCGACTTTCAATTCGTCGAATAAGCGAGGTACGCGCGCATAGATGACGGATAAGCCATGACGGCAAGCTTGATTGGCAAATGCACAGGCCAGCCATGTTTTGCCGCCGCCGGTAGGACCGGTAATCAATAAATTGTGGTGGTGGCGAATCCAATCGCAAGTCGCCAGATTGGTAATGACTTGCTTGTCGATATCCCGGCCGGCCCGAGAATCGAAGTTCTCCAGACAGGCGGCTGCATGCTTCAAGTTAGCGCGCTTGAGCAGTCGCGCTTGGCGGTTGTTGTCACGGTAAGTGATTTCACGATCAACCAATAAGCTGAGCCGTTCTTCGAAACTCAACGATTGTGCTGCCGGCTGCGTCAATTGTTCTTCAAACGCTTTCGCCATGCCGGCGAGTTTCATCGAGCGCAGTGTGGTTAGGGTATGTTGTGTCAGCATATTTCTATCCTTTGTCATCAGTGGTAATACTTTGCCCCGCGTACATTGCTATGCGGGGGCAGTAGTGGTTCAGTGGTACTGGTCTGATTGTTAGCAGGAACTTGATCGAGGCCGGCTTTCAGAATCGACACGACACTTTTACGCGTTGGCGAATGAATTACGATGGCGCGTTTGCACGCGGCTTCAAGACGATCATTGCCGAATTTGCGCGCCAGCGATAAGAGCCCCAAGCAGGCGCGATAGCCCATCTCGGGGTGCGGTTTCTGCGTTAATTGATGCTGAACGATGTCGCGGGTGGCGGGGCCAATGGTAATCGCCCAATTCAATAGTTTGCCCGGTGTCCACTGCATATGCGCGCGATGCGCCTTCGGCATATGCTCGGCGACAGTCGTATGGGCGCCACGCCGATGGCTGCGGGCGTGGCTAGCGACCCGCTGATTTTTATAAAGACATTCAACGATGTTGGCAGTAATACGTAGCTCGACTTCCTTGCCGACCAATCGATGCGGCACGCTATAAAAATGGCCTTCGAACTCGAGGTGATAATCGATCGAGACGCGGGCTTTCTTCCATTGTGCGTATTCATAACGATGTGCCGGCAGCGGCTTTAATGCCGGCTTGTCTAACGATTCGAACGCGGAAATCCGGGAACCCGGCAGCTTCTTAAAGGGCTTTGCATTTAAGCGGTTCAATAGTTCACGAATGGCCTGATTCAATTCATCGAGACTGAAGAATTTCCGGTGGCGCAGCGCCGCCAGAATCCAGCGTTCGACAATCTGAACGCCGACCTCCGCCTTGGCTTTGTCTTGTGGCTTAAAGGGACGCGCCGGAATTACCGCGACGCCATAATGCGCCGCCAGCTCGCTATAGCTTTTGTTGATTTCCGGTTCATAGCGACAGGCTTTATTGACGCCGCTCTTTAAATTATCGGGAACGACTACCGCAGGACAGCCGCCCATAAATTCAAAAGCGCGCGCATGGGCACCCAGCCAATCGGGCAACTGCTGGGAACGGGACGCTTCCGCATAGGTGTAATTGGACGCCCCCAGCACGGCGACGAAGATCTGCGCCGGCCATATCTCACCGGTGAGCCGATCGTAAATGGGCATCGTCTGTCCGCAGTAGTCGACGAATAGCTTCTCGCCCGCCCGATGTGTTTGCCGCATCGACCGCTTAAGACGTGCTGCCCACTCCCGGTATAAGGTACAGAATTGGCTATAGCGATAAGCGAATTCACCATGGCATTCACGATACTCGTGCCATAGCAATTGCAGCGTGACGCCTTTCTGTTTCAGGGCTTGATGAATCGCCGCATAATCGGGCGGTACAAACTTCGGCGCCACGCCTGCATCGGCAGGGGCGCCGAGAATAAGCCGGGTGAGCGCCTCGTCGGTCAACTGTGCCGGCAATGGCCACGTCAAGCCTGCGTCCGCTGCCGCTTTCGCGTATTTAGAGACCGCCCCTAACGACAGACGGACCGACTGCGCTATCGGCCGTAAACTAATGCCGGCAGCTTTGAGTCGAATCACTTCTTTTATCTTGTTCATGGAAACCCTCTTGGCTGGCATCACTCCCCCGACTACAAAATCGGGAAGGATGCCAAACTTAGGATTCCCAGTACTACTTCAAGCCGCCGTTCCATCGTGAACAGCGATTACGCGATGATGAACACCATTTACGCAAATGACGACAATGTGTTCATCTTCCCCCGTAATCGCCGTTCACCTTCCGGCGTAAACACTGTTCACGTTCCGCCGTAATTCCTGTTCACCTTGGGGCGGAATACGCAACGAGAAATCACAAGTTGAAGAAAGCAACTGTCCCGATGAGTTTCTCCGCTTGCATGTCTAGGCTTTCTGCCATCCTGGTAGACTGTTCGACTAGTGCCGTGTTCTGCTGAGTTACCAAGTTAAGCTGTTCGACCATGATGTTGACTTGATTGATGCCCTCGATCTGCACTCGACTCGATGTTGTAATTTCCGCGATGAGGCAACTAACCCGGCGTGCTTGCACCATGATGTCGTTCATGGTTGTACCGGTCTCGCTGACCAGCATACTGCCCGCATTAATCCTTTCCACACCGGATGAAATCAACGTTTTAATCTCTTTAGCTGCGTTCGCGCTATGCAGCGCGAGGGTACGTACTTCGCCTGCCACCACAGCAAAGCCACGACCTTGTTCGCCAGCACGTGCCGCCTCTACGGCCGCATTAAGTGCCAAGATATTGGTTTGAAATGCAATGCCGTCAATTACACCGATGATTTCGCTAATTTTCCTGGAGCTCTCCTGAATGTCGTTCATTGTACCTACAGCCTGTTCGACTAAAGCATAGCCGTGTTCGGCGACATTCGAAGCTCCCACGGCGAGTTGTTCGGCTTGATTCGCGCTTTGCGAATTAGCGTGAACCATTTCAGTCATGTGGTGCATGGACGTAGTGGCCTCTTGCAGGCTAGCTGCTTGTTGCTCGGTACGAACACTTAAATTCTGGTTTCCTTGGGCAACTTTTGAACTCGTGCCTTTGATCGAGTCACTAGACGTTTTTATGGCTGAAACAATCTCTTTGAGACGAGATTGCATGATCTCCACGGATTGAAGAAGCTGCGCAACCTCGTCGGTTCCATATATGTCTATTGCAGCAGTGAGATCGCCTGACGCGATACTGCTGGCCATCTGAGCGCCGACATTAAGTCGACGCTTGACGCTACGAGTCAAGAGGAACGCAATCATGATGCTAAAAGCAGCGGCAAGTACGCTCGTCATCAACATCGCGGTATTTGTATTTTGACGGGCAATTTGGGCCGCTTCCAGTGATTCACCTCGTTGCGCGACTGCTAATTCTCCTAGTTGATCCAGAACCGCATTCCATGATTTCTGCACCGGAGCAAGCTTTTCTGTCAACACAGCCGCACTCGCTTCAGGTTGCATCATTCTGGCCATTGCTTGCGCATTTTTCATCAATGTAATGGCTTTGCTCTCAAGTTCCTTTGCGGCAGACATTAGTGTCTTTTCTCGCGTTGTTAAGGGGAGGTTTGCAAGAATAATTTGTTTCTCTGCATAAACATGCTCCAGCCGCTCAATCTCGGCCTGGTCAAGTTGCATTTTGTTGATCTCTGTAGTTAGGGCAATATTGCGAACGGTCGCAACGCGTGCCGCAATGATATAACGCATTTCGGCGACCGCGTCTGCCTTGACTGTATTGACTTTAACAAGTTGTTCAAGATGTCCCGCAACCTGCCTTAATCCATTAATCCCAACGCCAATAGTCAGAATGCTCGAAAGTAGCATTACACCTATCGCACAACTAATCCCGGTTCCGACGGAGAAACCTGAAGACAAACGAAACGCCATGTCGATTCCTCACGGTAAGAAGAGGGAAGGTTCCGAGCCAATGTACTGAATATAATAGTTGGGTTAATTTGGTTTATAGGCCCCACAAGCGACAATGACGTCACCGACCACTTCAAAAAACATTACTTTTTGTTCGATTTCCTTGCTAACCGGGTTAAAGAATTTATATTCCTGTATGCCCCCTCCTTTAGCCGTGGCAATCTCTATTCGCTCCTTGATCAGGAGCTTACCATTGGCATCCTGAAGCATAATGTTGTCCTTGCCCACCATACGTGGATTGATGCCATGGGCAACCGTTTTACCTTTGAAATCATAGACAGTAAGGTACAAGTCACGGTCGACAAATTCACCTTGTTTATTCGAGAACTTAACAAATGCTTTTTCTTTCCCATGTGCCTTTAGGTAGGCAACAGCTTTTTTAAGCATTTCCCTGGCCTCCTCTGGAGTCGCTCGATTATCGGCAGCCATACTGGAAGCGACAAGCATCGTTGCGATGAAAATGAGGACTACTTTGAATAGTAATTTCATGAACACTCCATTAATGTTGTAATCGCATATATGTACCGCTTGACGACATATCGGTTTCTGAAAAGCACCTAAAGAATATTGGATGGCATCACGGATTCTTTAGCGCTTGTAAATTCCAGCGCACACCGCTGTCTCTTCCAGGCGTTCGCAATACATCGTTTTGGGAAGCACTCTCTTCGTAACGGGATCGACAAATTTATAGTCTTGCCAAAATTTTCCCATTTGGCAGGATTGAGCGAGCAGTACTCTTTCTTTTACAAAGGGTTTGCCGTCGATATCCACAAGCTCAATGAGTTCTTTACCGACCATTTTTGGATTTTGTCCGTGTGCCAGCACTTTCCCCTGGAAGTCGTAGACAACCACATATAAATCTCGGTCTACCCAGCCTGCTTTCTTTTCCGTGAAATCGGCATAAGCTTTATTCTTGCCGACTGATTTGATGTGTTTGAGTGCTTTGGTTACCAAAGTTTCGGCTTCCTTTGCGCTGGCAAACTCTTGAGCTGCGTAAATTGGGGAAGAAAATACTGAAACAGGGATAGCAATGGCGAAAAAAAGAAATACCTTCATGGTTCTCTCCTGTCTATTGCTCTCGGGTGAGTAACAGGGTTACTGTTAACTTAAGAACTGATGTTACGCAGCACTGACGGAAATCTGCTATTTTTTCAAGATGAAAAAAG
>JAZKCF010000116.1:0-10674 GCA_040388195.1 Pseudomonadota bacterium
AAGAGGTGCGCATTCTACAGCTCAAAAAAAATTGGTCAAGCGTTTTTTTAAAAATAATTACAAATATTTTACAACTCACTAATCGCACGCGCTTTTTCATTGTTATTACGCAGCGACAACAGAGACGCGAGCGAACTTTCGCTTACCTATCTGAAGCACCGCCGTTATACCAATGGTTAACTTCAATGTTTTGTCACTTATCTTCTCGCCATCAACTCGCACGCCACCCTGCTCAATAGCGCGAATCGCCTCAGATGTACTTGCACACAAGCCTGCCTGTTTAAGTGCCAAGGGAATCGCAAGGCCACCTGCATCAGCCCCCAATGCAATCTCTGGCATCTCTACCGGCATAGCTCCTTGCTTAAAGCGAGCCTCGAAATCAGTCAACGCACACTCGGCGGCTAAACGATCATGAAATCGCTCGACAATCTCCTGTGCCAGCAATACTTTTACATCGCGTGGGTTGCGCCCTGTTCCGACTTCACTTTTCCAGCCAGCTATTTCGGTCATCGGTCGAAATGACAACAACTCGAAGTAACGCCACATAAGGTCATCTGAAATCGACATCAACTTACCAAACATATCGTTTGGATTTTCGGTAATACCAATGTAGTTGCCTAGCGACTTGGACATTTTGTTGACGCCATCCAAACCTTCCAACAGCGGCATCGTTAAAATGCATTGCGGCTCTTGGCCGAAATGTTTTTGCAACTCCCGGCCGACTAACAAGTTAAATTTTTGATCGGTGCCGCCCAACTCCACATCGGCACGCATTGCTACTGAGTCGTAACCTTGCATTAAAGGATATAGAAGTTCGTGCACCGCAATTGGCTTCTGCTCGGAATAGCGCTTGGCGAAGTCATCTCGCTCTAACATCCGAGCAACAGTATATGTAGCAGCCAATTTAATCATGCCTGCGGCACCCAATTCGTTCCCCCATTTCGAATTGAACATGACCTCTGTTTTTTCAGGATCAAGCACTTTAAACACCTGCGCTTTGTAAGTTTCGGCGTTCGCGGCGATTTGCTCAGGCGTCAACGGTGGGCGCGTAATGTTGCGACCAGTCGGATCGCCGATCAAGCCAGTGAAATCGCCAATCAAGAACATCACGTGATGCCCCAAATCCTGAAATTGGCGCATTTTGTTTAATAAGACGGTATGACCAAGATGCAAATCCGGCGCGGTAGGATCAAAGCCTGCCTTGATACGCAAAGGCTTGCTTCGCTTGAGTTTCTGCTTAATCTCCTCTTCAACCAGTAATTCGTTACAACCACGTTTGATACTCTCGAGCGCTGCTTCGGGGGATGCCATTAGATTCCTTTGCGTCTATTCTTTAAAAGAGTCCGTCCGTTAGCGAGAACGGCCTCTCGATGATTCATTCTTTCCTTTGGAAGAGGTTTTTGTTATCCTGGTTTCTTGCGCCATGGAGTTTTTACATGAGAATCAAAAGCCTGCGAATAATATCGCAAAAGCCCTTATTTCAAAAACCAGCACGGATAAGCCTTTCGAAGGTCGTCATTGTCGCAGGATTATCTCTTTTTGGGGTCGTAGCCGCTTTTGGTATAGCGCCGGACACAATCACACAGCCCATTGAATTTAAACCTATCAACGCGGAACTGGCGCTGCCTGACTTTCGTAATTTACCAGCGGATAACCAACCTTATTCGTATCAGGACAAGATAGAGCGAGGAGATACCGTTGCGCGATTGTTAGCTCGCCTCAATATTGATGACCGGGATGGGCTTAAATTTCTAAAAACTGATAAAACTGCCCGAGCCATCTTCCAATTGAAACCTGGCAGAACAATTCAAGCCACAACAAATGAAGAAGGTGAATTGTTGTCACTGCGTTATTTCAATCAATCTGGTTCCGTCTTAGCTATTGACCGCAAGGGCGACACGTTTGTTGCGGCAGACAAGCCTCTTTCGGAAACTCCACGGCTAGTATTTAAGACAGGCACGGTGCGTAACTCTCTTTTCGGTGCGACAGACGCAGCGGGTATTCCTGATACAGTCGCCTCACAAATTGCCAAGATTTTTTCAACAGATATCGACTTCCATTCCGACCTGCGACAGGGAGATCAATTTTCGGTTGTATACGAAGCTTATCAAGAAAGCGATGCTCCAGTTCGGACCGGCCGCGTACTTGCAGCTGAATTTATTAATAACGACGCTTCTTATAGCGCGATTTATTTCGAAACCGCTCCCGGCGAAGGAGACTATTACACGTCAGCGGGTAAAAGTATGCGTAAAGCATTCCTGCGCTCTCCGCTTGAATTCAGTCGGGTAACGTCCGGTTTTACCATGTCCCGGTTTCATCCAATTCTAAACAACTGGCGAGCCCACAAAGGCGTTGATTTTGCCTCCCCCACAGGAACTCGAGTACTTGCAACGGCGGACGGTACCGTTAGTTTCGCCGGTACTCAGCATGGGTATGGAAACGTTGTCGAGCTCAAGCATCAGGGAAATTATTCCACGCTTTATGCGCATCTCTCGCGATTCGCTAATAACCTACGCCAAGGTATGGCCATACACCAGGGCGAAGTTATCGGTTATGTAGGATCGACGGGATTGGCTACCGGGCCGCACCTTCATTACGAATTTAAAGTAGCCGGCATTCACCACGACCCTCTTGGCGTAGCGGTGCCGCTAGCTCTGCCGTTATCACCACAACATGCCATTGCTTTCCGTCAAAAAACAAGGGCCTTGCAGACTGAGCTGACCCTGATTCGGGATAGCAAAGTAGCTCACTTCGAATAATTTCCGAACGCCCCAATGAACAACGCTGAGATTTATATAGGACTCATGTCGGGCACGAGCCTGGATGGTGTTGACGCGGTTATCGCTGATTTTTCTGGATCTATGCCTCGCCAGTTGAGCGAGGCGCACATTTCTTTTAATCCGAAGTTACGAGAAGAACTATTAGAACTTTCCACGGGTGAAGCAAAGAATGAGCTTGAATGCGCCGCAAAAGCTGGCATAACTCTCGCTCAAATATATAACGATGTAGTGCACGCAGCCCTACAGCAAGCCAACATGCGCGCAACAGAAGTACTCGCGATTGGTTGCCATGGTCAAACCGTAAGACATCGACCAGAGCATGGCTTTACTATTCAGCTTGGCAATCCCTCTCTATTGGCAGAACTGACAAGAATAACCGTCGTCGCAGATTTTCGTAGCCGCGATATGGCGGCTGGCGGTCATGGCGCGCCACTCGTTCCAGCATTTCATTATGCTGTATTTCATTCCCCCGCCGAAGACCGAGTCATCGTCAATGTCGGTGGAATCGCCAATTTGACTTATCTTCCTATGACTGGCGATGTCACGGGCTTTGATTCCGGTCCAGGCAACATGCTTATGGACGCTTGGGCATTGCGACACTTGGGGCAAACTTTTGATACCAATGGCGCTTGGGCGATGACCGGGAAGTTACAAATCAGTTTATTGGAAGCTCTTTTGCAGGCCCCCTATTTTCACCAATCACCGCCCAAAAGCACGGGCCGTGAGCAATTTAATCTCAGATGGCTAGAGGCACAGGGTATAGACGCATACTTGCCGCAAGATGTTCAGCGAACGCTGTTGGAGCTAACCGCACGCAGTATTGCACACAGCATCAAAACTCTCAGCGGACCAGTACAGCAGGTCTATTTAAGTGGCGGAGGGGCAAAAAACCAGGCACTCAGCGATACATTGCAAGCATTATTACAAGGCATACCAGTCGCCACCACTAATGCCCTTGGCATTTCGCCAATGGATGTGGAAGCACTTGCTTTTGCTTGGTTGGCCCGCCAAACAATGCGGGGAGAGCCAGGCAATCTGCCTGCGGTCACAGGCGCCAGACATTCCGCAGTTTTAGGAGCAATTTACTCTAAGTAAACGGAAATCAAATTATAGCTAAAACAAAAAAGGGAGGCTTACCTCCCTTTTTTGTTTTTTATACAACATACCTATGCTGAAAAAGACGAGCCGCAACCACAAGTCGAAGTCGCATTAGGATTCTTAATTACGAACTGCGCGCCCTCAAGCCCTTCTTGGTAGTCAATCTCGGCACCCACTAAATACTGGTAGCTCATCGGGTCAATAAGCAGTTGTACGTTATTCTTTTCCATGATGGTGTCGTCTTCACTTACCACCTCATCGAAAGTAAAGCCATATTGGAAGCCCGAACATCCGCCACCGGTCACAAAGACACGGAGCTTTAGATCCGGATTGCCTTCCTCATCAATAAGCGCTTTAACCTTGGCCGCAGCACTGTCGGAAAAGACCAATGGGGCGGGCATCAACAACTCTGCGGCAGATTCGCTTTTTTCCACATCGCTGTCAGTTAAAGCACCATCAAAAAAGCCGCTATCACGTCGAGCCAGCGCTTCGGGTTTGGTTAGATCATTCATAATAAACTCCTGATTTCTAATATTAACTAATTATGCGCCAGCCCTAAGGAGGGGGTCAATTACCGGTCGCGGGCTTTAACTCAATCACTTTTTCTTGTTTGGTGGCCTCATGAACAAGTCGCCCTTGCACAATCGCCCCCACATGCATTTCAATCGATTTGTAGTGCACATCTCCTGTGACCTTGGACTTCGACAGGAGTTCGACATACTCTGACGCTCTAACCGGCCCCATCACGGTTCCGTTAATTGTCACGTGCGCCACTTCAATCTCTCCCTCGACTTTGGCCAATTCAGAAAGCACAAGAGCACAAGGTTTATCTCCCATTCCCCGAACGTTACCAACCACCTGCCCGTCAATTCTTAACCCGCCGGTAAAACAAAGATCACCTTCAATCCTTGAACCAGCACCAATAAGGCTATCGATAACGCCGCTCCCATGTTTCTTGCCAAACATAGCGAACCTCCTTAGGAAAGTGACAGAGAGCGGATCAGCCGCACCTGTCCGGTGGCTTTTTCGGTAATACGCAGCTGAACAGATTTTACTACCATTCCCGACTCTACTTTAAAACGACCTTCCAAACGCTGGTAATACTTTAGATTGATGTCGAAAGCTGGCGCCGATTTCTCATCGTCCGGCAAAGTAAGCACTTTGGCGACCCCATTTTTCTGCACGTTTGCGATCAATTGCGCTTTACCGACAAAACTTCGATCGCCACGACCTCCTTGAACAACAAGAACGTGAAAACGATATTCGTTTGGCAAGATATCCGGCTCAACTCTGAAGTTCTGAACATTCAGTCCTTCGGGAACACGACTAGACGAGGTGATACTTCGAAAGAAACTTATCTCCTCCTTAAGACGAGCGTTTTCGTCCTGAAGCTGAGAAACATTTTTCGACAGTTCCGCTTGCGCAGCGTGTTCAATCTCTACTTGCTGATATAAGGTATTCAACTTAGATTTAATCTGAAGATTTTCAACACTCAGTTGTTTGGCAACTTCCTTTGTTTCGGTAAACTGCGATTTAGCCATAATCTGATCAAATCCAGCCAACCGATGCTCGCCATCGAAAAACCACCATAATAAGCCAGCAACCAGGGAAAAAAACAATATCAGCACCGTTCCACGCCAATACCAAGGCACTTGCGGGCGAATGGTCACTTTTTGTGCATGAGCACCAAAAGTCGCGTGCAAGTGCTTAGTCAGCTTCACGGTAAAATAGCGAGCTGCATGAGCCCTGTGGTTTCTGGAATGTCGAACATGATATTCATATTCTGGACTGCCTGCCCTGCCGCGCCTTTCACCAAATTATCTTCTACCGCCAGAATCACAGCGGTGTTCCCTCCCTGCGGGCGATGAACAGCAATACGGCAGACATTGGATGCTCGTACAGAACGCGTTTCCGGATGGCTACCCGATGGCATAACATCAACAAAAGGTTCGTCCTTGAAACGTTGTTCGTAGAGCGTTTGCAAATCGACATCTTTAGTGAGTTGAGCATAAAGCGTCGCATGAATACCGCGGATCATTGGCGTTAAATGAGGAACAAAGGTAAGCCCAACTTCGCGCTTAGCGACGAAGGCAAGCCCCTGCCGGATTTCAGGTAGATGCCTATGGCCAAAAACGCCATAAGCTTTGAAATTATCAGCCGCCTCTGAAAATAAGGTGTGAACTTCAGCCTTGCGACCGGCGCCGCTTGCACCTGATTTTACGTCTGCGATCAAATGATCGACATTCACTATTCCCGCTTCAATTAGCGGAAGAAAACCTAATTGTACGGCCGTAGGATAGCAGCCGGGATTAGCAACTATTCGCGCTTTACGAATTTTTTCGCGATGCATTTCCGGTAAGCCATATATGGCTTCAGCAACAAGCTTGGGGCTAGCGTGTGTCATGCCGTACCACTTCTCCCAAGCAACAATATCCTGGATACGAAAATCCGCTGCCAAATCGATGATTCGAACGCCAGCGTCGATTAAGCGCTTCGCTTCATTCATCGCAATCCCATTAGGCGTCGCGAAAAAAACAACATCACAACTTTCAAGAGGGGATGCCGAAGGATCAGAAAATTTCAACGCGATCCGCCCGCGCAAGCTAGGAAACATATCAACCACCGGCATGCCGGCTT
Organism: Pseudomonadota bacterium; assembly: GCA_040388195.1. GTDB lineage: Bacteria > Pseudomonadota > Gammaproteobacteria > Burkholderiales > DATLHW01 > DATLHW01. The sequence continues at coordinate 6,516 of JAZKCF010000116.1, forward strand.
CCTTGCGAGAAGTGATAGCTATCAATTCTGCATGTGGATGCTGAACTAACAAACGAAGCAGTTCAACGCCGGTATAACCCGTTCCCCCAACGATTCCAACTTTAATCATCGCGACATCATCCCTAAAAAGAGCTTTAGATCATAAACACATTAAGAATAGAAGAATAGCGAAGCAATAAAACCGAAAAACAAAAAGCCGCCCGAAGGCGGCTTTTTGTTACCCACAAACGATTAACGTTTGGAGAATTGCTTACGACGACGCGCCTTGTGGAAGCCAACTTTCTTACGCTCCACTTCGCGGGCATCGCGAGTAACTAGGCCTGCTTTGGACAGAACCGGTTTCAGCGTTGCATCATATTCGATCAATGCCCTGGTAATACCGTGACGAACCGCGCCGGCTTGACCGGACTCACCGCCACCCAGAACATTTACCTTGATATCAAAGGTACCCGCATGATTAGTTAATTCCAATGGCTGGCGAGCAACCATCCGGCCTGTTTCACGGGAAAAATACAAGTCAATCGGCTTATCGTTAACAACGATATTGCCGTTACCAGGTTTGATAAAAACCCGGGCTACCGAACTTTTACGCCGACCGGTGCCGTAGTGATATTTGCCAACCATATTTATTTTCCCTATCAGATTTCTAGCGCTTGGGGCTGCTGAGCAGAATGCGGATGCACCCCACCAGCATAAACCTTCAGCTTTTTAATCATCGCGTAACCGAGTGGGCCTTTAGGCAACATGCCCTTGACGGCCTTTTCCAGTACACGCGCTGGGAAACGCTGCTGAAGTTTAGTGAAACTAGTTTCGTAAATACCACCGGGATAACCAGTGTGGCGATAATAAATCTTATCTTCCGCTTTGTTACCGGTAACACGTAGTTTCTCCACATTAACAACAACGATGTAATCGCCAGTATCAACGTGTGGAGTAAATTCGGGTTTATGTTTGCCACGTAAGCGTCGGGCAATCTCGGAAGCTAACCGACCAAGCACGCGGTCGGTGGCATCCACGACATACCAGTCGCGCTTTACTTCGTGGTCTTTAGCTGAAAACGTCCTCATGGGTATAATTCCCGCAAACTCAAAATCAGAGAACCGGCGATTCTATAGGAGAGGGTTTGTAGCTGTCAAACAAAAAACAAATAGAATCGCGTAAGATACGCGTCTTTGAAATTCTGTTGAGGATTCACCGCAATGAAAGCACGCATTAAATGGGTAGAAGGAGTTAGTTTTTTAGGTGAAACGGAAAGCGGACACGCCGTATTAATGGATGGCGCACCCGAAGCGGGTGGCCGGAATCTTGGCCCGCGCCCTATGGAAACAGTGCTGATTGGAGCGGGCGCATGCACCAGCTTTGATGTTGTCCACATTCTGCGTAAAGCACGTCAGGAAATTACCGATTGCGTTGCTGAAATCAGCGCGGAACGTGCGGAGACCGACCCAAAAGTATTCACTAAAATACATGTGCATTTCATTGTGACGGGTCGCAATCTAAAGCCGGAACAAGTTGAGAGAGCGATTCATCTTTCTGCAGAGAAGTACTGCTCCGCCTCCATCATGCTGGGCAAAACGGCGGAGATTGTTCATGACTTTGAAATTCGGGAAGCGTAAGAAAACAAAAACCATACGCAAGCAAAGAAAACCCGGATTACGTCATCGGCTAATCTGGGTCATCTTGTAAACGCTATATTGCCGCTACACCCAATAAGTAGCGTGCGTCATTACTCGCGAACTCAGCTTCATCGCCAGCTTGATAGAAAAAGGTAACTCTGCGGCGCCATGTTGCAGCCCTGTTTGCGCATGAGAGGCCTCATCTAACTTCATCTGCTCAATGATCGAGCGAGTACGGTAGTCGCTGGGCGAGAGGCGCTCCAGATGCCCTTTAAGATGTCCTTCTACTTGACGCTCAGTTTCTACGAGAAAGGCTAGGTTCCAGCGATCTCCCAATAAGCCAGAGAAGGCACCCATCGCAAACGAGGCGCCATACCAAAAAGGGTTCAGCAGACTTTTTCTGCCACCCAACTCGTGGATTCGGGTTTCGCACCAGGCGAGATGGTCTACTTCTTCGCGGGACGCTAATTCCAATGCCTGTTGAATTTCAGGGTTACGAGCCGTTAACGCTTGCCCCTGATAGAGAGCTTGCGCACACACCTCACCACTGTGATTCACGCGCATCAATCGAGCCGCCTCGCGCTTTTCTTCGGCTAACAAATTTTGAGAAGAAAATGCATCGCCCGGCGTAGCACGCTGAGGATTTGCCGAGGCCAGCACCGTACGCAATGCTTGGTCAAAGCCGATAATTAGCTTGTCTATTCGTATCATGATGGCAATAAAAAGGAAAACGGGCACCCCGCATGGGGCACCCGTTAAGTGTACTACACTTGATTTTTCGGAAAACCCGAAGAATCTTGTTCTTAGAACGTGTGACGAACGCCTACACCAAAACCGGTTGGATCTGCACCAGCACCGAAAGCAGGAAGTGCGGTTCCAACTGAGAAGTTATTTGAAGAATTGTCTTCGTTCTTAATTTTGGCATACAAAGCGTACAGATCAGTCCGCTTGGACATGCTGTAGCTATAACCAACAGCAAACATCTTGGCTTTAGTATTGGCATCAGCACTACCCGTGCCGCCGGTCAGCTTAAGACCGCGATCCCAGCCATAAGCACCGCGAATTGTATGCGGGCCCATTCTGTGTTGCAGGGAAACGTAGTAAGCATCAAGTTTAGCTTCGTCAGCAGTACCCAATGTTACTGTTTTGTTCAAACCAGAAAACGTAGCTAAATTGCCTTCATACTCCAGACGCTCTGCCACAAAACCGACAGTCGTAGTTCCGAACAAAGTGTATGCGGCGCTTAACTTAACACCAGTATCTTTGCTTTTTTCGGTAGTTGTATTAGCGTATTCGTCATGCTTTTCGTAGGCTAAGCTGACGTACAAAGGACCATTCGCGTAGCTACCAGAAACAGACCAAAGTTTAGGATCTTGCTGAGGTGAAGCAGCGCTATTTGTTTTTTCTTCGTTGGCAGCGTAAGCAGCGCGGAAGCCGAATCCACTAAAGTTTGGGCTAATGTATTGAACGCTGTTGTTTTCGCGACGGTCGAAGCTAGCACGATTAGCAGCGTTTGCTGTAGTCGGAGAATTATTGCCGCTTAAAACATCCGTATATTGCGCAATACCAGCCGTATAAAAGGCATCAATGCCGCCTAATACTGTCGACAATTTGTAAGGCGTATCCCAGTTACCGAAAAATACTTCGCCGAAGCCGCCAGCCAAACCAAGTTTTGAGTTGCGGGTAGCAAAACTACCTGTGGAAGCGCTGCTAGCACCCGTATCAAGGTTTACGCCTTGTTCGATTTGAAATACAGCCTTCAGTCCACCGCCCAAATCTTCAGCACCACGAAAACCGATGTTGGATGAGTTTTGGGTTACACGGTTGCGACTTGGAATGTTCGCGCCAGTAGCCGCGCCATCAGCCTTCACATTTTCAAAATCCATATTCAGCGTACCGTACAACGTTACGGTGCTGTCATCGGCCAGCACAACGGCAGGTGCAGAAACTGCAGCAGCTACAGCCAGCGCAATTAATCTTTTGTTCATACTAATCTCCATATTCAACGAACTTGATAAAAGTTGGACTTGTACATCCAACAATTTTGGGACGACCCCAGCATCAAAATTTCTGATAGAACTGTTTCGTGTACATGCTTTGTGAACTCCGAGCTGATAATGCCAAAGGTCAGATGATCGGAACAAGCCAAAGACAACAAATCTGCAACATTCCGCAAAAAATGTTGCTTTCTCGCAACACATTAATCTCTTCTGCTTTTTTCCTGCCGCCCAAATTTCATTTCATTAAAAAATTTCGAGTTTTTTGCTTTTCCGCTAAACATCTTTAGTTTTGTCTGGATATATAGAACTGTAAAAGCGCGATTCAACAGCGCGACGCTGTAACTAATTAACAAAACAATGAATTAAGGGGTGTGCACATGGTCGGAATCGTATCGGGGGCTGAACTAGGTTTGCTGAGTGGGTCGCTAGCAACATTGGGCGGACAGGGACAGCTGGGGACGACGACACAAGGCACCAGCGGTGAGTCAGTCTATGTGAACGCCGCAACCGGCAACCTGATCGTGCAACGCCAAGACGAAGTCC
>JAZKCF010000117.1:0-4277 GCA_040388195.1 Pseudomonadota bacterium
TCATAACCGGGAGATATGCATAACAGTCTTTATGTATAGCTATACATAAAGACTGGAAGCAGACTTAAACTTTTGAAGCGATTGACGGCAGCATGCCCTTTATCGCTTTTTTATTTTTTCTAAAGCACACGCTGAACGCTCCGGTTGAGCGGCGCGGGGCACAATACAACAGGAAACCCACCGTTGTCTCGCCGCGTCCGCCTCGAACCAGTTGTTTGGTTGATTTACTTTCATTTTTTTGCTTGACCACTTCTGAATGAGTCACGAAGCCACCATATTCCGACACACATCAACAATGGCCCAACGAGAAAAACAATCCAATTGCTATCTTCACCGCGCACCGGGCCAAAGAAGAAAGCAACTGTAATTGCGACACCAGCAATAAGGCACACTAGCCCAAACACAGCTTGAGGTAAGCCAACGAGTACACCTAAAGCGTAAGATGCCGCATTAGAAGAAGATGTTTTGCGAAGTGCACGACCTATGTCGAGCCATGCTAGAAACACTGCCGGCACAACAAGAATGCCCAGAAGGCTCCAAGCGGGATTGAACGCAGATAAAACAACGTTCACCACCAGAGCGATGAGACATAGGAAGAATTGAAGTAGAACTTTTCTCATCGTCCTAACGAAACGTTAAAGGCTGGCGACCCCGACAATGATTAAGAAAAACTGCGATTCTTCCACCGTCCCATTTCAACGCGAAGTTAGGGGGCAACAATGATTTATTCATGTTCGGAATCAACGACGCCGCTTTCTGAATAAGTGAGGCCTGGGCCACTTGTAAACGCAAGGTCTTCAATTTGGGGCGGCTTCCCGGCTTTTGTCCTTGCACTTGATATCGCATTTTGTCGCAGTAGATGGATGATAAGCAATGCGCCGAGAAGTGGCGCAACCCACACAAGAGTGATTTGCGCTGCTTTCTGCAGACGAGATGAAAGATCGTCGCGAATGATGCGAAAGGTTGCCCATGAGTTGATCACAGCTACAGCGCAGAAAAGCACACTTTCTACGGTGATTATCATGCCGTCTGCTCCTCAGATTCCTAACGTTTGACATGAGAGTTTTGATCCGGCCTGCTGTGGCAAGTCCTCTCGATGGAAGGGTTGGGCGCCATCGCGGATGACCACATTGTGTTCTTAAAATACCCTAGTTCGCGCTGTATGCAGTCGACATTCTCTGCGTCTGCTTCAGTCCATATAGGTAGGTGCTTGTAGAGGATGTCTGACGAGTGACCTGACTTTCCAGGCTTCGGCTTGTCAGTCGCAATGCCTACGATAGTATCAACGTTCGGACTGCGACCTCTTACGACCAGACACCGAAGGGCCAACTCTCTTGAGCGGTACTCTCGGTCGCTGGAGTCTCCCCCAAGAAACACGAAAGCGGTCTTGTTTCCGACGACCACCACGCGCGAAGTAATGGAAGAACCTTTTTCACCGAGAAATTCCATGAATGCGTCAGCAAGGTTCGCGCGATGACTTCTTGGTTGGAGTGCCATCGCTACAAGGGCAAGTTCATCCTTTGTGACTTCCTTGCTATGCATATCGAACATGCCATTCGTAAGTAGGTCTTCGGCAAAGTGATCGATCAGTCTATCCCATGCATATGAAGATGAGAGATCCTGGTTTCGTGCCGCGTACTCGGAAGACTGCACGAGGTCACTCGAGATTCCTTCGGTGATAATTACGGTGTCGGGCGTTCCGCCTTCGCGCCCGAGGATTCCAAAGTCTTCTCCATTCCGAACGTACAAAGCCAGTAAGTCCTCAGTTCCTCCGCCGACGAATACTGGACGTACGCCCTGGCTAATTAGCGATTCCACTGCCGTTAGGTACTCTACGAAGTCTGTGATCGTGTCTAGCTCACAAAACGCTTCGACAAGGCTGTACTCATCGAACAGATGGACGAAGCCGTTTCCGAGCTCACCCCACTTTGTGGGCACTTCGCCACGAGCGCCTAGCGAGACAGAAATGCGATGGTAATTGCGCGTTTCCGCAGGCGGAAGCGAGATCTCTCTTCCATCCTTGCGCAACACGACGGTAGCTTCTTGAAGCCATCTCTCTGCGCCCCAGATTTGCTGTGCAGATTTATCGACGGCGGCTTTGTGCCAGCGCCTCCAGCCAACTTGGTTGCAGGTATTGGCGTACTCAATCTCTTTGACTGAAATGATCACAACATGTGAGCCGCAAACAACGAGGCAATCGCAGAGTTCCTTTCCTTTCTTTCCGAGAGGATTCGGATGAGTCCAAAGCTTGAGGAACGCTTGTTCGCAGAGCCGAGCAACGAATTCCTCTGATGGTGTAAGACCGGTGTGCACTTGGCGAACCCTCGTAATGACGCTCAACGGAAAAAATTAACGCGCGCCGACGGAAAACCGAGCGAAGGAAAAACGGCGTTTCCGATAAGGAAAAACGGCGTTTCCGATGTCGCGGTTGAACGGGCTGCGCCCTAAAAGCTTCTTTTGTCTTGACCGGTACTTCAGCATATAGACCAGCAACTGTTCACTCCTGCTCAGGCAATGAGGAAAGCATTTCAATCAGCGCTTGAATGTCGAGCACGATATCAAGGTTACGCTCTGCAAGCTCAAGCATGTCTTGACCATGAATGTTTTCGAATACGTAGTTTCCATTATCGGAACCTTCGGGGCCAAGGTACTCATAGGTGGCAACTATAGGAATGGTCATCTCTTCGTCTGCAAAACTGACGACGTAATACAGAGTTCCGGTAACCAACTGTTCCGGTGCCATGAGCCGCCTAACGCAAAATTGCGAGGCGCGCCCCACTGCCGTATGCATGAAAAAGTAACGTCATCGGCGCGTCCTTTCTCGAATGCTTGGTTATGTACTTAAAAGTAACGATACTAGATCTGCATTAACAAAGATAAAATACGCTTCTGAATACCTAGATGTCTCTGCTTCATTAATGACTACAACTTCTTCGTGCTCACCAAATTGAGATGAGGTGGCGTCATATATTATTTGTTCATGCCGAATCCAATGATGATCTATTCCATCATAGCTTCCGCAGCATATGCAAGTGTTAATGCCAGCTCTTGCAGCGTCATATGCGATGGCAAGTGTTACCTCTTTGCAACTGCCGTCGACATCTCTATATTTGTTTATTTGTCGTTCTCTAACTTTTTTACAGATAGCCAATAAATCACAATGCATTTTTTTGATTTCAATTACATATAACGCGAAGTTTGGTTAAATGCTGGGTTATGTGTCTACTCGTCATACTCAATGAAATCCCAAGGAATCTTCTCTTTGAAAATATGAATGGATTCTTCCATTAGTTCAAGCGAGATAGACTCTTTAAATAATGTGACCGCTCGTGTCTTTTCTATATCGTCCCGAAATATCTCAATGACTAGCTCGTCGTTTCGATATATTTCAACACCAATACCATCTCCCGGATTGACATCGCTTGCTACTACAACTCTGTCTTTGGGTAGTGACATCAAAATTCCTTTGGCACATAACGCGCCAATTGAAAGGCGCGCGCCCCAATGTAACTATGAAGAACTAACATTAATCGCGCGTCCTTTTCGAATGACTGGTTAGGGTTCAACACGCTGCGAAATGAAATGGAAACTGCCATTGCTTTGCCATAAGCTCATATCGTAAACACCCCGCAGATAGATGGTGCCCTTTCTGTTAGCGATTGGATGCGAAAGAACGCCAGTGACATTGCTTCGCGTTTTTGCAGTGGAGAAAGCTGCAACCTGAGGACCAGCGTGTTGCGTGAGAACGTAATACGGATCGTCCGTCAGTGTCAGCTGATACGCGCCAACGAAGCCAAACATGAGTATGTAGTTCTCAATGTTCTCTATGTCTGCCCAGTAGTCGTACATGCCGAGATTCTGTGCTCCTCGCTTGCCATTTCCAGCGCGACCGTACAAGCGAAAGCACTTAAGTTCAATCGCAGTAGATTGAGTTTCTTCACCAATTCTGTGTTCAATAACTAGGTCAATGATCTTTAGGCGATCGTTGACACTAACTGGGACCTCAAGCAGCACTTTGTATGACTCAGCGCTTTTGCTTTCAAAGAGTGGGGCCAGTGTCTGTAGAACTTGCGCCAATTGAAGCTGCATCATCTTTTCGTTTTCTGGATGCAACAAACCTGACGCTACTTTTGCGGTGTAGAGGCGCCAAGCAAGAGCGGTCATTTCGGCAGCGGACATTTTATGGGCCCTAACGAGGATGTAGAAAAAGTCTACTCGCATATTGCCTTGTGTTGCCTCACTCGGCAAGATCACGCCATCCGAATTTTCGAACACCA
>JAZKCF010000118.1:0-45862 GCA_040388195.1 Pseudomonadota bacterium
ATCTTGGTAGCTGATCCTTCTCCATAGTTCAAGCCGCTGAAACACATAAAGAGCCCTAATCAATTGCATGGTGGGCTTGCTGTATGGCAATCGCTTGGTTTTCTTTTCCGTGTATTGCTCGGCAGGTTGGCTAGAAAATTCGTTCTCGGAAGACATATTTTCTCCTGGGCAGCAGATTTATTTCCAATGAAGGGCAAACGCTAGAAATGTTTGCACCTGAAATTGCTGAGCTATAAGCAGCGATTGCATCTTCTCGTTTGTTAAATAACTTTGCAACTTAATTTGCTAGCGGTCAGTCATGTTGAATTTGTGGGATTGTTAAGAGTGGGCTATGTCCGCGATTGTGCCCATAGCCACGCTGTTCGCGGGCATGGCCCGCTCCTACAAAATTAACATGACCGACCCCTAGCAGCCTGCCGGACTATGTGACGAATTTATGTCGAGCGAGAATGAAGCCAATGATTCAGCCAGGCCACGTGGCTGACGTTTCGTTTGAATTGGAAAATAAAGTTTATATCATCCGAACCCTGTATCGCTCGTTGGATTTGCTCCTGAAACTTAGTTCGATCAATCAGCACTTCGACGGCTGGATGCATTTGCATTTCTTGGCGTAAACCGTCGCGAGCTGCTTGTTCTAATTGGATGGCTTGCCATTTGCTTTTGTGGTTTGCAACCCCCATGTCCTTGCTTACCTTCCATTGCACTTTGGGCGGTACTACGCCCTCGATGGCACGGCGATGGAGATAACGACCGATACCCGGCCCGGCTTTTTCAATAGCAGGCGTCGACAAATATTGCTGAATCAGGCGCGCATCCAATAACGGCCAGCGATAATCGACACCGTACGATTGCGCCATCAGCGTGCAATTTTCCAGTCGCGTGGCGACGAAAGGCGCCAGGCGATTTTGCAAAATAAAGTCATTGACTCGGTTGTAAGGCGCATCGAAGCTTGCTTGATTTATATATTCCTCGCGCAGATTTAACCGTTCGGCTATTTCGCCGCGCAGGAGTTGATGCGGCCAACGATGATTGAACGCCGCAAACATATTCGGCGAGAAATCGCGACGTTTGCGAAACCTTGCCACAGTTTTTGCAAATCGCACTGCCCGCCGTAGCGGATTACCGGAGAGGTGATGCCAAAGCGCCTTGTATTGACGGTCCAACAGCAGTTCGAAGGGCATTTGATTGGCCGGATTGGTGACTACTTCATCGCCGCCGAAACCGGAGAGCAAGGTGCGAATGCCGAATTGCTGGCACCATTCATAAAAGGGAACATGAAAAGTACCGTTACTATGTTCTTCTGGATAACCGAGTACGCGAAGGGCCCGCTCTCGCGTGGCATCTTCCATTTCTTGTACCTCGGTGATGACGTGATTATTGACGATACCCCATTTTTTACAGATTTCCTCTATGTATTCCGGTTCCAGATCATGCGCGGCAAAGCCGAAGCAATGTAATTGCGATAGCGGCTGATCCAATAGTTGGGCTGTGTAAGCTGTAATAGTAGCGGAATCGAGGCCGCCACTATTTTCGCTACCCACTGGATATTGAGTGCGTAAGCGGCAGCGCACCGCTTCGGAAAGTTGCGCTCGATAAGCTTCTACCCAAGAATCGTCACGACTTGCAGCGGATGCCTGGTTATCGTTGAATTGAAAATAGCGATGCAATGTTTCTTTTTGCGGTTCGACAACCAAGCAATGGCCGGGCGCGAGTTTCAGCACATTGTGATAAGCCGTATTGGTAAAACTCATCGAAATGCCCACCATAAAACGTGCCATCCAGTCCATATCAGGTTCGGCTTGCCAGCAGCTCAATCGTGGAAAGATTGCTGCTGTGGTAGCGAATGCGAATAAACGTGCTTCAAGAAGGTAATAGAGAGGTCGAACGCCTAGTGGATCACGCGCCAGAAATAGGCGATGTTCACGAGGATCGGCAATGGCGAACGTGAAGTCGCCTAGCAGATGCTCCACGCATCGTGTCTTCCAGCGCTGATACGCGGCCAGAATTAGCATCGAATCCGGCATGCCCACAAGTTCGCTTTTCGATAGAGCAAGCTTACTTGCCAATTCCTCCCGATTATCCAGGCGTGCCCATGCGGCAATTGTCAGTTCACTGGTTGGACAACGGTACGGTACTTGTTCGCGATGCGATTCAGGAGTGTTGCAGGTTGTTGCTTGTGCTAGCAGGAAAGGGCCTTCTTGCCAGATGCCGGTCAGGTCAGCTTGATCGTAAGGTGACAGCGCTTTGAGTAGGGTTTGTCCGGTCGCGTAATTCTGAGGCGTCGCGTTTGCCTGTCGGGAAAATATACCTGCAAACATGTTTATGCAGAGCGCTTATAGTTGTTATGCCGTCTCAACTGGTCGTACCATTGCGAATATCATATTCTGCTACAGAAGAAGCCGATTTGCCGGCCGTTGCCGTATTCAGATCGATTAGCTTTACCGTCGGTTTTCTGTAGGGAAGTTTTTCTGTGTTTTGAACAGACATGGGTTGTTCGAAGGGCAGAGTGGGTATTGATAAAGACATCATATCTCTCCTAGCCATGGCAACCGAGGAAGCGTGATGATAGCCTGATTTTTCCTTTAGGGAAAAATTTTGACCTCACAAAACTTTATAGAAATAAAAATAATCTGGAAATTTTTTATCAACTTCGATAATGTTCATTAAACTACGCTGCTGCTTTTGAATTCGATAAAAATTCATCGATCAACTCTTCGAGTACTAATGACAAAACTGTATCGCTACCATATGTTTGGGCTAGTTGTTGTCAGTGACATGGTGTTTCCAGAGCTTGCGCCAGGCGATCCAAATAAAGAACCAGATGTATCCATTCGGCAAGGCCATGTGGCGGTGGATGGATTGCCGGGCGGTGCAATCCAAGGGCCTTTTTGTTATACAACCACTGAGCCTAAGCAGTTTTGGCTGACTGTTCCTGAAATCGCTCGCTATCAAGTAAACGAAGGGCGGGAAATCGTTGTCGATCCTTTTCCTGATGTTGACGAAGCCAGCATACGAGTATTTTTGCTTGGATCATGCATGGGTGCTTTGCTAATGCAGCGCGGCCTACTGGTGTTGCATGGCAACGCTATCCGAATTGGCGATAATTGTTTTGTTTGCGTGGGGCCATCGGGAATCGGTAAATCAACGTTGGCCGCTGCTTTTTTGCAACGCGGTCATGATGTCCTCGCCGATGACGTTGTCGCGGTCAATGATAATTGCGAAGCGATACCAGGCTTCGCACGTCTTAAGATTTGGCAAGACGCGGCCGATCAATTGAAGATCTCAACCGAGGGACTCCGCCGCATTAGGCCGGGTATAGATAAATTCGATATGCCGTTGCGTGAAGGATTTAAATCCTCGCCATTACCTATTAAATGGGTCTATGTTTTGCAGGTTCATAATCAGCAAGAATTTTCCTTGCAAAAAGTCACCGGCATGGATCGCTTCACGCCGCTTCGCAATAATACATATCGCTTTCGTTATCTAATAGGCATGGAGCTAAAGCCCCGGCATTTGAAATTGTGCGGGGAGCTAGCCGGAAAAATTCATTTGGCACGCCTACGCCGGCCAGAGAAAATATTTAAATTGGACGAGTTGGTAGATATTATTTTGGCGGATGTGGCGGCGCATCCGATGCAGCATTGACGGGTGGTATTTTCTGGCTGGCATCGTATCCGAAATCAGGAAATACATGGTTTCGCGCTTTCTTGCATAATCTCCAGGCCGATAGCGCCGAGCCGGTGGATATCAATGAGATGTATACCGCCGTGATTGCCAGTGGGCGAGGCTGGATGGACGAGATTGTGGGGTTTAATATCTCCGATCTTACGGAGGACGAAGTCGAACGCTTGCGTCCTGTTGCGTATCGTTGGTTGCGGCATGATAAAGAAATTTCCTATCTCAAGATTCATGATGCCTACACGCTTTTACCTGACGGTGAGCCTCTGGTTTCCCGCGAGGGGAATTTGGGGGCGCTCTATATTGTACGTAATCCACTCGATGTTGCTATTTCGTTTGCGGGTCACATGAACTGTAGTATCGATCGCGCCATTGAAATGATGGGCGATAGGGAGTTTCGTTTTGGTTCGAACGGCAAAAAACTACCGGAGCAACTGGCGCAGCGCCTGCTATCCTGGTCTAGACATGTTGCGAGTTGGGTAGAGGCTGATGGGATAAGCAAGGAAGTCATTCGTTATGAAGATATGAAAACGAGGCCCTTGGAAACATTTACTCGCGCAGCGGCTTTCTTAAAACTGCCGACTGAGCGTAAGCGCGTTGAGAAAGCTATTCGTTTTAGCGATATCGGCGAACTTCAGCGTCAGGAAAATGAAAAGGGGTTTGCCGAGCGCCCTATGCGCATGGAGCGTTTTTTTCGCAAGGGCATTTCCGGTGATTGGCGCACGACGCTTACGCCCGCGCAGAGTGAGAAAATTATTGCTGATCATTTCACAATGATGCGTCATTTTAATTATATAGACGAGCACGGCCAACCAACGGAGGTGTGATGAATGCATTGACCCTTGATACAAAAGTTCTGCGTAATCCAGATTTGGTCGCTACTAAAATGGATGGCGAAGTGGTCATGATGAGCATCGAACTCGGTGAATATTTTGGCATTAACAGCGTTGGTTCTCGTATCTGGGAATTGCTGGAGTCGAAACAAAGTATCAGCGAAATATGTAAGCACATTTGTGACGAGTATGAAGTCGATTCCGAGCAATGTCAGCTCGATGTGTTGGCGTTTACTAATGATATGCTGGCACGAAATATCGTACTCGCATGTTGAACCAACAAAGACCGATTTTAGACGCAGTCTTAAATGCCAGCCTGCTTTCAAATGAGGCGCGCATTTTTGTCGAAGCCATTACAGATCGTGTCGATCTTCCCGAGCGACTAGCGAAGATGGCGCTTGTTTTTCGAAGCAAGGAAAAGAAGCAAGATGCCAAGTTGCTCGCCCAGGCCGCGCTGCAACTCACGCCGAAAAATTATCGGATCAAAGCGCTGACGCAATGGATGCTAAGACACGAAGCGCCGCTGTGGCACTTCGGAATTATTCACGATGATCTTCGTAATGAAACTTACGCAAGGGCGTTGGAGCATTGGGTAAAGCCGGGGATGACGGTCTTTGAAATTGGCACCGGAACCGGCATTCTTGCCATGCTGGCTGTGCGCGCAGGTGCTGCGCATGTTTATACTTGCGAGCGCCGTGCCGACGTAGCGGAAGCGGCGCGGGAAATTATCGCGCGCAATGGCATGGCGGATCGAATTACGGTAATCGCTAAGGATGCATACAGTGTGAAGCTAGGGATCGACATCCCGCAACGCGCCGATCTCTTTGTGGCGGAAATTGTCGATAACACATTGCTTGGAGAACATGTTCTGCCGTTAATGAAACTGGCTCGGCAGCAATTTCTCAAACCAGATGCAATCTTGTTGCCGAGAGTAGTTTCTGCGGTGGGTTGCCTGATCTCAGGTAAAGGGCACCACCAGTCCTATCGCATGGAATCGGCAATGGGGTTCGATCTAACGCCGTTCAATCGTTTTTCTCCAATGGAAATCTGCGCAGGAAAGGGCGGCGGCGATGTGGAACCGTTATCCGACGTGATGACGCTTATCGATTTCGACTTAACCCATGACGCACCACAAGAGGCGACTCGACGCATGCAAATACACGCAACTCACGACGGCGTTGTAGAGGGCGTGATGCGTTGGTTAAAACTGGATTTTGGCGATGGCATTCTGTTTGAAAATCGACCGCCGCAGCGTTCTTCCTGGTTTCCACAAATTCACTTATTGCCCGCATCACGGCGCGTGTCAGCGGGAGAGGCAATCACCGTTGAAGTGTTTCACAATCAAGACCGTTTGTTTGTGATGGCGGAGTCTTAAGTCCATGCTAACCCGGTACGTGTCGATTCGCCGTAAATTGGTTACATGGCGGCAGTTTTCGTTACTGGAGCAAGGTTGGTTTTTACCCGTCTGGATGTTGCTGGGTATATGCCGCTTTGCTTTGTTGGTAATTCCTTTTCGTCTGTTAGCGCCGCTGCTGGGAAGTCATCAGGGGATCAATATCTTCATTCCCTTAATTAGCGACGTACAACGTAGTCGAGCTTGGTGCATTGGCAGAACGGTAAGAGTCGCGGCTTGTTATACACCGTGGGAATCCAAATGCCTGGCGCAGGCCATGACTGCTAGGATTCTGCTTGGGTTTTATCGTATTCCTTATGCATTTTATTTTGGTGTTAGCAAAGAGAAGGAGTCCAAAATGCAAGCGCATGCATGGATTTGTGCTGGGCCTGTGCGAGTGACCGGAGGGACGAGTTTTGGGCAGTTTACCGTGGTCGGTACTTTCGTTGCGCGGTGGTTGGATTTGGCGCCTTGCAAACATGTTTGAGATATTGCCATCTTGTCCCGCTCGCTATCCTGCGCTTAAATCGGCCGAATTTCGTTTGCTGGTCGCGTGTTCTTATTATTTGCCCAACGATTGGCTGAATCAGCGAAAGCAGGTAGAGGGCGCGTTGGCCGATATGCCCGACGCGGATACCTTTAAAGCGTTGGTGAACCATCATCTTTTGCCAGTCCTAGCGCATATCGTATTAGCGCGTGTCGCTAAGGAAACAGGCCGCGATTTATCGACCTTCATGAAGGCTCATGCGTCGATACAGCGTACGCAGTTGCGAAACCTGATGATGCATGGTGAGTTGCAGCGTTTGCAGCGGTTATTTGAAAACGAAAATATTACTTTACTGCCGCTGAAAGGTAGCACGCTTTCAATGAAGTTGTATGACGATCCCGCCGTGCGGCAAGTACGCGATATCGATGTCATGGTTGTTCCTGCCGATTTACCGCGTTCACTCAGTTTAATGGAACACGCCGGTTATCAGGTCGAAGCATTACCGTTGCGGCAGAAAAATCCTTTTGAATTGGTCAACGCGGTATGGTGGCATGTTCAATGCCGTCATAAGAAAACCAAACTGTTGGTTGAATTGCATTGGCGTTTCGAACATGTAAACAGTGCTGTGTTGGAAAACTGCTGGCAGCAGTGGACGACCACAATCGATGCTGCGCAACGTGATCGCTACGAATTACTCTATCTTTGTTTGCATGGTGCTGCTCACGACTGGGAATCTCTCAAGTGGTTAGGTGATTTGCGCGTGTTGGTGGGGCGCATGAGCGAGGAAGATTGGCCGCCGTTATTTGCGTTGGCGCAGACCTTGCGCATGGAAAACTTCCTGGCGCAAATGTTGTTATTGATGGATTGGTTGTATGCATTTCCGTTATCCAATTCAGCAAGAGCGTTCGTAATTGCGCGTGGAAAAAAGGCTGTTTTTTTTGCTGAGACGGCGCTGGTAAAAATATTAGAAGCGAATGAAAGCGTAGGCGCAAAGCTCGTACGTATTTGCAAAAAATTAAAATCCGCGAATTCTCGTTATCGTCGGCGTGAACAAGTGATGTACTGGTTTAGCATACATGCGCTACGAGACGACATACTCGCATTTCCTTTGCCGGTGTTTCTACTCTGGGTTTATTCGTTTATGCGGCCGTTCAGCACGTTAGTCCGTCGTGTGTTTCGTTCGAATGCATAAGGGGGCGCAAACAAATCGTTGTAACTTATATTGTTTGCTCAAATAGTTCCCGACCGATCAGCATACGACGAATTTCGTTTGTACCTGCGCCGATGTCGTACAGCTTGGCATCTCGTAGCAAACGTCCTGTGGGATAGTCGTTGATGTAGCCGTTGCCGCCTAATGATTGAATCGCATCCAGTGCGACTTGCACCGCACATTCGGATGCGTAAAGCAGACAAGCAGCCGCGTCTTTCCGCTGTGGTCGGCCTGCATCCGCAGCTTGCGCGACACGATAGGAAAAAGCGCGTGAAGATTGTAGCTTCACATACATGTCAGCCAGCTTGCCTTGCATCAATTCAAAAGTACCGATGGCTTGGCCGAATTGTTTGCGTTCGTGCACATAAGGCATAACCACATCCATTGCGGCTTGCATGATGCCGATGGGACCGCCCGAAAGTATGACCCGTTCCGTATCCAACCCGCGCATTAGCACCTTTGTGCCACCGCCTAGTTGCCCTAGTACATTCTCGTCGGGAATTTCACAATCCTCGAACACCAGCTCACAAGTGTTCGAACCACGCATGCCTAGCTTGTCGAGTTTCTGCGCGGTGGAGAAGCCTTTCATGCCTTTTTCAATGATAAATGCGGTCATCGTGCGCGAAAGTGAATCCTTATCGGCGGTTCGCATGTAAACGATCAGCGTGTCGGCATCGGGGCCATTGGTGATCCACATTTTGTTGCCATTAGCGATCCACCGATCACCGCGTTTTTCAGCGCGGCAAGCCATGGAGCCAACGACATCCGATCCGGCACCAGGCTCGGACATTGCCAACGCGCCGACGTGTTCGCCACTGCATAGCTTAGGTAAATATTTGCGACGCTGCTCTTCAGTGCCATTAACGTATAGATTGTTTACGCATAGATTCGAATGCGCACCATAAGATAGAGCAACGGACGCGGAGCCACGGGAAATTTCTTCTACCGCGATGACGTGAGCAAGATAGCTAAGGTTAGTGCCGCCGTACTCTTCCGGTATGGTGAGTCCTAATAATCCCATGTCGCCGAATTTACGCCACATATCCATTGGAAACTGATTGCTACGATCAATATCAGCTGCCCGCGGTGCTAATTCGGTCTCTGTAAATTTTTGAATGGAATCGCGTAGTGCATCGAGTTCTTCATTAATTGCGGTATCGAAGATCATTGCGTTGTCCTTGAAGGGGGCGACAGGCTATCAATATCTTAGACTATGAAGGGCGACAGATTATTCATTTTTTTCTGTGCTCTCTGTGGTTCAAAATTTTAGACTTTCTTGTCCGGCATGGAATTCATTTTGCAGCCATTCGAATAGCGCCGTCCAACCGGATCACTGTTCCGTTGAGCATCTCATTTTCCACAATATGTTTTGCGAGTGCCGCATATTCTTCCGGTCTGCCAAGGCGAGACGGGAAGGGCACTTGTTGGCTTAGTGAAGTGCGAATGTCTTCAGTCATCTCAGCCATAATCGGGGTATCGAATAAACCAGGTGCAATGGTTACAACGCGAATCCCAAGTTTGGCAAGTTCGCGTGCGATGGGGAGCGTCATTCCATTCACGGCGCCTTTGGATGCAGCATAGGCTGCTTGGCCGATTTGTCCTTCGAATGCAGCTACGGACGAAGTATTGATTACCACGCCACGCTCGCCGCCTTCGTTAGGCGTATTTTTCGCCATGGCTTCCGTTGCTAAACGAATTACATTAAAAGTACCGAACAAATTTATTGCGACGGTACGTTTGAAATTTTCAAAGTTATGCGGAGCGTTCTTACCTAATATTTTTTCGCCTGTCACCACGCCGGCGCAGTTTACAGTGCCATGCACTGCGCCAAAGGTAGAGAGGGTTATCCGTATCGCGTTCTTTACCGCATCTTCATTTGTCACATCGGTTTGAATAAAACGAGCCGTATCGCCAATGGCATCTGCCGTTTTGTCGCCTTCCTCAGCTTTGATATCGAGAAGAACAACGTTCGCACTGTGCGTTGCGAATAATGCGGCGGTCGCCGCACCGAGGCCAGAGCCGCCGCCTGTGATTAGAAATGTATGGTTCGCAAGCCGCATGCTCGTTCTCTCCGTTAGCGTTTACCAACGCATGCTGCTTACTTTATTCCATTTCCAAAGAGACTTGTAAAATTGCTAAAGGGGGGAATAAATTTGCTGGGGTATGCAACGGAAAGCTTTCATACGAAAGGTAAAAATAAAAGCGCCGCATTAAAGCGGCGCCAAATTTTATTGTTATTAGATTTTTTTATTAACTACTTATTTATTGTTATATTTTCTTATTTACTCTTTGCTGCAGACAGATTCAAAATCGAGTAGCTTAGCCGGGGCATCGAATACTTCATCACCCCACTGTTCCCACCAGTCCCCCCATGACACGAGTTCTGATTGTTGTTGAGTGGCTATTTCGGGGTTAATCGTTGTCATGGTCATTTTGGTGTCTCCCATTGCTGTTTCTCCCGGTTTCGCGTCTGTCTCGCCACATGAGCGGTGTATGGAGCAGATTCTAGGGATTGAAGGCGATGGGCAATATGATGCCTATCACAGCGAGCGGGGTTTCGGAGGAGGAGTGTGGCCCAAGTCACTAAGAAAGGCATTTTTGCGATGCCGAGGGCGACCTAACGCTTGTTGTGTACTGCTAGAACCTGGTTCTAGTGGAGAAGAGTCGACAGGTCGGCATCTTTCAGCTCTTTTTGGATCGTTTGGGCGGATGGTGCTGCTGGCTGGTCTAATTGAGGAACTCGTCGCGCCCCCTGGTAACGGTTAAGCCAGTACCGATCTTTCATGTCGACGATTTCGACTGCTTTACCCGGACTTGGGGAGTGAATGAATTGGTTGTTGCCGACATAAATACCAACGTGAGAAAAGGCGCGTTTCAAGGTGTTGTAAAAAACCAAGTCACCGGGTTGCAATTCCTTGTTGGAAATCTTTTGGCCTACTAAGCTCATTTGATACGCACTGTGAGGAAGGGCGACACCGGCAGCTTCCCGAAACACATGGCTGACAAAGCCGCTGCAATCAAAGCCGGTACTCGGTGTATTGCCACCATATTGATAGTTGACGCCGAGTAGCCCCATGGCATGAATGATTAGCTCAGATGCCGTAGCGCGGACATTCTCGACGGTCCCACTGAGAATGGAGTTTGGCTTTGGCGTCGTATCTTCCTCAATGGCAAAGGCACTATGGGACGCAAATATAATCCACGAAACTGCAAGAGGGATGAGTTTCATGAGCATGATTTTACTCACGTTCTCTGTGTTCTGCAAAAATGCGGTTCACTGTGCTAAATGCTGGTACGTTGCTTTTCCCGTGTTATCTGTGGCCTAAGATGTTTTTCATGTAGGACTTACGCAAAATTGCCCCAGCGGCGTTGCTCCTCCTTACTGTCTGCCTCGTCGTGCCTTGCTGGGACAATTTTGCGTGAGTCCTATGATGTAAATTTTTGCTCTAATTTCTAATTTAAGAGGAGTCAACGATGTCGGTTTTATCTCTCGAATTTCAACTCGAATCCCCTCGGCGTAATTTCATGATGACTTTGCTTGCTAGTGGATTCGCCCTTGCTGTGCAACCGGTTTCCGCCCAAACGATTTTGACCGATAGCGGCGGACTTATTGCTAGTGAAGTGAAAATCCCAGTAAAAGACGGAGAAATTCCCGCTTATCGGGCTATGCCGGCCACCGGCGGCCCTTTCCCGGTTGTCCTTGTCGTCCAGGAAATTTTTGGTGTGCATGAACATATCAAGGACATCTGCCGGCGCTTGGCGAAGTTGGGATATATGGCTGTGTCACCAGAGTTATATGCACGTCAAGGCGATGTCCGCAAGCTCTCCGACACGGCGGAAATTTTCAAGCAAGTGGTGTCCAAGGTGCCTGACGAACAAGTGATGTCAGATCTTGATTCGGCAGTTGCATGGGCTAAAGCGTCAGAGAAAGGCGATATCAACCGTCTAGCGATTACTGGTTTTTGCTGGGGTGGGCGTATTACCTGGCTTTACGCAACACATAATCCAAATTTAAAGGCGGCCGTTGCCTGGTATGGTCGGTTAATCGGCGATCCAAGTCCGATGACGCCTAAACATCCAATTGATGTGGTGAGTGCATTGAAGGCGCCTGTGTTGGGTTTGTATGGTGGCGCAGATACGGGTATTCCCGTCGAAACGGTAGAAAAAATGCGGGAGGCCTTGAAAAAAACGGGTAAGAAAAACGAGATAATTATTTATCCCGATACACCCCACGCTTTCAATGCTGATTATCGTCCGTCTTATCGTAAGGACGCGGCGACAGATGGCTGGAAACGAATGCTGGCTTGGTTTAAAGAAAACGGTGTGGCGTAATTCTCTGATAACTCAAATTAAAGAATGTGCGGATTAAACAGTTTATATAGATTGTCGTATATGACTGTTTAACCCGTACATGCATGTTTGCTTACTCTTCAGTTTCTTTGGTTTTTTGGGCTTCTTCGGTCGACCGTCTACCACCACCTAGCAATACGGAGAGTTGCTTTGCTGAAGTGCGCTGGAGATTTTGTTGAGTAGGAAGCGCCGGGTGTGCCTGCGGCGTGTTGTTTGGATATTCCGCCGGTACATAAGGCTGAGTAAAGATGGGATCGATAGGCACTGCAGATGAATGATTTGTCTGGCGAGCGCGGCTAGGTGTGGATTTCGAGCGTGTGTTCGATTCCTCGCGGGGGGCTGAACGAGGAGGGGCTTTTGAGGGGGGCGGGTCGCCGGCATCGTCAAAATCCTGTGCGACAACACATTCGATAGGCCGCTTCAGCAGCTTCTCGACTTCTTTGAGCAGCTTCATTTCTTCAGGCGCGATTAACGAAATGGCTACACCTTCGGCTTTTGCGCGGCCAGTGCGGCCAATGCGGTGCACATAATCTTCCGGTATATGGGAGATCTCGAAATTCACCACATGCGGCAACTCTTCGATATCCAAGCCGCGGGCTGCAATATCGGTTGCGACGAGTACGCGAACGTCCCCATTTTTGAATTCAGCAAGGGCCAATTCGCGAGCCGATTGCATTTTATCGCTATGGATGGCGGCGGCGTTAACACCATCGCGCGTTAGTGAGCTAGCCAGCCTGTCAGCGCCGTGTTTGGTACGACAAAAGACTAATACCTGACTCCAGTTGTGACTTTTAATCAAATGCGTCAATAGAGCGCGTTTCTTGTCTTGGTCTACGAGGTAGACCAATTGGCGCACAGTCTCAGCGGCAGCGTTGCGGCGGGCGACTTCAATCAGTGCGGGGTCTTTCAGCAAACTGTCGGCCAGTTTTTTGATGTCGTTGGAAAACGTCGCCGAGAAGAGCAAGTTTTGCCGTTGTTGCGGCAATAGTTCGATTATGCGGCGGATGTCACGAATAAATCCCATATCCAGCATGCGGTCAGCTTCATCCAGAACCAGGATTTGCACTTGCGATAAGTTGACCGTTCGTTGTTGAACGTGATCGAGCAGTCTGCCTGGGGTGGAAACAACAATCTCGACACCAGTCTTCAATTGAGCGACTTGCGCATCCATATTGACGCCGCCATAGATGACTGCTGAGCGTAGCGGAATATGTTTGCTATAAGCGCGCACGCTTTCTTCCACTTGCGCGGCAAGTTCACGCGTAGGCGTCAGGATCAAGGCGCGAATGGCATGGCGGGCGGGAGAAGTGGACGTGCTGGCATGCGGTTGTAGCATTTGCAGAATCGGTAAGGCAAAACCAGCGGTTTTTCCGGTACCGGTTTGTGCACAAGCCATCACATCTCTACCCGCCAGAATGATGGGTATTGCTTGCTGCTGAATGGGGGTTGCTTCGCTGTAACCTTCGCCAGCGATTGCTTGTAATAACTCCGGGCTTAATCCCAGGTCTGAAAATGACATGCTTAACTCCTAGCTCGGCCCTGCGTGATTCGATCGACGCATACCGGTCCAGGCAGACGCAACAATATGATTTTATAGTGATTGGATCGATTATCTAAAGAAATGGATGCCGATCTGAAAGGCGATGCGACCGGAAGGCATCGCCGAAGTGCGGGAATTATACACTTGAGTGAGGAGCGCGGCGGAAATTAATACCGCTTCTAAGCCCAGATATTGTCTGCTTGAGCGGCAGGTTTTTTTTGAGATACACTCCAACGACGTTAGGCCACGTTATCTAATCACCAATAGAGAATCAACGATGACTGAGAAGACGCCGAATACTACCGTTCTAGTAGAACCAGAACCTAATCGCCGCCTTGTGTGGGAACCCCCGGTTCTTCGAAAACTGGACACTACGGAAACTGAGCTTATTACCACCGTCATTTTAGGTTCCTGAGTTCGTCGGCGCAGCCTCGGGCATTCGCATTGCCTGAAAAATGCATTCAAGTCTAATCCTAAATGACAGGGATTTCCGGCTTCAACCCCCGCCCGATTTATTCAAAAGTTGCCATAAATTATGTAAATTTTACTGATTAGCGGTGTACTTATTCGTGATATCTCCCCAATGGATAATTGGTTCAACCAAATCGACCGCCGGTGAATGTAAATTTTTGAGCGACCTGGAACATTGCTTGCTTAGCCCTGATTAGAAAATCGAAAAACCTGCATTTTTTGTGGGACTTCCTAAACAGCCTTGGCATGAGGCCTTGTGGCAAATATATCGAAATCAAAAAAGATGGTCGTAGCGGCGCTGATTGTTTTGAGCGTCATCATTCTCGCTGTTATTTTCTTTAATTGGAATCTGCTGCGCAGACCAATTGGAAATTACATAAGTGACAAATTAGATAGAAATTTTGCTATCAATGGCGATCTTCACGTTCATCTTTCCAACCCTATCGTCGTGGATGCTGAACAGATCACCTTAGCCAATGCGCGTTGGGCTACCGAGCCGCTCATGGCAAAAGTAGAACGATTGGTGTTAAAAATCGATTTATGGAAGATTTTTTCCGGGGATGTTGTCTTGCCGGAAATATCTTTAGTGAAGCCTTGGCTGTTATTAGAAAAGAACGCCACAGGAGATGCGAACTGGACATTTCGAGAAACTGCTTCAAAAGATGGGCCAGGCCCAGTTATTGGAATTTTAAAAATCGATGATGGCACGACACGTTATCGTGATCCCGCGCTCTCTGCGGATGTGACCATCAAGCTCAATTCTGTTAATAAAACAGATGCAGAGCAGCGTGCGAATATTCGTTTCACTGGTGATGGGAAGTTTCGTAACGAGCCAGTGCATATCGAAGGGAGTGGCGCAACGCTGCTTGCTTTACGCGAAGCCGGCAGGCCTTACGAAATGGAAATACGAGCGCGCGCCGGTAAAACAAATGCCACCTTTAATGGCCAGTTTATTCCAGCGCAGCTTAAAAGCATTAACGGATATGTTGAATTGCAAGGCGATGACCTTTCTAAGCTCTACCCGATCATTCCGCTGCCCTTGCCATGGACCCCGCCATACAAAATAGCTGGTGGCATTAATTATAAAAGCGGTGTGTGGTCGGTTGAAAAAATGGCTGGCCGAATTGGTAACAGTGATATTTCCGGAGAGGCTTCCGTCGATCAAAATAGTGACCCGTATTTCATCACCGCTAATCTCGTCTCGCATCGGCTTAACTACAAAGATCTTGGCGGGTTGGTGGGTGTTCCTCCTGGAGGTGGTGAGCAAGCGGCGAATATGAGCCAAGAACAAAAGAAAGAATCGGCTCGCCGTGCGGCATCGACAAAAGTTTTATCGGACAAACCTTATCATTTCGAACAGTTGCGAAAAGTGAATGCAGAAGTACGTTTTCGTGGCGAACGTATTGTGGCGGACGATTTACCAATCGAAAATCTCGACGCCAAAATTTATTTAAAGGATGGGCAATTAAAGCTACAGCCGTTTAATTTTGGGATTGGAGGCGGAAGCGTTTCCACGAACGCGGTCATTGATGCCAGAAAGTCGACCATGACTGCCGACACGCAACTGCACGTTAAGAACGTGGAGCTGAGTGCCATCCTTCCTCAGCTGAAACCTCCTAAAGGTGCTGCCGGAAAGTTAGCAGGTAAAGCGCATCTTTCGTTTACGGGAAATTCGGTTGCCCAGTTATTAGCATCGATGCATGGCGGGTTGACCCTCATCGAATGGGGCGGAAACGCGAGTACGTTGACATTGGTATTGACCAATATCGATCTGGCGCGAGCGGCGGAACTGTTGTTGCGGGGAGATGATACGTCACAGATCCGTTGTGTCGTTGCGGATTTCGGTGCCAACAAAGGGCTTATGACCGCAAATACTTTAATCATGGATACCACGGCGGTAAATGTAGTGGGCGAGGGGAGCGTGGATTTCGGTAGCGAGATTTATGATCTACGTTTACGTGCCAAATCCAAGCGCGCTAGTGCACTTGCTTTGAAAGGCCCGATTCGTATCGGCGGTACATTTAAGAATCCGAACGTCGGGCCTGAGGTGGGGCCAGTCGCTGGTCGTGTTGCTGCGGCCCTTACGTTAGGCGCCCTAGCAACGCCATTGGCGGCGATATTGCCGTTGATTGATTTAGGCGGCGGCAAGGATAGTGATTGCCGGGCTTTGATTGATGACGCAAATAGCGGCACCGGTCCTAATACTATTAAAAGCGCTTCTAAGATCGAACGGCGAAACGGTAAACAGTAGTGTGGCGATACTGATCGTTTGGGGTAAGAACGGTCGACGGAAACGTAGGATGATTGGGTGAGTCGGGGAAATGCTGTGTCTCCAAGCAGAAGCCAGAATACTGGGCGTACGGTTTCCCATTCTTTCCGCGAAGCGTGCCATCGAGGAGATTCCCCGTGTAAAACTGAATACCGGGTTGCGTTGTATGGAGTGTTAATTCTCTGCCACTTGTCTCTTCATAAACTCTCGCTGCAAAAGCCATGGCATTTGGATTTTTAGTGAGTATCCAGTTATGGTCATATCCTTTCGCATACTGAAGTTGATTATCCTCTGCCTTGATAAATTCGCCGATCGCTACCGGTTTCGTAAAGTCCATTGGCGTTCCTTGCACACTTCGTAGCTCTCCTGTCGGGATCAGAGTTTCATCGACCGGCAGAAATCGTTCAGCGGCAAGTTGCACGATATGGTTCAAAATTGTTCCGTTGCCGGCAAGGTTGAAATAAGTGTGATTGGTCAAATTAATGACTGTCGTCTGATTGGTTGTTGCGGTGTAATCGAGCTGTAATTCGTCGTTATCAGTAAGGGTATAAACGACTTGAACGTTCAAATCGCCGGGGTAACCTTCTTCGCCGGCATGACTTAAATAATTAAGTGTCAATTGCGGGCCATTGGGCGAAATGCACGGACTAGCATCCCACATTACTTTGTCGAAGCCGATTTTCCCGCCGTGAAGATGATTCGGACCATTATTCTGTGCTAATCGATAGCCTGTATCGTTTAAACGAAATATGCCACCGGCGATACGATTAGCATAACGGCCAATTAGACTGCCAAAGTACGGATGTTCATCGAGATAGGAAGAAAGGTCGTCGAACCCTAAAATAATATCAGCGATGTTGCCTTCGCGATCTGGTGTACACAGAGAGGCTAGCGTCCCACCATAAGTCATGATCCGAGCTGCGAGATTATTTTTATTGCTGAGTATGTAAAGATCGACCGGAAATCCCTCCCGGGTTTTACCGAATAATTGTCGAGTAATAGGCATGCGAATTTCCTTACACCTGCTTGTTCGGTCAGTAGAATTTGTCGTAATCAGATAGCTGAAGGCACGCTGATTGATTTCTTTTTTTTCTATAACCTCGCAATTGTTTTCTCCCATCGCCAAGCATCGGAAACAATGTTATGTAAATCCGCATATGCCGGTACCCACCCTAATTTCTTGCGTGCCAACGTAGAGTCGGCGATCAACCGCGTAGCATCACCCGCACGCCTGAGATTATCGACAACTGGTACCGGATGTCCGGTAACCTTGCGCACCATATCCACCACTTCCTGCACTGAAAAGCCGTTTCCATTACCGAGGTTGTAAGCATCGCTATCGCCCCCATCCAATAACTGCGCTAGGGCTAGCAGATGCGCTTCGCAAAGATCGAGAATATGAATGTAATCGCGAATGCAGGTACCGTCAGGAGTAGGGTAATCTCGACCAAATATTTGCATTGATCTACGGCGGCCAGACGCCACTTGCAATAGCAATGGAATCAAGTGCGATTCCGGATCATGCCGCTCGCCTACGCGTGCTTCCGGATCTGCGCCCGCAGCATTGAAGTAACGCAGACAAACCGACTTCAGTCCATAAGCATGGCCGTAATCTTGTAGAACTTGTTCTACCATCCATTTGGAACGGCCGTAAGGATTCATCGGTTGTTTGGGATGCGCCTCTTGTATTGGTTTATCAGACTCCTCAAATATTGCCGCGGTAGAAGAAAAGATAAAGTTCTTCACGCCGTGTTTGACCATGGCATCAAGCAGATTTAACGTGTTGGTAAAATTATTGCGGTAATATTTTGCTGGCTTGTGCACGGATTCGCCGACTTGAATAAACGAAGCGAAGTGCATCACGCCATCGAACGGTTGCTCCGAGAATAAGTAATCAAGCAGCGTTGTATCTTCAAGGCCACCGACTACCAATTGCCCGTTTAAGACTGCATCGGCATGCCCTGACGATAAATCATCAAGCACTACGACATCGTGACCCTGACTGCTTAGCATGAGAACCATATGCGAGCCGATATAACCTGCTCTGCCAGTAACTAGTACTCTCATGATTTCCTCTCTTCATCTCTTGAACAGACTCTTAAAATTTCAAAAATTAATCTGACATCTTGGGAACCAGAACGCTGCCTTTATGTTGGGTCTGGTTATATTGCTCGACTACTTTCCGGCCCACGTTTTTAGCCTCGCCGGCACGGCAGAGCGCCACACATGCGCCGCCGAAGCCGGCGCCAGTCAGTCTTGCACCATATACTGCTGATTGGTCTTGCAATAATTGGACCAGATAATCAAGCGGGGGTACCGACACTTCGTAATCGTCTCGTAAGCTTTGGTGAGAGGCGTTCATAAGAGTTCCAAATTCGCTCGCATCAATGCCGTTGAGCGCTTGTAACACCCGGTGGTTTTCCGTCACTACATGTTGAACACGTCGGCGTAAAAGTTCAGGGAGATCCTTCACTCCTGCCATGTCAGCTATATCGCGTAACGTGCGTAGGCCAAGCAGTCGTGCTCCTACCTCGCACTCGGTGCGGCGTTCGTTGTATTTACTGTTGGCGAGTGTGCGGGTGATTCCGGAGTTGACTACCAGGATTTCCGCATCTAGCGGCAGTGGCAGCAATTTTCGTTCGAGACTGCGCGTATCGAGAAACAGCATGCTGTTGGTATTTGCGAGGCTAGAAGCCATTTGGTCCATGATGCCGCAATTTACACCCGCATATTCGATTTCAGCTTTTTGTGCCAGTTGCGCAATCTGTTGATCATCGAGAGGGATTTCAAACAGCGCTCGCAATGCTCTTAAGGTGGCTACTTCCAATGCCGCGCTTGAGGACAAGCCAACGCCGATCGGTACGTCTGAGTAAACATAAATATCGAGCGCCGGGACGCGCACGCCAAGTTTTTCGATTTCGCGAATGCATCCAAAAATGTAACTCGCAAAATGTTCCGTCGGTGGCGTTGCTAGCGTGAATCGAGCTATTTTGTCCAATGACGCAGCGTAGACGGTGAATGTTTCTCCCGCGCTTTCGCGCATCGCGATGTGGGTTTTTTGCGGTATTGCCGTTGGTAATACGAAGCCATCGTTGTAGTCGGTATGCTCTCCCAACAGATTGACCCGCCCCGGTGCTTCACTGGTGATCGAGGGCGTAGCGGTGAATACCTCTTCGAATGTTTTCATCATAGATCGATATTTATTTCTACTTGTTGCAACTCTCGGGCTTTCTCCTCGGGTAATGCATCCATCGCGAACCATCCAGCCGCCAGTTCAGTACCAGCGAGAT
Organism: Pseudomonadota bacterium; assembly: GCA_040388195.1. Classification (GTDB taxonomy): domain Bacteria; phylum Pseudomonadota; class Gammaproteobacteria; order Burkholderiales; family DATLHW01; genus DATLHW01. The sequence continues at coordinate 19,522 of JAZKCF010000118.1, forward strand.
ATTTAAGCCTATCCCGAGTTCGATACGGTGGATAAAACGCCGCATGCAAATGAGACTCGGGATGCGGCCTTCCATCAGTAGGTGCCTGGTACCATGCCATCAAGTAAGGAAAAGGTCGATTCCATAAACCCTCGTATTTGAGCAACACAGTCTTAAGCGCTCTTGCTAGATCGGTACGCTGCGCATCGCTTAAATGAATAAAAGTTTCTACCGGCGCGATTGGCGCTACCCATACTTCGTACGGGTAGCGCGCGCAAGCGGGAACAAAGGCAATGGCGTCTTCACCTAAATAGAGAATGCGTTCTCCTGCGGCGATTTCTTGTTGAATGAAACTCTGCAGCACGCCGTTTCCTTGCGCTTGGTAATGATCTATCGCGTTTTTTTGCATGCGTTCCGGTACGGGGGGGACATGGGGATAAGCATAAATTTGTCCGTGTGGATGATGCAGGGTTACACCGACTTCCGCGCCTCTGTTTTCAAATGGAAGGACGTATTCAATACCTGGAATTCTGCCGAGTTTTTCTGTTCTATCCGCCCACACCTGTAGCAGTAGCTCGATATGATTAAGTGGCAAATTGCCGAGAGACGTGTTGGTATCTTGGGTGAAGACGACAACCTCGCATTTGCCGATAGCAGGTTCAGTGAGAACAACGGAATCCGGTGCTTCGTCTGCCTGAAGGCTAAAGGAGGGAAAGCGATTGTCGAATACCGCAATACTCCAATCACCCTTTGGTAATTCGGTTGGATTGGCCGGATCTACGGTAACCGCTAATGGGTTGTATTCCGGTGGAGGTAAAAAAGTGCGGTCTTGCCGGTAGGCGGCATAAGTGACCCATTCGCCGCGCAATGGATTCCAGCGTAAATGCGGACTGCGATTTAATGGCTCGGGAAATGGGCTCGGCGCGCTTTCGATGCCTTTCAATGGTTCCCGACTATAAAGCGTGAGCTGGCGGCCATCTGGTTTTGTGAGTTCGAGCGTATACATTTATACGCCTCCCAAAATATGCGTGCGCGAAATTGTCGTGGCTTTTGCAATTTGCTCGAGCGGTATTTTTGGCGTTCGATCCGCACACAACAAGCCATTGGCTTCTTGAAATGTGTCGGCGAACTGGGTGTAACAAAAGCCGCTGAACAATGCGGTATAGCTAACCACTTCCATCAGATCGTAAAAGCTTTTTGCGAACTCCTCATCGGATTTCGCGACGGAATATCCCCAAATTTGCTTGACGCCCGGTTGCGGACATTTGGCGTAAGCGATGCCGCCGAACTCAGTCAGCACAATAGGCTGCCCGCGATGAGGATAGCCATCCAGCGTGAGAATGCGTCCTCCCGGACGCCGCCGGTCGAACAGTTGCTGCGTGCTCACCTCAGGGCCATAACGTTGGCGGATGTGATCCGTATTAGCATCGTAATCGTGAATGCCGATAAGATCCGTCGCGCTGCTTTCCCAACCATCGTTGCCAATCACGGGGCGAGTGGGGTCCAGTGTTTTCGTCAAATGATAAAGCGCTTCAACCGCATGACGATGCGCACCGACCGATGTCAATTCTGGAACGCCCCACGATTCGTTGAACGGCACCCAAATGATCACGCATGGATGGCTATAATCGCGCTCAATCACTTCAGTCCATTCGCGCACCAAGCGCTTTATCGCTGTGCGTGTGAAACGATACGCAGAAGGCATTTCCTCCCACACTAGCAAACCTAGTTTGTCGGCCCAATAAAGATAGCGCGGGTTCTCAACCTTCTGATGCTTACGGACGCCATTGAAGCCCATTGCTTTCGCCAGCTCAACATCTTTGCGCAGTGCATTATCATCGGGCGCGGCAAGCAGTGTGTCGGGCCAATAACCTTGATCAAGCACCAGCCGCAAAATATAAGGACGGCCATTGAGCATGAAGCGGTCGCGCAACACGGCGACTGAGCGTAGAGCCGTATAGGATTTGAATTCATCAATCACGATGCCGTTGCGCTTCAGCCGGATATCGGCATCCAATAAACGCGGCCGTTCAGGGCTCCACAACAATTCATTTCGGTAATCGTCAATGCCAGGATCGGACAAAATAATTCGCCTATCGACTTCACCATCGATCACTTGATAGCAGTCTTTCGCAAGCAAGCGTTTTCCGTGTCGTAATATGATCTCGATCGATAGGTCATCCTCCGGATCGCCAACCACCCTCGCTTCAAAGTTGAGTGCAAATCCTTCGACATAGGGAGTCCAACGAATCTTCTCGATATATGTGCGCGAAACGCGCTCCAACCACACTGTCTGCCAAATGCCAGTTGTGCGTGGATACCAAATCGAATGTGGCTCTAATTGCCAGTCCTGTTTGCCGCGCGGTTTTGTCAGTTCGTGCGGGTCGTCCTCAACAAATACTGTGACCGTTTGTTCTCCCGATTCGTTCAATGCATCGGTAATATCTACAGAAAAAGGTGTATGTCCTCCCTCATGACTGATGACATAGGAGCCGTTTATCCACACCTTTGCATAATAATCGACCGCACCGAAATGCAGAATTATTCGTCCTCCCTCCGGTTTGATCTGAAACTCCCGCTGATACCAACACGCTATATGAAATCCTCGATCGCCTACGCCGCTGGCGTTTGATTCTGGAGGATAGGGAACAATGATTTCACGGGGCCAAACGTGAATATCTTGCGGATGATTGAATTGTTTTTGATTATCAAAAGTGAACTTCCATGTTTCATTCAGCGGCATCCAATGGGCTCGCTCCAACTGCGGACGGGGGTAAGCACAGCTAGTCATTTTTTCTCCTCCAAGTCTTTGTAAAAGAGTTGTCACACTTTTTGCTTGCAGAGAATTTCGAGCCCACCACCCAATCGAACGAGGGAGTCATGTTTAAAGAAACTGATGAGCTAGCCACAAAAGCAAATGCGCCAATTCGTGATTTAAGCTGTGATATAGCGGCCAATCAAGACCGTCGATTTGGCGGACATCAAGAGCATTCAAGAAGTTCCGCTACACGGCCATTATGGAAAGAAAAAAATCTGCATAAAGACGCGTTCGCCTACTCACCACCTTTTCGGCGAGATCATTTTCCACTCATAGTACATTGCCATTTGCGTTGGGATTTTGTGTGGCAGCGCCCTCAACAAATATTTTCACGTCTTGCCAATTATCATCGCATTTTGTTCGTTGAGGATCCGGTATGGGAGGAAGGAGAGCCTACCCTTAGAATTAGTGAACCTCATTTCAATATAGTTCGTCTAGTTCCTGTTCTTCCACCACAGCCCGAATTAACGGTGGATAAACAATGCGAGATTATTTTGCCATTAATACGGCAGGCATTGCAGGAAGATCCTCTTCTTGCCAGGCAATTCAACCGACCGGTCCAATGGTTTTATTCGCCAATGACCGCGCCTTATTTCCTTGGGCAATTTGGCGCAGCTGGAGTGGTATACGACTGCATGGACGAACTCGCGAATTTTCGCTTCGCCCCGCCAGATATTACAGAACGCGAACAATTCGTAATGTCACGAGCAAATGTTGTTTTCACCGGCGGCTATCAGCTGTTCCAATCCAAATCACGACATCATGACAACGTTCATTTTTACGGCTGTGGCGTGGACGTTGATCATTACGGTAAAGCGCGTCAAAAAGATACATCGATTCCGTCTGAGGTCGCGCATTTGCCACGCCCCATTTTTGGATACTTTGGCGTCATAGATGAACGTATCGATTACTCGTTACTAGCGGCGCTTGCGCAGCGCTTTCCACAAGCGTCCATCGTAATGGTGGGACCGCTTGCTAAGGTCGAGCAGCATCAGTTGCCGACTATGCCAAATATTCATTGGCTCGGCCAACGCTCGTATGACGAATTGCCGGCGTTAGTAAAAGCCTTCGATGTTTGTTTGATGCCCTTCGCGTTGAATGAGGCGACGCAATATATTAATCCGACTAAGACGCTGGAATATATGGCGGCTGGTAAGCCAATCGTATCAACGGCGGTGCCGGATGTTGTTAGGAATTTCACGCCGATCGTGCAAATCGCGAGATCGCAAGAGGAATTTATTTCGGAAGTAGAACATGCGTATCTCCATCCAGATTCTCAGTTAATTGCACAAGGTATAGAACGTGCAAACGACGCTTCTTGGGACGCAATAGTTAATGCTATGCGAGGTGATATCCAAAAAGCTGTCCTAGCAATGGACGTTAGGACAACGAGTACGACAAGACCTTAACGCGACTTAAGAATCTATTCACGAATCGCCAGTGTAGTTAGCTTGTGGTTTTTGATTGATTCTCAGAAAAAAGGAAAGATACGATGAAAGTAGACATATTAATTGTCGGCGCTGGATTTTCCGGCGCAGTCGTGGCGGAGCAGCTCGCAAGTCGCGGCTTTGAAGTACTTATTGTCGACAAACGGCCTCACGTTGGGGGAAATGCTTACGATACCGTAGATGAACATGGGGTATTAATTCATCCTTACGGCCCACACATTTTTCATACCAACAGTGTACGAATTGCAAAATATTTATCCCAATTTACCGAATGGCGACCTTACGAACATCGTGTGCTCGCCAAAGTGGATACAAAATTTCTGCCGATTCCGATTAATATCGACACCGTTAATCGCTTATACAATTTGAACCTTACTGAAGATACGATTCAAGCATTTTACGATCAGGTTCGCGAGCCGCGAGAGCATATAAAAACGAGTGAAGATGTTGTTATCAACGCCGTTGGCCAAGATCTTTACGAGAAATTTTTTCGCGGTTATACCCGCAAGCATTGGGGGCTGGATCCTTCTCAACTTTCCGCTTCAGTTGCTGCACGAATTCCCACGCGGACGAATCACGATGACCGCTATTTCACCGACACGTTTCAGAATATGCCACGAGAAGGTTATACGCGGATGTTTGAACGGATTCTTGATCATTCCAATATCCACGTAGAAACCGGCGTCGACTTCTTCTCATTGAGGCAAAAGATACGGGCCAAACACATCGTGTATACAGGGCCGATTGATGCCTATTTCGACTACTGCTACGGCAAACTTCCCTATCGCTCGTTACGTTTTGAACACGAGTATTTGCAATTTACAAAACGATACCAGCCCGTAGGCACCGTCAATTATCCAAATGATTATGAGTTCACTCGTATAACCGAGTTTAAACACCTTACCGGACAGCGGCACAGCGGAACATCAATCGTTCGAGAATATCCTCAGGCGGAAGGAGATCCCTATTACCCAGTGCCAAGACCTGAGAACGAACTGTTGTTCAAGCGTTATGAAGCGCTGGCTAACGAGGAAGCGGGGGTAACGTTTGTTGGGCGGTTAGCGCAATATCGTTACTACAACATGGATCAATGTGTAGGGGCAGCACTGAAAGCAGCAGAATATATTTTGGAAAAAATAGACGCTCGAGTTTCCGTGGCCGATGCATCGCGGTTACGCACTTGGGCTCCTGCAGCGGCAGTTATGCCAATGGTGGTTAAGAGTTGAATGGAGTAGTTGTGCGCATGAATGATATGGCAGAGGTAAATCGTCGCCTCGAGTTATGGGGCGGCGTTGAATGTACGGTGAATCGCGTGGGCGATAAATACTTCAATCAAATCGAGCGGAACGCCCACGCGGTTCGCATTGATGATCTCGATCGATTCGCCGCATTAGGAATTCGCGCTATTCGCTATCCGGTTCTTTGGGAAAGGGTAGCTCCCGATGGATTGAAATTAGCGAATTGGTCGTGGTCCGACGAACGATTGGCGCGTTTGCGAGAGCTTGACGTGATGCCTATCGTAGGTCTTGTTCACCACGGCAGCGGGCCTAGGTACACCAGTCTTATTGATGCCAATTTTTCAAACAAATTGGCGGAGTACGCGCTGGCTGTCGCTGAACGGTATCCGTGGGTGGAATATTACACGCCGGTGAACGAGCCTCTCACTACGGCGCGGTTTAGTGGTTTATATGGTCTTTGGTATCCGCACGGACGCGACGAAAAAATATTCAAGGACGCATTGCTTAATCAATGTCGCGCAGTTGTCTTATCGATGCGAGAAATTCGACGTATTAATCCGCAGGCAAAGCTGGTGCAAACCGAAGATTTGGGAAAAACCTATAGCACGTCGTTGCTGACCTACCAAGCTGAATTTAATAATGAACTACGATGGCTTTCTTGGGATCTTTTGTGTGGTCGAGTAGATCAAAATCACTATTTATGGGATTGGCTGATTAAGCGGTGTGGAGCGAGCGAAAAGGAAGTACTTTGGTTTAATGAGAACACCTGCGTACCGGATATTATCGGTGTAAATCACTACGTCACTAGTGAGCGGTTTCTCGATGAGAATTTAATGAATTATGCAGCGCACTACCACGGAGGAAATGGGCGTCACCAATATGCTGATGTTGAAGCGGCACGTATTCTAGCAACGCCGACAGGTGGTATTAAGCCGCTGATTAGCGAAGTATGGCAGCGTTATCAAATGCCGATTGCGGTTACCGAGGCGCATCTCGATGCAAGACGTGAAGATCAAATGCGTTGGCTGGCAGAAATCTGGTGCGGTGCTAACGAAGCGAGAGAGGAAGGCGTAGACGTTCGCGCAGTGACGGTATGGGCGCTACTTGGTTCTTATGATTGGAATTCTTTGCTTACCGACTGCCGTGATTATTATGAGTCGGGTGCATTCGATGTTCGTGGAAAACAACCAAGAGCTACTGCCGTTGCAAGATTGATGAGTGACCTTGCTGCAGGCGATGTTCCTGATCATCCGGTTCTTTCTGGTGTGGGGTGGTGGAAACGACCGGAGCGTTTTTTTGGTCCACCGCTAACATTGCCGGAATTTTCTTTTCAGCAATGTCCGAATACTGGCAACAACAAAGCACCAATTCTTATTACCGGTGCGACGGGAACGCTGGGACGAGCATTCGCACGAATTTGTAAAGAACGGGATTTGAATTATCGCTTATTAAGCCGTAGCGATATGGATATCACTGACGTGAATTCAATTGAGCGAGTAGTTGCTCAGCACGAACCGTGGGCGATTATCAACGCTGCTGGATATGTGCGAGTGGATGAGGCGGAAAAGGAAGTCGAACGGTGTTTTAGAGAAAATACGATCGGTCCGCAAATGCTGGCCTCGATCTCTACCAAACATAACATCCCGCTAGTGACATTTTCTACCGATTTTGTATTTGATGGTGGACAGCAAGCACCCTATGTGGAAACAGATAATACTGCGCCGCTCAATATTTATGGCAAGAGTAAAGCGGAAGCTGAAATGCGCGTGCTCGATCGGCATCCTGAGGCTTTAGTAATTCGGACGAGTTCTTTTTTTGGCCCTTGGGATGAATATAATTTTATTACGCTTGCCTTGCGGACTTTACGTGCGCGCCAGCCGTTTGTCGCAGTAAATGATATGACTGTTTCACCCACTTATGTGCCGGATCTGGTCAATACTTGCTTGGATTTACTCATCGATCGTGAGTCGGGTATTTGGCATTTAACGAATGGCCATGCCATCACCTGGGCAGATTTGGCGCTGCGTGCAGCGGAACTTGCGCAAGTTGATTCAAGTAGGCTGCAAGCTTGTCGAAGCGAAGATCTACGCTTTGTCGCACGGCGTCCGGTTTACAGCGCGTTGAGTAGCGATCGTTCTTTTTTAATGCCCTCACTCGACAGTGCATTGGGCCGTTATTTTGGGCAATGTGGGGTGAAGTAATACTTGGATATGGCAACAGAAATTAAGTAACTAGCGGTCAGTCTCCGTAACTCTGTTAACGGAGAGTAAGTTTTTTAGGCACATTTTTTCCATTTTCATTCTAAGCGTAAAGACTGTGAAAATATTTAAGAAATACTTTCACAGTCTCTACGCTCAGAATGACGTTATTTGGAAATGGCGTTTATAAAAACGCCCCCACATAGAGCATTACAACGTCAACGTAAAATCTCGCACCAATGCACCAGGCAAATGCCAGCTCTGCGTCGAGCGCGCACCATACGAACCAGGATCAACCAGGTATTCACGCTCTTTGCTCAATGCTTCTAGATTATCGCCAAGCATGCGATAAATACTTTCATCGAAGCGCATGACATTCATCGGTGCGACGATTTCGCCATTCTCTACCCAGAACGTAGCGAAGCGGGTCATGCCGGTGATTCTTCCGGCAGATCGATCGGAAAAATTAAGGTACCAGAGATTGTTGACGTAAATTCCAGTTCCTAGCTGTTTTAAGATTTCCGTCGAAGACAGATTGCCTGCAGCAACTTCCAATGCTTCCGGTGTTTCTCCTGCATTGGCTCCATTCGTTGCGATGCCGAATTCTTTCGCTGAGCGTGGCGAGACTAACGCCGAATTTATTTTTCCTTCGGTAATTAACGGCACTGCGGGCGGTTTCGAGAAACCTTGCGACTCGAAGTTGGCGGCAATTCCGGTCGCCGTGTTTTCCATGATGGTTAACTGCTTGCTCAAGGAAGCATCACCTTGCAATAAGCGCAGCAGCGGGCTTTGTCGAGTGCGTTGCGCTTTGAGGCCAAAGCCTCCCCACGCAAGCATAGTCGTAATCTCCCCTAACGCACTTGGTGTGAGGTAGACGCGATATTTGCCGGGTTCTAGCGTTCGAGAAGAGCGCAGCAAAAGTGCAAGTTGTCCTTTTGCGCGGTCGATAACGTTGGTCAGTCCAGTCGTATCCCATTCGAATCCAGCATATTCCGATTTCACGGCTTTATCTCCGGATAAATAGAGGCTGAAATCGAAGTTGAAACTTTGTGTTTCATGCCAGCGTCGAGCGCCGAAGGAATTGCCGAAGCCGCGATAGATAGGGCCGCTTGCGTGAATGCCGACTAAATCAGTGCCACGTGCCGCATCGGTGATTTCTCCAATGGCGTTCTCGCCGCTGGGTAGTGTAGCGTCCCTAACGAATTCACTTTTCTCCGCGTTGTCTGAATACAACAAAAAAGGATCGTCTGGTAATGTCGGCAATACTTCTCGTAAGCGATCGATCAATGTTTCTAATGCGACTTTGTCGATTGCATCATCACCACTTAAACCGATTTTTGTCGCCGCATGTCGATTGCCGGTAATCAAGCGAACTTCAATCGACATTTGCATAACGCTGCCTGCTTGACGCACTACCGCATGATTGAAGCGTACGAAGTCAGAACGCTCTCCTTCGAACCATGCCAGATAATGCTCGCCTGATTGAATTTTAGTGTCGAGAAAATTGCAGCTGTTATAAAAAACGTTTTTCATTATGCATCGTCTCCGCCAAATACATCGACGCCGGTGAACAAGCAGGCGGGTGAGGCATGGCCAACGCGAATCACTTGATTCGGTTCACCCTTGCCGCAAAACGGCGTGCCAAGAACCTTTACAGTGGAAGTATCGCCTACCATTTTTAAAGAGCGCCAAAACGTCGCCGATATGCCACGATAATTTGGATTTTTCACAACAGTTGTCAGCTTGCCTTTTTCAATCAATTGCCCCCATTCGCAGCCGAATTGGAATTTGTTGCGAGAGTCATCGATGGACCAGGATGCATTTGTTTTCATCAGAATCCCGTAATCGACACTGGCGATCATCTCGTTCAGAGATTTGTCACCAGCTTCCACATTAAGATTTGCCATGCGGTCGATCGGCGGGCGATTCCAGCTACATGCGCGGGCGCTCGCCGCGCCAGGCAAGCTGGCGCGTGCTTGTGAAATAGTGCCACCGAGAGGGCGCTCCAGCATACCGTTGCGGATGATGCATGTTTTTTCGGCTGGCGTGCCGTCGTCATCGAAAGCGAAACTTGCGACTTGCTGCGGAAGGCTAGGGTCGTAAGACACGTTTAACAGCGACGAGCCGTATTGATAACTGCCGAACATATCGAGTGTAACGAAGCTAGTACCCGCGTAATTCCGTTCGTCGCCGAGGATTCGATCCAGTTCCAATGGATGGCCGATCGATTCGTGAATTTGCAACATCATTTGATCGGGCATCAACAACAAGTCCATTTTTCCTGATGGGCAGTTCGGTGCAAGTAACAGTTTTATCGCCTCTTCCGCGACACGCGGACCGGCACCTTGAAAGCCTGCGACGTTTAGAACTTCCGCGCCACCTTGCAGGCAATACCCGTTGTCTCGTCCTACTAAACTACGCGTTTGCGTTTCGCTTCCTACGTTAGCGGTGACGTGAATATCTGGTACGACATATTGGAATTGCTGCGTGACTTCAGCGCCACTCGAAGAAAGATAGAGCTGTGCTATATCGGTAGTCCAAAGGCCAGCAGACCAGTCGACAATGCGATCGTCAATCTTGCAGAGACTTGATTCGTGCGCGAGTAAGTCCAGCCGTTCTCTAAGTGAATTACCGATGGGACTGTTTACGATCGGTTGATAGTTCCCTTTGGGTGCAGCCATCACGATTTTGTCAAAATCTATGGCGATACGGCCTCTAGTGGCGAAAGCCCATTGATATGCCCGATTCAGCGCTTGGGTGAGACCGCTTTCCGATAAGTCGCTAGTAGCCGCGTAACCGTAACCGCCTTTATCAACAACAGTGATCATGACACCACGATCAACGAGGAATCTTGGTGGTTCGGGAACGTTTTGTCGAACGCTTAATACTTCTGAAGTTTCGGAGACAAAACGTAGGGAGAAAAAATCAGCGGGAGAGCGGAGCTTGCGAAAGTGATCGTAAATAACATCAAGCAAGTTATTTCCTTCGGAGATGGATTTGTGGCGTGGGGCAAGGGCAATAGCGATGAATAAAACAATTAACGCGTATAACAAGAAGCGGTTCTGGGAAGACGTGTCGACGCAGATGTTGCAAATAGTATGGCAAGAAGAAGCAACGCCGCCAGAACCGTTTTGTTATACGCGGTTATGTTCAGGAAAACTGATTTTTCCACTCGCGAATAACAGTAAATGTTTCGACCGCATCCGTTAATTTACGGCCCGCATATTTACTCGCAGCTTCGATAACAGTGGGTTCCTGATACCGCAGAAAAGGATTGGTTTGCAGTTCAAGGCCGATGGTACTGGGTAACGTCGGTTCTCCTCGTTCCCGTTTCTGGGCATCGGTCACTTCCCGTTGTTTAAGCGGTGCTGAATTGGCTTCGACTGCCAATGCAAAGCGGATATTTGCCAACGTGTATTCATGTCCGCAATAGACTTGCGTTTCATCCGGCAAGGCGGTTAGCTTCGTTAGAGAGCTGACCATTTGCGCAGGCGTGCCTTCGAATAAACGACCACAACCGCAAGCGAATAAAGTATCGCCGCAGAACAACATACCGTGACCATAAAAAGCAATGTGGCCCGCCGTATGGCCGGGGATGTCTAACACTCGAAAATGCAAATCGAGTTCAGCAATAACGGCTTCGTCATTTTCTTTCAAGCGGTGGGTTAGGGTAGAAATATTTTCCCCTGCAGGGCCATAAACCGAAATGGCGCGGTGCGCGATCAAGTCTGCAATGCCTCCTACGTGATCGGGATGGTGATGCGTAGCGAGTACGGCAACCAGCTCTAAGCCGCGTTCCGTAAGGAATGCTTCGACAGGCCCGGCTTCGCCGGGATCCACAACGATGGCATGCTTATTATCATGGATAGCCCAAATGTAATTGTCGCGAAAAGCGGGTATTGCTGTTACGGTTGGCATATTGGGAGCCTTTATAAATTGATATCTCTAAGCAAGACAAGGCGCGATCAAAAAAAGCCGACGCCGCATATGCATAGTATGTAAGGAGGATTTTTTTGTGAGCAACGCGGTATTGCAACGAGATATAAAGTTATAGAGGCTTTCATATATTTAGCATAGATATTTGTAATAGCATGGGACGAATCTTTCAACTAAAATAGCGCTCATGTCAAACCTAAATAATCTTCAGGAATGGTTCGCGACCCCCTTGGGCCAATATTTATTGACTCAGGAGCAGCGCCACCATGACCGAGTTGTCGCCGATATATTCGGCTTCCATGCCGTTCAACTCGGCATGCCCCAGATTGATTTGTTACAGACCAATCGCATTCCTCATAAGTTTCACCTCGATTTTCAGGGTAATGCCGATGTTATCGCCAATTACAACGAATTACCCCTAGACACTCAAAGCATCGATTTGCTAGTTCTTCCCCATATTTTGGAATTTTCCGAGAATCCGCATCAAATTTTGCGCGAGGTCGACCGTGTGATGATGCCGGAAGGCCGCGTTATTATCACGGCCTTCAACCCTTGGAGTTTATGGGGTATGCGGCGTTGGCTCAGGGCGGACGCCGATCAATATCCATGGTGCGGAAATTTCATTTCTCTAGTGCGAATGAAGGATTGGCTGTCATTGTTAGGGTTTGACGTGGCGAGTGGAAAATTAGCTTGCTACGTACCCCCGGTTACGCAGGAAAAATGGCTATCCCGATTCAACTTTATGGAAGATGCAGGCGACCGGTGGTGGGCTATCGGTGGCGGCATTTACATCATCGAAGCTATAAAGCATGTGCATGGAATGCGAGTGATCACGCCGGCTTGGTCGGATACGGAGAAACGTTTTTCTGCTGCACCGCGAGTCGTGGGATTGCGCCGTTCTTCTGTGCGTGCTAGCAATCTGCGTGTCGTCAAATGAGTGAAATCAATACGGCGGTTTCCTCAACAATCGAAATCTATACCGACGGTGCTTGCAAGGGTAATCCCGGCGTGGGTGGCTGGGGTGCTTGGCTACGTTATGGCGACCATGAAAAGGAGTTGTTCGGCGGCGAAGCTTTGACGACCAACAACCGGATGGAGATGACAGCTGTGATTCGTGCGCTGGAAGCGATTACCCGTACCGCGCCGGTGATTATCTATACCGATTCTCAATATGTGCAAAAGGGTATTACTGAGTGGATGACTGGGTGGAAGCGCAGGGGTTGGCGCACTGCGGATGGCAAGCCGGTAAAAAACGTTGATCTCTGGCGAGAAATGGATTTACTCGCGGCGCAACATCAAATTGAGTGGCGTTGGGTAAGAGGACATAGCGGCCATGAGGGCAACGAGCGCGCTGACCAGTTGGCGAATCAAGGTGTGGCCAGCGTTGGTGCTTCTAGCATCAAAGCGTAAGAAATTTCAATAGTAGATTAAGTTGCAGTCGCAACCTAATCTACGTCAATGTTCCATACATTTTCAAAAAATATTTTAGTGATGTGGTGCGTAGGATGGGTGTGGCGATAGCGCAATTCATCAGCGGTGGTCGAGAGTGTACGTTGCACTCCATCGATCCTACGAATTCACCATGACTGACTCTAGTGAAAAGGAGATAACAACAATTGCGTCAAATCATTCTTGATACTGAAACGACCGGCCTGGAGCCGCAGCAGGGCCACCGCATTGTTGAACTTGCCTGTGTCGAGATGGTGAATCGCCGTTTTACGCAAAGTAATTTTCATCGCTATCTGAATCCTGAACGGGAAAGCGATCCGGGCGCGTTGCAAGTTCATGGGTTGACGACCGATTTTTTGCAAGATAAACCCAAATTTTCCGAGATCGTCGATGAGTTTCTCGCATTTGTGCGCGATGCCGAGTTGATTATTCACAATGCACCTTTCGATGTGGCGTTTTTAAACGCTGAATTGGCGCGGATTGGTCGCGAGCCAATTGCTGATTACGGCACGCAAGTCACTGATACATTGCGTATGGCCAAGGAGTTGCATCCAGGCAAGCGCAATAGTTTGGATGCGTTATGTGAGCGTTATCAAATAGACAATTCGAAACGTACATTGCACGGTGCGTTGCTTGATGCCGAACTGCTGGGCGAAGTATTTCTAGGTATGACCCGAGGCCAGGAAAGTCTTGTCATCGATATTTTACCGGCCGAAAGTTCGAATCGTAAGAGTGGTGTCGTGAGGCCTCCTGGTGATTTGATGGTTTTGCGCGCAAGCGACGAGGAAGCCGCTGCGCATCAAGATCAACTGACGAAGATCAATAAAGCTAGCCAGGGGAAATGTTTGTGGTTGGCGTTGGAGGAAAGTGCTGAGGCATCGTGAATCTACTGCGTTTCTCAAGTAGCCTGTTCCGATCCGCAATTGCTAAGCATTGTGCGAGCAGTTAATTCTAAATTGCGGTAAGAACGGCGGCAATTTCTCACGTATCGCCATGTTATAATCTGCCGCGTTTTTCCGGTCGGGATGTTAAAGTGATTTTCCAATTGTCCCTCCAGTCCTACCAGCCGGTGTCTCGATTTTTATTGTTCAATAAAGTGAGAAAAATGGCCAAATTTTGTCTAATGACAGGAGTAATCCTGCTGACAGCTGCTGCTGTAGTTCAAGCAGCCGGCGATCCCGTAGCCGGTGCGAAAAAAGTTTTTCAATGCCAAGGTTGTCACGGTATTCCCGGTTATCGAACTGCTTTTCCCGATCTTTATAGCGTTCCCAAATTGGGCGGCCAGCATCCAAACTATATCGTTCAAGCGCTTCAAGAATACAAGAAGGGTGAACGCAACCATTCAACGATGCGGGGAATCGCCGCCAATCTGAGTGATCAGGATATGGCCGATGTCGCTGCCTATTATGGCGGCGCTGCGAATTCGTCTGGGGGGAATATAAAATGATGATGAAGAATGCGTTGTTTACTCTTGCTCTCGCAACTGCTTTTTCCGTAGCACATGCAGCGGACGGTAATGCCGCTGCAGGGAAAGAAAAATCCACGACTTGCGCAGCTTGTCATGGGCCGGATGGCAATAGCCCATCCCCCGATTTTCCCAAGCTCGCTGGACAACAGCAGGATTATCTCGCTGCTGCGCTCCACCAATACAAAACAGGTAAACGTAAGAACCCGATCATGGCAGGTTTTGCGGCTAATTTATCCGAGCAAGATATTGCCGATTTGACTGCTTATTTCTCCAGCCAGAAGGGGTTGGTTCTTAAGTATTAATAAAATAGCGCGCAGATTTGTGCGGGTGTTTGTAACAGATAGAGGTATCGAGCCTCTCTAGTTTCTTCACTACAAATCTGCGTGCTGTTTGTGTTTTATGAGCCTTGGAGCCATTGCTGAACTAATGGCGCCGGCTATAAAAAATTAGTTGCGAATCTTTCGTTTCAAGCAACCTAAGTACAACGCGCCATCCGGTGCTGTGTTTGTTCGCTGCGCCTGCCATATCATCTCTCCTAGGCAATCCATTACTTCGTGCAACGCATCGTGCGCATTGCCTTGTTGCGCACATAGCGCATCGAACGCTGAGCGGATGCCGGGTGGTTGATCGATAGAAAGCTGTTCATTGATCGCAAGATGCATGCTCATGTGCATGAACGGATTGGTCTCTCCAAGCTCCGGTGAGTAATCGCGATCCATGTATTTTTCCGCATCATCCAAAATTGCATGGTACTCAGGATGCATTAGCGTCACATCGAGCGTCATGCTTTCTAACGGCGTCAATAATTGTCCTTCGCGGTGCTTGCGCCATGCGTCGAAAAAAAACTGGCGCGCTTCCTGTCTTGAGGGGTTAAACATTGAGAGGTACTCTAATTGGCAATCGTTTTAAGTTTTGGTGCCGATATACGAGATGGCTTTTGCAACTCGGGATAAGTTTTATCCTTGAATTCACACAAATCCACGATAAGGCAACGCGGGCATTCCGGTTTTCTTGCCTTGCATATGTAACGTCCATGCAAGATCAACCAATGATGCGCATCATGCTTGAATTCCGTCGGCACGAACTTCAATAGTTTTTGCTCGACTTCGGTGACATTTTTTCCCGGCGCAATCCCGGTGCGGTTTGATACTCGGAAGATATGTGTATCGACCGCCATTGTTGGTTCGCCGAATGCCGTATTGAGTATCACGTTGGCAGTTTTTCGTCCTACACCGGGTAAACGCTCCAACGCCTCTCGATTGCGTGGCACTTCACTATCATGCTCATTCGCCAGCATTTGAGCAGTCGCAAAAACATATTTTGCTTTATTGCGGTAAAGATTGATGGTCTTGACGTGATCGGTCAGTTTCTCCAATCCCAGATCGACAATTTTTTGCGGCGTATTCGCCACGGGAAATAGTTTGCGCGTTGCTAGATTCACGCCCTTGTCGGTGGCTTGGGCGGAGAGGATTACAGCCACTAGCAATTCGAATGGGCTGGTGTATTCCAATTCGGTCGTTGGGTGAGGATTGGCTGCACGGAAGCGGGTAAAAATCTCGTATCGTTTTTGTGCGTTCATGCGAATTTAATCTTTTTTCGTTTGTTTTAACTTTTCGATTTCTGCGCGACGCGCTTCGATTTCGTCAATTTGTGCGCGTTGGTCTGGCGTTAACGTGTCGGTGTTCTTTGGTGCAATTGCAGCCTTCTTGGCTTTTGCTCTGGCAATTGCTGCTGCGATGACTGCCTTTTTTGCATCGGCCTCAGCCAAGGCAGCGGTATTCGACGATTCTGTTCCCGTTACGGCTGTAGTTTGTTTGGCGGCAAGTTTTTCCATCTTTTCGGCTTTTTCCCGTGCGAGCCGAAGCTGACGAAATTCATGACGTTCCCGAGCTCGATCGGCGCCGCGTTTTTTCCAATCATCGAGTGTTTCTTCGACTGCGACCATGCTAATGCAATCAACCGGGCAGGGCGCGATACATAACTCGCAGCCGGTGCACTCATCAGCGATGATGGTATGCATTTGTTTTGCTGCGCCCAGAATGGCGTCTACCGGGCAAGCTTGAATGCAGAGGGTGCAACCGATGCAAATTGATTCGTCTATTAATGCAACGGCCCGTGGTTTAGTGACTCCGTGCGTTGTATCCAACGGTTTCGGTTGGATGCCAAGCAACGTAGCCAGTTCCTCGATGCCTTCTTGTCCCCCGGGAGGGCATTGGTTGATGTCCGCTTCGCCATTGGCAATTGCGGTTGCATAGGGTTTGCAGCCGGGATAACCGCATTGCTCGCACTGAGTTTGCGGAAGAATGGCGTCGATTTTCTCAATCGATATGATTTTCTGAAACTTCATCTAATCAAAATAGGACTTACGTAAAATCGCTCCAGCGGCGTTGCCCTTGCAGGGCGCACCTGCGCTTGCAAGCGCAGATCGTTACGCAGGCGAGCAGCGTGCTGCTCGAATTCCCTGCTACACCCTCCTTGTCGTACTAATTTGTACTGCCTGCGTCGTCGCGCCTTGCTGGGGCGGTTTTGCGTAAGTCCTACAAAAATGTAGTGCAAAACGATTTCGTGCATAGTCACGAAAGGCGCTCCAATGCTTTTATCACTTCTGGTATTAACCTTGGGCCACGATAAATGAGACCGCTATAAATTTGCACCAAGCTCGCCCCTGCATCGACTTTTTGCCGCGCATCTTCAGCATTCAGAATGCCGCCTACGCCGATTATCGGTATGCGCCCATGCAGTGCCTGAAATAATTGTCGTATTACTTCGTTGGAGCGGTCACGTAGCGGTGCGCCTGAGAGACCACCAGTCTCGTTTCCATACGGCAGATTCGTCACGGTGTCGCGTGCTAAGGTGGTATTGGTGGCGATAACGCCATCGATCTCGTGTTTCACCAGTAATGCAGCGATGGCTTCGATTTGTTCAACATCGAGATCCGGCGCAATTTTTAGAACAAGCGGTACATCGCGGTGATACTGTGACACCAAAATATCTCGCCGGGTTTTTAGCTGGCCGAGCAAATCATCGAGCGCATCATGGCCTTGTAGTTCGCGCAGATTTTTTGTGTTGGGAGACGAGATATTGACCGTGACGTAACTTGCGTGAGGATAAACAGCGTTCAGACAAGTCAAATAATCATCAGCGGCGCGCTCAATCGGCGTATCGAAATTTTTGCCGATATTAATTCCCAATATGCCTTCGTAACGCGCCCGTTCGACGTTGCGTATCAGCGCCTCCAATCCACCATTATTGAAGCCCATGCGATTAATAATTGCTTGCGCTTGGGGAATTCGAAATAAGCGGGGTTTTGGATTGCCGGGCTGAGGACGAGGCGTAACGGTGCCGATTTCAATAAAACCAAAACCGAGGCCGGCCAATGCGTCGATATACTCGCCGTTTTTATCTAGTCCGGCAGCAAGGCCTACAGGGTTGGGGAAAGTGAGCCCCATGAGTGTCTTAGGTTTTGCCGGCGGATTGGATTGAACCAAGCGGGTCAAGCCAAAACTATGCAGCAGATCCAAGGACCTCATGGTGAGATGGTGAGAGGTTTCGCCATCAAGGGCGAAGAGCAGGGGACGAACTAGGGCGTAGGCCACGTTGGCAATATAAATACGTTATTGGTTATTAGGGAAAGGAAGTATAACAAACAGTAAAAATTAAACTTAAGAAAGCATTACTAGTGGTCTGTCATGCTGAATCTTGCACATTGTGTGACTGTTATTCTGAGCGTATCAAAGAATCTGCTGTTTACGGCGACTAAAATTAATGTCATCCGTAACCCAGACAAAAAGCAGATTTTTTCACAGTCTCTGTGCTCAGAATGACAATGGAAAAATTGTGCCTAAAACAAGCTGCCCCTCTCTTCTTCACAAATTCAACATGATTGATCGCTAGTGTCTAAACCTTGCCTCGCTTGACGCTCCATAGGTTGCCACATGTTTTCGATTAAGCCTTCGAGTGGTTGGTAGTCGGTCTTATACGACATTTTTCGGCTCTCGCGAATCCAATAACCTAGATACAAATAGGGTAAACCCAATTCTTGTGCGCAGCGGATTTGCCATAGTACGTTGTAAACGCCAAAGCTTGCCTTCAACAAATCCGGATCGAAGAATGTATAGACCGACGAGAGGCCGTCGTCAAGTTCGTCGATGACACTGACCATGCGCAAATAGGGGCCATCGCGGAATTCGACGAGAAAGCTTGGTACATGGCTTTGCAGCAGGAAATGACAATATTGTTCTCGGCTGTCTTGGTCCATGCCACCGCCGGGATGGCGCGTAACCTGATAACGCCGGTATAAGGCGTAATGTTCCGAATCGAAGCGCAAACTGGAAACACGCGTGGTGAGATGACGTAGACGTTTTTCTGTACGTCGTTGCGTACGATTAGGCGCAAAGTCATCAACGACCACACGCACTGGAATACAAGCTTGGCAATTCTCACAATGCGGGCGATAAGTAAATGCCCCGCTGCGCCGGAAACCGGCGGAAACCAGCTTGCTGTAAACCGTTTTATCAATCAAATGGCTAGGCGTAGCGACTTGAGAGCGAGCTAGGCGGTCGTCCAGATAGCTGCACGGGTAAGGCGCGGTTGCGTAAAACTGCAGCTTTGCAAACGGAACATCATTCATTAATGCCATGGCTTGCTCCCGCAATGTCGACCATATAAACACATTATGATTTGGTGCTCTGAATTAGAGATGCGCAGCCTCTTTTAGGTTCAGTGAAAATTGCCATCTGCCGGCTAGATGTTCGAATTTTAACAACTCTGCGAGCCGGATGCTAAATTCATCGCGAGAAATTTCATGTGCTCCCAGGGACGCGAGATGTTTCGTATTCATTTGGCAGTCAATCATACCGAATCCCCATGCTTCCAATTGTTTGACCAAATGGATGAAGGCAATCTTGGATGCATCAGTTTTGCGCCTGAACATCGATTCGCCAAAAAAAGCACGACCGAGCGCTATACCGTATAACCCACCCGCTAATTCCCCATCTATCCAGGTTTCTACGGAATGCGCGTAACCCAGTTGATGGAGATGGCAGTAGGCATCGATCATTTCTGTGTTAATCCAGGTACCGGATTGGCCGGGGCGCGGTGCGCCGGCGCAGGCTTCCATGACAGCATGGAATGCGCTATCCATTCGAACTTCATAGGATTTGTTGCGAAGTACCTTAACTAGCGAATGAGAAATTTTCAATTCGTTTGGGAATAGCACCATGCGCGGATCCGGGCTCCACCAGAGAATTGGATCACCCTCTGAGAACCAAGGAAATATACCGTGTGAATAAGCATCGAGTAGCCGCTGCGGCGATAAATCCGCGCCGGCGGCGAGCAGGCCGTTAGGTTCCCGACGCGCGCTCGCTATCGGGGGGAAGGGTCTATTACCAGTGAGCCATGGAAGCACAGTCAGGAGAGCGAGGGCGGCGTGCCACCCCCGACACTTACTATTTGGCGGTAACTACGGCACAAGCGAGCCGTTTGCCTGAGTTGCCGGTTGGTTGCGTTTTGAAATCGTCCGGATCTGCGTGAACAATCAAACCGCGACCAACAACACTATTTGCTTCTCCCGGTTTTGCACTCACACCTTCGATATCTACGTTAATCGTGGCATTGCCGTTGCTGTCAGCCGTTAAATTGCCCAAATCACCGCCGTGGCGTTCGCCACCGGCGATGTTGCCATGTTGTTTGCTGGAAGGATTGAAATGAGAGCCGGCGCTCGTGGCGTCTGGAGCAGAACAGTCGCCTTTTTCATGTACATGGAATCCATGTTGACCGGGCGCTAGGCCGGCAATATTGCCTTCTACATGTACTTTATCCCCCCGCTGGATAAAGGTTACGGCACCAGTTGTTTTGTTACCGGCAGTCGGCGCTAATTTGGCCACTGCAGTGGGCGCTGAGGAATGTAGCGACGCGCAACCGATAAGGTAAAGGCAACTGAGAGCTGCCAGGGGTTTGATGTTCATTAAAGCTCTCCAAATTAATAAAGTGTGCGTTACGAATTGATAGCTCGTCATCCGTTGAATTAGCAGTGCGAGTTATGCTGACGTTGCACCATTCTGCACAAGGCCGCTAGCTTATCATTACTTGTACATCGACGACGTTGCCGGCTTCAATATTGCCAGTTTGTTCGCCGAGGATAATAAAGCAGTTGGCATCGACCATCGATTTGAGAATGCCGGAGCCTTGCTCGCCAGTAACTTTGACTATCCACTCGCCATTCACATCCTGACTCAAAATCCCGCGTTGGAATTCGGTGCGCCCCGGGGCCTTCTTTAGATTCGATAGGCATTTTGCTTTTAGCACCGGAATGATTGGCACAGGATGTACGCCCATCAAGGCAAGTAACGCATGGCGTACGAACTGATGGAAAGTGACCATTGCCGATACAGGATTTCCTGGAAGCCCGAAAAAATGCGCGTTACCGATTTTGCCATACGCTAACGGGCGGCCTGGCTTCATTGCAATTTTCCAAAATACGACTTCGCCTAGCTTGTTGAGAATCGTTTTTACGTAATCCGCTTCGCCCACAGAAACGCCGCCGCTAGTGATGATGACATCGGCTACTTCGGACGCATGTTGGAAGGCCGCTTCTAGCAGCGCCGGATCATCGCGTACAGTGCCCATGTCCATGATGTTGCAACCCAAGTGTTTTAGCATGGCGTAGAGAGTGTAACGGTTAGAATCGTAAATCTCGCCTTCACCAAGAGTGGCGCCAAGAGGACGCAACTCGTCACCAGTAGAAAAGAACGCCACGCGCAGTGGCCGATAGACGGAGATTGCGGCAATGCCCAGCGATGCAATGAGGCCGAGTTCGGCCGGCCCGATTAAGTGACCTTTCGCTAGCGCCACAGTACCAAGTTTTATATCTTCACCAGCGTGGCGAATATATTGGCCTTTCTTTTGACCAGGCGCGAAAGTGATCTTATTGCCATTGGCCTGGGCTCTTTCCTGCATGACGATTGTGTCCGCACCTTGTGGGACGACGGCGCCGGTCATGATGCGCACGCATTCCCCGGCATTCAACCGCTTGCTAAAGGGGCGGCCCGCAAGAGCGGTACCTATTTCGGTGAGAACCGACTCTCGTTCGAGTTGCAGGTCATCCGCGCGAATTGCCCAGCCGTCCATCGCCGAGTTGGTATGCGCAGGTACGTTTATTTGTGAAATGAGGTCTTCTGCCAGGACGTGATCGAGGGCATCATGAAGCGCTACACGTAGCACGCCATGGATCGGTTCCAAAAACTTGGCGATAAACGCACGTGCTTTTTCAACTGGCATGGAACTAGCATCGTAGTCATCAGTGTGGCTTGCTTCGTGGATGGATTTTTTTAAAGTGCTCATGTTAGTGATCGGAAAAAGTAATTTGCGGATTTTGACACATCCCATGGAATGCGATACAAGACGCTTAGTGCCTAAGGCGAAAGTTCTCTCCTATACATGATAGGTAATAGCGCGGTGCATGCACCGAATGTCTCATAATCCGAAAGTTACTACAGACTATTCCTCATCCCTTGGTAGCGTTCGCACAAATGACCTATGCGCCGCCTATGCGACTTCTGATTCACATTACTCGATATTTTTGATTATATGAATTTCGCGACACTACCGCGATTAACGCAGACGCTTGTTGTTATCAATGTCCTGATGTTTTTTGCCCAGTTTTTTGCTGGCGATGTGTTGATTGCGAATTTTGCGCTGTGGCCGTTGGAATCGATATCTCCAGAAACTGCCATTAATGTCGGTTTTCGTCCATGGCAGATTATTACTTATAGCTTTCTTCATGATGGAGTCGGGCATCTGTTTTTCAACATGCTGGCATTATTTATGTTTGGTGGGGAGCTTGAGGTTTTATTCGGTACGAATCGATTTTCCAAATTATATTTTTCCGGGGTAATTTCCGCAGCGATTTGCCAGCTGATTTTTTCTAGCATCTCGGGCGGAGACCTTCGCCCCACTATTGGTGCGTCCGGCGGCGTGTTTGGTTTGTTACTGGTTTACGGAATGTATTTTCCCAAGCGCACCATTCTCTTACTAATTCCACCTATTCCTTTGCCCGCGCGCCTCTTTGTCATTCTGTATGGCGCGTTGGAATTGTTTCTCGGCATTACCCAAACACAAGAAGGCGTGGCGCATTTTGCTCATCTTGGTGGCATGCTGGGTACATGGATGTTAATTCGGTACTGGCGGCATCAACCACCTTCTTTTAAAAGAAATTAGAGCGTTTGTTTTTCGTCGATTAGCGCGTCGAGAAAGACATACAGCAGCGAAGCGGTCTGTTTAAAATATTTAGCGAGCGGGCCCAGCTTAAATTTTTAAACTTGACCCGCATAGTTAAGACATCGAACAAATTCCTAGAGACCAGCCCCGCTTTGCTCATGATCGTTTTCGTTCTCTTTGATTTGTCCTCTTAATTCTCCTTCCGGGAACTTGGTTGAATGTACATTGACATATGTCGCACCCGCGCGGATCGCTTCGATGAGTTCATTCAATTCTCCCGCATCTATTCCTTGTGCGGCCGCTCCTGCTAAAACATCTACTTCGCGGATCGTGCCTGTAATCGTTGCCGGCGCGTTAGGGCATTATTGTATTCCTTGCGGACCATTTCCCAAATTACTGCATAGAAAAACTACCGGAGCGCCAGCTACGTGCTTTTGACCAAAGTGAATATGGGCCATGGCAGTATTTCCTTCCAATCCCTCATAGGTAAGTTGATAATTTATTACGCCTGCATCCTGATCGATCTGCGCTTGAAATGTGCCGCGTGCGGGAGACGAAATAGGAGGGACCTCCTGGTAGCCTTTTAATGTTGCTTGTGCAATTTCATCGTTCGGCTCTTGCGTGTTTCCTTGCGCAAATGCAGAAAAGGGGATCGACACTAGAGTGAGCAACGCGAATGGTGAGATTAACTTGCTTAATAAATCGGACGTCATCATAAAACTCCTTTGAACTATAAAGCACTCTAGGGAGAGTCTGATTAAGATCTTTCAGCAGTCGTTGAATAGACTTTTGCCACACTTCGCTACAGTTCTCATTTTCCGGAAGCGCCTAGAAAAATGACTCTCGGTTGTTAGACGCTCTAAGGACGAATGCAAATTTATTTCCGAACTTTCCCTAGCGAATTATCGGTCGCCATTGGTTGCCGGCAACTGATAACAGCTATATAGCAAAAAGAGAGCCAACTGCAGAGAAGGGGAGGGTATTAAGGAACGAGACGAGGTATCTGCCCGCCTTTTTATATCGATCTATACCGACGTTTAATTCAGAAGAAAATATTTCCTGAGGAATGCATTAATTGCTGATATTTCTTGAAAACTTTAGCGCTCTTTCCACGACCGATGGACGAAGAAACGCCATTGCTTTTTCAGTGAAGAGAATTTTTTTAACTTGTATTTATTAACGCAGAAATCATTTCTAAATTGTTAAAGCAGCAGGTGGTGCTTTACCTAAAGCCAGACAAGCATCGACTGTATCTCCATTCACTGTTTCGTACTCCAACAGCTCTTCAGTGAGTCGATCCAAGCCATCGCGATTTGCTCGGAGCAGTTCCATGCATTGCAATTCTATTTCCTTAATAATGCTTCTTGCTTCGGCGATTGCTTCGGGATGATTGCCACGGTGGTGATCTTTGTCAGGTAGCCCAGCGTAACTGAACGGCCCTATAGCTTTGCTGAATCCGAATTCAGCTACCATTCGATAGGCCATGTTGGAGATATGTTCCAAATCATTGGAGGCGCCAGTTGAGATAGTTCCTAGCACTAAGGCTTCCGCGCAGCGTCCGCCCAGGAGCATAGTTATTCTGGCTCTGACTTCAGGCTCACTGTGAAGAATGGAATCTTGTTCATTAGTTACGACGGTTACACCAAGTGCGGCGCCACGCTGGAGAATGCTGACTTTTTCTACTATGCCAACTTTAAGAAGTTTGGCGATCAATGCATGTCCCGCTTCGTGTACGGCGATGCGATGACGTTCTGGAATGCTAAACGTCGATTGCTCGCCCGTCGTAGGCCCGCCCATTCGATGTTGTTCGAGAATTCGCTGGAAATGGCTTTGCGTGACTGCTGCGGCGTCTTCCTTTGCGGCTAGTAGGGCTGCCGCGTTTACCAAGTTAGCAATTGATGCAGGCGATAAGCCGGTTGATAAACGTGCCAGTTGCCGGAAGTCTGTAGCCCCGTCGGTTCGAACCCTATTCGCATACAATGCAAATAGAGATTCGCGTTCAGTAATATTAGGAAGCCCGATATGACATGTACGATCGAAACGGCCAGCGCGGACTAATGCCGGGTCTAAATTGCTTACATTGTTGGTGGCGCCAAGAACGACAATACCGGCAGTTGATGTAAAACCATCCAGCTCAACTAAAAGCGTATTAATGATTCGATTGTTCTCGGTTTCTCCGGCAGAACTTCCGCCGGAGCGTTTTCCAAGACCATCTATTTCATCGATAAAGACTACACAGGGCGCTTTTTTTCGTGCGAGTTCAAATAGTTTTTTGACGCGTCGAACGCCGACACCAAGAAACATGTCGCTGAAATCACCTCCAGCCAATGAGATGCATGGCACGCCAGCTTCGCCGGCTACGGCGCGTGCTAGTAAAGTTTTACCAGCGCCAAAGTGACCTTCGAGCACAATTCCCTTGGGTGGGTTGGCGCCAAGTTCGGAAAATTTTTTCGGGTTTTTCAGGTAAGCGACGATATCTTGCAACGCCTCCTTGGCATCCTCCACACCAACGACGTCTTTAAACCGTGTTTCCGGCCTATCGGCAGTTTTAAATAAACCGCCGTTCCCTCGGCTAGGGTTCATTAGCAAAATAAAATAGAGAATAAGTATCGGGCCGAGAAGCGAGAGGTAATTCGGATTGAGTTGCCGGGAAAACATGGTGAGCGGCGGTGCAGGGGGCTGAACATTGCCCAGAGAAAATACCGCTGGTGCTGTCGCCGATAATTTATCCTTCAGCAAGTCCATGATCAGGTTGCGCTGGGTGTCGATCCGCACATAGTAATGGTCGCCACCCTGTAAAGTAACCAGCGCATATTCCATTGAGAGCCCTATGCTTTTGGCTGCTCCGGTTTTTGCATCTTGCGCTAGTGCTGTGATGTCTTTTTCAGTTTGGAAAAAAAGATCAGAATCTTTTTCCATTGTCGTTACCAACGCATTTCGTCCTTGTTGAGGCGCATTGACAGTGAACCAAACAAGAATTAAGGACGCAATGAAGGCAAGAAAAATGCCGAGAACCTTCAGCTGTTTTTTGTATTTAAGTAGAGACTTGATCAAGGCAATTCCTTAAGAACAAGACGCGGAAAATACTTGTAAGCGTATATGATCGAAAGGAAATTGTGTGCGATTTATTGCCCTTCGTTTACAAAAACAATGGCGTAGTTAAGATTGCTTTTAAGGAGTAGCAGCGCGTTAATGCGCGCACTAAAGGTAGCTTTACTACAAATGCCTTACTTGCTGTAAGAGTGCGCTGGAGGATTGGGTAAAAGCTTAACTAGGGACATGTATTAATACTGAGCGATTCGTGAAACGCTTTGAATCGCCCAGTGCGGTCTTAAGCTAATACTAGGAAGATTAATGGCGGTCAGATTGATCTTTCGGATCCCTAGGTGGCTGTTGCCGCTTTACTTGAGCATCAGTGTGATCGTCACTTTTGCGTTGTTGGCTTTGCTTGGTTTGTGTATCGGACTGGTTCTGTTGTTGGCGTTTCTGGTCTTTTTGCTCATTTCTTTCCATGGCTAACCTCCGATTAATTGATTAGGCGGATTCAAGTCTGAAGTGCAACAGCATGATGGTGTGAGTGTAACTTTTTC
>JAZKCF010000119.1:0-73192 GCA_040388195.1 Pseudomonadota bacterium
AACCTACTGGGCCACTAAAATGGGCCTCGTTGCACTTGGACATTGAAACCGCCGTTCTCGTCTCGAATAAGCTTTAATAACATTGCGATTTTTTTCGGCTCGATGTGCGCTAGTAACTCCTAGCGCACATCGAGCCGAATTGCATTCGCAAACAATTCTAAATGCGAAGATTTGATAAGCAAGTACGCTTTTATCATTTTTCAATCGGAGACTGAACCCATAGACTCCAATCATTAATTCAACAAACTGTCTTTTCGATTGGAGTGCCCGATGTTTATTAGAACTATTTTTCTGTCCGCTGTTGCAACCCTGGGCGTGATTAGTGCAAGCGCTGTCAGTGCGGATACCACGCTCCTCAATGTTTCCTATGATCCCACCAGAGAGTTGTATCAGGATTTTAATCAGGCATTCGCTAAATACTACAAAACTAAGGCTGGTGAAACCGTTAGTGTCAAACAGTCTCATGGTGGATCGGGTAAGCAGGCAAGAGGCGTAATTGATGGTTTGGAGGCTGATGTTGTTACTCTCGCGTTAGCGTATGACATCGACGCAATTGCCGATAAAGGCAAGCTGCTTCCAGCCGACTGGCAAAAACGTCTGCCACATAACAGCTCGCCTTATACTTCCACCATCGTATTCTTGGTTCGTAAAGGTAATCCCAAACAAATTAAAGATTGGAGCGATTTGGTAAAGGCAGGTGTTTCAGTTATTACCCCTAATCCAAAAACGTCCGGTGGCGCACGCTGGAATTATTTGGCCGCATGGGGCTATGCACAGAAGTTGCCGGGTGGCAATGAAGAAAAAGCCAAGCAATTCGTTGCTTCACTTTTCAAAAATGTTCCCGTACTCGATTCCGGTGCACGTGGATCGACCACCACCTTTGCGGAGCGTGGTATCGGTGATGTGCTGATCACTTGGGAAAATGAGGCGTTTCTATCTGTTAAAGAATTTGGCGCCGATAAATTCGAAATCGTAGTGCCATCTATAAGTGTACTTGCTGAGCCGCCTGTGGCTATCGTGGATAACGTTGTAGACAAGCGCGGCACTCGCAAAGTAGCGGAAGCTTACTTGCAATATCTTTATTCTCCTGAAGGGCAAGAGATTGCGGCGAAAAATTACTATCGGCCGGTCGATGCCAAAGTTGCCGCAAAGTACGCCAATGCATTTCCAAAGATTGCTCTTTTTAATATCGAGACATTTGGTGGTTGGCAAAAAGCGCAGAACACCCACTTTGCCGATGGCGGGGTGTTCGATCAGATCTATGTCGGAGCTAAGTAAGGGGAATTTGAAATATCTTTCGGAGAAATCATTGGCAACGTACATTATCCGAAAGCTGCCAACGGCTAATTAACGACGGAAATGCGCCTCAGTAAATTCGTGGTTGAGCAACTGATGCCTTGTTTAGTCTCCACTATGCTTAATCGTAGCTTGGCGGGTTGCTGCGCAGAGTAATTGGTTATCTACCGGTATTCTGCCAGCGCCTTCGGCAGTGATTATTTGCAGCGTTGGAACAAGCTCTATGGGCGCGTGTGATGGATACACCGGCCGATAATCATTTCTCAATGCATCTGTCACCAATCCCTAGTTTTGTCTAGTATCACTGGGCAGTATAATCAGTCCTTCGTTCAGTAGCTTGAATTAGCTTCGGGCGCCAAGGCCGAAAACCATAATTCTTTTTCCCAGATTTCATCCCGTTCCTACATTATTTTTCCCATTGCCGATAACAACAATAGAAGTCCGAGCCGGAATTCGAAGTAAGCAACTGCTTAACCAAATAAAAAGCGGGCTTTTGCGGCACTATTTCCTGCTTTAGTGCCTACTGATTTTACGAATAATAGAAGCACCTGTGTTTCTAGCTCGCTGAAGCGAGTTATGCGTGTTTGCGCAAATTTTTAACAATTTTGTTGTGACAAACTTACCGCTTTGGAAGCGGAATAGTTTTTAAATACTTTATGTTTGGCTAAGCAATGTGAGGTCGGCTATGCCCAAGGTTGATGCGGCAAGCAGATTCGGCGCGGCTAGCAATGAATATTGCACAAGAATCAGCGTGCGCAATAATACTCTCCTACATTTCACCGCTTTTTCATCGGGTGTATTGGTCTTTGCAATTTAAAGGTGGTTCCGATGTATCTATAATCGGCGTTGCCATTCCCTATCTTTCACTATTTGTGGTTTTGCTCAGCAATTACTATGAGCGCACCATGTATAAGCTTCTTAAATTTCAGTCGAAGCTAATTGATCTTGATACTGAAGATGACATACCGAACTGGTTCAGCCACGAGTTCTATGGCAGTTTAGGAAGTACACGGTTAATAAGAGATTGGGCGCAGATTTACGTCATCATACCTATTTCCAGTGCTGCGCTTTTACTCCTATATTCTCGTTGGGAAGACTATAGTCCTCACTATCGTACGAGTTATCTATATTCCGTCGGTGCTGCTTCTATCTGCTTGGTATTTACGACATATTTTCTTGTGTCTAACATTTATTCAAAGTACTGTTATAACGAGGAAAAGCACCGTAAATTTACTGAGAAATGTAAGGGGGCAGCGGAAACAAAAACTAAGGAATAAATGAATTGGCAGTACATTCACGAATTTACCGAACTGCTTGTTAAGAAGGTTTTGCATACATCTAAACCCGCATGGTCTTAATAAGGCGTTAGCAGCACAACAAGTTTCATTAAGGGCGAGCGTGCCAGTAAAAGTGCCCTTGCTACTGCAGCCACAGCTTCTTTCCGTATCTTCCGCATTCCATCATACAAACCCACTAATAATACGGTGGGAATGCATCCAGAACTGAGTATATATACAGCGTCCTTATTCCTTGGCGGCGTATATACCGTTGAAACCCATAGACTAGGCAACGGAGAGGCGCGATGGAGTTTAGGAATATTCATATACCAAATCATCCTTATGAAAAAAACTGATATAGAAATGAAATTATATTCGTTTGGTTTAGAAGACTCCTTATTCACAATGCTTCGATTGTTAAGCAACCTCCACATAAAGAATGCTGTCGTTGTGGGAATATTTTGAAATAAGGGAAATCGAAAATGAAAGTGTTCCGGAATCTTTTGGGTGTTGCGGTCGCGTGCTTTGGGTTGTCGCAAGCAGCGACCGTTAGTGCGGATTCCAGCTTGCTGAATGTGTCCTATGACGTCACTCGCGAGCTATATAAAGATTACAACGCAGCTTTTATTAAACATTGGAAGGTAAAAGCTGGCGAAACAATTACGGTCAATCAATCGCATGGCGGCTCCAGTAAACAGGCGCTGTCTGTTGTCGCCGGCCTTGAGGCGGATGTGGTAACGATGAATCAGTCCAATGACATTGATCTGCTCGCCGAGCGAGGCGGGCTATTGCCGGCTGAGTGGAGTAAGCGGCTGCCTAATAACAGTGCGCCTTATACGTCGACGCAAGTGTTCCTGGTACGCAAAGGCAATCCTAAAAATATCCGTGACTGGGATGATCTCGTCAAACCAGGTATCGCGATCATTGTTCCTAATCCTAAAACCTCCGGTAAT
Source organism: Pseudomonadota bacterium (assembly GCA_040388195.1). Taxonomy (GTDB): domain Bacteria; phylum Pseudomonadota; class Gammaproteobacteria; order Burkholderiales; family DATLHW01; genus DATLHW01. The sequence continues at coordinate 3,527 of JAZKCF010000119.1, forward strand.
GGTCGTTATACCTATTTGGCTGCTTGGGGCTATGCAATAAAGAAGGGTGGCACGGAAGCCAAGGCGAAGGAATTTGTGGCGCAATTATTTCGTAACGTTCCCATCCTGGATGCAGGGGGACGCGCTGCGACAACAACGTTTATCCAACGCAACATTGGCGATGTGCTGGTGACTTTCGAAAACGAAGTGTTGCTTGTTAAGAAGGAGTTGGGCGGTGACCAATTCGACGTTGTATATCCGTCCATCAGTATTTTGGCGGAGCCACCAGTCGCGGTAGTGGACAAGGTTGTTGATAAGCGCGGCACCCGGAAACTTGCGCAAGCCTACCTTGAGTATTTGTATTCGGAAGAAGGCCAGGACATTGTGGCTAAACATTATTTCCGACCGCGCTTGGATTCTGTTACTAAGAAATATGCCAGCCAGTTCAAACCGCTCCAGCTTTTTACCGTTGATGAAGTCTTCGGCAACTGGCAAAAGGCGCAGAAAACGCACTTTGATGATGGCGGTTTTTTCGATCAGATATATGTAGAGAAAAAATAATGAATTCAAATAAAAGAAATAACAAGCGGTCACACGCTAGATATACCGAGGTGTTCTGATGGCAGTTTTGCTCCGACGGCATAGCGTAATTCCGGGTTTCAATCTGACCTTGGGGTACACGCTGTTTTATCTTTGCCTGGTCGTGCTGATTCCTTTGGCGGCAGCTTTCATCAAGACCGCCAGTTTAACTTGGCCTGCTTTCTGGCAAACGGTGACATCACCGCGCGTATTGGCATCTTATCGTCTCACTTTTGGCGCTTCATTTTTAGCGGCGATTATCAATACGTTTTTTGGGCTTATTGTTGCTTGGGTGCTGGTGCGTTATACATTTCCCGGTAAGCAAGTAATCGACGCCTTGGTCGATTTGCCGTTCGCGTTACCGACTGCGGTTGCCGGTTTAGCACTTACCTCAATTTATGCGCCGAATGGATGGATTGGCCAACTATTGACGCCGCTCGGTATCAAAGTTGCTTTCACGCCACTAGGCGTTCTCGTCGCTCTGACTTTTATTGGGCTACCTTTCGTTGTGCGCACCGTGCAGCCGGTGCTGGAGGACGTGGAGAAGGAAGTGGAGGAGGCGGCCGCTAGTTTGGGGGCAAATCGTTTGCAAACGTTTCGGCGGATAATTTTGCCAAATATTCTGCCGGCACTTACTACAGGTTTTGCTTTAGCTTTCGCCCGCGCATTAGGGGAATACGGATCAGTGATTTTTATTGCCGGCAATATGCCGATGGTATCCGAGATCACACCGTTGTTGATCATCACAAAGCTAGAGCAATACGACTACGCTGGCGCAACAGCAATTGCTGTCGTGATGCTGATGATCTCGTTTTTCTTATTGTTGATCATTAACGCATTACAGGCATGGGCGCAACGGCGCGGCGCGCGGAGAAACTAAAAATGGCAGCCACTATTACAATGAAATCAGCGGGCCTCCCGACAGTTAAAAAAACGTCGGTAAATCGGAAAATATCGACGACGGAAAGCGCAACCGTAAAGTGGTTGCTCATCGGTGTCGCAATGATATTCCTCAGTGTGATGCTGTTTTTGCCGGTGGTAGCGGTATTCGCACAAGCATTTCGAAAGGGCTGGGAGACTTATTGGGCTGCGCTGGTCGAGCCGGATGCGTTGGCGGCCATCAAACTGACATTGACGATTGCTGCGATTGCGGTGCCGGCTAACCTTGTATTCGGTGTTGCTGCTTCATGGGCCGTGACCAAGTTCGAGTTTCGCGGCAAACAGATGTTGATTACGCTAATTGACTTGCCCTTCTCGGTATCGCCCGTCGTTTCAGGCCTTATTTATGTTTTGATATTTGGCGCGCAGGGTTGGCTGGGACCATGGCTAAGCGAGTACAACTTTAAAATTATTTTTGCCGTCCCAGGTATCGTGTTGGCAACGATCTTCGTTACGTTTCCTTTTGTTGCGCGTGAATTGATTCCTCTCATGCAGGCGCAAGGAACGGAAGAAGAAGAGGCCGCATTGGTGTTAGGCGCGTCAGGCTGGCAAACGTTTTGGCATGTCACGCTTCCTAACATTAAATGGGGTTTGCTCTACGGCGTCATCCTTTGTAATGCACGTGCAATGGGTGAGTTCGGCGCGGTTTCTGTAGTGTCTGGTCATATCCGCGGTCTCACGAATACTTTGCCCTTGCATGCAGAAATTCTTTATAACGAATACAACTTTGTCGCAGCATTTGCCGTTGCTTCATTGCTTGCGTCGCTTGCTTTATTGACGTTGGTATTGAAGACATTGGTAGAGTGGAAAACGCGACGCGAGCTTCAAGAAGTTTCTCCGGAAAAGGCAACAGTATGAGTATCACCGTAAGTAATATCGCTAAGCGTTTCGGCAACTTTGTCGCGCTGGGTAACGTGTCGCTGGATTTTCCCGGTGGTGAATTGACTGCGCTGTTAGGCCCGTCCGGCTGCGGCAAGACAACCTTATTGCGCATTATTGCTGGCATGGAAGTACCTGATAGCGGTTCTGTGCTGCTTGAAGGGGAAGACGCGACGGACCAGAGCGCTGGAGAGCGGCAAGTAGGATTTGTGTTCCAGCATTACGCTTTGTTCCGGCATATGACTGTATTCGAAAATGTTGCGTTTGGTCTGCGCGTAAAGCCGCGTAAAACGCGCCCGAGCGAAGCGGCAATTCAAGCGAAGGTACATGAGCTGTTGGAGCTCGTGCAATTGGATTGGCTCGCTGATCGTTACCCGTCTCAGCTTTCCGGTGGACAACGGCAACGAATCGCACTCGCGCGAGCGCTGGCGGTGGAGCCTAAAGTTTTACTTCTAGACGAGCCGTTCGGTGCGCTCGACGCCAAGGTGCGCAAAGAACTGCGCCGTTGGTTACGACGTTTGCATGATGATTTGCATATCACGAGTATTTTCGTAACGCATGATCAGGAAGAGGCGCTGGAAGTAGCGGACCGAGTCGTGGTCATGAATCATGGTCATGTCGAACAAATCGGCACGCCGCAAGATGTATACGATCATCCACAGACACCGTTTGTGTACTCCTTCCTGGGCTCGGTCAATCTGTTTCATGGACGCGTGCACGGCAAAATATTGCGTGTGGGCGATCATGCATTGGAGCTGGACCAACATACGCTCGATCAGGATGTACCAGCAGTTGGTTATGTTCGGCCGCACGAAATTGACGTGGTGCGCCCGGGTGATGGTCTGGGTGGCCTTCCTGCTCGCGTGCGTCGCGTGTTGTCGCTTGGTCCTAATGCGCGCGTAGAGCTCACATTAGAAAATGACGGTCAGCTAGTAGAGGCGGAAATCGGCCGTGAGCGGTTGCGAGAGCTTAATTTGCAAGAAGGTGAAAGTGTATTAGTGCGTCCAGTCAGTCTGCGCGTATTTCCGACTGAGCAGTCTCATAAAACAGAACAGCACAATGATGTGAAAAGCGAGGCGATAAAATGAATTTTCAACAACTACGCTATGTGCGTGAGGCAGTTCGCCGTAACTTCAATCTCACTGAAGTCGCTGCTGCTCTTTTCACCACGCAACCTGGCGTTAGCCGCGCTATAAAAGAATTAGAGGATGAATTAGGCGTTGAGGTTTTTGTTCGGCGCGGTAAAAGGCTCTTGGGGTTAACAGAGCCTGGCAAAGCGCTAATTGATGTGATCGAACGCGTGCTAATGGACGCGAATAACTTGCGCCAAATTGCCGAACAGTTCTCCAATAGTGAGCATGGCCGCCTAGAAATAGCGACGACACATACACAGGCGCGCTATGCACTTCCAAAAGTGATCAAGCAGTTCAAGGAAGCGTTTCCTCGTGTTCATCTTGGTTTGCATCAAGGCACGCCGCCGCAAATCGCAGAAATGGTGGCCGAGGGACGTGCAGATGTTGGTATCGCCACGGAATCGTTAGACACATACTCCGCTCTTCATACCTTTCCCTGCTATACCTGGCATCACTCGCTGATTGTGCCGGCGGGGCATCCGTTAACACGGCTTCCCAAAGTAACCTTAGATGCTGTTGCGGAGTTTCCGATTATTACTTATGAAGAATCCTTCACGGGACGATCGCATATTGATCAGGCATTTGGTGCTGCCGGCCTGGTGCCCGACGTTGTGCTCACGGCGATTGATGCTGATGTTATTAAAACCTACGTTGAGTTGGAGTTGGGAATCGGGATCATTGCTTCCATGGCATACGATGCAACCAAGGACCAAGGATTACGGTTATTGGATGCAAGCCATTTATTCGAAGGAAATACAACGCGGCTGGCTATTCGGAAAGGTAATTTTCTGCGAGGTTATGCGCAGCGATTCATCCGAATGTTTGCGCCAGGCATTCCCGAGGCCGAGCTGAAACAGGCGCTCGCGCCAGCAGGAAGCGAAATTTGATTTTCTTGTTTACTTATTGCGCAATAGCCGTTGCTTTTCTCTTTGCCACTCGCGTTCTTTTTCGCTTTCCCGTTTGTCGTGCTGCTTCTTACCTTTAGCAAGCCCGATTTCAAGTTTTATACGCCCACGGGCAAAATGCAGATTGAGTGGCACCAGGGTGTAGCCGGCGCGTTCGACTTTGCCGATTAATTTACTGATTTCTTCTGAATGTAAAAGCAATTTGCGCGTACGTACCGGGTCCGGGTCTATGTGAGTGGAGGCAGTCGGGAGCGGGCTGATATGCGAGCCGATCAAAAACAATTCATTCCGTTGGACAACGACGTAAGCTTCTTTTAGTTGTACGCGGGCTTCGCGAATTGCTTTGACTTCCCATCCGTGTAGGACGATACCTGCTTCAAACTTTTCCTCGATAAAGTAATCGTGGAAGGCTTTCTTGTTCTGTGCGATGCTCATCGAATCATGTGATTTTTTCAGGGGAATGGGGTATTTTAGCGGCTTTTCTTCTTCGCCGTTTTATTCCATCGAATGCTACAGGTCAAAAAATCCGTTCTCGTTGAATATTCTTCTGCCGAAATGTTCGCATTGGTCGATAAGGTCGAGGATTATCCGAAATTTCTACCCTGGTGCGGTGGAGCAAATTTAATCGAGCGCACTGAGGCGGTAACGCTTGCTACGATAAAAATCGATTATCACGGCGTCCACCAAAGCTTTACGACTCGGAACCGCAAAGAAGCGCCCGAATGGATGCACATAGAATTGCAAGAAGGTCCGTTTTTGCATCTCGCTGGTCACTGGCATTTTAAACCGTTAGGGGAGCATGCTTGTAAAGTGGAGTTCCAGTTGGAGTACGAGTTTTCGAGCAAGATATTGCAAAAGCTGATTGGGCCAGTGTTCAGCTATATCGCGAATACCTTTGTGGAAGCATTCGTTGTTCGTGCGCAAGTTTGTTATGGTCCCAGGAATGGATAAAGAACTAAAAATCGAGGTTGCTTATGCTAGGCCCGATTTGCAAAAAATCATCGAATTGAAAGTCGCTGTTGGCACTACGATTTTGGATGCGGTCAGGCAATCCAAGATTGTCGAATATTTTCCCGAGATCGACTTGGCGCGAAATAAGGTCGGTGTTTTTGGCAAACTTGCCAAACCAGAGGCGGTGTTAAGGGATCAAGATCGGGTAGAAATTTACCGCTTATTGATTGCCGACCCGAAGGAGTCACGCCGTAAACGGGCCGAACGAGGAAAGCAGAAGAAAAGAATGTAGGCGATCACGCGTGCATTTCAGGATTAACGCAGATTTACGTTCGGTTTTCTAATCCGCTTCATTTCTGTAAATCTGCGTTTGATCGCCTGCTTTGTTCTACTCGATGTTAGTTCTTCGGTGTGGACGAAAAACCAACAACTGCGTTATCGGTAACAGCGGTTTTGTTTTCTTCATGGTGGCTGCTGTTATTAGCAAAATCCAGCGACATGACTTTTGCCTCGTTGTCTGAAATTGCTTCGACAGCATAAAGCGGATTATCGGGGTCCAGATATCGTCCGCCGCTTTGGATTTGAATCCAACTTTGAATTTTGATCCAGCTCTGGTCTGACGGGAATCGTTGGCGGTAACGTTTTGCTAGTTGTTCGTACGCTGACCGGCGTTTGTCTCGCAACAGGAATTCGAACTGAGTAAGCCAAAGTTCGTCTACGTCCGGGTGCTCTTCCAAACCAAATTCAATTAATTCAATGGCGCGGCTACGTTCGCCTCGATCTTCAAAATATTGCCACGCCACGTTAATGACGGTGCGAGCTTCGGTGTTACCGGCTGATTTGAGTTCCGGAAATTGATTGATAATCACATTCCGGTAGAGATCCTTGGGGTTGGCCGCGGCTGGCTCGGCAGCACTTGGAAGTTCCATCATTTCCAACTCTTCCGCTTGCATAGGTTGTTCAACCGGCTCCGTTTGATTGGCCGGTTGGATGGAAGGCTCATGGTATTCATATTCGTAGCGCTGCTCTTCGGCTGCTTGTTCGCGGCGGCGGCGCAGAGTCCGGACAATCAGGGCTGCAGCTAGCAGTAGGAATACCCCTACATACCAATGTTTTGCTATCCAACCGAGCGCGTTTTCCGATGCCGCATGTTTTGTGGTGCCTGCCATAGGAATGCGGGGCTGTGCATTGATACTTGCCGCCGCGCTTGAAGGCGCAGCGCCGGGCTGAGATGTTGCATCGAGTGGGGGCGGTGGAGCAGATTGCATTGCCGTCGGTTCGGTGCTCGGGCTTTGAGTGGCACCTGGTACCGTACTTGATGGTGCTGCATTCGGCGCTGTGCCCGTACCTACTTTTACTTGCAGGTCGGCGATCCGGCCTTCCAGCTCTTTTAGTTTATTTTTCGATGCGAGTAAATTAGCAACGTAGTCATCTCCATCCATGAGCAACTGTTGCTCTCGTATTTCGGCCCGTTCCTTTTCCGTCATTTTTTCGCTATGTGACAGATCCATCTCTGTAGACGAGAGTTTCAATAGAAAGTCGTTCTTGCCGGCCTTCTTGGCTTTGCTCGCTCGCGGCTTATTCTTGGTGCGATCTTTTTGTTGAGCGGAGGACTTAGAGTTTGCAGCTACCGGCAATGGAGTGTCCTGAACCTTAGGTGCCAAATCAGCAATCGGATTGGTTTCATCAGGGAGCGGCTGTGCATCCGAATGTATGCTAACGGGATTCGAGTTTGTGGCTATAACAGGGGAAATAAGTTTGTGCTTCGTCTTTTTAGCGCGCTGGTCAGGATGTTTACTGGAACCGGCAGAGGAGGAATTGCGTGAATTATTTTTTTTTCCGCTTTCCGCCTTTGAAGATGCGCTGCGCCCAGCATTTACCCTTGCCTTAGATGAGCTATTAAGGGCGGTCGCCGATACGAGTGGCACTGAAAGTACTGCTGGATCTAATAAAACAACATATTCACGTTGCAGCTGTCCAACACCTGAACAGCTGGCTTCTAACACGAATTGGACTGCTGGTTCATTTATTGATTGAAGTGTTTCAATAGTCAACGTCCCTTTTTTAGGTAGGGACATAAACTTTAACTTCGCGTTTGGTAGCAAAACGCTTGCACCCTCCGTTGTTTTGGCGGGCATAAGTTTGAAACAGGACTCATCAATAACTTCTCCAGGCGCCAACGAAATATTGACGTGAGCTAAAAAGGACTCGCCCAGATATGACTCGACAATTAAATCGCCAAAACTGAAAGCCGGAGCTGTTTGGCTAAAGCATGCCAATAAGGCAGAAATTAAGGAAATTTGGCATTTACTAATACTGGACCGGCAAGAGCCAGATTTGTATTGGGTAGCCATTAAAGTATGTCGCTTGTAGATAGGCAATTCTAAGGCCTCCTATTTGCACCAATCGGCAACGCTTTTTTTCGCGTCTGCAGTAGCGGCTTCTATACCCTTTTCATCTAAGGCTTCTCGTTCACCTTTTGCATTCGCTTTGGAAAAGCGGCCACCTCTTTGAAGGGCGGCAAGGTGCGATTTGGCCTCAGCACAGTTCTTTTGTTTCGCGCTTGCTTGTTGTGCTGCTTCTGCTTGCTTCTTAGTTGCTTCCTCTCCTTCCACCTGCCGCTTGCGGAAGTCTTGTTCCTGATCTTGATAGCTTTTTGCTGCCCCTGAACTACCGTTGGCAGGCTTAGTGTTCACCTTTTTGGCGGTGCCTTCAGGAGGAGGCTGATCAGAATACTGCACTCGGCCTTGGCTATCGACCCAACGATAGACTTCGGCTGACACCATTGATGTAAAGCAAAAAATTAAGGCCGTTAGAAAGAAATAGGATGTCTTCATAATTATTAATTCGCTTTACGAGCCTCCCTCATGCTAACTAAAAACCGCTTTACGGCTAATCCAAAGCGACGTTTTGATCGATCTTAAAAGACCAATTTTCTCCGGTTTGCTTTAAATAGTCGGTTATTTAACACCAAACTTAAGCGCCAGTTTGTAGTCGTACCTTAGCTGAAAATATACGTTGGGTCAATGAAATAGCGAGGGTTCTGTTAGTAACACATAAAGATATAAGGTGAAATGCTATTACGTTCTTTCGATCTATTGGGGGGCGAGCGGGACGTTTTTCCAGTATTTGCTGAAAAATCATGCTGCTGTATAATGCGGCTTTGTCGGTGGGGTATTTTCATGCATCTAGTGCAAAAAGCACTTACCTTCGATGATGTTCTTCTCGTTCCTGCGCATTCATTAGTTCTTCCGCGTGACGTTAATCTCGTAACCAAAATCACCAGAAAAATTCAGCTGAATTTGCCGATTGTGTCCGCAGCGATGGACACCGTTACTGAGGCTCGTCTTGCAATTGCGCTTGCTCAGGAAGGCGGCATCGGGATTATTCATAAGAATATGCCGATTAAGGCCCAAATGGCTGAAGTGGCTAAAGTGAAGCGTTTTGAGAGTGGCGTGGTAAAAGATCCCGTTACTGTGCCTGAAGACATGCTGGTAAGAGATGTTCTAATCCTTACTCGTCAACACAAAATTTCTGGATTGCCTGTGCTAAATGGCCGTAAGGTCGTTGGTATTGTCACGAATCGCGACCTGCGGTTCGAGCATAATTTAGATCAGCCCGTTAAAAACATCATGACTCCGCGCGAGCGGCTAGTCACGGTAAAAGAAGGCGCGCCGCTGGAAGAAGCCATGGGGCTTCTGCATAAATTCCGGCTGGAGCGGGTGCTTGTCGTGAACGCTGACTTCGAGCTACGTGGACTTGTTACTGTTAAAGATATTCTTAAATCTAAAGAGCACCCTAGTGCTTGCAAGGATGAGCATGGACGATTGCGGGTCGGTGCTGCAGTTGGTGTGGGTGAAGGTACTGACGAGCGTGTTGCAGGGTTGATCGAAGCGGGTGTCGATCTTTTAATCGTCGATACTGCGCATGGGCATTCTCAAGGCGTACTTGACCGGGTAAAGTGGATTAAAACCCGCTATCCCGATATGCAGGTTATTGGTGGAAACGTAGCAACCGGCGACGCCGCCAAAGCATTGGTGGATCACGGAGCCGATGGAGTGAAGGTCGGTATAGGTCCCGGTTCGATCTGTACGACGCGTATTGTTGCTGGCGTTGGCGTTCCGCAAATCACGGCAATCGACAATGTGGCGCAAGGCTTGAAGCACGACAATGTGCCTTTGATTGCAGACGGTGGAATTCGTTATTCAGGTGACATTTCCAAGGCGATTGCGGCAGGCGCACATGCAGTCATGTTGGGGGGGCTTTTTGCCGGCACAGAGGAGGCGCCGGGAGAGATTGAGCTTTTCCAAGGGCGTTCTTATAAATCTTATCGTGGCATGGGTTCATTAGGTGCCATGCAGCAAGGATCTAGTGATCGTTATTTTCAGGATAACGAAGAGAGTGCCGATAAGCTGGTGCCTGAAGGGGTTGAGGGGCGTGTCCCGTACAAAGGTTCCGTTGTCGCTGTTGTCCATCAACTTATGGGTGGATTGCGTTCCAGTATGGGTTATGTCGGTTGTCCGACAATCGAAGAAATGCGGTCAAAGGCGGAATTTGTGCAAATTACCGCCGCTGGGATACGTGAATCCCATGTCCATGATGTGCAAATTACTAAAGAAGCGCCCAATTATCAGGTTGACTGATTGGGCCTAATTGTTTGATTGAACATGCCGGGCTCAAGCCCGGCAAATTTTTTGCTTATGATGACCCACGATAAAATTTTAGTTCTCGATTTTGGTGCGCAATATGTTCAACTCATTGCCCGGCGGGTTCGGGAAGCCGGTGTCTACTGTGAGCTGCATCCCTTCGATGTAAGCGATCAGTTCATTCGCGATTTCAATCCGCGTGGCATTATTCTGTCCGGCGGGCCAAGTTCCGTAACCGAAAACGAAACGCCTCGCGCACCAAGCGCGGTATTCGAGCTAGGCGTGCCGGTACTTGGTATTTGCTATGGTATGCAAACAATGGCCGCGCAATTGGGCGGTACGGTTGAAAACGGCGTAGTGCGTGAATTCGGATATGCCGAGCTACGCGCACGTGGACATTCCCGCTTGCTTGACGGTATTCAAGACCGCGCTAATACGGAAGGCCATGGCTTGTTGGATGTTTGGATGAGTCACGGCGACAAGGTGAGCGCGTTACCCTCTGGTTTTAAAGTGATTGCTTCAAACGAAGCGACGCCGATTGCCGGAATGGCCGATGAATCGCGTGGTTTCTACGGTGTTCAATTCCACCCTGAAGTGACTCATACGCCACAAGGCCAGCTACTGCTTACTCGTTTCGTAAAAGAGATTTGTGGCGCGAAGTCTGACTGGAATATGCCTGACTACATCGTTGAGGCGGTGGAGAAAATGCGGGCAGCAGTTGGTAAAGAAGAAGTTATCCTCGGCCTTTCTGGTGGTGTCGATTCTTCCGTGGCCGCGGCATTGATACACCGCGCCATCGGTGATCAGCTGACTTGCGTGTTTGTCGACACGGGTTTGCTGCGGCTGAATGAAGCTGATCAGGTAATGGAAACTTTCGGCAATCACCTGCACATGAAAGTTATCCACGAAGATGCATCCGGAGAGTTTCTTAAGCATCTGGCCGGTGTCACCGATCCTGAAGCCAAGCGTAAAATTATTGGGCGTGAGTTCGTTGAAGTGTTCCAGCGCGAGGCAGAAAAACTGCCACAAGCAAAATGGTTGGCGCAGGGAACCATTTATCCTGATGTCATTGAGTCAGCCGGTGCTAAAACTAAAAAAGCCCACACCATCAAGTCGCACCACAATGTCGGCGGCTTACCGGAAACACTGCGTCTTAAATTGCTTGAACCGTTACGTGAGTTGTTCAAAGATGAGGTGCGCGCGCTAGGTGTGGCGCTTGGGCTACCGCCGGAAATGGTCTATCGCCATCCTTTCCCAGGCCCCGGTTTAGGGGTAAGAATTTTAGGAGAAGTGAAGCGCGAGTATGCTGATTTGCTACGTCGTGCTGATGCGATCTTCATCGAAGAACTTCGCGCAACGAAAGATGCGGACGGAAAAAGCTGGTACGACAAGACCGCGCAAGCATTCGCTGTATTTTTGCCTGTAAAGTCTGTCGGTGTTATGGGGGACGGTCGCACTTACGAATATGTGGTCGCCTTACGAGCTGTTCAAACGACAGATTTCATGACCGCGCATTGGGCTGAGTTGCCGTATTCATTGCTAGGGAAAGTTTCCAATCGCATCATCAACGAGGTACGAGGTATTAACCGGGTTGTCTATGACATCTCCGGTAAACCGCCGGCTACGATTGAGTGGGAATAGTACGGCTATCTGAAGTTGCAAGATTTGTAGGGGTGAGCGCGCTAGTGATTTGTATTTGATTACAAGCTCGCTCCTACGATCCCCGACCCTACGCAGGAAATTTAAAATTAGAAGCACGTGACCGCTGCCTTCGAACTTTTGTCCGTAAATGTTGCGCTCGTTGTGATAGTCATCTGGCTATCACTCGGAATATTGGGCTTCATTTTTCGCGATCATCCCCGTTTCGTTCATCATTTTGTTTTTCCTATTGGCGCTGTTGCTGGCTTGATTCTCGCGCTGGCCGCTATCACTAACCTTGATCAAGCGCCGACACTGGCGACGCTGCCGTTAGGACTGCCGGATTTTCCGTTTAACTTACGAGTAGACGCGTTATCGGCATTTTTCTTGATTTTGCTTGGTACGTGCGTTTTTGGCGTCTCGCTTTTTTCAGCTGGCTATTTTCGTGATTGGACGAGCCAACGTCTAGGCCTACTAGTGTTGCAATACCACTTTTTTATAGTGGGCATGGCTCTCGTATTGATCGCCGATGACGCGTTGGTATTCATGATCGCCTGGGAGGTAATGGCTCTCTCATCGTATTTTTTAGTAACGCTAGATCACCACGAACCACAAAATCAAGCAGCCGGATTTATCTACTTGTTAATTGCTCACCTGGGTGCGTTGTGTCTGCTTTTTTGCTTTGGCGCAATGCAGGATTGGTATGGCGATTACACCTTTGAAGTCATGCGTGACGCGCACTTGTCCGGTCCATCTAGTACGGTCGCTTTTCTGCTAGCGCTTCTTGGTTTTGGCGCTAAGGCCGGTTTGTTGCCGCTGCATATCTGGTTACCGGAAGCACACCCTGCCGCGCCATCGCCAGTCTCCGCGTTGATGAGCGCTGTCATGTTGAAAACCGCTATTTATGGTTTGCTCCGCGTTACTTTCGATTTACTCGATACGCAGCTGTGGTGGTGGGGCGCGCTGGTTCTTGGTGTTGGATTGTTGACCGCGCTTTTCGGCGTTATGTTTGCTGCTGTGCAGACCGACATCAAGCGGCTATTGGCGTATTCATCGATTGAAAATATGGGCTTGTTGGCTGTCGCTTTCGGCCTAACCATCTTGTTCAATGTTTTCAATATGCCGCTGTTGGCTGCGTTATCGCTAACGGCAATGTTGTATCACGCGTTGAACCATACGATCTTCAAAGCGCTGCTTTTCCTAGCAACTGGCGCGGTGACGCATGCGACTGGCAGCCGTTGTTTTAGCGGGCTTGGCGGATTGATTCACCGCATGCCTTGGGTAGCAGGTTTTAGCCTTATCGGGATACTCGCCGCAAGCGGTTTGCCGCCATTAAATGGTTTTGTTTCCGAATGGTTATTGCTGCAATCGTTCTTGCTAACGCCGGGGTTGCCGCACTCCTATCTCAACATGCTGGTTCCAGTAGCCGCGGCAGCAATCGCGTTGGCTGCATCATTGGCAGCTTATGTGATGGTCAAATTCTACGGTTTGATTTTTCTCGGGCAGCCACGCAGTACCGGTGCTGCCGGGAGTGACCCGGGCAATGTATTCCAGCAAATCGGAATGGCATGGTTAGCTATGCTGTGCGTGATTTTGGGATTAATCCCCCATTGGGTAATACAAAGTATCGATTATGTTACTCAGTCCCTCATTGGCGCTCAGCTTGCGCCTGCTTCGGCAAAAAACGGTTGGTTACTTATTACCCCTCTATCGTCAGCAAGAGCAAGTTACAGTCCGATTATTTTTATGCTGATGATCGTGCTGGTTACGTTTGCAGTGTATTTACTGGTGAGAAAGTATTTTCGACGAACTAGCAGACGAGCTGATCCTTGGGATTGCGGTTATCCGTTGCAAACATCTCGCATGCAAGACACGGCAGAAGGATTCGGTCAGCCGATCAGTCAAATTTTCGAGCCGGCTTTCGAAATCGAGCGGGTATTGCCCAGTCCTGCGGACATCAAACCTGTTTATCGCAAGCGTCAGACAGACCGTTTTTGGGCGTGGTTTTACCAACCGATTGGAAATGCTGTTGAATGGTTTTCCATAAAAATCGGCAAACTCCAACATGGGCGTATTCAGTGGTACTTGCTCTATAGTTTCGCCACTTTGCTCGTGCTACTTATTTTTGTGCGATGAAACTGGCCGTTTCCATTCTCTCTCAAGTCACTCAGGTAATGATCATATTGCTTGCCGCGCCATTATTGGCGGGGTGGGTGAATCAATGCCGCGCTTGGTTACAAAATAAGCGTGGCCCAGGCGCACTACAGCCGTATCGCAATTTTGCCAAATTGTTCATTAAGGACGTGGTGCTTGCTCACAACGCGTCCATTCTCTTTAGAGCAACTCCTTATATTTTATTGGGTTGTATGGTGCTGGCGGCCGGCATCGTGCCGGTGGTGGCCACTGATCTTCCTTTTGCGAGAGCGGCAGACGTTATCGCCCTCGTGGGAATTTTTGCATTGGCACGTGTATTTCTAGCACTGGCTGCCATGGATATCGGTACTGCGTTTGGCTCGATGGGCGCGCGTCGAGAAATGTTGATCGCATTTTTGGCCGAGCCGGCGTTGCTGATGGTGTTTTTCACCGCATCGCTTATCAGTCAATCGACTTCACTTAATACGATTGTCGAGACACTAGGCCATGAAAAGTTGGGGATTTATCCGAGCCTAGCTTTCGCCGCGACTGCATTTGTTATGGTGCTGCTTGCTGAAAATGCGCGTATTCCTATCGACAATCCTGCAACGCATTTGGAACTGACGATGGTTCATGAAGCGATGATCCTCGAATATTCCGCACGGCATTTGGCACTGATCGAATGGGCATCCAACATCAAGTTAATGCTCTACGCGAGCATCGGTTTGTGCTTGTTTGTGCCGTGGGGGATCGCACGAGCGGATGATCTCACCATATTTCTTTCGGTATGGAACTGGAGGGATTTTTCTACCGCGCAGATATTCGCTTACCCCATCGCTGTCCTGTGTTTGGCGATCAAACTTTTAATTGCCGGTGCGGGGCTTGCGTTGTTAGAAACGATTTCCGCCAAGATGCGTATTTTTCGGGCGCCGGAATTTTTAGGGACGGCGTTTTTGTTCGCTGTGCTAGGAATGCTCGTTCATTTCCTGCTTGAGATTTGACATGCATATTCCAATCACCGGCCAGCTCATTAATTTATTCGCCGCGCTGCAATTGCTTATTGGATTTGCCATGCTGTCGCAGCGGCGAGTCGTTTCGCTCATTAATTTATTTAGTGCGCAAGGTTTAGTGCTCGCCATTTCGACGCTAATCGTGGCGTATTCGACTGGGCAAGTACATCTCGTTTATTCGGCGCTACTGACTATTACTCTGAAGGTTATCCTGCTGCCGTTTTTGTTGCACCGGTTGGTAGAGCGGCTTCACATCCGCTGGGAAGTTGAGACGCTCATCAACATTCCTACCGCGATGATTGTCGGCATTGGTTTGGTGATTTTTGCTTTCAATTTAGCCATGCCTATCTCGCAATTATCCGGCACCGTTATTCGTAGCACGCTAGGCATTGCATTAGCATGCATGCTGCTTTCTTTTTTGATGATGCTTACTCGCCGCAAGGCATTACCGCAGGTGATCGGTTTTCTATCAATGGAAAACTGCCTGCTCTTTGCCGCTACCAGTGCTACCTATGGCATGCCGATGGTGGTTGAGTTTGGTATCGCGCTGGATTTACTGATTGGCTCGCTTATTCTCGGCATGTTTTTCTTTCAAGTGAGGGAGACGTTTGATAGTTTGGATCTCCAGCATATGGAGCGATTTAAAGACGGACAGAATAAGCCCGGGGTGACTCGTGAATCTTGAACTACTGGCGCTGGAATGCCTGCCGGTAGCAGGTGGCGCATTGCTATTTATTCTCCGTGACCGTCGGATCTCCAGTGAGCTCAATATCCTATTTTCAGCGCTGACTTTCATTGCTGCTGCGCTTGTAGCGTCGGATGTTTTTGTAAATGGAAAACATACGTCGATGGGCGATCTTTTCTATCTCGACTCCCTGAACACTTTTCTTGTCGTGCTTACCGCATTCGTTGGATTTACTACGGCCATTTATAGTCGACCATACATGCGCATCGAGATCGAACGCGGCACGCTCACGCATCGCCGGATGCGTTGGTATCACAGCATGTTCCAGTTTTTCATGTTCACGATGTTGCTGGCGCTGACTACCAATAACATTGGTATCCTCTGGGTTGCGATGGAGGCGGCAACGCTTACTACTGTGCTGCTGGTTAGCCTGTACCGCACGCCGGCCAGCATAGCGGCCGCGTGGAAGTATTTTGTCCTCTGCGGCGTAGGCATCGCGCTCGCGTTATTCGGCACCATCTTGCTGTATTTTGCAGCGGCAAGAATATTGGGTAGCGAAGGGGGAGGGCTCTTATGGACGAATCTTACGCTCGTGCGAGGCGAGCTTGAGCCGACGATTGTGTCGTTGGCTTTCGTGTTTTTGCTGGTAGGTTACGGAACAAAGATGGGATTGGTGCCGTTGCACAATTGGTTACCTGATGCCCATGCTGAGGGCCCAACGCCCGTATCGGCGGTACTTTCCGGCCTATTACTCAATGTGGCGCTTTACGCCGTATTGCGTAACAAGGTACTAGTGGACGGCGCGCTCGGTATTAGCTTCGCCAGTAATTTACTGATGGTTTTCGGTCTGATTTCCGTTGTGGTAGCGGCGCTTTTTTTGCAGCGGCAAACCGATGTGAAGCGGTTGTTTGCGTATTCATCTATCGAGCACATGGGGCTGATGACCTTTGCGTTTGGTATTGGCGGCCCCGTTGCGACTTTTGCAGGTTTGTTGCACATGACCGTACATTCATTGACTAAGTCGGCCATCTTTTTCGCAGTGGGTCATGCGACTCAAAAAGTTGGCAGCCAATCGATCGAAAAAATTCGCGGCATGATCCATATGAGCCCGCAGGTCGGCTGGGGTTTAATGATCGGTGGAATGGCAATACTGGGTATGCCGCCCTTTGGCGTGTTTTCGAGCGAATTTCTTATTCTGACCCAAGCGATGGCAACACATCCATGGGCAACGCCGGTGCTTGTCGTCGGACTTGGCATTGCCTTTGCCTCCATTCTCAAGCAGTTGCAATGGATGACCTTTGGTGAATCCACAGCAAAGCCTTTACCGTTTCGCCCAGCTGCGCTACCGGTATTTATTCACCTCGGGCTAGTACTGCTACTTGGCTTATACATCCCACCTTTTCTGGCCGAGTGGTATCGTCAAGCCGCGAAGTTGCTTGTCTCTTAACGAGCATCTAAAAATGTCTTTGCTGTTGTTCCCCTTCCTTGCTGTGCTGTTTGCGTCGGCATGTCTAGGTGGACGCATTTTTTAGATGCTCCAATGAACGGAATATGCATGCGTTTTTTTACTGACCTCAACATTAAGACACAGCAATTGCTCGTTCAACCACCAATTTTTCAAGCCACGGTTGATTCCCAGCAATACCGCGCTGTTGCCGAAAGAGTGCAACAAAATGGCGGTCGATTAGTCGCCCTGTGGGGTAGCGACGATCGGGAACGTGAGTTGAGCATGGCGGTGCATGCGGCGCTTGCATTTGAAGAAGGACTTTTGTGGATGCGGTTGCCGGTCAATGATGGGCGCCCGGTATTTCCCGACTTAGCCGATATTTTTCCCGTTGCAAACCGCATGCAGCGAACTATCTACGATCTGTTAGGACTCCGCGCCGATAAGGCCGTCGATGAGCGTCCCTGGTTGCGTCATACCGCATGGCCGAAGGATAGTTTTCCGCTGCGTCGCGATTTTGAATTCGAACAAGATTTTGCGGGCGGTTTCGATAATTACCCTTTTGTAAAAGTCGAAGGGGAGGGCGTGCATGAAATACCCGTGGGGCCTGTCCATGCGGGAGTTATCGAGCCGGGGCACTTCCGTTTTTCAGTAGTCGGCGAACGCGTGTTGCGCTTGGAAGAGCGGCTAGGCTATGTGCATAAAGGAATAGAAAAGCGCTTCGAGGGTATGACGTTGGAAGAAGGTGCGCGGCTAGCTGGACGAGTTTCCGGCGATAGTACGGTTGCCTATGCGTGGGCGTACTGCATGGCTGCTGAAATGGCCACTGCGACCATGCCGCCTTCTCGTGCGGAGTGGCTACGCGCTTTGCTGTTGGAGCGAGAGCGAATCGCAAATCACCTCGGAGATTTAGGCTACCTTGGTAACGATGCAGCATTCGCTTTCGGGCTCGCGCAATTCTCTCGGCTCAAAGAAGATATGTTGCGGTTGAACCATACTTATTTTGGTCATCGTTATTTAATGGACTGCATTGTTCCCGGTGGAGTTGTACAAAATATAAGCGCCGAATGCATCGCATCCATTCGGCAGGAGATCGAAGTATTGCAACGAGAATTGCCGACACTAAAAATTATTTATGATGAACATGCTGGTTTGCAAGATCGATTCTTGACAACGGGGCAAGTGACACCGCAACTTGCGGTGAAACTTGGGTTAACTGGGCTGGTAGGGCGTGCGAGCGGGCAAGCCATGGATCTACGCGTGCAGTTTCCAGGTGTTCCTTACGATAGATTGGATATTCATATGGCCACTCACAGCAATGGCGATGTGGCGGCGCGGGTCAGCGTGCGCTTTGATGAAGTAGCGGAGTCGCTGCGTTTAATTGAGAACATGATTGAGCTCATGCCGGATGGAGAGGTGCGCGTGCCGGTTAACTCAGTTACTGAAGGGAAATGTGGAATTGGTTGGGTAGAGGGATGGCGAGGGGAAATTTTGGTTGCGCTGGAAACAACGCAAGACAATCGAATATATCGTTGTCATCCGCATGATCCTTCTTGGCAAAATTGGCCGTTGTTGGAATATGCGGTTATCGGAAACATCGTTCCGGATTTTCCGCTGATCAACAAATCTTTCAATTTGAGTTATAGCGGGCAGGATTTATAAATTGCCATGTACCATCTTCTAAAGAAAATCGTCGCCAACGGAATAAAAAGTGAGCCGCCTCCTGCTGTCGATGAATCCTTGCGAGCCACCAGTACACGTCTCGAAGCTGCCGTGCTAGCGCGTTTCGGACGTTCGCTGGCTATTCGTCAAGTCGATGCGGGTTCATGCAATGGTTGCGAATTAGAAATCAATGCGACTACTAATCCTTACTACAACCTTGAAGGCTTAGGCATTCACTTCGTTGCTAGTCCACGGCACGCAGATCTGCTGCTGGTGACTGGCCCTGTATCGCGACATATGAAGGTCGCATTGGAGCGCACCTATGAAGCAACACCCGATCCCAAGCTTGTTGTTGCAATCGGTGATTGCGGTTGTACCGGTGGTATTTTCGGCGAAAGTTATGCCAGTTGTGGGCATGTTTCCAATGTTATTCCCGTGGATGTAGCTGTGCCCGGCTGTCCGCCGACACCGCTGCAAATCATGCAGGGTATATTGACTGCGGTGGCTTTGGCAAAATGATGGAAGACGAATTGTTCATGCGACAAGCGCTCGCGCTTGCGGAAGCCGCTGCGGCGTCCGGCGAAGTGCCGGTGGGCGCTTTGGTGGTTAAGGATGGCATCGTAATTGGACAAGGTTTCAACGCGCCGATTGCAAGCAACGATCCAAGTGCTCACGCGGAAATAAAGGCGTTGCGCGATGCCGCTGCGCATCTTTCAAATTATCGTCTGCCCGGATGCACGTTGTACGTGACGTTAGAGCCGTGCGTTATGTGCGCCGGAGCGATTCAGCATAGCCGGATTGCGCGACTGGTTTATGGCGCGTCGGACCCAAAGACAGGTGCTTGCGGCAGTGTAGTCGATCTTTTTGCGGAATCGAAACTTAATCATCATGCGCTGGTTACAAGTGGCGTAATGGCGGAGGAAAGTGCAGCTTTGCTCAGGGCATTTTTTGTTGCAAGAAGAAGGAGTTCGGGCGGGAAGTAATATGCTTCAAGATGTCGCCTAAATAATCGATCTGTGATGCAGTTCACAGCATGTGGTGATGCGCCGTAGTATCTTGATTGTGCACAAGGAAGCAGCTAGGGGCGGAAGAATCCCGCCGGTGCAAAAACAATAAATTCACAACGGCCGCGTAAAGATGGCCGTTTTTATTTCGTGGCCCATATAACTATCACTGGTTATTAGTCTGATGAGTAATTGAGTTTTTCTAGCGGTTTTACATTGTTCAAAGCTTTTATGTGCGCCGGCTCCCGCCGGCGCACTCAAAAAATTATCTTTTCTTACCTTTAGGTTGATTTTGCTTTTCCCCTGACTGGTTGAGACTTTGTGTGTTGTCGTGGTTAATATCTTGGTCCTGGGTAGCCTCGTGAGGAAGTTTTCCACCTTGTAATGTTATTTTCTTGGTCGGATCGTTAGTTGCGGATACTTTACTTTTATATCGATCGACCTCGCTATCCGGAATTTTGAATTCCTGTATTCGCTCAGGCCTGACTTGCCCGTTGATGTTAATAGCGGGTGCGACAAGCATAGTGCTAAATCCTGGCTCGTCTGTTAATGGCTTTATGCCTATCACTTGTACAGAGCCATCTTTTATAGGCGTAAGTGATTCTTTGAAATCTTTATGGTTTTTTAAAGCTGCAAATTGTTCGAATACATTTCCTTTATGAAGTTCGACTGGCGGTGGGCTTACCGGCAAGGGCAATATGTTCGACGCCGCCCCCCCCATACTTACAGAGATATTTGGTTGTTGTGCTTGCGCTAGGTCTTGCGACTTGCTATTCGTGCTGACTTTTATCAAGCTCTCTTTTTTTTCCGGCGTGACGTTTATGCCCGTCCCCTTTTCTTCATCGATTGATTTATCTTTTTTCTTCCTAAACATCTTAAATAGCGATGTTATCGCCTTTAGGATTGCCCCTATTATCTTGAATGGAAGAAGTAAACCAATATCGACAACGAGCCATTTCGCCCCACCGGCGAAAGTGTCGTACCTTTTATGATATTTCTTTTTCTTTTGTGCTTTTAGGTCTTGTTTTTTTTGTTCTTTTGCTTGTTCTGCATGTTGTTTTTCTTTTTCTTGGTCCTGTTGCGCTAGCTGTGCGTCTTTCTCTGCCTTCTCAGCTTTCAATGCTTTATTCTCGGCTTTTAGGTCCTGCATTTGAGCTTTTGAATCTTCTAGGAGAGGGGTTGATTCGTCACCATTGTTCTCGTTTCTCGGCATAATTTTTCCCAGGTTTTCAAATTATTTAACAATATATGGCGTTGTATGACTTTTCTCGTAAGCGCCTTCTTTGTTTGCATTGATACGCCCCGAACAACATTTGTTTTAACGTATCTTGGTCTTACTTCAATGCAAGATGTATGCCACGGTTCACATATCTAGGAATATAAGATTAAGATCGTCCGTCTAAGATACGATGCCGCGCCTTGATGTAAAATTCCAGATTACCCTGTCCTTGAATCGCCATGCCGAACTCCCCCGTTTTTATCCATCTTCATCTCCATAGCGAATATTCAATTACCGATGGTATCGTCCGGCTTGATGATGCCGTCAGCCAAGCAAAAAACGACGCCATGCCAGCGCTGGCGCTTACCGATCTTAGCAATGTGTTTGGTCTGGTGAAGTTTTACAAAGCTGCACGTGGGGCGGGGATAAAACCGATAGTCGGATGTGACGTTTGGCTGACTAATCCCATTAATCGAGATCAGCCGCATCGATTGATTTTGCTTTGTCGGTCGAGAGCGGGCTATCTGGCATTGTGTGAGTTGCTAACACGAGCGTTTCGCAGCAACCAGTACCGCGGTCGCGCGGAAATTCGTCGTGAATGGTTTGAGGAATTTGGCAGCGCTGGATTGATTGCCTTGTCCGGGGCTCAGCGGGGGGATATCGGCCAGGCGCTAGCGCAAGGAAACGAAAAGCTGGCGCGCGAGCTTGCCCGTCAATGGGTTTCTATCTTCCCCAATGCTTATTATTTGGAATTGCAGCGCATTGGTATTCCTGGAGAGGATTCCTATATTGACTGCGCCTTAGACCTCGCTTCCGAATTACAAATTCCAGTTGTTGCAACGCATCCGGTGCAATTTATGAGCCGCACAGATTTTCGTGCGCATGAAGCGCGAGTTTGTATTTCGCAAGGGTATGTATTGGGTGACCGGCGCAGGAAGAAGGAATTCACCGAAGAGCAATATTTCAAGACGCAAGCTGAGATGGCGGCATTGTTTGCCGATATTCCAGAGGCGTTAGCCAATTCGGTGGAAATTGCCCGGCGCTGTAATTTGGAATTGGAGTTGGGAAAAAATCGCTTGCCTAATTACCCAACGCCGCCGGGAGTGACGCTAGACGACTATCTGGTAGATCAAGCGAAAAGCGGGCTCGAAATAAGGCTGAAGCAGCTTTTTGTGGATGAGGCGGTACGAAACGCAAAACGCGCCGAGTATGAAGCGCGCCTCGAGTTTGAGACGAAGACCATCATTCAAATGGGTTTTCCCGGCTACTTCTTAATCGTGGCTGACTTTATTAATTGGGCGAAGCAAAACGACGTGCCAGTTGGTCCTGGGCGGGGCTCCGGCGCTGGTTCATTGGTGGCATATTCGCTGGCAATTACCGACCTTGATCCGCTCCGCTACGATTTGCTGTTTGAACGATTTCTTAATCCCGAGCGGGTATCGATGCCCGACTTCGATATCGACTTTTGTCAGGATGGCCGCGATCGGGTAATCGACTACGTAAAGCAGAAGTACGGTGCTGAATCGGTCTCGCAAATTGCCACATTCGGTACGATGGCCGCCAAGGCAGTAGTGCGAGATGTTGGGCGGGTAATGGAGTGGGGTTATAACCGTACCGACGAGCTCGCCAAGCTGATACCTTTTCAACCGGGAAAATTGGTTACATTAGCAATGGCTCGCGAGATGGAGCCGCGGCTCAAGGAGCGCGAGGAAACTGAAGACGAAACTCGTGAATTGCTGGAATTGGCCGAGCAATTAGAAGGCATGACTCGCAACGTTGGTATGCATGCCGGCGGAGTGTTAATCGCGCCGGGTAAGCTCACGGATTTCACACCGCTCTATGTTGCCGAAGGCGCCGACTCCATGGTCAGCCAGTTCGATAAGGACGACGTGGAGGCTGTCGGCCTAGTAAAGTTCGACTTTCTTGGTCTGACGACATTAACCATTCTTAACTGGGCGGTCCGTTATATCCGTCGGGTGCGCCCGGATGGAAATAGCTTTAATCTTGAAACCATTCCGCTCGACAATAAGGAAACCTACCACCGAATATTTGCCAGTGCCAACGTAGTCGCTGTATTCCAGTTTGAATCGCGTGGTATGCGCGATATGTTGAAGCAGGCAAAACCTGACCGATTCGAAGACATTATTGCGCTGGTTGCGCTTTACCGTCCCGGCCCAATGGATCTAATTCCCGATTTCGTCGCCCGCAAGCACGGAAAAGAGAAGGTGGAATACTTGGACCCCCGTTTGCAGCCTATTCTTGGCCCTACTTATGGGGTTATGGTTTATCAGGAACAGGTAATGCAGATTGCTCAGGTAATCGGCGGCTATAGTTTAGGCGGCGCGGATTTATTGCGGCGCGCCATGGGCAAGAAAAAACCCGAGGAAATGGCGCAGCAAAGAGGCATCTTCGTCAAGGGCGCGGTTGAGCTCGGAATGGCAGAGGGCGGTGCCAACGAAGTTTTCAATCAGATGGAAAAATTCGCTGGTTACGGTTTCAACAAGTCACATGCTGCCGCTTATGCGCTGGTGGCTTATCAAACCGCTTATCTGAAGGCGCATTACCCCGCCGAATTTATGGCCGCGACGCTATCAGCGGTGATGGCGGATACCGACAAGGTACAGCTTTTCTACGATGACGTCGCGCATACACTGGGTCTCGTTGTATTACCCCCGGACGTCAATCATTCGGAATATCGCTTTGTGCCGGTAAGCACCAAAGAAATTCGCTTCGGCTTAGGAGCTATCAAGGGCAGTGGCGAGGCAGCAATCGTCAATATGGTCGAAGCACGTAAGAGCGCGCCATTTATCGATCTATTCGACTTTTGTCGTCGTGTGGATAAGCGAATTGTTAACCGGCGAACGATTGAGTCATTGATCCGCGCCGGCGCCTTCGACGCTCTAAATAATCACCGCGCCAGCCTGCTTGCTTCCGTGGGAGTGGCTTTGGAAGCTGCTGAACAGGCAAGTCGTAGCGCTTCACAGGTAAGCCTATTTTGCGAGACTGAAGAAACCTCTGATAGCGCTATTGCGACAGTTGACGCAAGGCGTTGGAAAAAGCGGGAATTACTGCAAAATGAGAAACTCGCCTTAGGGTTCTACCTAAGCGGGCATCCATTCGAAAGTTATGTAGGCGAAGTGTCAGCCTTTGTACGTAATCGATTGAAAGACTTACAGCCGCAGCGGGAACGAGAACCAGTATTGATCGCCGGCATAGTTCATACGATCCGTGTACAACAGACAAAGCGTGGCCGGATGGCTTTTATCACCATGGATGACGGTACCGCGCAGGTGGAGGTCGCTGTATTTAATGAGTTGTTTACTGAGCATCGGGCTATCATCAAGGAAGACGAATTATTGATTATCGAAGGCCAAATCAGGAAAGATGAATATACCGGCGGCATTCGTGTCGGCGTGGATAAAATCTTCGATTTAACTACCGCGAGAGGTCGTTTTGCGCGGTCACTTAAGCTTTCATTCAACGGTCAAGCGAATGCCGAGCGGCTCGCTGAGGTGTTAAAGCCTTATGTCGGAGGTACTTGTCCGGTGCGTATTAGTTATCGCAACCACACGGCTGTGTGCGACTTGGAGTTACCCGAATCGAAGCGTGTGAGATTATCGGATACATTGATTGACTCGCTGGTCGACTGGTTAACGCAAGAAAATGTTCAAGTTGTTTATTAAACGTGTTTTAAATGCGTTTTTAGTTAGGGTGATTTTATGAATGAAATAAATTGGATAACCGCCGAGTTGTTGCGTGATTTGGTTGCTCAAGCGCAGAGCTCACTTCGGCGCCGCAAGAACCACAATTTCCACGCGGATGATGAAGCGATTTGCCATCGGTTGTTGAATGCCATTGAGCCTGATTCCTACATTCCGCCACATCGCCATCTAGACCCTAATAAAGACGAAACCATCCTGCTTCTTTCAGGGCGTTTGGGGATTGTTTTCTTTGATGAAAGTGGCAACGTAACGAGCGACGCGGTGCTTGATCCTGGGGCATCCCGGTTTGGGGTGACAATTCCGGTTGGCATGTTTCATTCATTGATCGGACTCACGCCCGGAACCGTATTCTTTGAAACCAAGGCCGGACCCTACCATCCGCTGACGGAAGAAGAGAGGGCGGTATGGGCGCCGTTAGAAAGTGATGGGGCGGCAGTGGCTTATTTAGCAACGCTGCGCAGGCGATTTGTATGACAGCGGAATTAAGAGTCTGTCCGTTATTTATAGCGCCCTAAATTACAGCGTTGGCTGCTGCGTAAAGTCTGTATAGTTTTTCTGTTCTGCACTTTCGGATATTTCTACTTGGCTTACCAATGAGGCCGCCGGGCCTTGGTGTGCCCAGTTCGTTATTTCTTCCACCGTGTCAGGAGAACCTTGAACCACCGCTTCAACGGTTCCATCGCGCCTATTCCTCACCCAACCCGTGACGCCTAAACGGCTGGCAACTGCAACCATCGCGTATCGGTAACCCACTCCTTGAACTCGCCCATGAATGGTTAAGTGTCTCGTCACAGTCATTCTTCTTCCACCTTTCTTCTCCTGGTTTTGTTATTTGCCTGATGTCGTTTTTCCGTGAGCCTTCGCTCCCTGGAGCCCGCTGTCGGTTTGGTTGCGACGCGTTTCTTCGGTATGTGGTTAAGCGCGCGTAACCGTATTTCCAACCGTTGAAAGGCGGTTTCCCGGTTACGAAATTGTGACGGTGAATCCTGTGCAATGACGACTACACCCGATGGCGGATGCGTTATGCGTAACCCTGAGTTGGTTTTATTGACGTGTTGTCCACCAGGACCGCTAGCACGAAATGTATCAATGATTACCTCCCGTGCGAGCGTCGATCGGTCGATCGCATATGGTGGCGGTTTCAAGGGACTGCGTCTCATTTTACTGCGCTCTTCTGTGACGTTCTTAACAGCATAAAAATGGCCATAAAAATAACATGCTTCCAACAGATGTACTTCATAAATGTTCATGAGCAACCGATATTTCAAATAACAAACCGGCTGTGCAAGAACCAATATTAACGGCGACGAGGGGGGTGAAAATGTTGAATCTGCCAATTACTCGTGACGGATTTGTATGGGCCTTAAGCATCAGCAGTCAAATTCATCATGTACCACTAGCGACAACATTGTCTCTTCAGAAATACGAGGCACCGTTTACCTTGGGATCATTTCGCGTGGTTGCTGAGCAGTGTGGATTCAAGGTTCGACAAAAAGCCGTTCCGAATAGTCAACTTGCAAAGCTGCCGCTCCCTTGCTTGGTCGCGCTCATACCGGGAGTTGAGGGGGTATCGTTTCCTACTAGTGAGACCACGGCTGTAACGCAGAGTACGATGCCTGAATATCAAATGGCTTTATTGCAGAGCATAGATGACGAATCGGTCGTTTTTGCTGAAGCCTGCAGCAAATCCACGATGACGCTAAGCCGGCAGGCTTTTGAGAAATGCTTTGCTGGGGAAGCTCTTATTATATCGCCTGCGCCAACCGAGAGCGTCGGTGCGTCGCGGACTGGTAAAAATGCCGACGGTAACGCGAAGAAAGAATCGGGGAATATAGGAGTGACATGGTTTAAGCCACAAGTAGGGTGGTTCAAATCCATGTTTCGCGGAACAAGATAGTACATGCTGCTTTAGGGCAAAGATAAAAAACCCGGCATACCTGCCGGGTTTTTTTATGTGTAGCCTCTGTGATTGAATTCTCACACCTTAGCGCCGAGAGGCCTGCCGAATTGCGCCTATTAAGTGACATTTTCCGTCACTATTAACATGTCTGCACTGCATCATTAATTGTTAAGTCAAACGGCAAGGTTTTATCGGTTGGCGTTAATAATCAACGGGGACGTGCCTCCCCGTAAGAGTTTGTGATTATTCTCACAAAATGGCATTCCCTTTGCTTAAGTAACAAGTAAGGGGGGCTTAACATCATGAACCACTTATTACTACCTGAAATGGTTAACAATCACGAGTCGCATAGAGAGTTGCGAGCAGGAAGTGGCGGCGAGGGGATTTGGATTCTGCTGCTTGCAACACTTTTTCTATCACTTGCGATATTCATTTAGATTCGCTAACAACCATAGCATCTGCTTACGCGTTGGTTTTTGGGAGAGAGCCAAAAGGATAAGCCAGGGAGTGGAGTACGTTCAATCGATGCAGGTACTGTGGGTCCGATAGGCCAATTTTTCGGCCTGCCGGACCCCGGTAAATGGTAAATCAGAGTATTTCTTAAAGTTCCGGCAAGTCGTCATTGCGCAGAAAAATCCTCCGTACAATTCAGCTTAAATCTTTAGACGTGCCTTTTGTTTTCTTATTTGTGCCACGTCTTGGCAACTCAATAAATCCTGCGCAATACCAATCCCATAAGACCCTTAATGTTTCTTCGTCGATATTTAAGTTTGTTTCTACTGTGCGCCTATCGGCAAGCATTTGCAGAAGAGGCACGGAAATTTTAGGAGCATCGAAACGCTCTCCATTCATATAGAAGGCATTTTTACGATAAAGCATGCGCGACTTTAACGAGAGTTTTAGACCCACTTCTTTAATCACCGATGCAAATCGCACGGCTGATAATGGGCGCGCTGGGGGCACGAAAAATACGTGGGGCTTTGGCTCACTCAAGTAAACTCCAAGAAAATCGGCGACGGTAGCTTCTTCCCAGGTTATTTGCTGCAACATTACCTTCGATTTATACACCATCGACTTTGGAATCTCGCCCGGGTGATTTGTTGCCGTAAGGTCAGTGTCTTCATACCTGCCTTCAAGCGATAGATTATCCTGTAAGTGAGCAAGGAAGGTGTTTGCTAGCTCTTGCGTGGATGGTGCTCGAAACCCGATTGAGTATGTCATGCACTCAGTTACCGCAATGCCGTCATGGGCATAGCCTGGTGGAAGGTAAAGCATATCTCCGGGTTCCAGCACCCATTCTTGTTCTGCCTGAAACTCCTTAAGAATTTTTAGTGGAGCGTTGGGAACCAATTCAAGATTTTTTTGCGAGGAAATACGCCAACGGCGTTGTCCATACCCCTGTAACAGGAACACGTCATAGGAGTCAAAGTGGGGGCCGACACCACCGCCTGTTGCGGCATAGCTCACCATCACATCATCTACACGAGCATGCGGGATGAAGTCGAATTGTTGTAGCAACGCTGATGCTTCGGGAAGAGTGTGATTCAGGTCTTGAATCAATAACGTCCAATTACGCTTTGGTAGCCGAGAAAAATTTTTCGATGTGAAAGGTCCGTTGGTGAGTCGCCAGCCGCTACGCGAACGATCTACCAGTCTGGACTCCACATCGTCACGACAAGCAAGGTCAAGTAATCCGTCAGGTGTAATAAGGTTCTTAAAATTGGGGAGCGCTTGCCGCACTAGCAATGGTTTTTTTTGCCAATATTCGCGCAAAAATTGGCTGGCGGAAATTCCGCCAAGACAGGAAGGCTTCATGGATTCAAATAGGGGTTGGAAAAATCGACTAATATGGGATTGTATCGCGTCGTTGTCATTACTTTATATCTTAAGTGAAAGCAACCGATCGTTATTGCTTTGCCAGCGGACCGAGGTTACGGTTACCTGTAGCAGTGAGGTTATATCCTCTAGTCTATTGGCTTGCTAGGCGCATGCAGGATTATCCAATGGTGGTTATACGAGGATGCATACGGCTGAAGGGATTTGGTTTAGAATTCGGGGCGGTTATCGTAAAGTGCTTTATAAGTTTATTGACGACCGCTTCGTTTTGCCTCGCGACGCAAGACCTTTTTGTTAATCGACTTAAGTATTCCTTCCTGCCTAGGATGTGGTCGTGGTGGAAATTGGCCAAAAAGCACTAAGATTCGCGCTTACCGACTCTGGTATGAACATCGTCAATTTTAAATGTTTTCGCAGGCGGAAGAATGTTGTTCTTTACTTCTACCCTAAAGATGGCTCGCCAAGTTGCGTGCGACAGGGAATCGACTTCAGTGAGTTGGAAGACAAGTTCGCGCGTTATGAAACCATCGTATTCGGGGTTTCGTTAGATGACGGTTTGTCGCACGCCGTTTCGGAGACAAACAGGGACTTACAGTAAATCTGTTGGTCGATGCGGACGGCGAGGTGTGCCGAAAGTATACTGTTATGCAGGAAAAGTACGTTAATGGCGTAAGGCGAAATTCTATCAGTCGTACAATATTCATATCGACATAATGGCACCGTTAAATACGCGCTCCAAGTAGACAATGCTAAAAGATGCGCTGAAGAAGTGCTTAAGCTTATTGAGAAATGTTAAGCAATCAGCGATAGTTGCATCGTGTATTAGAAAGCGCGTACGCTACTACGCATTATTTATTTTATTATTTGCGGCCTGGAGTAGTTAATAGTAAATTTTAGCTACAGAAAGTAACGCAGATCTGGATTATTCACCAAAATACAGGTTCTCTTATGCAGATTTCCAAAAATACCGTAGTAACCTTAAGTTTTGAATTGAAGGACCGAGATGGGCAAGTGTTGGAAAAAGCCGGATCGGTGCTTTCCTATTTGCATGGCGGTTATGACGGGATCTTTCCGTTAGTCGAAGAGGCGTTGCACGATAAGACTGTTGGTGAAGAATGTACCGTGCAGCTTGAGCCTGACGATGCGTTCGGCGAGTATGACGAGACGCTGTTACGTGTAGAGCCACGTAATCTTTTTCCCGATACGGTTTCGGTCGGAATGCAGTTCGAAGGCGGCGCAGAAGGTGCGGACGAGGATGACTATATTCTGTACACGGTAACAGACGTGACCGACGACAAAATTGTGGTCGATGGAAACCATCCTCTTGCGGGCATGGCTCTCGACTTTAGCTGCAAGGTGACCGATGTACGCGCCGCTACTGAGGAAGAGTTAATCCATGGCCATGTCCACGGTGAGGGCGGCGTAGAGCATTAAGCAGAAAAATTTAGGCGCGCGGCTTTGTGAATCTAAGTAGCTAGCGCCTAAAGAAGCACAAAGCGTCTCTTCTTAATGAGAGAGGCGTTTTAGCCGATATAAAGCGTCTAGCGCTTCTCGCGGAGTAAGTTGATCGGGATCTAAGATTTCTATCGCGTCAAGTGCTGGATGCTTTTCGGGTGTGCTGGGAAGAGGGGTGAACAAGTCTCCTTGGGGATTGTGAGCCGCCGCACGTTGTTCCAGTTCGGTTAGCTGGCGGCGAGCCAGTTGAATGACGCTCCGGGGAATGCCAGCAAGTTGCGCAACTTGTAGGCCATAACTTTGGCTGGCGGGCCCTTCCTCCAAGCGGTGCAGGAATACGATGTGGTCTTTATGTTCCACTGCATCAAGATGTACGTTAATGATGGTCTTAAATTCTTCAGCAAGCCGAGTCAATTCAAAATAGTGGGTCGCAAAAAGCGTATAGCTTCGTTTCTTCTCGACTAGGTATCGGGCAATCGCATAAGCGAGAGATAGGCCATCAAATGTAGACGTACCGCGACCAATCTCGTCGACTAACACTAGGCTCTGCTCGGTAGCGTTATGCAAGATATTCGCTGCTTCGGTCATTTCCACCATGAACGTGGAGCGCCCACCTGCTAAGTCATCTGAGCTGCCAATCCGTGTAAAAATTCGGTCTATCGAGCCGATGATTGCTCGATTTGCCGGCACAAAGCTTCCAATATGCGCCATTAATACGATCAGTGCAGTCTGGCGCATGAGGGTAGATTTACCGCCCATGTTGGGGCCGGTAATAACAAGCATTTGCCGTTCCCGTGACAGCTTTACGTCGTTGGCGATGAAGTTGTCTACTTGCTGTTGAACGACTGGATGACGGCCTGCTTCGATATCGATGAGATCATAATCGCTAAATTCAGGTGCTTTTAAATCAAGCCGCTGTGCGTTATTGGCAAAGGCGCAAAGTACATCAAGCTCGGCCACAGCGGCAGCTAACCGCAGAACCGTTGCAACGTGTGGCTGCAGCGAGCGTAATAATGTTTCATAAAGAAATTTTTCCCGCGCTAAGGCGCGTTCATTGGCAGAGAGCGCTTTATCCTCGAAAGTTTTTAGCTCTGGGGTGATATAGCGCTCCGCATTGCGTAGCGTTTGTCGGCGGCGGTAATCATCCGGCACCTTACTGGTGTGTGCGTTGGTTACTTCAATATAAAAGCCATGAACGCGGTTATATTCGACCTTAAGGTTGGCAATCCCAGTACGCTCACGTTCACGAGCCTCCAGCGCAAGCAGAAATTCTCCGCAGTTGTTTTGTATGCCGCGTAGTTCATCTAGCTCTGGGTCGTATTTGTCTCGAATAACCCCGCCATCGCGTATCAGAATCGCCGGTTCATCTTGAAGTGCTTGCTGCAGCAAGCTGGCAATAGATGGGTCACAATCGAGATCCGCGTAGAGATCTGCCAGATACGAGCTGGGCAGCGGGCGTACGAGTGATTGTAGATGGGGCAATACGGATAGTGAGTCACGCAAAGACGACAAATCTCGGGGGCGTGCTGTCGCTAGCGCAATGCGGGTGGCAATGCGCTCGATATCCGCCATTTGCCGCATGGTTGCTTGTAGCGGAACTAACGGTGGCTGTGAGTCGTTAACCATCAAATCTGTAATTGCGTCGTGCTTCTCTGCCAGTAATTGCCTATTTCGCAAAGGGTGGTGCAGGGTATGTCGCAGAAATCTCCTGCCACCACTGGTAACAGTGGTGTCTAGCGTAGACATCAAGGTAGGAGCAGATTCACCACGGAGTGTTTCGGTGAGTTCCAAGTTTCGGCGCGTTGCTGCATCTAACAATATATATTCCGAAGCTCGTTCTACCGTTAAGCCTGTAACGTGGGGTAGGTTACCCTGCTGGGTATGACGTGCATAACTGATGAGCGCACCAGCCGCACCAATGGCGAGTGGCAATTCCTCACAACCAAATCCATCTAAAGAAGTCGTTTCGAATTGGCGCAGCAGCAAGCGCTGCGCAGCCTGCGTTTCGAAGCTAATAGCAGCCAGCGTTTTTATTGGGCACGGGCGAGGAATATCGGTCGGCAATTCGATATCAGAAGGGAGCAATATCTCCGCCGGCGCGAGGCGTTCCAACTCGCCTGCAAGCAGCGCTGTTTCCACTTCTGAAACGCGCAGCGAACCGCTAGCCAAATTTAGCCATGCCAATCCTGTGCGTTCTCGCTTAGGGTAAATAGCGAGCAGCGGTGCGTCCTTTGATTCGTCCAGCAAAGCGCTATCGGTTAACGTGCCTGGCGTGATAATCCGAGCGACTTTGCGTTCTACCGGGCCCTTGCTCGTTGCCGGATCGCCTACTTGCTCACAGATTGCCACGGACTCGCCGAGTCTTACTAATTTGGCGAGATACTGTTCTGCCGCGTGGTAAGGTACGCCGGCCATCTTGATCGGATTGCCCCCTGACTGGCCTCGTGTCGTCAACGTAATATCTAGTAACCGTGCGGCTTTTTCCGCGTCTTCAAAAAAGAGCTCGTAAAAATCTCCCATGCGATAAAGCACCAGCATGTCTTGATGTTGCATTTTGATGCCTAGGTACTGCTGCATCATCGGGGTATGGTGGGAGAGGTCAGTCATTTGAGCTTGCTCTTAAATATAAGCGGGTACGGTTACGGTAGTACTTATGCGTTCGAGGATGAGCGGCGAAAAAGGAATCAAGTTTTCTTGGCGTTTCCAGCACGCAATGCACCGAGGTTGGTCTCGCTAATTTGCAGCAGTTGCGTAAACACTTTGGGGTTACCGGCAAGAATATGACCGCTTTCAAGATAATCTTGTTCTCCCGAGATATCGCCAACCAGTCCGCCCGATTCCTGAATCAGTAGTGCACCTGCTGCCATATCCCAAGGCGATAAGCCAATTTCAAAGAAACCGTCATAACGTCCGCAGGCAACATAAGCTAAATCGAGTGCGGCCGACCCGGGGCGCCGTAGCCCGGCTGTTTTTTGTATCAGCTCACGGAACATCGCCATATAAGGCCCAAGGTGGTTGAAGTCTCGATACGGGAAACCTGTGCCGATAAGCGCATCGGCTAGTTCGCGGGTTTTGCTTACGCGAATTCGGCGATCGTTAAGGTAGGCACCATGACCGCGTGAAGCGCTGAACAATTCGTTCCTTGTCGGATCGAATACCACTGCTTGGTCAAGGATGCCTTTTTTCGTTAAAGCGATGGAAACCGAATATTGCGGTAGTCCATGTAGAAAATTAGTAGTGCCGTCAAGCGGATCGATAATCCACTGAAATTCGCTGGTACCACCGCCGGTACCTTCGGATGCGCCGCTTTCTTCTGCTAAAATTCCGTGCTCAGGATATGCGTCGCGAAGAATACCTATGATGGCGTCTTCGGCAGCGTGGTCCACTTCCGATACAAAATCGTTTTGCTGTTTACGCTGAACGGTCAGCTTGTCCACGTCAAATGATGCCCGGTTAATAATCGCGCCGGCTTTGCGCGCCGCCTTAATGGCGATGTTAAGCATAGGATGCATAGTGAGATTTCGAACTCGAATTTAAGAGGGTGATGGGGCAGGAAACTGCACAAAAGGGGTGATTTTAATATGAACGCCGTTTTGCCGCTTGAAAGCATCCGTATTGTACTGGTTGAGACATCCCATCCGGGAAATATCGGCTCGGCAGCGCGTGCAATGAAAACCATGGGGATTAATCGTCTTTTCCTGGTTAAACCGAAAATTTTCCCAAATGGTCAAACCTTAGCTTTAGCAAGCGGCGCTCTTGATGTGGTGAGCGACGCAGTAATCTGCACAAGCCTCGATGATGCGCTGGCGGGCACAACGTTGGCCGTTGCGGTAACGGCGCGTCGGCGAGACCTGTCCCATCCTGGTTTTGAGGCGCGGGAAGTTGCCGTGCAAGCTGTAGCTGCCACCAAAGGCGGTGAAGTGGCACTTGTGTTCGGGACTGAGATGTCTGGTTTATCCAACGAGGATGTATTGAAATGCCAGCGACTTGCGCACATCCCTGCGAATCCCGACTATTCTTCCCTTAACTTGGCGGCCGCTGTCCAGGTGATTTGTTATGAGTTGCGTATGGCCGCCGGCCTCAACGAATTATCACATAGCCCGGAGGTTCCATTAGCCACATTTGAAGAAAATGAACGGCTATACCAGCATCTTGAGCAGACATTGACGGAAATCCGTTTTCTTAATCCTGATCATCCAAAGCGCTTGATGATACGCATCCGGCGAATGTTCACGCGTATCCATCTTGAGCGGGAAGAGGTTCAGATTCTGCGTGGCGTGCTGAAAATGATTTCGCGGGCTGTGCGGCGTGATGCTAAGAAAACGATGTAAAGTCAATTAAGTTCATAATTGGTTTTTCAAATCAGCAATTTTTTCCGAATGGATGTAGTTATTCCCTATAACTCACGGTAAAACTATAGCGAAGCCTTAAGCATCGCTTGCCTTATCCGCTCAATTGCCGCCGCCGGATTTAGCCCCTTCGGACACACATTGGCACAATTCATGATGACACGGCGGCGGAATAATTTATTGACGTCATTAAGCTGATCTAGACGAGCCTCAGTGGCTTTGTCTCTGCTATCCACAATAAACCGGCAAGCTTGGATGAGCGCCGCCGGTCCGAGAAATTTTTCCGGGTTCCACCAGTACGACGGACATTGGCTACTACAGCAAGCGCAGAGGATACATTCGTATAACCCGTTTATTTCCTCTCGTTGTTCCGGTGTTTGCAGACGTTCTTTTTCCGGGCGCGTTGGTGCAGGGTCAACCACGTAAGGGTGAACCGAGTGATATTGGCGAAAGAATCGTGACAAATCGACAACGAGATCACGTATTGCGGGAAAGCT
This sequence comes from Pseudomonadota bacterium, assembly GCA_040388195.1. Lineage (GTDB taxonomy): Bacteria > Pseudomonadota > Gammaproteobacteria > Burkholderiales > DATLHW01 > DATLHW01. The sequence goes on from JAZKCF010000119.1 coordinate 38,092, forward strand.
GGGCAATGGGCGTAAGACAACCGGCTCTTTCACTTCAGAAATGCGGGTAGTGCAGGCAAGGCCGTTGCGACCGTTGATATTCATCCCATCGGAACCACATATACCCTCTCGGCAGGAACGACGATAAGCGAGGCTGTCATCGATTGCCCTGATTCGCTCAAGGATATCGAGAAGCATTCTGTCGCCCGGCTGAGGTTGGATTTCGTAGTTCTGCATATAAGGCTTTGCGTCGGCGTCGGGATTGTAACGGTAGATTGAAAGTCGCATAACATATGTCCTCGCATTCATCAGCCTAGCAATAGGGCGCCTGCCCAGATTGTCGTAGCCGCAAGGCCTACTGCAAGTACGGCAAGCGCGGTGATGCGCAACGGAAAAGGTTTCAAGTAATCGAGAATTACATCTCGTACTCCTACCCAGGCATGAATCGCAAGAGCGGCGAAAAACAGTAGAGTAGTCACTTGTGGCGCAGGCGTAAGAATATACATACGCCACATTTGCTGAGAGGCCGGCGGGTTAATTAGCAAATGTAGTGAAAAATAAATCGTGAATCCCAGTAGATATAAAGCGCTTACTCGCTGGACAGTCCATGCACGTAGTCCGGATAATATTTTCTTAACAGCGCTCCGGCGGCGCAAATTAGCGCCAACAGTGCAATGCCATGGACTATCCATGCACTTATCCGCGCGGTATGGATGTTTGTTCCGATGCCAGCGTCGAACAGTAAATGGCGAACACCGGCAGCGATATGATGCGCAAGGCTCCAAGCAAGTAAAAGCAACAGCATTTTTCCAGGCGCACCTCGTAACCAGGCCGTCAAATGGATATATTGCTCCGGGCTGCCAAGAGACATGGACAACGCGTAACCCAGAAACGGTATGCATACTGCGAGCAGTACACCGGAAACCCGGTGCCGAAAGATACGGTAGCGGCCACTGGCAGAGCGATCTGAAGGGGGTTGAGAAAAATAGGACGTGCGCGGTCAATCATAGTACTTAGCACGATGCAAGAAACGTGCGAATCCGACGATTGGATGCGCGATTTTAAACAGCTGCTTAATTGCTGAATTTTTGAGTGAATCACTAAGGTATAATCATGCTCCTTTCATTTAAAGAAATTTTCCTGGCTTTTGCTAATGTTTAGCAGACTCAAAGAAGATATCCATGTTGTATTCGAGCGGGATCCTGCTGCACGTACCCGGCTTGAAATCCTCACCCTGTATCCCGGTGTTCATGCGCTGCTTATTCATCGATTGGCCCATAAGTTGCGTCAGTGGAATCTGAAGTGGCTTGCTCGCTTTATTTCACACATCGGCCGTTGGCTTACCGGTATCGAAATTCATCCCGGTGCGGCCATTGGCAGGCGAGTGTTCATCGATCATGGAATGGGTGTGGTTATTGGTGAAACCGCTGAAATCGGTGACGATTCCACGCTCTATCATGGCGTGACGCTCGGTGGAACTTCATGGAATAAGGGCAAGCGGCACCCCACCCTTGGTAAGGGCGTGGTAGTTGGTGCGGGGGCGAAAATACTCGGGCCTATTACTATCGGCGATGGCGCTAAGGTGGGCTCTAACGCGGTAGTGGTGAAGGATGTCCCCGCTGGCGCAACCGTCGTCGGTATTCCTGGCCATATTGTCGAGGCGGAGTCCAACGTTGAGTCTGCCAGTCAGCGAGAAAAACCAAAATTTAATGCTTACGCCGTTAACGGGGCGACAGATGATCCTGTAGAGAAAACGGTTCAGTCATTAGTTATTCATATGCAAGAAATGGATGCAAGACTACTTAAGCTTGTAGCGCAATTGGAAAAAATGGGCGTGAAAGAAGAAGACGAAGTTGCAGCCGCAGAGCGTTGGGTAGCGCATCCTGAAAAAGCGTCGCAAGGGAAAAATCAGGGCTAATTGTTGACTGTTTTAGTCAACATTATATATACTTGAGTTAATTACTCGGATATGTGGTAAGGCCATAGAAAGAGGCTAGTAATGAGATTGACTACCAAAGGCCGTTTTGCAGTGACAGCGATGATTGATCTCGCGATGCGCAGCGGCGGAGAGCCGGTTACTTTGGCTGGTATTAGTGAGCGGCAAAAAATTTCCCTTTCCTATCTTGAACAGTTGTTTGGCAAATTGCGTCGCCACGCGTTGGTGGAAAGTGTGCGCGGGCCAGGCGGCGGTTATTGTTTGGCGAGGAAGATGAGCGAAGTTTCGGTCGCTGACATCATTTTGGCGGTAGACGAACCTATCGATGCGACGCAGTGCCAAGGTAAAGAAAATTGTCAGGACGAACACCGTTGTATGACACATGATTTATGGACGCAGCTGAACGAGCGAGTGTTCGACTTCCTGCAGTCGGTTACGCTGGAAGGCTTGGTTGAACAGCAGAAGACAAAACCGGTAAAGATGATTCGCAATAATAATGGAGAATCTAACGGTGTAACCGGCATCAAACGAGTCGTAGCGATATGAATTCCATCCAAAAAATAGTTAGTAATAAACAAGTCTTATGAACAAGCTTCCGATTTATCTCGATTACTCAGCGACAACGCCGGTCGATCCGCGAGTCGCACAGAAAATGATTCCTTACTTAACGGAACATTTTGGCAATCCCGCTAGCCGCTCGCATCCATTTGGTTGGGAGACGGAAAAGGCTGTTGACGAAGCGAGGGCTGAAGTGGCGGCATTGGTCCATTGCGATCCCAAAGAAATTATCTGGACGTCCGGCGCTACGGAATCCAATAACCTTGCGATCAAGGGCGCGGCGCATTTCTACAAAGCCAAGGGCAAGCATATTGTCACTGTTAGAACTGAGCACAAGGCTGTGCTCGATACGACTCGCGAGTTGGAACGTGAGGGGTATGAAGTGACTTATCTGGAAGTAGAGCCTAATGGCTTGCTCGATCTAGATAAATTCAAATCTGCTTTGCGGGCGGATACGATTCTTGCCTCCGTCATGTACGTGAATAATGAAATTGGCGTGATCCAAAATATTCCTGCTCTTGGAGAAATTTGCCGTGAAAAGGGGGTTTTGCTTCATGTTGATGCGGCACAAGCAACTGGCAAGGTGGTTATTGACCTCGAAAATCTTAAAGTCGATTTGATGAGCTTTTCAGCTCACAAAACCTACGGACCAAAAGGTATTGGTGCTTTGTATGTTCGCCGTAAACCGCGTGTTCGTCTTGAGGCGCAAATGCACGGTGGCGGACATGAAAGGGGTTTGCGTTCTGGCACTCTTGCAACACACCAAATTGTTGGTATGGGTGAAGCCTTCCGCATCGCGCGCGAAGAAATGGCAAGTGAGAATGAACGCATTCGTATGCTGCGCGATCGATTGTTAGATGGCATCAAAGATCTCGAAGAAGTTTACGTTAACGGCGATGCGGAAAAACGCGTGCCACATAATCTCAACGTAAGCTTTAACTTTGTCGAGGGTGAATCGCTGATCATGGCCATGAAGGAACTGGCAGTTTCTAGTGGTTCAGCATGCACATCGGCAAGTTTGGAACCTTCTTATGTACTCCGCGCTTTAGGTCGCAGTGATGAGTTAGCGCATAGCTCGATTCGTTTTACTATCGGCCGCTTTACGACCGAAGCTGATATTGATTTTGCAAGCAAACTCATTCGCAGCAAGATCGACAAATTGCGTGCGATGTCACCACTATGGGAAATGTTTAAGGAAGGGATCGACTTGAATTCGGTCCAGTGGGCCGCACATTAGTTTTAAGGACTTAAGGAAACGCTATGTCTTACAGTGAAAAAGTAATCGATCATTATGAAAATCCCCGTAACGTTGGCTCATTTGCGAAAGATGAGGCGAGTGTAGGTACCGGCATGGTTGGTGCACCCGCTTGCGGCGACGTAATGAAATTGCAAATCAAGGTGGGGCCCGACGGCATCATTGAGGACGCACGTTTTAAAACTTATGGCTGTGGTTCCGCTATTGCTTCGAGCTCGCTGGTTACGGAATGGGTAAAAGGCAAGTCGCTGGATCAAGCGCTAACCATCAAGAATTCGCAAATCGCGGAAGAGTTGGCGCTTCCGCCGGTAAAAATTCACTGCTCGATTCTCGCTGAGGATGCTATCAAAGCTGCTATCGCTGACTATAAGTCGAAGCAACAGGGTAGCGAAAGCGATCAGCAGAAAGTAGTAAACGGATAATGACTATGTCCATCACGCTTACTTCTAAAGCGGCCACCCACGTGCAAAACCACCTTACCAAGCGAGGTAAGGGTATAGGCCTTCGGTTGGGTGTGCGGACTACCGGTTGCTCTGGATTAGCCTACAAATTGGAATACGCCGATGAAGTGCTTGAAAGCGATTATCAGTTCGAAAGCAATGGTGTAAAGGTATTGGTTGATCCAAAGAGCTTGCCGTATCTCGATGGAACGGAGCTCGACTTTGCACGAGAGGGATTGAACGAAGGCTTCAAGTTTAATAACCCAAACGTTAAAGATGAGTGCGGTTGCGGCGAATCCTTTAACGTGTAAAGGTTTACGACTTAGAGAAAAGGGGCGGAGCGACCGCCCCTTTTTGGTTTAACAAGCGTCAACGGTGCTCATGACACCCCAATTCCCCCAAAACTATTTCGAGCTTTTCGGTTTGCCTATTGCCTACCGGATCGATGCTGCTCGTTTGGATTTGGTTTATCGCGAGCTTCAATCTCAAATTCACCCGGATCGTTTTGCTAGCGCTTCGGAGGCGGAACGCCGTCGCTCTATGCAATGGGCCACTTACGCTAACGAAGCTTACCAAATATTGAAGAAGCCACTTTCTCGCGCTCGCTATTTAGTAAATCTGAATGGCGTAGATACAGAGGAGGAGACTAATACGGCGATGCCACCAGCGTTTTTAATCACGCAGATGGAATGGCGTGAGACCGTAGCGGATGCAAAGGATGCACGTGACGCTTCTGCTATCGACGAACTCAGCGATAAATTAAGACAAGAACGCAAAGCTTTATTGGTTGAGATCGAGAATGCACTTGATGGGAAACACGATTACCGCGAAGCGGCAGTTGGGGTGCGCAAGCTGCGCTTCTTGGAGAAATTGCAGGAAGAAATTGAAGATGCGCTTGCTTCTTTTGACGATGTTTAAATCATCAAAGTATGAATAGGCGGCGAAAAAAATAAAATTAACGGTCGCACGGCAATGCCGTGCATAGATTTTATGGTTTCTCGTCTTCACATGTGGATTTACCTTTTTATTTCTAAAACGAATGGCTCTTCTTCAAATTTCCGAACCAGGTCTTGCGCCCGAACCGCATAAGCAACGCTTAGCCGTCGGCATTGATCTTGGCACAACGAACTCTCTGGTGGCGAGCGTACGCTCAAGTGTTGCCATCGTGCTTAATGACGAACATGGTCATCCTTTGCTGCCGTCGGTCGTACGCTATTTTCGCGATGGTCATACCGAAGTCGGTTACGCTGCACAGCGTAAGCAGAGCGAAGATCCCACAAATACAATCGTTTCGGCAAAACGCTTCATGGGTCGAGGACTAAAGGATGTAGAAGGTGCGGTTCGATTGCCTTACCGCTTTGTCGACGCACCCGGTATGGTCCAGTTGGAAACCGTTGCTGGCGTTAAAAGCCCTGTAGAGATATCAGCAGAAATCTTGCGAGTGTTGCGAAACCAAGCCGAACGCTCTCTTGGTGGAGAATTGGTAGGCGCGGTAATTACAGTGCCGGCCTATTTTGACGACGCTCAACGCCAAGCTACGAAAGATGCTGCTCGGCTTGCCGGCCTCAATGTACTGCGTTTATTGAACGAGCCGACAGCGGCAGCGATTGCCTACGGCCTTGATAATGCCTCTGAAGGCACTTACGCGGTATTTGATCTTGGCGGCGGTACGTTTGATATCTCCATTCTCAAACTCTCCAAGGGTGTATTTGAAGTGCTGGCCACAAATGGTGATTCAGCTCTTGGAGGAGACGATTTTGATCAACGTATTTTCTGTTGGATACTTGAGCAAGCCCCCATTTCGCCGCCCAATAACAAAGATATGCGGTTATTGTTGACCAAAGCGCGCGAAGCTAAAGAGGCGCTTACCTACCATTCCGATGTGCGTATTAACGCAGCACTTAATTCCGGTGAGTTGGTTGATTTATTGTTAGATGTAGAGACATTTACCGAAATCACTAAGACACTTATCGGTAAGACGCTACAGCCCACGCGCAAGGCACTGCGTGATGCTGATTTGTCGGTGGAAGACATCAATGGCGTAGTAATGGTGGGTGGTTCCACTCGTATGCCGCAGATACAACGAGCGGTCGCTGATTTTTTTAAACAAGAACCGCTTAACAATTTGGATCCAGACAAGGTCGTAGCTTTGGGTGCAGCAATGCAGGCTAATGTACTTGCCGGTAATCGCGCGGATCAAGATTGGTTGCTACTCGATGTAATTCCCTTGTCGCTTGGGCTTGAAACAATGGGTGGTTTGGTGGAAAAAGTTATTCCGCGTAATTCCACAATTCCAATCGCCCGTGCTCAAGAGTTCACTACTTACAAAGATGGCCAGACTGCAATGGCGATTCAGGTAGTGCAGGGTGAGCGAGAGTTGGTATCCGATTGCCGCTCGCTTGCGCGATTCGAGTTGCGTGGTATTCCGCCAATGGTTGCGGGTGCGGCTAGAATACGAGTCACTTTTCAGGTAGACGCGGATGGCCTGCTTTCAGTCAGTGCGCAAGAAGCGAGTCAGGGTGTGGAAGCTCACGTCATCGTGAAACCGAGTTATGGTCTCGAAGACAACGACATTACCCGCATGTTGCAAGACTCATTCTCGCATGCGAATGAAGACATGCAAGCGCGCGCGCTACGTGAGCAACAAGTGGAAGGGCGGCAAATTATCGAGGCCGTCCAAATTGCTTTAACGCAGGACAGTGACCTTATCGATGCGAATGAACGCACGGCTATTTATCAAGCGATCGAAAAATTGACGCGCCTATTAGAGGGCAATGAACATCGTGCGATTAAAGCCGCTATCGAAGCCCTGAACCGTACCACCGAGCCCTTCGCTGCCCGGCGTATGGATAAAAGCGTGGCGAACGCTTTAAAGGGACATAAATTATCGGAAATTGGAAGTTAAAGATGCCGCAAATTGTTTTGCTTCCCCATGTGGAACTCTGCCCGGAAGGCGCTGTGATTGAAGGCAAAAGCGGTGTATCCATTTGCGACATTCTGCTTCAGAACGGCATCAATATAGAGCATGCTTGCGAGAAATCGTGCGCATGTACAACCTGTCATGTCGTTGTGCGCGAAGGTTACAAATCGCTTGAACCGGCCGAGGAAACAGAAGACGATTTACTCGATAAGGCCTGGGGACTAGAGTCCGATTCACGCTTATCTTGCCAAGCTATTGTGCAAAATGAAGACTTGGTGATTGAGATACCCAAGTACACGATTAATATGGTTAAGGAGGGAAAATAGCTATGAAATGGACTGACACCCTCGAAATCGCCATTCAGCTTTCCGAGCAACATCCTGAAGTCGATCCGAAATTTGTTCGATTTACGGATTTGCGTGACTGGATAATGGAATTGGAGGAGTTTGACGATGAGCCAGAGCATTGTGGTGAAAAGATTCTTGAAGCGATACAGATGGCCTGGATCGACGAGATTTCTTAAAGACGTCTCTAAGAATTCATAATTCGTCGCGATTTTACTTTTCTCACAAAACATGTTTCTTGCATATGATCTATAGGAGGCGTCGGTTTTTTGCTCGCGCCTCTTGTACCTTCTGGATGTGTCTTGCTTGAAATATGAATTTTTAGAGACTGCTTTGCGTTGTTCTAATATTGTATTTAAGTTCATAACAATACTTAATTTACGCGGTTTTTCGTCTAGCCTGTTCTTGCCGGGAGGGAATAATGAAAAATGCAATGCGTCGAATCTGCGTATTATTTTGTCTTCTCGAATTGGCTGCATGTGGCTTTTCCCATCGCGGTGCTTATACAAATAAGGTCGATCCACTGAAAGTGGAATCCACCTACCAATCTAAAGTTTCTACTCCCTCACAAGTCAGTTTTCATCTTCGCCAAGAACGCCAAGCCGCAAAGTGTAATCAAGCGGGTGTCTCGGTGGGCGATCCTAAGCGCCAACGAGATGTCTTAGTGCTTCTTGCGTTATCCGGTGGAGGGGCTCGCGCAGCTTATTTTTCAGCATTATCGATGATGGAAATGCAGCGATTGGGATTATCGATCGGCAATCAAACCAGCGATGTGTTGCATGAAGTCGATGCGATTTCTTCCGTGTCTGGCGGGTCGATGGCGGCAGCCTACTACACCGTTTCTTACGATCCAGGCCAAGAGTGTGCAGCACAGTCAGGGCATGTATGGGATGAGAAGACAGTGCGTGATCTGATGACTAAAAATTATCTTGATCGCTGGGTAGGCAACTGGTTTTGGCCCAGCAATATATTTGCTTACTGGTTTTCTCAGTATGACCGCACCGACATTATGGCGCAGACGTTGGCGGATAATTTATTCAACAAATCGGTGATAGGCACTGACTTGTCTTTTGCGCAGCTTAATCCATTACGCCCAAATCTGATTCTCAACTCGACCATCGGTAGCAGCAGCTTTGCCGGCAGTAACAATTCATTCGGCCAAGTATTCACTTTTACAAAGGAGGATTTCGGTCGTATTTGCTCTGACGTACCGTCGTACTCAGTGGCTCGTGGCGTGATGGCTTCAGCAACGTTTCCCGGCGCATTCAATTTCATGACGCTGTGTGATTTTTGCTGGAAGAAAGATGAATACAAAACACAGGCCTGTACCGATCGCAAGGATCCTCGTTACTTACATGTGTTTGATGGTGGGAACGCAGATAATTTGGGGCTCACGAGTATAAAGCGCGTATTGTGGGATTCGCTTGAAAAAAGCAATGGAACGCCGCATTTGCCGTATCGTAAGATCGTTGTGGTTTTAGTAGATTCGTTTATTACTTCAAACGGCGCGGACGCACGTTTGTCGGATGCCAGAGATGCTTTCGATTTCTGGATCGATACCAATTTCATTGATGCGACAGACTCTCTCTTACAAGCCAATCGCCAATCGCTTTTAAATCAATTTGAAACTGGTAATGTTTTTCCATTCGGTAAGAATCGCATAGATGCCGCTGAATCATGCCGGCATCTCTTACCTGACGCTGATGTGGAGTATTGCGAGAAACAAAACGGCTGGTGGGATGGTGTCAATAATGAATTTAGAAGCAAGCGGGTGTTTGTCCATCTCCAGTTTAGTAAAGTAGGGGAAGTTGAAGGTAATGCATCTCCGGAAAGGTTAGTCGACAACAGATTTCTGATGGATCGACTGCTTAAAATTCCCACCAATTTTAAATTTGAAAATAAGACGAAGTCAGTTTCGCCGGCAAGGGAGGCGAAACTGAAGGACGAGGAGGTCATCGCATGTGCGGTGCCTTTGTTATTCGGTCGGGAAGATTATGCTGCTTGCGGCGACCTTCGCCCGATAAAGACTAAATTTTCCGGCATTTGGAGCCAAGTAAAGTGCGCGCTGGAAAAGCCTGAGGCAGCTTGTGAAGGGGATGGGGCAGATGTTGGCTTAAAGGCGCCGTTATAGTAGCGCTTTTTTCCTGTTCGATAAAAAGGCTACTTATCCTAATAACGGCAACACACCATTCAGTCCAACAAAATTCAAGGCATAGTCGGCTTTTTCTTGCACAACCGCTTTGGCGCGATAGGCAATAGAAACGCCGGCTACCGCTAACATCTTAAGATCATTCGCACCGTCACCCATGGCGACGATTTGATCTGAAGATAGATTCAGTTCATTCCTTATTTTTTCCAGCCACATTGCCTTTGCATCGGCATCAACAATATCGCCCAACACTTTTCCCGTTAGTTTGCCGTTAACCACTTCAAGTAAGTTCGACGCAGTGTAGTCGAGGTCCAGGCGGGCTTTAAGCCGCTCGGTAAAAAACGTGAATCCGCCTGATACCAACAGTGTTTTAATACCAGCTGTTTTTACGCTAGCCAGGAATATTTCCGCGCCAGGCGATAACTGTAGCCGCTCCTGATAAACACGTTCCAATGCCTCTACCGGTAATCCATCGAGCAATCCGACCCGCGCGCGAAGGCTGGCTTGAAAATCGATTTCACCTCGCATTGCAGATGCGGTAATTGCCGCGACTTGCGGCTTTAATCCCATCATATCGGCAATCTCGTCGATGCACTCGATCGTAATGAGAGTGGAATCCATATCCATTACTACAAGGCCGAAGCTCGTAAGTTTGCGGTTTTGCGGTACCAAGCCGAAGTCGAGTTGCGCATCTTTGCAATAAGTCGCGATAGCCGTTTTGCTCGCTGGGTCCGCTCCGATAAGACGGAACGCTTGCTGCGTAATGGCATCGATGCGGCTTGCACCGGAAAGTTTGGCAAGTTGCTTAAGGTCTTGGGTAGCGACTTCAGCGCCTTGGATGATGAGGTTCGTTTCCAATTTAAATTCGTCTTAAGGTTTTTAAATATTCTGTTAAACGTTCATTGTGTGCAGAAGATTGATGACGTTGAATGACAGGGCTAGTCGCTCACATCCGGCTCGAAGAAAATCCAACGTATCGCCGGAAAGCGTTCTTTCATTCGTTTCTCAATGTGATTGATATGCTCAATCATAAGTTTGGATTCGGGAGCATGCATCTCGGCTTTTACAGCCACCATAATTCCCTGGCCTAGTTGTAGCGTAATCAAACTCATTACGTTGGACACTTCTGGGTGGCCGGCAATGAAATCGCGAATAAGCTCGCGTTCTGATGCTTCCACACTTTGCCCGATCAGCAAATCTTTCACTTCTATACCCACACCAACTGCCACCAGAATAAGCAACACGCCAATTGCGATGCTGCCCAGCGCATCGTATATAGGATTACCTGTCGCAACTGTCAGCAATATGGCAATGAGGGCGAATACAAGGCCAAATAATGCAGCGATGTCCTCGCCTAATATGACAATGAGTTCGCTTTGCCGTGACTCGCGAAACCATTTCCATAGACTCCGTCCGTTACGTACTTTATTCACTTCTCTAATGCAACCGTAAAGGGAGAATGCTTCGGCGATAATGCCGAAGATCAATACAGCGACGGCGACCCAAGGCGACGAAAGCGTTTCTTGGCCAGAAATCTTGTGCACGCCTTCGTAAATTGAAAACAGCCCACCCATGCTGAATAAAATAAGGGCGACAATGAAAGACCAAAAATAAATAGCTTTGCCGTAGCCGAGCGGATAATCCGGTGAAGGCGGTAGCTTCGCTACTTTTAAACCATATAAAAGCAATCCCTGGTTACCGCAATCGGCGGTAGAGTGAATGGCCTCTGCAAGCATTGCCGTTGAACCGGTATACAAGGCTGCGCAAAATTTTGCGATGGCGATGGAAAAATTGGCGATAAGTGCATACCAAATCGATTTGACCGAATCAGCTTGCGAGGACATAAGTATTTTATTTCCCTATTAAGATGAGTTGTGGCTGTTCGATTGGAGGATATATGAAATCCGCTTTAGGTAAGTGATTTGATCAATTTTTTTATTTCAATCACTCGGTCGGTAATCTTAGGCGCAGATACCGTTACGCGTAAACGATCTTGTCCAGCAAGCTTGATGTTTCGTTGCGATTGGATCAGGTGAATAATACGCATGGGCTCGATCGGCGGATTCGGCATAAATTGAACCTGCACAACCTCGCTTGTCGCATCGATTTTCACGATGCCGACGGGTTTACTAAGAATGCGTAGACGATGGCTATCCAATAGCGTTTGTGTGGGTTCCGGTGGCAGGCCAAAACGATCAATCAACTCTTCCGACAGACGTTCCAAATCGTCTAGCGCTTCGCAATTGGCAAGTCGTTTATAGAGCACAAGCCGTTCGTGAATGTCACCGCAATAATCAGCTGGTAAGAGGGCGGGCGCGTGTAAGTTAATTTCGGTGGTAACACCTAAAGGTTCTGATAGATCCGGTTCTTTTCCTGCCTTGAGCGACTTCACCGCATTATTAAGCATATCGGTGTACAGCGAGAATCCAATTTCCTGCAAGTCGCCGCTTTGCGAGTCGCCGAGTACTTCGCCGGCGCCACGGATTTCCAGATCGTGCATGGCAAGATAAAACCCGGCACCGAGATCTTCCATCATCTGAATAGCTTCCAAGCGTTTCTTCGCATTGGCGTTCAGTGATTCTTCATCAGGTGTTAGCAAGTAAGCATAGGCTTGGTGGTGAGAGCGCCCCACACGGCCGCGCAGTTGATGAAGCTGGGCTAAGCCGAATTTGTCCGCGCGATGGATAATAATCGTGTTGGCACTTGGTACATCAATGCCGGTCTCGATAATGGTTGAGCAAAGCAATACGTTGAAACGCTGATGGTAAAAATCGCGCATCACCTGTTCTAGCTCGCGCTCACGCAATTGACCGTGGGCAATTGCAATACGGGCTTCAGGCATTAGCTTGGCCAGTTTCTCAAACTGGTTCTGGATTGTCTCTACTTCGTTGTAGAGGTAGTAAATCTGGCCGCCACGCTTCAGCTCGCGGAGCACTGCTTCGCGAATAATTCCCTCGGAATGCGCATGCACAAACGTTTTAATCGCTAATCGTTTTTGCGGCGCGGTGGCAATTACTGAGAAGTCGCGTAAACCTTCAAGCGACATGGCGAGCGTGCGGGGAATCGGCGTTGCGGTCAGCGTCAATACATCGACTTCGGCTCGCAATGCTTTCAGTTGTTCTTTTTGTCGCACACCAAAGCGATGCTCTTCATCGATGATGACCAGACCCAAGTTTTTGAACTGCACATCTTTTTGAATGAGTTTGTGTGTGCCGATAACAATATCTATTCTGCCATCCGTCAAACCTTTGAGTGCTTCGCCAATCTCCTTCGCGCTGCGGAAGCGGGAAAGTTCGGCGATCTTTACCGGCCATTCGGCAAAGCGGTCGGAAAAATTGTGGAAGTGTTGTTCGGCAAGTAGTGTGGTCGGCACAAGAATTGCCACTTGTTTTCCGCCGGATACCGCCATGAAAGCTGCACGTAATGCGACTTCAGTTTTGCCGAAGCCTACATCGCCGCAGACCAGCCGATCCATTGGCTTGCCTTGCTCCATGTCGAATTTGACTGCTTGAATTGCGGCAGCTTGGTCGGGCGTTTCTTCAAATGGAAAAGTGGCTGCGAATGCATCGTAGTCGCTTGCTTTAATCTCGAAAGCATAACCTTGCCGTGCGGCTCGCTGCGCGTAGAGATTAAGAAGCTCCGCTGCGGTATCGCGTACTTGCGAAGCGGCGCGCCGTTTGGCTTTTTCCCACTGCCCACTACCGAGTTTGTGTAACGGCGCAGATTCCGGCGAGGCGCCGCTGTAGCGGCTAATGAGATGGAGCTGCGAGACGGGTACATATAATTTGTCGTTGCCGGCGTATTCCAGCAGCATGAATTCCGTGGCGCCTTCGCCGAGATCCAGGTTGATCAATCCTTGGTAACGCGCTATTCCATGATCGGTATGCACAACTGGATCGCCGACTTTAACTTCTGACAAATCACGCAACATGCCTTCAGTTGCGGCACGAGATTTTCCATCGCGACGGCGTGACTGCCGTATTTGCGTTGAAAAGAGTTCGTTCTCGGTGACAACAGCAATTTGTTCGCCAGTAAGATGAAAGCCGGCAGCAAGTGGCGCATGAGTCAGTGTGAGATGCGCATCACTTTTCAGGAAATTAGCGTAATCGTCGCAAAGCGTCGGCTTGAGGCCGTTCTCGGCAAGATATTGCGAAAGCGTTTCACGGCGCCCGAGGCTTTCGGCGGTTAGGAGAATACGTCCCTTGAAATTTGTAGTGAAGGCTCTGAGTTTAACGAGCGGGTCTTCGGCGCGGCGATTCACTTCTAAATCGGGAAGGGACGATGTGTCCAGTAAGGATGTCCGATTTTCCTCATTTGGAGGCGCCGCTGGTAAATCGAATCGTTCGAATGGTTTTAGTGCAATGAAGAAATCTTCGATTGTTAAAAACAAATCCTGGGGTGGCAACAACGGCCGATCTTTATCTCCTCGCAGCAAGTTGTAGCGCGATTGTGTGTCACGCCAAAAATCTTGCGCTGCTTGTTCTACATTGTGATGCAGACAAATGTGAGCATCTACTGGGAGATATTCGAATAGCGTGGCGGTAGCGTCGAAAAAGAGTGGTAGGTAATACTCGATACCCGCAGGAGCAAGGCCATTGCTGATGTCTTTATAGAGCCTGCTTTTGGATGGATCGCCTTCGAAGCGCTCTCGGAAATTTTGTCTAAAGCGCGTTTGCCCTGCTTCATCTAGCGGAAATTCACGCGCTGGTAATAGGCGAATTTCTGGAACTGGATAGATGCTGCGCTGGGTGTCCACATCAAACGTGCGTATGGTTTCAATGTCCGTATCGAGAAGGTCCAAACGGTAGGGCACTGCGCTGCCCATCGGGAAAAGATCGATCAATCCACCGCGTACGGAATATTCGCCAGGGCTTACCACTTGAGTCGTATGTGTATAGCCCGCCAAAGTTAACTGTGAGCGCAACTTATCGACATCGAGCGTGGTGTTGTGCTTCAAAAAGAAAGTATGCGCTGCTAAATATTCTTTAGGCGACAAGCGATAGAGCGCGGTGGTAACCGGGATGATCGCGACATCGCAGGCGCCGCTCGAAATTTGATGCAGCGTTTCCAGCCGTTCCGACACAAGGTCAGGGTGCGGAGAAAAATGATCGTAAGGTAGCGTTTCCCAATCCGGAAAAAAATACACGGCTAGTTTGGGTGAGAACCAAGCAATTTCCTCTCGTAGTCGTTCTCCCTGAGAAGCTGACTCCGTGATGATGATGAGGGGTTTGTGTTGATTGGCTAGTTGCGCGAGAGCCAACGCATCTGCCGTGGTCGGCAGGCCGCTTAAACGGGTTCGTTGCACGGATGTACGAGGGAAAACGGCTGTGGACATAGGTAAGAGAGAAATTATACCCGGTCGGGTATGGAGCGGCGGCTAAGGGTTTTCAATGTAGTGAAGAGCGCGTTGTATCCGCGCTGATTGTTAGGAGGGATCTTGCTCGTTATTACTTTCCAATCACGAGCAAGATTCTCCACCACGTTCAGTTTACCTTTAAAAACGAATTTAATTTGCTACTACTGGAATCTTACCAATTTTAGTACGCCATTCTGCTGGACCGGTTTGATGTACGGAGGTTCCTTGTGAATCGACTGCAACCGTGACCGGCATGTCGCTCACTTCGAATTCGTAAACCGCTTCCATGCCTAATTCCGCGAATGCGACAACTCGAGCGGCCTTGATTGCTTTGGAGACCAGATAAGCCGCGCCGCCTACAGCCATTAGATAAACCGATCGGTGTTTTTTGATTGCGTCGATGGCAGTGGGGCCGCGTTCCGCTTTGCCGATCATGCCCAGTAAGCCGGTTTTCGCTAGCATCATCTCGGTGAATTTATCCATTCTAGTTGCCGTTGTTGGGCCGGCGGGACCTACGACCTCATCGCGCACAGGATCAACTGGGCCAACGTAGTAAATGAAACGGCCACTGAAATCTAGGCCATCGGGAAGTTTCTCGCCTTTAGCAAAAATATCTTGAATGCGTTTATGCGCAGCATCCCGGCCAGTTAAAATTTTGCCATTAAGGAGCAATACGTCGCCTGGTTTCCAGGACTGCACCTCTTCTGGGGTGACGTTATCCAAAAATACGCGTTTGCCTTTGGATGTGTCGTAGGTAATTTCCGGCCAATCATCAAGCGATGGTATTTCTAGCTCTGCCGGACCGCTACCGTCGAGAACAAAATGGACGTGCCGAGTGGCGGCGCAATTGGGGATCATCGCAACTGGCAATGAAGCGGCATGGGTTGGGTAATCCATGATTTTTACGTCCAGGACGGTGGTTAAACCGCCGAGTCCTTGCGCGCCGATACCGAGTGCATTTACTTTCTCGTAAAGCTCAATCCGCAGTTCTTCAATCCGATTGGTCGGACCGCGCAAAATGAGTTCTTGCATGTCGATGGGTTCCATCAACGACTCCTTGGCCAACACCATCGCCTTTTCGGCAGTACCGCCGATGCCGATGCCGAGCATTCCTGGCGGGCACCAGCCAGCACCCATTGTCGGAACAGTCTTGAGCACCCAATCGACAATTGAGTCTGAAGGATTCAGCATAACGAACTTGGATTTGTTCTCTGAACCACCCCCCTTTGCTGCGACATGCACTTCAACGGTATCGCCCGCTACGATTTCGTAATGGATAACCGCCGGCGTGTTGTCTTTAGTATTTTTGCGTCCGCCCGCTGGATCGTTAAGGATCGAAGCCCGCAGTTTATTGTCGGGGTGCAGATAAGCGCGGCGTACGCCAGCATTGATCATCTCATCAACGCTTATCGTTGCATCATCCCAACGCACATTCATGCCCACTTTCAGGAACACAGTGACAATTCCGGTGTCCTGACAAATAGGCCGGTGTCCTTCGGCGCACATACGGGAATTAATAAGAATTTGCGCCATAGCATCTTTAGCAGCTGGCGATTGTTCTAATTCGTAGGCGCGCGCTAAATTTTTAATGTAGTCGATCGGGTGGTAGTACGAAATGTACTGCAGTGCGTCGGCTATGGACGTTATGAGGTCTTCTTGGCGGATAGAGTTCATTGTATTTCTCAGAAAAGAGCGTTGATTCGCTCGATGGCAAATTCTAACATCTTCGGTATTCCGCTTCTTTTCTGAAGCATGTGGCCACAGGATTAATGTTTTTCCGTCTGACAGTAAGGCGCTTGCCACCATTTTTGTTGCTAAAGTGCATGCTAGAATGAAGAACGTTAGGTATTCTCTCTTAATGTATGTCTTATATAAGTTTTTCTGATGCAAGCTATTGCTAAACTAGAATGCATACGAAGTCGTCATTTAAACTCAATAAAGCAAGAGGGCATCTTGATGAGTCGTAGCGAGCGAATAGACTTTGCGGTCAGAAGCATGGAATACATTGAGTATCGGCACCTCAGTGCTCATAATGGATTTATCACAGTACCCAATAATAATGCTACGCGCGTGGGAGTAGATACCGCTTTTCAACTCCTGCCCTTGGCCGCCATCTTTGAGGAGGTTTTTTATGTCCACCACTGAGTCAGCATCGCACGAAAGCCGGGTATACCCGCCCAGCGAAGCGTTCGTGAAGCAAGCAAATATCTCCGGTATGGCAGCCTATCAGGCTATGTGTGATGAAGCGGCACGGGATTTCGAGGGATTCTGGGCCAAGCTTGCAAGGGATAATGTGCTCTGGCAAAAACCATTCACGCAAGTGCTCGACGAATCCGATGCGCCGTTCTTTAAGTGGTTTGCCGATGGGGAGTTGAATGTTTCTTACAACTGCTTGGATCGCCACCTTACAACGCAACCCAACAAAGTTGCATTGATCTTTGAAGCCGATGACGGCAAGGTCACCACAATTACCTACAAGGGGTTGTACCACAAGGTATGTCAATTCGCTAATGCATTGAAGTCTGTGGGTATACAGAAGGGTGATCGCGTATTAGTTTATATGCCGATGTCGATCGAGGCCGTTGTTGCGATGCAAGCCTGTGCCCGTATCGGTGCAACGCATTCAGTGGTATTCGGTGGTTTCTCAGCAAAGAGTTTGCAGGATCGGATTATTGATGCTGGTGCGATCGCGGTAATTACCGCCGATGGTCAGTATCGCGGTGGCAAAGAAATTCCTCTTAAGGCCGCAGTGGACGAGGCTTTTGCGATGGGGGGCTGCGAGGGAGTCAAGAACGTTATAGTTTACAAGCGTACCGGTAGTAGCATTGCCATGCAGGCACCGCGTGATAAGTGGTGGGACGATGTTATTCAGGGGCAGCCAGAAGAATGTTCGCCGACTTGGGTAAGCGCCGAACATCCGTTATTTATTCTGTATACCTCTGGTTCGACAGGTAAGCCGAAAGGTGTTCAGCACTCTACTGGTGGCTACTTGCTGCAAGCTATCCTCACCATGAAATGGACGTTCGACTATAAAATGTCGGATGTTTTCTGGTGTACGGCCGATGTGGGCTGGGTTACGGGCCATACTTATATTACCTATGGTCCGCTTGCTGTAGGTGCGACCGAGATCGTTTTTGAAGGCGTGCCAACTTATCCCGATGCCGGCCGCTTTTGGAAGATGATCCAGGATCACAAGGTTAGCGTTTTTTACACTGCCCCTACCGCGATTCGTTCTTTAATCAAGGCGGGCGCAGATTTACCCAAGAAATATAATCTTTCCAGCTTACGTATTCTAGGGTCCGTCGGCGAGCCGATTGATCCGGAGGCTTGGAATTGGTACTACACAACAGTCGGCGGTAGCCGTTGCCCGATTGTTGATACATGGTGGCAGACAGAGACTGGCGGCCATATGATTACGCCTCTTCCTGGTGCTACACCCCTGAAACCTGGCTCATGCACTTTGCCGCTGCCGGGTATTCTGGCAGCGATTGTCGATGAAACTGGGTTAGATGTTGAGCGAGGTAAAGGCGGCATTCTGGTCATTAAACGTGCTTGGCCGGGGATGATTCGCACGATCTGGGGGGACCCAGAGCGCTATAAAAAGAGTTATTACCCTGACGAGTTTCAAGGAAAATATTATCTGGCCGGCGATGGTGCGAGTTGTGATCTTGAAGGTTACTTTCGCATCACGGGGCGCATTGACGATGTGCTAAATGTTTCGGGTCATCGTTTAGGTACAATGGAAATTGAGTCCGCACTGATCAGTAACAGCAAACTAGTTGCCGAAGCGGCAGTAGTCGGGCGGCCAGATGCCCTTACCGGGGAAGCCGTGGTGGCATTCGTGGTATTGAAAGGCCCGCGGCCCTCCGGTGACGAAGCCAAGAAGATTGCCCAGGAGCTGCGCGATTGGGTGGCGAAGGAAATCGGTCCAATTGCTAAACCCAAAGAGATTCGTTTTGGTGATAACTTACCCAAGACTCGCTCAGGAAAAATTATGCGACGTCTTCTGCGGTCGGTTGCGAAGGGAGAGGAAATCACCCAAGATATTTCAACCCTGGAGAATCCAGCCATCCTCGATCAGTTAAAACAGCCAACTTGATTCTCTCGATTTATCCGAACTGAATTTTGAATTTTATGGGGGTGGCTTAGCCGCCCCATTTCTTTACTACAACTACCCATTACAGTGCGCATTCTTACTCGATATTTAGCTCGCGAAGTCTCGCTGGCGACTGCCTTAGTGCTCGCGACCCTTGTCATGCTGATAGGTTTCTTCGATCTTATTCACGAGTTGGGGGAATTAGGGAAGGGTGCTTATCGATTAAGTACCATTTTGCTTTATGTTTTGCTAAGCGCCCCATCAAATATCTACAACCTTTTTCCGGTTGCCGTGTTAATAGGAACGTTATTCGCGCTTTCTCGGCTCGCTTCGCATTCCGAGCTGACGGTAATGCGTGTGTCTGGTCTTTCACTCGGTGCGATTGCGCGGGCGCTTATGGTCGTGGGCTCAGGATTTGCAATTCTGACACTGATTTTCGGTGAATTCGTTGCTCCTGCGGCTGAGCGTTATGCGCAGGAGATGAAAATCCGCGCGACGCAGTCATTAATCGGGCAGGAATTTCGTTCTGGTTTATGGGTAAAGGACGAAGGTAGTTTTGTTAACGTTAAAGAGGTCCATCTTAACGGGGGCGAGGCGCAACTGTTCGGCGTGAAGATTTATGAATTTGATAGCGCGAATCGATTGAAAACGATTAGCTTCGCGAAAAAAGGCGTTTACCTTGGTGACAATCATTGGCGCCTTGAAGACGTTCAACAGACTGCGTTTTTAGAAAAGAGTACAACATTGAAACGGTTGCCCGACGCTACATGGCGGTCGGTTTTGAAGCCGGATATTTTGTCGGTATTGCTTGTTATGCCAGAGCGCATGTCCGCATTGAGTTTATATGCGTATATTCAGCATTTGCGGGACAACTCGCAGAGATCGACGCGCTATGAAATCGCCATTTGGACAAAGTTGGTGTATCCCGCGGCCGTATTGGTAATGATGTTGCTCGCGATACCTTTTAGCGTTTCACAATCGAGAGCGAGTGGTGTTGGAGTAAGACTTTTTATCGGCATCCTTATCGGCTTGGTATTTCATCTCGTCAATCGATTATTTTCCAGTATCGGGCAATTGAATAATCTATCGCCATTTATCAGCGCATGGTTACCGACTCTAATTTTTTTCTTGGTGGCAATTGTGATGTTAAGGTGGGTAGACCGGCGTACCTCCGGCGCCTCGTTCTCGTTTTGGGAGTTCAAGAGGACGTAGTGGCTGATGATTATAGGACTTACGCAAAACTGCCCCCGGAGCGCTTACCGTACGGGTTCGTACTGTCTGCATCAGCGTGTCTTACGGAGGCAAGTCTTGCGTAAATTCTGATGAAAATATAGGGGCTCAGGATAATTTATCGCGATATAGCTAAATTCAGAGTGTAGAGAGATGCAAGGTAGAAGAGGCGGGCTTAATGGTGCAATGGCGGTGCCTTATTACGTATGCCAAACTTTCCCTTAGAAGATTTAGTCTTTGGTAATAATTAGTCGCGTTCCTGCTAACCTGTCGTGCAGAAATAATCCTTCTCGATCAATAACTGCCCATAACAAACCAATTCCTGTCACGCAGAGCCAAGCGAGGCAATAGCGTAAGAAAGCTTTTTTGGGGGTGAGCGGAGTGCCATTTTTTTCTATGATGCGAAGTTGCCAGGTTTTCATGGCAAGCGTTCGTCTTCCTCGACTCCAAAACCAAGTGAAATAGCCCCCCATAATAATTATTAAATAAACTTGAAAAGCTAGCCGTAGAGGGCCAGTACCTTGATAGTGGCTAAGCCCTGAGAACAAGAAGGTCGCAATGAAAACAACAGCAATTATGAGTAGGGCCTCGTAAACAATACACGCTAAACGACGTAGTAATCCCGGGCTATCCCCGACAGCCGTTGAGGGAGAGGAGCGATAATCTATTGGCTGGCTCACGGCTTTTGTTGAGGTTGAGTTTGCTGGGCTGGTGGGTTAACTGGCGTGTTTACACTAGGAGTAGGTGGCTGGCCTTGTTTCTTTTCTTCCCGCTCATGCCACTTTTCTTTTACTTCCTTGCGTTTTTCTGGAGGTAATTCTTTAAATATTTTGTATTTTTCTCGCGCTTTTTTGCGGTCTTCGGGCTTTAATTTTGCCCAATCCGTAAGTCGGCTTTGAAACCGTTCCTGCTCAGGGGGGGACAGCTTAGAATAGCGACGCGCAGCGCTCTGAAAGCGAAGCCGCGCTGCGTCAGGTAACTTGTCGTATTCACTGGATATCGGCGCTAGAGCTTGACGCTCTGTTGGGGTCAATTCTCCCCAGGTGGGCGCCTTGGGTTCAGGAAGTAGTGCGTGAGCCGGGAGAATAGACAAAAGCCAAAAGGCAATTACCGCGAGTAGCCTTTTAGCCATGTGTCAAAATCCTTGTCGATATAAGCGTGAACAGGCAATTCACCCGATAGCAAGAGCGCATCTACATCGTCGCTCTCGCTTTGTAAGTTTTGCCAATACTGTATATAGCCGGTGATTCCCAAAGCCAATAGGGCAGCAATTAGTGGCGCCCATAATAGAGGGCGATGACTAAATAAATTTCCTACCCGCTCGCCTAAAGGTCCGGCAAATGCCCAGCTAGTGCTAGTTACATGAGCTTTTTCTTCGAAGCGAGCTAAAGCAGCCCGTCGCACGCTTTTTAATTTGGCGCTCGTGGCATCGTCGACGTTGTCTAGACTAGATTGCAGTAGGCTAGCAACTTTTTCGCCAAATTCCTTTTCATTCATAATGTTATCCCTCGCCCTCTAAGCTTTTCCGCTAAGGCGTGTACTGCTCGCGAACAATGGGTTTTGACGCTCCCCTCGGAGCAACCCATTGCGTTTGCTGTTTCATTAACGTCCAGTTCCTCCCAATAACGCAAAAGAAAGGCTTCCCGTTGACGGCTTGGTAAAGATTCGATTGCTTCTTCTATTAAAGCAACTATCTGCGTCTGTTCCAATCGGTCCATGGGAGAAGAGGGAATGCTCGAATTTTCCTCTATTTCTATTGTTTCCAGTGGATCGTGATCATCCGGATCGTCTTTAGAAGACAATGCGGACACTAATGTTGTCCACGCGTTACGTACTTTCTGGCGACGGAAATAATCTCGTGTGGTGTTTTGGAGGATCCGCTGAAATAGCATGGGTAGCTCCTCAATTGGTTTTTGAGAGTATTTTTCGGCTAACTTCAGCATCGAATCCTGAACGATATCAAGCGCAGCCTGTTCATCGCGCACTGCGAACAGTGTTTGCTTATAAACGCGTTTCTCGACCCCCGCGAGAAAATCCGAAAGTTCCTTATATGTGGCCAGTTTGTACGTCCTATTGTTGTAAAGTTCCCTTTTGGGGCTTAATTACGAGGTTGGTGAATTCCAATGCTCGCGAATGTTAGCAAGATGCGGCGGATTTCGCATCGAATTTGAAAATCTCAACGATCTTAAAGCGCTTTAGCTGGCCCCGCAGTTCATTACATTTGCTCGAACACTATGGGCAAAATGCACAGGGCAATCGCATTTAGACTCTTGGCCGCAACCCAAGTAGTGCCATGAGGAAATTATTGTTCCAGGCAGCCCGTTTACGCCGGCATCGAAGACTCATCTTGGGATTCGAGTTATCCATACGCCGGAAGTCGAGGCTAAACTTTCGCGGCAGAGAAAAATTCTGTGGGGCGCGTAATCTTTGCGAATACGGCATTCGTCGTCACGAAACAGTACATCCAGACTCAAAATGAAGCCGATTCTCGATTTGCCAACCATCGCGCACGGTGGCAGCTAATTCGCTGATCGTTCCGGAGTCCGAGGTAATGAAATGGCGCCTTTCAACAGAAGGCTCGCCTTTGCCTACGTCGCGCACTGATTCGACCGAGCCCCTTTTCAATGGTCTTTAGAAAATGCGGCGATATCCTCAGGCTATCGCCGCGCGCTGCGTCGAAAAACACACCAGCGATTCTTCCAGGCAGCCTTGATTCCCCTTCACCGCCAACAGATAATCCGCTCCGGCATCGCGAATATCTCGAGCAATCGATTTCTCCAAACCTATCGCATGAATGTTGACTAAGCAACCCTTCAAATAAAGCGTTTGCAGCAACCGGGGAAGCGGCGTAATTTAATTGCGCTTAATCTGCATTTTTCTTGGCCTAACACCAGTCCCAACTGGGTCGAAAATGCGCTCACCAGGTAAATGGCCTGCTCATCACCATCATGGGAGTCGCGTAACGTTTTGCCACCCGGCGCAACGTAGCCTTTGACGGCCCCGACAATCCGACTAATCCAATCACGAAATACATTGTCGAATTGCCTCCGCGACGGGAGCCGAAACAATCGACTGAGCGTGTCGTGCGAAGGAATGCCAATTTTCAGCTTGAGAAATTGCTTTAACCAGTCCTCTTTTTTGTTTGCCCCACAGCGCAATATCGACGCAGTGTTCCGCACCCGTCAGAATTGCTCAGATCCCAATCACTAGCACCTCCACGATATTATGCAACTTCGCTCGCCCGGTAGGGGGGGGGCTTCCAATTCGCCAAACTGTTCGTTTCTATCTCAATCCACGCAAAAATTAAGAGCAAACAAAAATTCTGACAGGTACGTCAACAACCAAAGCAAAGAACCTTAATCGGCCTCACATTTCGCGCAAATATGCCAAGGTTAAGGTGCGATAGCTCTGGGCAAAGACAGGCTTTCTCTTGACCAAGGGCGTTGCAACATTTATTCTCTTGGGTTTTCTCAGAAAACCGCGACTTAGAGTACGGGCGGCGACATAATGACTATAGAAATCACCGGTGCGGAGATACTTATCCGTTGCTTGCAGGAAGAGGGGGTTGAGTTTGTTTTTGGCTACCCTGGCGGCGCGGTTCTCAATATTTACGACGAAATTTTTAAGCAAAATAAGTTCAAGCACGTACTGGTGCGACACGAACAAGCGGCCGTCCATGCTGCGGATGGCTATGCGCGATCTAGTCAAAAACCTGGGGTGGCACTGGTAACTAGCGGTCCTGGTGTGACTAATGCCGTCACCGGCATTGCTACTGCTTATATGGATTCAATTCCCCTGGTCGTAATTTCTGGGCAAGTCCCAACACCGGCTATCGGTTTGGACGCGTTCCAGGAATGTGATGCGGTTGGGATTACTCGTCCGTGCGTTAAGCATAATTTTTTAGTAAAAGACATTCGCGATTTGGCCTTAACGGTTAAAAAAGCTTTTTATATTGCGACGACGGGGCGTCCAGGGCCTGTACTCGTAGATATTCCTAAAGACATTACTCAGCAGAAGTATAAATTTGAATACCCAGCGCAGATTTCTATGCGCTCCTACAATCCAGTAGTGAAGGGGCACAGCGGGCAGATTCGTAAGGCGATGCAAATGCTGCTCGAAGCGAAGCGGCCAATGATTTACGCCGGCGGCGGCGTTATTTTGGGAGAGGCTGCAGCACAAGTTACTCACCTTGCTCGTACGCTCGGATTTCCGATAACCAATACCCTGATGGGATTGGGGGGGTACCCTGCCACCGACCCGCAATTTGTTGGCATGCTAGGAATGCATGGTACTTATGAAGCCAATATGGGTATGCAACATTGTGATGTGTTGCTTGCTATTGGTGCGCGTTTCGATGATCGGGTAATTGGCGATCCTCAACACTTTGCTAGAGAAGTTCGACGGATTATTCATATTGATATCGATCCATCTTCAATTTCAAAGCGTGTGAAGGTTGATGTGCCCATCGTTGGCAATATCACCGATGTTTTGGAAGAGTTGATGCGGCACTTGGATGCAGCTAACACGAAGCCTGATCAAGCCGCTCTTAAAGCTTGGTGGGATCAGATTGAGCAATGGCGTTCTCGCGACTGCTTGAAATACGATCGCACAAGTAAAATAATAAAACCGCAGTCGGTTATCGAAAAGCTATACGAAGTGACCAAAGGCGACGCTTTCGTCACTTCTGATGTGGGTCAGCACCAAATGTGGGCCGCGCAGTTTTATAAGTTCGACAAGCCACGGCGGTGGATCAATTCCGGCGGTCTTGGCACCATGGGTTTCGGCTTGCCTTCAGCAATGGGTGTGCAAATTGCTAACCCTGGCGCAACGGTAGCATGTGTTACGGGTGAGGCAAGCATACAGATGTGTATTCAAGAGCTATCTACCTGTAAGCAATATCACCTTCCCCTTAAGATAGTGAATTTAAATAATCGCTATATGGGGATGGTTCGGCAGTGGCAAGAATTTTTTTATGGCAATCGTTATGCCGAGTCTTATATGAACGCACTGCCGGATTTTGTGAAGTTGGCAGAAAGCTACGGCCATGTAGGGATGAAAATAGAGAAGCCGGAAGATGTGGAAGGTGCGTTGAAGGAAGCTTTTGGATTGAAGGAAAGACTTGTTTTCCTCGACTTCATCACAGACCAAGCTGAAAACGTGTATCCAATGATCCCTGGTGGCAAAGGTCTTTCGGAAATCATCCTTGCCGAAGATCTGTAACGACATAATGGCGCTATGAAGTTTCTGCTGCTATTAACACTGGCTGAAAAGAATTAAGCGCACGTAGAGATAATAAGTAGGTACGTTATGGCCTCCTCATCGTGTGTGGCAACAAGGTGGGGCCAGTAGATTTACGTAAATTTTTGCAATTGCGAGGCAGCCCCATAAGGGTGGCTCCGCGGGGAAGGCTTTTTACCGTGGCATTCTCTAGCTCTAGTGTCTCAATTCAAGAGCTTCTTTATAAACAATTCGTGGCATTTTGTTGTCATGGAATATCAATGAAGCGATCAACATGCGGCATATTCTTTCCCTTTTAGTGGAAAACGAATCAGGTGTTCTCTCACGAGTCACTGGTCTATTTTCTGCGCGAGCTTATAACATTGAGTCCTTAACGGTAGCCCCGACAGAGGACGCTACGTTATCGCGCCTAACGATTGTGACTGTTGGTTCAGATGAGATAATCGAGCAAATTACTAAACAGCTTAACAAGCTCATTGAGGCTGTTAAGGTCGTGGACTTAAACGACGGCCGTTATATCGAGCGGGAGTTGATGTTGGTTAAGGTACGCGCGGTTGGTAAGGATCGCGAAGAGGTTAAGCGTACTGCCGATATTTTTCGCGGCCGCATTGTCGATGTAACTGACAAGACTTATACAATCGAATTGACTGGCACCGGCGAAAAATTAAGTGCTTTTCTGGACGCGATGGATAAGGCATCGATACTTGAAACAGTACGCACCGGTGTTGCTGGAATCGGTCGCGGTGAATGGATATTGAAAGTCTAATGTTGGGTCGCTCATACATGGGCGTGCTCTTAATTATTTTCTTAAATGTTGGGCGCAGGCTATGCGCTCCTACATAAACTAGGTAACGAGGAAATCATGAAAGTTTATTATGAAAAGGACGCTGACCTATCGCTCATCAAGGGTAAAAAGGTCGCTATCATCGGTTATGGTTCTCAAGGGCATGCGCATGCGCAGAACTTAAATGACTCCGGTGTTAAGGTGGTAGTTGGTTTACGTAAAAGCGGAGTCTCATGGAAGAAAGCTGAGGCTGCTGGATTAAAAGTAAAAGAAGTAGCCGAAGCAGTAGCAGATGCCGATTTGGTCATGATCTTGCTCCCAGACGAAAACATTGCTCAGGTTTATAAAGATGAAGTTGCGCCTAACATTAAAAAAGGCGCCGCCCTGTCCTTTGCGCATGGATTCAATGTTCATTACGGTCAAGTCACGCCACGTGAAGATCTCGATGTAATCATGATCGCGCCTAAAGGTCCTGGTCATCTGGTTCGTTCGACCTATACGCAAGGCGGCGGTGTGCCTGCCCTGATTGCTATCCATCAAGATACCTCCGGTAAGGCTCGCGACGTAGCTCTTTCTTATGCCGCAGCGATTGGTGGTGCGCGTGGTGGTGTGATCGAAACTACATTCCGTGATGAAACCGAGACTGATTTATTCGGAGAGCAGGCCGTTTTGTGTGGCGGTTGTACTGCTCTTGTCCAAGCAGGATTCGAAACATTGGTCGAGGCTGGTTATGCCCCTGAGATGGCTTACTTCGAGTGCTTGCACGAACTTAAACTGATTGTTGATTTAATGTATGAAGGCGGCATTGCCAACATGCGCTACTCAATTTCCAATAATGCCGAGTATGGTGATATTAGTCGCGGTCCACGCATTATTACGGAGCAGACTAAAGTTGAAATGCGCAAGATTTTGACGGAAATCCAGAGTGGTCAGTACGCTAAGGAATTTATTCTAGAAAATCGTGCTGGTGCGCCGACGTTGCTTTCGTCCCGTCGTATCGCGGCCGAGCATCCGATCGAGACTGTTGGTTCCAAGCTGCGCGATATGATGCCTTGGATCAAGCACAATAAATTAGTGGATCAGAGCAAGAACTAAGCAAGCGCTGACCGATCCCATCTTCTGTAGCGGGATTGCGTAAAAGTAATAGCGCGCAAAATATGGGATCGACAATCTGTATATCGCTTGTTGATCCGTTAATTATCGAAAACCTTAATTTTAGAATTTCTCTAGTAGGGCAACGAGTAAGCATCGGTGTGTGAGTCAGGCCGCTGGAGCAATATGCGGCCTGTTTCTCTTCTGGTGCGGTTTACTCCTTGATCCTCTTTCTATGAACAATAGTTATCCTCATCCCATCATTGCTAAGGAAGGCTGGCCTTTTCTTTCGTTGGCATTAATTTTCTCCGGCATTGCGACTCATTATGCCGGCTGGTGGTCTTTACCCTTTTGGGTCGTGACCTTGTTTATCCTGCAGTTCTTTCGTGATCCACCTCGGCAGTCACCCGATCATCCCGGCTTGGTATTGTCTCCCGCAGATGGCCGCATTGTTTCGGTTGAAAAGACAATAGATCCTTATCTAAAGCGTGAAGCACTAAAAATTAGCGTCTTTATGAACGTTTTCAATGTTCATTCGAATCGTATGCCGGTGGATGGTAGCATCGAAGGCGTTTGGTATTTCCCTGGCCAATTCGTCAATGCAGCGCTTTCCAAGGCTTCACTCGAGAATGAGCGCAATGCAGTGGCAATCCGAACGCCTGAGGGTATTGATGTTACTTGTGTTCAGGTGGCGGGGCTGATTGCGCGGCGCATCTTATGTTATGTGCGTGCAGGAGATGTGATGAAGCGTGGCGACCGCTATGGATTTATTCGATTCGGTTCACGAGTCGATGTTTATCTTCCACTCACAAGTCGTGCACGAGTATCGATCGGCGACAAAGTTTATGCGACCGAGTCGGCCCTTGCGGAACTGATCCATGCTACTTAACCGGCCTTCCTAATGCCTTACGATCTCGATCACCCTAAAGCTAGATTAAACGCCACCCTGCGTCGCCGAGGTATTTACATACTCCCCAATTTGTTTACGACCGGCGCATTGTTTTCCGGGTTTTTTGCCATTGTGCAAGGAATGAACGGGCGTTTTGAAATGGCCGCAATCGCTATATTTGTTGCCATGGTGCTTGATGGTCTAGACGGACGGGTCGCAAGGCTGACGCACACACAAAGTGCATTTGGGGCTGAATACGATAGCTTGTCCGATATGGTTTCGTTTGGCGTGGCTCCGGCACTCGTCATGTATTCATGGGCACTGAGTGTATTGGGTAAATGGGGCTGGCTGGCGGCTTTCATCTATTGTGTTGGCGCAGCGTTGCGGTTGGCTCGTTTCAACACCCAGCTTGATGTGGCAGATAAGCGCTACTTTACAGGCATGCCCAGTCCCTCGGCAGCGGCATTATTGGCTGGCTTGGTATGGGTGTTACACGATTATCAGATCCCAGGACGCGAAGTGAGTTGGTATGCGTGGGGTGCCACGATATTTGCTGGCGTAACTATGGTCAGTAATATTCGCTATTACAGCTTCAAAGACATTAATTTGCAGAAGAGTGTGCCTTTCTGGGCGCTGTTACTGATCGTACTCGCATGGCTCTTTATATCGATTGATCCGCCGCGGGTATTGTTTGGTTTTTTCGTCGCTTATGCGCTTTCTGGTTATGTAATGTGGGTGGTCGAGCGGGTGCAGAGCCGCAAGGCGAGCAGCGGCCAATAATTTGACGCACATAACGACGTTGTTGTAGCTGCCTCGCAGGACTGTATTTCCTGTTCTTGGTATAGTGTTAACGATATTCCGATAAACCTTCTAACTCGATGTTGCAGCTAATAGAAAACTTGGCTATATTCGTTGTCATGGTCTCGAATTCTCAAACTCATCTTTTCCTTTCCACAGCGCTGCTAATCAGCGCGCTGCTGCTGCGCTGCGCGCGCTAAATACTACCCCCTCCTCCTAAAGCAGTTCAAATTCGGTGCCTTGACGAAAGTTATAGGCAAATAAATTTCCAGATTCATGTTGGAGAAAAAACCATGACAGACCAATTAATAATTTTTGATACCACTTTGCGCGATGGTGAGCAGAGCCCTGGTGCATCGATGACCAAGGAAGAAAAAGTTCGCATTGCTAAGCTTCTGGAAAAGATGCGCGTGAACGTAATCGAAGCCGGTTTCGCAGCGGCAAGTCCAGGTGATTACGAGGCAGTAAGCGCAGTTGCTAGCGCAATCAAAGACAGCACCGTGGCAAGTCTCGCTCGCGCGCAAGTCGCCGACATCGCCAAAGCAGGTGAAGCCATTAAGGCGGCGGCATCAGGTCGTATCCATACATTTATTGCCACTTCTCCTATTCATATGCAGAAAAAACTGCGGATGGCTCCGGAGCAAGTTCTTGAAGCAGCGGTTAACGCCGTAAAGTTTGCGCGTACGTTTACTGATGATGTTGAATTTTCTGCCGAAGACGCTAGCCGTTCAGAATTTGAATTTCTTTGTCGAGTTTGCGAGGCTGTTATTAAAGCCGGCGTTAAAACGATTAACATTCCCGATACTGTCGGTTATGGTGTGCCCGAACAATTTGGCGCGCTGATTAAGCAACTTATCGAGACTGTTCCCAATGCGGATAAGGTTGTTTGGTCGGTGCATTGCCACAACGATCTTGGTTTGGCGGTAGCTAATTCGCTTGCATGTGTTTTGAATGGCGCTAGACAAGTGGAATGTACTATTAACGGATTAGGAGAGCGGGCTGGTAACGCTTCTTTGGAGGAAATCGTAATGGCCGTGAAGACACGTAAAGATGTCTTTAAGATCGACAGTCGTATCGATACTACTCAACTCGTACCCGCAAGCAAGTTGGTGGCTAGTGTTACTGGTTTTCCGGTACAGCCCAACAAAGCGATCGTTGGTGCTAATGCTTTCGCTCACGAAGCTGGCATTCATCAAGACGGTGTACTTAAGCACCGGGAAACATATGAAATTATGCGCGCCCAAGATGTTGGCTGGCACGCGAACAAGCTTGTGCTTGGCAAACATTCCGGCCGCACCGCATTTAAGGCGCGGTTACAGGAGTTGGGTGTCGAGCTGGAGTCTGAGCAATCGATCAATGAAGCCTTTAAACGCTTTAAAGAACTTGCTGACAAGAAACATGAAATATTCGATGAAGACTTGCATGCTTTAGTATCCGATGAGCGTGTTACTCCAGCCGAAGAGTACTTCCAACTTGTTTCATTAACGGCGCATTCGGAAACAGGGGAGATACCATTTGCACGGCTTACCTTGTCGGCTGGAGGTAGCGAAGTTCAGTCAGAGTCACAGGGCACTGGGCCAGTAGACGCTTCGTTCAAGGCACTGGAAAAAGTTGTAAATAGTGGCGCCGAGCTACAGCTTTATTCGGTGAATGCAATTACCAGCGGCACCGAATCCCAAGGTGAAGTGACTGTGAGATTGCAAAAGGAGGGGCGGATCGTTAATGGTTTGGGAGCAGATACCGATATCGTTGTTGCATCGGCAAAAGCTTATATTAATGCTCTGAATAAATTGCACACCAATCCACAACGAGTTGATCCGCAAGGGGCTAACGGCGGCGTTTAGTTTGATAGGGATTTAATCCGCGTGAAGCCTGCGCGGAGAAGCAATGCTAAAAGTTTTTGATTACAGAATAAAAAGTTTGCGCAAAGTGCACGGAGAAGTTATTCGTTTTTCTCCGTGCACTCTGTGGTTCAATGTTTTATGGTTTTTGCCTCGATAGTCTGAGACCGTCAAGATCTACGCGCACTTATACGCGTCTAGCAAGTTCGGCAGCCTTGCCTAGATAATTTGCCGGCGTCAGCGTTAGAAGTGCGTCTTTGGCATGTTTGGGAAGCGACAATCCTTCGATGAACGCATGTAATGTCGCCTTGTCGATATTGCCCTTGCCGCGAGTCAATTCCTTCAACTGCTCGTAAGGATTGGCAATGCCATACCGACGCATTACCGTTTGAATCGGCTCGGCTAATACTTCCCACGCTCGGTCTAGATCGTTAGCAAGTGTTACGGTATTCACTTCGAGCTTGCTTAAGCCACGTAAACAGGATTCGTAACCTAGCAGGGAATAGCCGAAGGCGACGCCGAGGTTGCGTAATACGGTTGAATCCGTGAGATCTCGTTGCCAACGGGAAACGGGCAATTTTTCCGATAAATGGCGCAAAAGCGCATTAGCGAGACCTAAGTTGCCCTCGGAATTTTCGAAATCGATTGGATTCACCTTATGGGGCATAGTGGATGAACCCACCTCACCGGCTTTGACTCTCTGTCTGAAATACCCCAGCGAAATATAGCCCCAAATATCCCGATTAAGATCAATCAATATCGTATTAAAGCGCGTTATGGCGTCACAGAATTCCGCCAAGTAATCGTGCGGCTCTATTTGAATGGTATAGGGATTGAAGGAAAGACCCAGTCCTTCGACAAAATTCTTGGCAAATGCTTCCCAGTCTACATCCGGATAAGCGGACAAATGCGCGTTATAGTTGCCGACCGCGCCATTGATTTTGCCAAGAAGCTCGACTGCTTCGACGCGTGCTCGTGCTCGTTCCAGCCGGTAGCAAACATTCGCCATTTCTTTGCCTAGCGTTGTTGGCGAGGCAGGTTGTCCATGCGTATGTGACAGCATTGGCGTTTCAGCCAGTGAATGGGCTAGATTGCGTAGCTCGTTCTCTAGGCGGTGAAGGGCAGGGAGCAAGACAGCGTCGCGAGCGCCTTTCAACATAAGGGCGTAGGAAAGATTGTTTATATCTTCTGAAGTACAGGCGAAATGAATAAACTCAGCCGCACGTTGTATTTCCGAGTTTATTGCCAGCCGTTCCTTAAGCCAGTACTCGATTGCCTTCACATCGTGGTTGGTTCGAGCCTCGATAGCCTTAACCTGCGCAGCATCTGCTAACGAGAATTTAGTGATGACAGTATCTAATTCGCTTGCAGTTGGGGCGGAAAAAACGGCTACCTCAGGAATTGCAGGATCGGCGCTAAGGGCTTTCAACCATTCGATTTCTACTCGAACACGATAATGAATCAATGCGTATTCGCTGAAGTAAGGACGAAGTGCTTCAACCTTACTTTCGTAGCGGCCATCGAGAGGGGATAGTGCGGTAAGAGGATTAAATTCCATGAAGAAGTGGCGAGTGGTTTACGAAGAACATAAAACACGAATTTTATCACAAGCGCCGCCAGTAA
The DNA here is from genome assembly GCA_040388195.1 of Pseudomonadota bacterium. Classification (GTDB taxonomy): domain Bacteria; phylum Pseudomonadota; class Gammaproteobacteria; order Burkholderiales; family DATLHW01; genus DATLHW01. The sequence continues at coordinate 70,620 of JAZKCF010000119.1, forward strand.
CTGGCAGCTACCTTCACGGACTTTACACCTTAAAGCTTGGCGACGGCCGATTGTAGGTTTAGGACTGGATTGATTCAAATAAGCGTTATTGCTCGTGTCGAGGCGCATTGCTGGTAAGGCTGCGCGCCTAATATGTGCATAAATTCTTTGGTAAGCAGCCTGTGGTGTAATCGGAGAAAGGTGTTCCAAAATGTACATGACTGAAAATTTACAGCCTGATGCCTTCGTTAATGAGGGTGCTATAATCGGATCGACCAAACTTTCCTCTCTAATCTATGAAATTATTTGCTTCGCTAACCAGTCCTTTTGCACGTAAAACGCGCATTGTCCTTGCCGAAAAGAAAATCGATTACGATTTCGAGTTAGACAATCCGTGGAATGCAGACACCAAGGCTCCTCAGTACAATCCGCTTGGTAAGGTTCCCGTGTTGGAATTGGACGATGGGTCTACTCTGTACGATTCGAGAGTAATTGTTGAGTATTTGGATACTGTGACTCCGGTTGGTCGATTGATTCCGGAACCTACGCGTCAACGTGTGGCGGTAAAGCGTTGGGAGGCATTAGCGGACGGTATTTCGGAAGCGGCGGCCAATATTTTTTTAGAGCGCAAGCGGGAGGAGTCGCTACAGAACTCCGATTGGATACAGCGCCAGTATGGAAAAATCCATGCTGGGCTCAAGGCGATGTCGGAAGATCTGGGGGAAAAGGGCTTTTGTACTGGAGAGTCTTATAACCTTGCCGATATTGCTACAGGTTGCACGCTATTTTATTTAGATCTGCGTTTCCCCGATGTGCTCTGGCGCGATACGTATTCTAATCTCGCGAAGCTTGCAGAAAAATTAGCGAAACGGCAGTCATTCATTGATTCAATCCCGCAAGTATAAATAATGAAGGAAGAAGGTGCGCTGTGGTCGGTGCTTTCCTCCCTTATTTTTCAATTATTCCTCCCCCAATACACACCTCGCCTTGGTAGGCAACGAATGATTGCCCTGGTGTTATTGCCCATTGTTGCACATCGAAGGTGACGCTACATGCCGTATCGTTTACCGTATTTATGTTGCATGTTGCGTCCCGTTGGCGGTAGCGGGTTTTTGCGGTGTACGGAATATTTAAAGGCGGTGGTTCACCGGCTATCCAATTAAGCTGTGCAGCAAGAAGGTTGTGCTTTAGCAGCATGGGATGATCATGTCCTTGGACGGCGATTAATGCATTGCGCCCAAGATCTTTCCCTGCGACGTACCACGCTTCGCCTTCCCCCCCGATCCCTAAACCTTTACGTTGACCTAGGGTGTAATACATTAACCCCTCATGGCAGCCAACGGTTATTCCCTCAGGCGTTTCAATGTTTCCTGGTTCCCGCGGGAGGTAACGGCTCAGGAATTCGCGAAAGGGCCGTTCGCCGATAAAGCAGATCCCGGTTGAATCTTTCTTGTCGTGATTGGCCAGCCCAAATTTTTGCGCGAGACGGCGTACTTCAGTTTTATGGATTTCGCCTAAGGGGAATAAGCTTTTTGACAATTGCGCTTGGTTAAGGCGATAGAGAAAATAACTTTGATCCTTGCTGGCATCAACGGCTTTTAGCAGTTCAAAGCGGCCATCAATTTCCCGGACGCGCGCGTAGTGGCCCGTTGCAATGTGATCTGCACCCATCGCTACTGCATGATCGAGAAATGCCTTGAATTTTATTTCGGCATTACAGAGTACATCTGGATTAGGCGTACGCCCAGCCTGGTATTCTGTAAGAAAATTGCTGAACACACGTTCTTTGTATTCAACCGAAAAATTGACTGCGTCGATATCAATGCCGATGCAGTCTGCCGCCGAGACCGCATCGATCAAATCTTGCCTGCTGGTGCAATATTCCTCCGTATCATCGTCTTCCCAGTTTTTCATGAAGAGACCGTGCACTTCGTACCCTTGCTCCTTGAGCAATAAGGCCGCAACGGCGGAATCTACTCCACCTGACATACCGACAACGACGCGTGGTTTATTCATATAACAATTACGGTTTCTCAGAAAAGCTGGTGATCAGATCTAATGGGTAACGTTTCCCTGCTATATAATCATCCAAACAGCGCATTACGACAGGAGTGCGATGGCGAGCTGCCTGTTCGACTAACTCGTGGCGAGTAAGCCAGGTGGTGCGCAAAATGCCTTCATCGAGAGGGCGATCCGGCTCATGCCCGGTTATTTGTCCGCTATAAGCAAGGCGAAGATAGGTGATTCCCTTGCGCTGCGCATGCCAGTAATAAATGCCGATTAATGTGTCGGGGATAAAGTGGTAGGCCGTCTCTTCCAACGTTTCTCTGATAACTGCTTGAATAAACGATTCCCCAAACTCTACATGGCCTGCAGGCTGATTAATGACAATTTGCTTACCCGAGTTTTCTTCTACAAACAGAAACCGGCCGTCTTTCTCGATGACAGCAGCGACAGTGACATTGGGCTTCCAGGTCACGTGACTTCCTTCAAATCAAATAAAAATTTATTTAAGAATGCCTTTATTATGAAAGAGGCACAAATCGGCATAGGGGCGACCAGTGTAACTGGTCGATCCCCTGCCACACCACCCG
>JAZKCF010000120.1:0-17777 GCA_040388195.1 Pseudomonadota bacterium
ATGAAAAAGTTACACTCACACCATCATGCTGTTGCACTTCAGACTTGAATCCGCCCATTATTATTCGTCACCCGGATTATCAAAACTTATTAAAGACACGGTGAACTCGATTGGCTACATTAGTTTTCTCCTACTCTCATGTCGACGAAAATTTGCGTAATGAGCTTGAGAAGCATCTTGCTCCGCTAAAACGGCAGAAACTTATCGAAACATGGCACGACCGAAGAATTGTGGCAGGCGAAGAATTTGAGGGAAAAATCGATCAATCCTTTGAGAAAGCCGACATAATTTTGTTGCTCGTCAGTCCCGATTTTATAGATTCTGACTACTGCTACAACATTGAAATGCAACGATCGATGGAACGCCACAATCGAGATGAAGTGAAAGTAATACCAGTTATTCTGCATCCCTGCGATTGGCATGATTTGCCGTTTGGAAAACTACTGGCCGCCACAAAAGACGGCAAGCCGATCACACAATATCCAACACTTCACGCAGGTTTTTACGAAGCTGCTCTCGCAATCAAAGCAGTTTTAAAATCGTTGCCCGGCAACGCGTCGTCGATTCCCGCAGCATCTGCACAAAGCGACTTGAGTAATGTACGGCAGTCGGCGGTTCCGACAAGGGGAGTTGAGCGGTCAAGCAATCTGCGTATCCGCCGGGCATTTTCCGACAAGGACCGAGACGATGCTCGACGAGAATATTTCCAATTCGTCGCCCAGTATTTTGCGAATTCCTTAGCCGAGCTGAAACGTCGAAATCAGGGTATTGAAACTGATCTTCAACATATTGATACCAATAGCTTTGAAGCGACAATATATGTTGATGGGAACCGCAAATGCCACTGCGGTATCTGGATTGCAAGTTCTGGGCACGGCGGAGGCGATTTGTCGTTTAATCATAACGGCGTGACGTTGAATAGTTATAACGAGATCATGTCGCTTCATGACGACGGATACGTACTTGGCTTAAAGCCTTTGGGAATGGGGTTTCCCGGACGCTCTAATAATTCATTGCTTACCACAGAAGGCGCTGCTGAGTATTACTGGGATATGTTTATCCGCCCCCTTCAGAACTAATATCCGTTTCAATGTTCCGGTATTACCGTAAAAAGCAACTTCCGTAGCCCTGTACAATTTGGCGTTCATACGCGCACGTAAGCACGTAAGGAAGACTTTCAGACGGCTCTTCGTTTATCATGCCTTCCCTAAAATTTTGCGATGAGACGGCAGTCCCGACGCGAATGACAATTTCGCAGGCAATTCAATATGATTACTGGTGAACTAAAAAGCAAAATCGACGGCATCTGGAATGCTTTCTGGTCGGGCGGCATTTCCAATCCCATTGAGGTCATCGAGCAGATTACCTACTTACTTTTTTTACGTCGGCTGGATGATTTACACACGCTGGAAGAAAACAAATCTGCTCGGCTGAAAAAGCCCATGGAGCGCCGCATTTTCCCTGAAGGTAAAGATGGCCGTGGCAAGAAAGGTGGCCGCTCATGGGACGACTTGCGCTGGTCTCGCTTCAAGAATTTCACACCGGCGGAAATGTTCACCGTGGTGGACGAGCACGTCTTCCCATTCCTGCGCACCTTGGGTGCGAACGGAAAAAGTAACGAAGGTTCCACCTACGCGCATCACATGAAGGATGCTCGCTTCACTATTCCAACGCCCGCGCTATTGGATAAGGTAGTGCAGTTGTTGGCCGAGATTCCTTTGGAAAATCGCGACACCAAGGGAGACCTCTACGAATACATGCTCGGCAAGATCGCCAGTGCCGGGCAGAATGGTCAATTCCGCACACCGCGTCACATCATTAAGCTCATGGTTGCATTGACCGCACCACAACCGACGGATCTTATTTGCGATCCGGCTAGTGGGACATGTGGATTTTTAGTGGCGGCAGGTGAATATCTGCGTGAGCATTACTCAGAAATTCTACACGACAAAAAAAACAAGCAGCACTTCCATCACGGCATGTTTCACGGTTACGACTTCGATACGACCATGTTGCGAATCGGCAGCATGAACATGCTGTTGCATGGCGTGGAAAATCCCGATATCCGCCATCGCGATTCGTTGGCACAGGATCATGCTGACGATGAAGAAGCCTATACCTTGGTATTGGCGAATCCGCCGTTCGCCGGATCGCTGGACTATGAGAATACCGCTAAAGAGCTGCTGCAAATTGTTAAGACGAAAAAGACTGAGCTGCTCTTTCTCGCGCTGTTTTTACGCTTATTGAAACCCGGCGGACGGGCTGCCGTTATCGTACCGGAGGGTGTGCTGTTCGGCTCCAGCAAAGCGCACAAAGATCTGCGCCGCATGCTAGTGGAAGAGCAGAAACTGGATGCTGTAATCTCGCTGCCTGGTGGTGTGTTCAAACCTTATGCGGGCGTGTCTACCGCCATTCTGCTTTTCACCAAAACGAACAGTGGGGGTACTGACTACGTTTGGTTTTATGACGTGGAGGCGGATGGGTGGAGCTTGGATGACAAGCGAACACCGCTGTTGAGTGAAGATAAGCTTGGATCTGTGACTGATACACTCCTTACCGCAGAGGAGCATATAAAGAATAATTTACCTGATATCGTCGCTCGTTGGAGTAAGCGAGAAGGCAAGGAGCGTAAGCGGAAACGGACTGAACAAAGCTTCTGTGTGTCGAAGAGGGATATTGCGGCTCAGGATTACGATCTCAGTCTTAATCGTTACAAAGAAGTTGTGCATAAAGAAGTAGAGCATCGCACACCGCAGGAAATTCTTGCCAGCCTTACCAAGCTAGAAGCAGAGATTCAGCGAGGAATGGAGAAATTGGAGAGTATGCTGGGATGAGTGCCATGTCACGTATCACGCTTGACAACATCATGGCTGTAAAAGCAGGTTCGGTAGACCCGTCCAAATTCCGAGATGAAATTTTCGACCTCTACAGCATTCCGGCATTCGATAGTGGACAACCGGAGGTTGTTTCTGGCGGTTCGATTGGATCATCCAAACAGATTGTTCAACCTGGAGACGTTTTACTGTCGAAGATCGTCCCGCACATCCGTCGTTCTTGGATCGTCGGCAAAGAACAAGGTCGACGAATCATTGCATCTGGGGAGTGGATTGTCTTTCGTAGCAATCAAATACATCCAGGCTATCTCCGGCATGTGTTAGTCGGCGATCCATTTCATGTGCAATTCATGAGTACTGTTTCAGGCGTGGGTGGCTCATTGCTCAGAGCGCGTCCCGCGCACGTTGCGAAGATTGAAATTCCCCTCCCGTCTGCTCATGAGCAACAACGAATTGCAAAGATACTAGACCAAGCAGAAGCGCTCCGAACCAAGCGCCGCGCCGCCCTCGCCCAACTCGACACTCTGACCAAAGCCATTTTCTTCGACCTCTTTACTTCTGAATCCTCCATATGGAAGAAGGTTCAACTAGAAGAGGTAGCTGACATGGTGACGGGATATCCATTTCCAAGCGCAGAATACACAGAGAAAGCCGAAGCAATTAACCTTTGTCGTGGTGCCAATGTGCTTCCAGGACGAATTGACTGGAAAGATCTAGTTCGTTGGCCAAAGCAAAAAGCAGAACATCTAGCAGAGTTCAATCTTTGTCCTGGAGATGTAGTAATTGCGATGGATCGTCCATGGATCTCAGAAGGGTTCAAAATCGCGGCGGTACGTTCCGAAGACTGCCCGGCATTACTCGTGCAACGGGTTGCACGAGTACGTGGAAAGAATAATGTGCCGAATGAGTTTCTGTTTCATCTTCTTAATCAGCCAAGCTTTACGCGGCATTGCCGACCAACTGAAACTACCGTGCCGCATATTTCACCAAAGGATATTCGCAGTTTCTTATTCCCTCTTCCTCCTCTGAAACTTCAACGGGAATTCGCCCACCACGTCACCACCATCGAAAAACTAAAAACCACCCACCGCGCCTCCCTAACCGAACTCGATGCCCTCTTCGCCTCCCTCCAACATCGCGCCTTTCGAGGTGAGTTATAGACCAATACGGCTCTATACCGCATCCAGCCTGCATTTCCTGCCAATCGATGGGTTGTTATTTGTCCGAAAAACGTGCTATTTTTCGGACAAATAACAACCTTGAAACGGCCTTCACATCCATGCAACGCGCCACCTCACCTACCAGCCTCGACGCGCAAATTGCCGGACGCGTACAGCGCAGCCCTCGGGGTACGGTATTCTCGCCAGCCACCTTCACCTCGCTCGGCAGCCGCGCCGCTATCGATAAGACACTGCAGCGTTTGGTGAACCGAGGCGTGCTGCGCCGTTTATCGCGTGGGTTGTATGACAAACCAAGACATGACGAGTTATTAGGCGCGCTGTGGCCATCAGTCGAAGCAGTGGTAAAGGCGATCGCGGGCAAGGACAAAATACGCGTTCAACCGGCAGGCGTATACGCGGCGAATCTGCTGGGCTTATCGGAACAGGTTCCTGCCAAGATAGTCATGCTGACCGACGGCACGAGCAGATCGGTGCGAGCTGGGCCCATGCATATTGTATTGAAGCGTACATCGCCTCGTAACATGGCGGCAGCCAATCGGCTCAGTGGGTTGGTGATTCAGGCTTTCAAGAGCCTTGGCGCGGCACACATCACGTCGCAGCGCATGGCATATCTGCGTAAGACGCTGCCCGCAAGTGAGCGAGCCAAATTGCTGGGCGATCTCAATTTGGCGCCGACCTGGATGCGTCCCCTGCTGCGCGAGCTAGCGCAAGATGAACCAGAGCAAGCATCAAAAAAAATAACAAGAAAGGCCAAGAAGTGAATCCCGCACAGCAGTTTCTGAGCATGACGCCGCAGCGCCGTGCGTTGACGTTCGAGCAAGCGGCTATCCGCCGCGCAGTTGATTCAGTCATTATTGAAAAAGACTTCTGGGTGTGCTGGCTGCTGGGTATGTTGTTCTCGCAGCATACGCTCGCGCCGCATGTCGTATTCAAGGGCGGAACGTCGTTGTCCAAAGTATTTGGCGTCATTGATCGATTTTCGGAAGACGTGGATTTATCGGTGTCGCCCGCCTTTGTCGGCGTGAACGTTGAAGCGTTTGAAGCACTTAACAGCCGCACCCAACGTGATGCCGCCATGGCTGAGATGCAACGTCTGTGCAGCATCCAAGCACGTGACACTATTGCGCCAGCGCTGGAAGCGGCCATTCGTGCGGCGCTCGGTGCGTCGGCCAGCAGTGGAACTTGGCTAAGCTACGAGCAAGACGCTCAAGCGCAGTCGCCCATTTTGTATTTTCACTATCCAACCACGAAGACGACGGGCCTCGCCTATGTGCGCCGAACTGTGAAGCTGGAATTAGGTTCGCTAACCGATCAACAACCAGTAGGCCAGCACAGCATCCGTCCCTGGGTTGCAGAAGAATTTCCCGCAGCATTTATTGATTGGCAATGTGAAGTCACCGCGCTTGAGCTTTCTCGCAGTTTTTGGGAAAAGGCGACGATTTTGCATGCTGAATACCATCGCCCTGAAAATCAACCTATGCCGGATCGCTATGCACGACACTATTCCGACTTGGCATGTCTTCTTAAGCACGCGAATGCAACTACGTTCATAGCCGATAAAGCGCTGTGTCAGCGTGTAGTGAACTGGAAAAGCCGCGTATTTTCCCGAGGTTGGGCCCGGTATGACTTAGCGCAGCACGGCAGCTTCAAGTTGGTACCACCGGATCATCGTCTAGCAGCTCTGGCCAATGATTATGCAATCATGCGTCCTATGTTCCTGAGCGATCCGCCGCCATTTTCTCATGTAATAAAACAATTGGCCGACGCGGAAAAAACAATCAACGCCTTATAGGGAATGATGATGCTATCCAGCAACTTCGCATTTCTGCAAACGGAGTTTTTGGCATTACTTGAGTCCGCCACTAAAGCCGAATCACTGGTCCACGCGGACCCGCGTACGGCTTGCTTCTACGCCCGCCGGACGCTGGAACTAACCGTGGCGTGGGCTTATAAGCACGACGCTGCCTTGCGCCTTCCCTATCAAGACAACTTGAGCGCATTGATTCACGACCCAGGCTTTAAAGCAACGGCTGGAGAAGCAGTATTCAGCAAAGCAAAAATAATTACCAAACTAGGGAATCACGCGGTACATAGCGCGAAGCCTATCCAGCCATTCGATGCATTAACGGCGGTGCGTGAGTTGTTTCACGTGACTTATTGGCTGGCACGCACTTATGGACGCACCGCGCGGCCAGCGCCTGGACTGGCATTCGATCCGAATGCTCTGCCAAATACCACGCCGGTTCCCGAACAAACCTTAGTCCAGCTTCAGCAACTGGAAACGGCACTACACGAACGCGACGAAAAACTGTCAGTGCTGTTAGCCGACAAATTTGCACTGGATGAAGAACTCCAACGTTTGCGTGCCGAAGTGGCTGATGCCAAGCAGCTTGCTGCCACACAGCCCGATACCCACGATTATTCCGAGGCTGAGACTCGCGACTACTTCATTGACCTTCTGCTCAGGGAAACAGGCTGGGCGCTTGATCAACAGCGTGATAGAGAGTTCGAAATCGCTGGGATGCCGAATAGCCAGAATAAGGGCTTTGTGAATTACGTGCTTTGGGGTGATGACGGCAAACCACTCGCGCTTGTTGAAGCCAAGCGCACTCGGCGTGATCCGCGTGCGGGGCAGCAACAGGCAAAACTTTATGCTGATTGTCTGGAAAAACAGTTCAATCAAAGGCCAGTGATTTTCTATTCCAATGGTTATGAACACTGGATTTGGGATGACGTTAACTATCCGCCGCGTAAAGTACAAGGCTTTTACAAAAAGCCCGAATTGGAATTGCTTATCCAACGACGCGATAACCGCAAATCAATGGCCGAGGCCGAGATTCATCCAACGATTGCCGAGCGTTACTATCAAAAACGTGCCATCCGCCGTATCACCGAGGCATTCGAACAGGATCTTGACCGCAAGGCACTATTGATCATGGCCACCGGTGCAGGAAAAACGCGCACGGTGATTGCCCTCGTCGATTTGCTCATGCGATGCAACTGGGCCAAACGCGTACTCTTCCTCGCTGATCGCGTGGCGTTGGTAAAACAAGCAGTGAACGCTTTCAAGAAGTATTTACCTGATACTGCACCAGTGAATTTGGTAACGGAGAAAGACACTGAGGGGCGTGTATTTGTATCGACCTATCCAACAATGATGGGGCTCATCAACGAAGTGAACGACCAAGGTCCTGGGCGTAGCAGTAACGGGCAGCGCCGCTTTGGTGTTGGGCATTTTGATCTTGTCATCATTGACGAGGCGCACCGTTCGGTGTTTCAAAAATATCGTGCCATTTTTGATCATTTCGATTCGTTGTTAGTAGGACTAACTGCCACACCGAAGGAAGAAATAGACCGGAATACATACGGCCTATTCGATCTCGAAAACGGTGTACCAACGGATGCCTATTCTCTCGACGAGGCAATAAAAGACAAGTTTTTGGTGCCTCCTAAAGCGGTATTGGTGTCATTGAAATTCCAGCGCAACGGAATCAAGTACGACGATCTTTCCGACGAGGAAAAAGAACAATGGGACACACTGGATTGGGAAGACGAAGATGAGGTTCCGAATCGCGTAGAAGCTGAAGCAATCAATAATTGGTTATTCAATAAAGACACAGTAGATAAGGTGCTCGCACATTTGATGACGCGGGGGATATCGGTAGCAGGCGGTGACCGGTTGGGTAAGACCATTCTCTTCGCTAAAAATCAAAATCACGCGGAATTCATTGCTGAACGATTCAATACAAACTATCCCCATTTCAAAGGTGAATTTGCACGAGTTATTACCTTTAAAACCGAATACGCGCAGAGCCTAATCGATGATTTCTCAATTAAAGACAAATCCCCGCACATCGCCATCTCCGTAGATATGCTCGACACCGGCATCGATGTACCGGAAGTTGTGAATCTTGTCTTCTTCAAATTGATTCGCTCGAAGACTAAGTTCTGGCAAATGGTGGGGCGCGGTACGCGGCAGTGCACAGATTTGTTTGCGCCCGGTCAACACAAGCAATTTTTCTACCTATTTGATTACTGCCAGAACCTGGAATTTTTTAGCCAGAATCCAGAGACTACCGATGGTGCTCTAGGGGCATCGCTAGGTAAACGCCTCTTCAATGCGCGGCTGGAAATTATCGGAGAGTTAGATAAGAAATTTGTTGCGCAACCTGAGGACCGCAAGATTAGCGGACCGCCCACGGCATACGGAGATCCCAGAACCGATATTGACGTCCGCCACGCTGTTGCCGAATTACTGCATGAGGAAATCACGGCAATGAATCTCGATAATTTCGTCGTTCGACCAAAGCGACGGTTAATAGAGATATACGCAAAGCCAGCGGCATGGAAAGACCTGTCAGACGAAGCATTAACAGAGTTGTCTCGTGAAGTAGCCGGCTTGCCAACGGAGTTGGAGTCTGAAGCCGAAGAGGCAAAACGATTCGATTTGCTAATGCTGAAGCTGCAACTAGCGTTGTTGCGCTCGGATCGTGCATTTGTCCGCCTAAGTGATCAAGTGAAAACTATTGCAGAATTGCTAGAAGATAAATCCGCTATCCCAATAGTGCGGGAGCAGATTCTTCTAATCCAGCAATTACAGACGGAAGATTGGTGGCAAGACGTAACAGTACCAATGCTAGAGCTTGTACGAAGACGTATTCGATCATTAGTGACGCTTATCGAAAAACAAAAACGCAAACCGATCTATACAGACTTCGAAGACGAAATAAGTAACGAAGCCGATATGGATTTACCCGGATTTACCGCACCTGATAATTTCGAGAAATTTCGAGCTAAAGCGCGCACTTTTCTACGAAACCATCAAGACCACGTCACGATTCACAAGCTGCGAATGAACAAAGTATTAACCGCTACCGATCTTGCCGAGCTTGAACGAATGTTGGTAGAAAGCGGCGTTGGTAAAGAGGAAGAAATTAATCGCGCAAAAAAGGAATCCCATGGCCTTGGTTTGTTTGTTCGCTCATTGGTTGGATTGGATCGTGAAGCCGCAAAAGAAGCATTGGCGGGTTTCTTAACCGACAAGGTGTTAAGCGGGAATCAAATCGAATTCATCAACCTCATAACCAATCGCCTCACTGAACACGGCTTAGTGGATGCACACATGCTTTACGAATCACCATTCACTGACCTGACACCACGAGGCCCGGATGATCTTTTTATATCGACACAAATAGATGAGTTGCTGATTGTGCTTGAGGAAGTCAACTCAAGGGCGGCGGTAGGCTAAGGTATCTTTACAACCGTTACCTTAGCTTTGAGCTTACGAAAAAACGTGTTAGTAAGACGCGACGACGTAGATAGCACGAAGTTGTACCGCACGCATTTTTGCGTAATTCCTATTATTCTGAAAGCTGACACAACTGTGATGACTGACTGGATTCCTTTTGAGCTGGTGAACATCGGCAATCGCAGGTTGGTCCGTTGGATCGAGTTACACGAGCCGTTTTTTTTGGAACCCTTCTTCGATCAAACCATTCGCGCGCTTATCAATACAAATGCAGCCCAAAAACTGACCTCCATCGAAGACATCGCTGACATACAGCCGACCAAGAAACCGAAAGGTTTTATTTTCCATGTTTCTCGTTGCGGCTCGACTCTCTCGAGCCGTAGCTTGGCTGCTGTATCCAGGCACAGAGTGATTTCGGAGGCCGCGCCATTGAATCAATTACTCTTGGAGGAAAATCTAGACGAAAGCGTTAGGCAAATACTACTGAAAGGATTGATTCACACTTTATGTGGAACCGCATCCGACACAGACTGCTTTATTAAATTCACCAGCTGGAATCTGCTGTTCCTTGAACAGATACTGGTGCTTTTCCCCAATACACCGTGGGTCTTCATCTACCGCGATCCTACCGAAGTACTGCGATCACTGATCGGTAATCCGCCACGCTGGGCGGCGAATCAGAAATTAGCGAAGATCACAGGCAATCCGCATTCAAAGGGTGTAGAGCAAATGATATTTTCTCTAGAATGCCTGTTCAAAGCGCCATTGCCGCACGTGAGTCAGCTTGGACAGTTCATAAACTACTGCCAGCTACCGGAAGCCATATTGGAAGCCTCCGCGCACTTCGGCCTCGAACTGGATCAAGTGGAACGATCGCGAATTATCCGAATGGGGCAATACGATGCAAAACAACCCGGCGAGGTTAAGTTTCTTGCTCGCGAACGGGAACCACTCTCAGTCGAACGCGGAAAAGAAATTTTGCCACTATGTTTGCTTTACCAAGAATGGGAGAGAATGCGCTTAATTTTCGACAAACAATTTACAAAGAGAATAATTTTCTGACATTAGACGGGGAATAAGGTTAGCAACAACTTGGTGCGCTGACGAAACGCATCTCAAGATTAACAGCACCCTGAACTGGTGCTGAAAAATATTAGTGGTCAGTCACGTTGAATCTGTTAAGACCAAGTAAGGTTTTTTATGCACAATCAGAATGACAGTCACACAGTGTGCCTAATAAATCCAACGTGACTGACCATTAGTTAGTAGGTATCGTGCTTTCGTACAGTACTTTATCTATACCGCATATTTTCTTTTGAATGATACAAATAAATGCCTCTACGTGCCTTAGATACTCATTTTCTCAACCCGACTAACCGTGCCGATCTCACGGGCTTCCATCGAGCCATCGTCGAATTTTTGTATTTTGGTATGAAGCAAGCACGTGCTTGCTTGTTTGCCGGCTTATTCTTCGCTGTCGTTTTTGCAATGCCGCGAGCAGGAATTTTTGGTATTCCTCGTTATGACGCCCTTCTAGCCATAGCATTGATCATTCAGACATGGATGATTTTGGCGAAACTCGAAACCGTTGATGAGCTGAAAGCAATCAGCCTGTTTCACCTGGTTGGCTTTGCTCTGGAGGTATTCAAAACCTCGAGTGGCATCAAGTCTTGGAGCTATCCTGACTTTGCCTACACAAAGCTTTTCGGCGTGCCGTTATTTTCTGGATTCATGTATGCCGCCGTGGGAAGTTACATCATTCAAGCGTGGCGTTTTTTTGACTTGCAGGTAAAGCATCATCCCCCTTACTGGATGGCTACCATTATTGCGATTGCTATCTACGCCAACTTTTTTTCGCATCATTACATCGGCGACTATCGATGGTATATCGCCGCATGCGCGCTTGGACTTTACGCTCGGGCAAACGTTTTGTTTCGCCCTCTAGACCGGGATCGAAACATGCCCTTGCTGCTATCCTTTTTGTTGATTGGTTTTTTCATTTGGCTTGCAGAAAACATCAGCACATTCTTTGGCGTCTGGCGTTATCCCAATCAAATGGGTGCCTGGGCAGCGGTACATGTGAGCAAATGGAGTTCTTGGTCACTGTTGGTCATTATGACCTTTACCATTGTTGCCAACTTAAAGCATGTAAAAGAACGTATCCACGTGCCGGACTAAAGTGAGTTACAGTTTTCAGCTTTAGACATGCACTCCATAATAACGGACGGATGATCGTACTTTTAAGTATTGATTTTGTGCCGCAGTGGCACTAAAGAATACGCAGAATCGAAGAAAATCTTATCGCGCTGCCGCCAGTTGTGATCCCACCGCGTTGGCTTTTTGAGAAGTGAGCTTATCTCCCGCCTCGGTCTTAATCCCAGGGCCAACACCATTAACGGGTGTCGTGACCTTTGCCGTTATCGTCTTTTGATTGCTATTGAACATATCTTTCCACTGCTGTACTACCTTGCCTTCATTTCCCAGCGGATCCATGCCAGAGGTGTCCACTTTATACGTAGTGCCTTCTCCAAAGGATTTTAGCTTTTTATATTTTGACTGTAACGTTATCTCGTTTTCACTATGTGACCCTATATCGAACACAACATCCCGTTGATGTGCTTTTAGCTCCGTAAAAAAATTTGCCGCTGATAAGGAAACAGTTCCGCCTTTTAAGTGCATGTCGGCTGTGTGTTCATGATGCTGATGCACGTCTCGTTCAAGCGCCTTTGAATTGGTCCTCTTTTTTTCCGCTTTCATTTCCTTTTCTTTACTCGCGTTAGCTACGGCTAATTTCTCCTGCATAACTTCCTTATTCCCATGATGTACGGCCTTGCCAAGCTGATAAACCTGTACCGCGATAGCAGCGATGCCAAGGGCTAGTAAAACAGGTGCGGCCGGTGGAATGAATATTGCTAACGCGCAAAGCCCTACGCCGATAAGTCCCGCTGCAAATGATTTGTCGAGTGCCTTTTCACTTTTTCTACCCTTATTTTTTTGAGGTGAAAGATAAGAAGAATCTTCAATGCTTTTCCCTGCAGGCAATCCAGTAAGAGTCGAATCAGTGCTTGATGATGTCGGTGACGATAATTGAGTTGAACGCGCAGTAGAAGAATCAATGTTAAGGAGTGGCTGTGCATTGAAGAGTTTGTAAAACGCATCCAATTCTTCTTTGCTCAAGTCCTTATGCTTGTTATCGTCAAACAAAAACGTATCCTTCCCCCCTTCGTTTTTAATCGTAATGAGTTGCAGTTTCTCATTCACATCGCTATCGATGATAGATTTCACCTTAGAAGCGTCTATAGGTGCTTCTAAGTTCGAGTATCTTGCCAAGTGTTTTGCCAGCGCTTCTAAACCTTCGCATACTGTTTTCATAGCAAGTACCTCTCATTACGGTTGGTTACTTCACCAAAAGCATTATTCTCATAACATCGCAACACTTATTGTGAACAACCTCACAATATTTTCTAAGAACCTGTTTGAAATTTTTTTGGAGGAAATGTTTACGGTAAATAGCGGTTAATCGCACTGGGGCTCATACCGTCGGTATGATGCGCAAAATCCGCTATCGATAGTGTGAGATGACTTAATTCCGGGCATCGGTTGATATCACCAGGTCACTGAATTGCTGCAAAGGCAAAACCTGGATAACTGCAAACAAGGCTATGTCACGATGGTCAACACCAGTGGCTTGAAGACCACTTCTTGCGAGTGCCGCCAAACGGATAAAGAAACGAATGAACACATGCTGAAGTACCTGCGGTTTGTGACGTCACAATAACAAAGTTTAGAGCTTGAATGGACTAGTGACTTGTCACACTAGCGCCTGTGGCGCCTTGCTTTTCTCCTCGCATAGAGAATCATCAGGGGAGTCACGGATATCCCATGAAGAACAATGGAAACAGTCACGGTGCAGAGTGTAATAGCAATAATTTCTTCAGCGAGCGAACGGGGAAGACCGTGATTGATCGCGTACATCAAGTAGTAGATCGAACCGATTCCGCGAATGCCGAACCAGGATATTAAAATGCGCTGGTCCTGCGATACAGGCACACCAAGCAATCCAATCCATACCGATACAGGGCGTATCGCCAGAAACAAAAGTAATAGCAGCCAAATGACGCTGCCGGGAAGATGAGTAAACGGAAGCATCGCGCCAACAATGACAACAACGGCTAGCGCGGCAATGCGCTCCAATTGCTCATTGAATCCCCGCACTGCCTGCATCATATAGGCGCTGGCATGTTTCGGATTGGTGACAAGTGTGTCTTGAACCTGCTTACTCTGCATTCCTGTAGATTCCAAGGATCGCACTCCCTCCCCGGATAGCCCCGTCACGCGCTGGAGAGCGACACCTGCAGCAAACACAGCCAAGAAACCATAGCCATGGCAAAGCACCGCAACGCCATAAGCAATGGCGATGAGACCTAATGCCAAGAATTCATCAAGCCCAATTGCCTCTTGATGATGAACCCGCAAATACACGACGAGCTTTCCAATTACCGCGCCCAAAGCACCGCCTATTACGACACCGCTAACGGTCGCCCATACCAAATCTACCGCGACCCACTGCCAGCCTCCAGTACCCAATTCGTGCAGGCCGAGCAAACCAAGTCCCAACATTACGAATGGAAACGCCGCACCATCGTTAAGGCCACCTTCGCCGGTTAAACCGAAACGTAATCGATCGAAATCATCTGCGCTTTCCACTTGGACGTCAGATGCTAGAACCGGATCGGTAGGCGCAAGAATGGCGCCAAGCAAGATAGCCGCGCCCAACGAAAAACCAAGCCCGAACACCCCGACCGCTGCTATGAGCATTACTGTCAGTGCCATTGATATAGAGGCTAGGCGAAGCGGCAAATGCCACCGCTTGTCCGACAACGGAAGCCCTAGTTTCAGGCCTGACGCGAACAACGAGATGAGTACCGCAACCTCGGTAATTCTTTCCAAGGTAACGGAATGCGATAGGGGATCTGGGGCCAGCAAGCCCCATCCGGCTGGACCAAGTCCGTAACCGGCCATCAGATAAAGTATGGCGGTACTAACGGGAAGCCTGCTTCGCAACGAACCCGACAGGGCCATCGTTATAAGCAATGCGCCGATGATAAGCGCCCAAATCGCGTATTGATTCATGAGTAGCCTGCTAAAGCGGATTCGAAAAATCCCAAGCGACGGGCACACGAGCGAGCCTCGTAAGAGGCCCACTTGCTTAGTCTCAATTGTAGATACTGTTGACGCAATAGTATGGCTGCGAAATGGTCTTTAGTAGTAACCCGCCTCAGTCCTCTTTCCACAATATTTGGCCGATATTCTGACGAAAGCGGCCGAAGCGTGTTTCCCTCTGCCTAATCGGTCTAACAGCCAACTACTTCGTGCCGGAGACTTCAACATCTACGCGACGATCAGGCTGCAGACAGGTGATCAGTTTCTGTGTAGCTTTCTCGCCTTTACATTCACCAGGCTTCGTCACAGGCTCCGATTCATCTACTCCTTTAGCCGTGATCTTGCTCGCAGGAATTCCTACTAGTTGCACCAGGTAGGTCTTGACTGCGTCGGCGCGGCGAGTCGAAAGCTTCCTATTGTATGACTGCGAGCCGAGCCGGTCGGTATGTCCTGTTACTGTGACGACATCAAAGTTGGTGCCCTTCAAGTCCGAGGCAAACTTATCGAGAGCCTGTTTTCCCGCAGGCTTCACGCTCGCGTCGTTAAAACCGAAAAGAGAATCAGCGGAGAAACTTACTGTTCTCAATGGTGGTGGTGGCAGAGATGGCGTCGGCGTCACAGCCTTGGGCGGGGGCGCGCTGGCGATGACAACAGGTTCAGGCGCAGCCGCTCTCTGAACCGGAGCCGGAGCCGGCGTTTCCCCGCCGAACCGATAGATCAAGCCGACTGAGAAAAGATCGATGTCACCTTTGTTGCCAACGGCATCGTTAATCCGATAACGCTCCATCTCCGCGCGGACTCCCAGAGGTCCAGTGAAGTCGTATTGAAGGCCGACGCCGAATTTGTAGTTGGTGTCGCGCTTTTTAGGGTTGGCATCGAGCACAGTAGCCGCTCCAGTGGCGGCGAATGTGCCTTTGGCTTCGGTGGTGGCCGCACCCACTCGGCCAAATGCGGAAAATTTGTCAGTGATCGGCAGAATACCGACCAGATCGAAATTCAAACCTCTGAGTTTGAGATTGCCGTCCAGTGTTCCCGTAGGCACTGAAGTTGCCGTAAAGCCAAACTCTCCCAGATCGAAATAGCCGCCTTCAAGGGCGAAATATTTGTTGAACTGATAACCGCCAAAAAACTTGTAGCCGGTGTCGCGCTCGCGATCGTTGATCGAGGTTGTGGTAAGGCCTCCTCCCAACAAACTGCTGGTGATTCTCTCGTCATCAATTGTTGCTCTTGATTGGCCGACGCTGACTCCGCCGTACCAACCTGGATCATCCGCCATTGCGAGTGGGCTGGCTATTGTAGCGAGGGCTGCTAGACCCAGTGTCCCTGAGGCTCGTGCTAATTTCATGTTTTTCTCCAAAATTTTTTGCACCTGGTTTTTCAACGCGTTTCTCGAATACCGCATGTCTTTTTTACTGGCAAGTGGGCGCCGCATTCACATTCCCAGGCACTGAAACAACATTGGAGTCAAATACAAACGCACCCGCTGTAAACGCGCCGGCTAACAATCTACCGCACGAAGTCGCGCCAGTTGTCATGGTGATACTTGCAGAAGCCAGTATGTTGCCCTCAAATTCAGAGTTCGTTCCAAGCGTCGCGGAACTGCCGGCCTGCCACCAGACGTTCGAAGCCTTGGCGCCATTGATCAGAAGTATGCGAGTGTGTACTCCAGGAGAAGCCGCGCCGGCTGCCGTGCCGACGGTACTTGCAGATTGGAAGACGAAAACAGCATCCGGATTACCCTGCGCATCAAGCGTGAGATCGTTTGCGATCAAGATCGACGTATTGGATATATAGACGCCTGGAAAGAACACGTTCTGTCCAGTCACAAGCGCACTTCCCGTGGTGGCGCCCAATCCAGTCGGAGCGGCGATAGGAGTTCCTCCGCTCAATGAACCCGCAGCTGGCGGCCCAGCTGGCGGAGTAATACTAAGAAAGGCCGCCAACAAATCGGCCTGGACAGCATTTGCAGTGGTTGTATCTGGGAACGTGGCGGTGACTACCGTTCCGTTGATAGTCGGAGGGGAACCGGCGCAGAGGCCAAAACCGCCAACATTGTCTACTGCCACAGCATTACAGGTGGCGGTTGGGTTCAGCACCACATTTCCATTAATGTTAGTAATTGGGACGGTGGGTGTACTCGTTACCCCGGCGGTAGCCGCAATCGCGAACGGAGAGGCTAGCCCGAGATTTATCGGCGCAAGACCTGTAGCGACCGGAGTCACTGTCTTGAAGTTCCATGCAAAGTTACAGCCGACCGCAACACCGATGGCGCTCGTGACTGCACCCCGCGTAATAATGGCTGTATAAGAAGTATTGGCTAGCAACGCGGATGATGTCGTTAAAGTTGCTACCCTGGTGGACGCGTTATAGCTCACCGATGCTGGTACAAGGACACTTCCACCCACGGGCGCCAGCGTAAAGGTTGCCGAATTGATCGTTGATGGGCTCATCGCCACACTGAAGGTAGCGGTGATCAATTTACCACTGCCAGCAACGCCATTAGTGCTAGTCGTTGCGAACTGATTACCGGAAGTAGGGTTCGACGCTGTCACCGTAGGTCCGGCAGCAGTACATGCAGCCCCCGGAATAACCGCCCCGCCGGGCGCGCCGGGAATGGTGCTGGAGCCACCGGCACCACCAGTACCTAAGATTGGATCGCGCTCTCCACCGCCGCCGCATCCTATCGTCAACGCACTCAGCAGCAACGTCATGAGCCACATGAGGCATCTGGAATAGCTCTCTGATTTTTTCATGTATGTCCTTTTTTTCATCTGACCATCGGAATCAATCGCCCTCGGTCGGCGTACATGCGAGTGTCTTGCATGATCGCTTTTACGCAGAGCGTCGCAGCTTTAGAAATGCGTACAAAATAATTTCCGGTTTTAATACGCGTAGCGGAATACGCTGCAGGACACTTGCCGTGCCGTGTAGCTACTTTCCACAAGCGGCAAGCAATGCCGCCCTGGAGCACATCGGGGAATTATTCGTATCAGGTTTCTAAAGTCATATCGCTTATTCAGTATTGCCCGCCACAACAATGCGGTCTGTGCGGTGGAGTACATAGGCGAAAGACAATTGGGGAATTCAGGACAACGAGCGTTGTCGCAAAACTCGCATGGGGGATGAGTATCCGGGAGTGATTAGGACTTACGAATTAAACCTACCGTGAAATTGTGGATTGAGGTGTTGCTTATCAAAGCAAAGAAAAAATGCTGATATGTGCAATGCGCAGTATTTGATCTAAATGAACTGAACCGTCACCTATTCAGTTTTCAAGAAAAGCCTGACAAAAATGAAATGCAGAATGCAGAATGCAGAATGCAGAATGCAGAATGCAGAATGCAGAATGCA
>JAZKCF010000120.1:17877-19849 GCA_040388195.1 Pseudomonadota bacterium
AATGCAGAATGCAGAATGCAGAATGCAGAATGCAGAATGCAGAATGCAGAATGCATAAATTTATCAGAGCTACAACAATCCAACTGTATTATTGTCAGCCGCTTTTTTTGGCATCAAAATTCAAACCTTGGGCAATGCAATCCGTTAATCGGGGCTATCAATTGGGGTGTCGAAGAACAACAACAAGTACAGTAGCGCCTCAAATTAAAAATAGATTTATATTGGGACCACAAAAAAATGAAACTAACAATTACCCACCCCATGCACGCATGCATTTCTTCAGTCCTTCATGTCACGCAAAAATGCAAGAGCCTAGCTAGTCACGCTCTTGCTTAAAGGCGTTCGATACGCTGTAACATCATGCATAATTTTTACGCTGAATCCGAATATACATCGTCGAAAATTTTTACATCCGCATCATAAAACATCCGACACTTACTTTTCATCCATTTGATTTACTGTGGCTTCGTTGATATGGCATAACATTTGCTAAAGCGCCTAACGTCACTGGAAAAATATCGTTGACTACGCAATCGTGAACCTAAAAAAATGATCGCCAGAACGCCTCAGAAAAAAGCCAGCAAGCAAGCAACGAAAACAATTTTTAAACTTACCGTCGTTCCTACCAAATCCACATAAGGAGCTAACTGGTAGAAACATACTAAAGCCAGCACGTTAGCCCAAAAAATGATTATGGAAAAAACCATTAATAAAACATCTTTACAAGACGCATTTCTCGACGCTCTCCGCAAAGAACATATTCAGGTATCGATATATATTTCGAACGGCACCCGCTTTGTGGGCAACATCGAAACTTATGATGCTTACCTGGTATTGCTAAAAAGCAACGATGATATTCTCCACCCCATCTACAAGCACTCTATCTCGACTGTCCTTCCCTCTCGATCTGTCAATCCATTATTTAATAATCCTGCGCCACAGATAACTATTAAAAAACGTCCCTCAATGCGACTCAAATCAACTGCGACGGCAGAGGTTTGATTTCATCCAATCATCACGCCACTTGACACTTATTGTGAAAGCGATATCTGATCAGATATCGAAAATAACTGGTGTTTACGACGTAGGCTTTTAAAATAACGGGGGTGCGCTTACAAAACAGGCGCACCTAATTGCAAGCAGGCATTGGCGCGGTGCTCCGCATATGTCAATAGCTGCTATACATGCACTTATCCACAGATTCTGTGCATCGTTTACATGCATCCATTTTGGATTATTTCGGAGAGATTCGCGTACGGTTGTGGCGGCATCATTATTTCATAATTGCTCATCATCACAATGATAGTTAGAATGCTCGCCGACCTGTTTGTGTTCGCAGTACCTTCCTTATGTTCAAGTGATTTTCTTGCCGTTGAGAATTTTTTTCTTCGTGGTTAATGAGTGCCTTTTAAAGAAAGAGACATAAAACCACCACGGATTAATGCAGCAACCTGTGTGAGTTTGATATTCCTATCGCGGCTATTCTATTCACGCGACGCGCTCATGACGGTGCATCCCGAAGCATTGACTCATACGGATTGGCGTTTATTTTAGCGGTGGAAATACCGATCAGGTCGCGTGCCCGTCCTGTGGAAATTACGCGAGCGTATCGCCGCGCCTGTTCGTTGGAAATCCTGGTTCCCCGCTACAATACAATCATGTAGCAACGCCGTCGCCGGACGAAAATAGTTAACCAAGGATTTAGATGGACGAACGCTATTCAATGCCAGTGATAAAACGCGGCATCCTCGTGTTTCTTTTGGGTGGGCTTGTGATGTTGAGCTACGTGGTACTGCACCTATTTTTGGTGCCAGTTGCCTGGGCCATTATCCTAGCCTACGTCACTTGGCCGGCCTATCGCCGGTTGCATTCGTTATTGCGTGGGAATGCAACGCTCAGCGCATTGCTGATGACGATTATAGGACTTACGCATTGACCGTTCCCCGAAATTGTGGGTTGAGATGTTGTTTGT
>JAZKCF010000121.1:0-22842 GCA_040388195.1 Pseudomonadota bacterium
AAGGACAACAATACCGTCCCTCCATTCCCTTCGCTTATGTCGAACTCGCGTTGAAAAGGTAAATGGCGAGAATGAACAACGACGCTGCGATGGAAGAGGGACCGTTGATGGAGCGGACTTCTGGTCGTCCTTACCTGTTAGCAGCTGGAGCTTCAATGGGGTTTCTCCAACATTGGTATGCCACGTTATATTCGCGCCGTCATAGTGGGAATGAAAGGCGTAATAATAGGCTTCATCAGGAGGACGTACCCAGGGTTGCGCGTAACCTACTTTCAAATAATCCGATACCAAATACGTAGGAAAGGCTAGGCGCCCCGCCTGCACAGCGAGGGTGGGCGTGAATTTCCACTTAAGGGATGCCAACTGAGTATTAGGAGAAAACGTATTGTCAATTTTGAAATCACTAACGACTTGCGCGACACCCGAGAGCTGATTAGTAAAGTTTATATCAGCCTGAAAGGCAAGCCTGGTTAGCATATTAAAATCCCATTTGCGGGTATAACCAGAGCCGGACGGCTGTGAAATATTACTAGCGTAGTCCGCATCATCCAGCGTAGAACGAACCGCGCCCACACTGCCAAAACCGGTGAATTTAATAGCGGATTCGTCATCGGAATTGGCACAAGCATGCTCGGCGCACAATAACGTTATTACTATCGCCATTAATTGCCGGCGCATATTTAGCATACAAGCCCCATTCCATTTCCTTTGCAGAAAGTAGATATACAGGTTTCTTAATATTGCTGATGGAGCGTAATTAAAATTGGGTTGAGATTAACTCTCGACAAGATTGAGTGTGGTGAATTGTGTTAAGCGACAATAGCGACGCCCATTTGCAGGCAGTGCCAGTAATTCTCATTACACGCCCTTTACGAAGTAGATCGGTCCGTTCAATTGTCAGCGCTGACGAAATAGTATCATAGGAAAATTAAATTTATTGCGATCATATTGAGAACAAACCGGTGCCTATTTTCTCGGCTTCACCTTTAACAATAAACATGACCACATCAGCTTTTTTCATTGATTCATCCACGGCCTTGCCATGTTCAGGATCAGTTTATCGCTATACTTCCAAATACCTTGACACTATATTGACCGTTGATCGGCATCGGCTGATTAAGCGTATCAATGATCTTTGTTGCAACACGCGTAGCGCCATTCTCAATATTTTTTCTGCTCTATTCTGCTTGGTTAATATGACAAACTGGTCTCTTCCCATACGCATGATTTCACCAACGCTTTTGCTACGCTAAAGCTGCATTAGCCAGTAACTGGTTTGAGACAATGAAGATATACATCATCGATATGTCGCTACGTAGGTAATATAATCTTCGATGAATGGAAACTACTGCTAATCGTATAGTCATACAGCAGGCCAGAGTCCGCTTGGCATCTTATTTGTCGCTTATGCAAAACCCTGCCGCAACTCTTTCTACTGTATCGAATTTACTAAGCCGCGCAACGTCGTATACAAAACAAAAGGGGCGCCGATTACTCGGTGCCCCTATGTAAAATGACCTTAGGACCACTATTGCTACTGCGTCAGAAACTTCTCCCGCTACTTCAGGAGCGGGAGTCAACTGATGGCGCAGTAATGCTAAGTGTGCCCTTTAATAACCTGACTTGAATGGCACCTCAAAGTTATAAATCGTTGAGACTTGCGTCGGGCTCAAAACTTTGTTGTAGACCTTGTTATCAATCATATGGCCATCGATACCGTAGCTTGTCGTTCCGTACCCGTAACGGCTCATTTGCAAGTCGACAATGCCAGTTGCCGGTGGTGCGGGTGGTACACCTGTTTTGGACGACACAAGGACGCCATTCATATATAACCCCATTGTCTGTGCGACGCTATCATAGACAACTCCTATATGCGCCCAGGTGTTGACCGGAATTACCGAAGGACTTTGAACATATGTGACTGTGGTAGTAGAACCATGCCCTGCAGCAGGTTTTCCGCCAGAGATATAAAGATGATGTCTTTGCGTTGGGTTTAATGCCGAAATCAAATTGTTAACATAGGACGAACTGGCCAACTTGACCCATGCCAATTTAGTGTAACTCCCGTTAAAAAGAGAGCCGTCCGCCTTAAGTGTGAACGATCCTAAGCCGTCGTCGATTTTTGTGACGAAACCATGCGCGGCGCTATCGACAATGCTTACCACGTTCATAGCAGTAACGTTCCCGTCGATTCTAGCGGACATAGGATCGTTATCAATGGAACTGCCGACGTTAAAGTAGGTGTTGTTATAAATTTTGAAATCAACGACTGGCTGCGGAAAATTATTCTTTGCTTCAAAGAGCTTTGCAGCATACCGTCTTCCAAGCTCACGTTCGGACGGAAGATCAAAATGCGTACCGTCAGCCATCCAGCCAAGTCCAGCCGAACTGACCCAAGCGGTGTAAGGAACATTGTTACGAAGTGTATGGAAGTAACCTAGTATTTTTTGAAATGTTTCTGCGGTGGGTTGTGCGCCAGTACGTGCGGGACATGCAGCAAGAAATCAAGGATTGAACTCTCCTACAACCACCGGTGTCCTGGAATCTGCGCCAGTAATATTTGAGCGGAGAGCATTGATTAGATTCCCATGGTTGGTTGCATAGGTGTCGGCGCCGTCGTAGACCGCATCATTCTCGCCCTGGTGCCAAAGTATTCCAACGAAGCGGGCATTCAGTCCGGCAGCGGTCATCGCCTCGTTTGCTCGCCGTATCGCACCTCGATATAAATCGCCCCCTGTAGCTGGATCGTCTGTCGGCATCCAGCGGTGATGTAAGTTGGTTACGCTCTCAAATTTTTTCAGCGTAAAATTCCATCGTTGTGTGGAAGCTGTGACATCCGGCATGAAACCGGTGCCCCCATATACCGCTCCAACCAACAAGACCTTGCGATTTGAAGGAATTGTCTTTATGTATTCTTTAGCAAAAGTAAGACCGGGGCCGGCTATAAACGTAAAGCTGCCATCTGCGTTTGTTTTCCGAGGCTCCTGGTGAACCAGCGGGTCTTGCGCGGGAACAATACCGCTAATCGGGTGCCACATAAAGATTCGCGGGTTGGTTGCTGCGTCGGCGTCGGGAGAACTGGCAGTAGCCCGCCCAGCCATATTAGATTGGCCAGCTAAAAGAATGACGTCATAACCATCCGCCGTTGCTTGCGCCGACACGACTGGGTTTACCGTAGGGTCTTCGTCTATCGCTTGTGCATTGATTTCAGTTACAAAACCTAGCGTTAATAATCCCGCGCTGAGTATGCCCCATAATTTTTTCATAGTTAACCGCCGTCGTTATTGTCACTTCTTCTCGCGCTATATAAAGCTCATGATCCTCGCTTTTGCGATAGGAAAAAGTGAGGCTGTACACTAAATCTGCTTCAGCTAAATGGAGGTGACTTTTACCTGAGTAGCGTTGTATTGATTGCTGCGTATATAAACAATGTCTAATTGGCGCTGATATCAAGGGCGATGGAAAATAGAGCCGCTGGTTGCCTGAACCAACAAGTTCGGGCGTCTTATGATGCGCCGGAAAATCGTGCGGACAAGGTTGTAAACAATGAGGGTGGAGACAAAACAAGGAAAGAGCACCAGCAAAGAGATCGTCAAACGAATTGTCATAGACGATACGAATTGGAACGGCTATCCACATTAGCGAGGGAAGGCCTAGCGCCCTTTTATAACCGAACGATAGCTATTTTTGAGATCCACCAATTCTTGCAACGAAGAAATTTTGATCAGATTATGGCTTGGTAAAGTTTTGAAAAATTTTCGGACTAAGTGAAAGGATCTGCTTTATTAAAATTTGTTGATTTTAAAGTGGGGATAAGGCGACGCGTCGGATAATGTTTTGTGCAATTCGCTGACGTCGTTTTAATTGCAATGAAACCATAGGCGCAGAAATGCGCAACCAATAAGGAAGAAGTCGTACGCGGGAGTCAAATCTCAACTGTACTGGCGACGTCGAAGCGCGACCGATCAATCGTTGGAGACTTGACTTGAAAAAGATAGAAGGCCATGGAGAACTGCAAACGAAAATGCGATCCCTGTCTTTAGTTCGTTTCTTTAGCCTTCTGGCGATTAATTTCTATATTGCTAATCTACTTCCGTACACCCACCGTCAGTAAATATTCTCTCGGCATTGCAATTCCCAGCTCAGATCTAAAGCTTTCATGGTAAGCAATGAAATCACGCTGTAACCGCTCGCGCTTTTCAGGATCAAGCGCTGCTGCCAAGGCTTTGGTCGGACCATAAGCGTCAACAAACAGCTCCCACACGGCTGCTCCATCCGGTCGGCGAAGAACAGTCGTGCCAGTCTCGAAGCGAAGATCGAAGGATTGACCTAATAATTGTTGCTGACGCTTTGCATTGCCCCACTCGAATGGTGACGGCGGCGGTGAGGCGGGGATTGTCATGTAAGGTTTCATGACTTTAAAAAGTCCATCCATCGCGCCGTCAGCCGGCCAGGTAAGCAGTGCGAGCTTGCCGCCCTTCTTGCATACGCGGGCGAGTTCAGCGGCGGCGTCTTCTGGTTGGGCGACAAACATAACGCCAAATGTAGAGGTAATGGCATCGAATGTTTGGTCACCAAAAGGAAGGCGCTCTGCATCTCCTATCTGAAAATTGATCGTCAAGTCGGCCTTGCTCGCATACACCTTAGCCGCCTCGATAAGATCGACGCCTAAATCTATACCAGTAACTATGGTTCCTCGCGTGGCCAAGCGACGCGCTGTCCAACCTGTACCGGTGGCGATATCTAATACGCGTTCACCCGGCTCGGGAGCCAGGCGGGCTACGCAATGTTCAATCGCGTCGGCAATAGTCTCGCTGATACGGTCATAAGCCATTCCTCCCGCGCCCCAGGTGGCGGCTGCCTTAATATTGTGTGGCTGGATACTCGAAGGGTCCATCTCGCTACTCCTAAAAAGTGTGGGTGCCGTTAGTGGCGCCGGCCTGCGGTAAAACTTCCGCGCCTTGCGCTCTCTCAATTTTAATCTAGCTGATAATAGAGATAGTTTCCTACACAAATTCTGAAGGCGGGGTGCAGCTGTAAAAGTAAGTGCTGCGTCTTGATGTCGTCATAATCAAATCCAAGAAGAATCGTCATTAACGCTCACATCGTCAAAATTGTTATTGGCAAACGAATATCGGTGAGGGCCTCGTTACTGGAAGCGAGCGACAAGCGATCATACGAAATGATGTATTGGAGCATCACAACGTTTCCAAGTTCCGAAAGCGGTTGTTGATTAGAAGAAGGGCCCGGAAGATTTCCGAGCCCTGAATGTAACGTTGTTCGGTTACTTAGTTGCTGGCGTGACTTCTGCTGGAGTTGTTGCTTTACTTTCTTTCTTCTGGTGATGATGTTTTTTGTGTGCCTTTTTATTATTGGCCGGCTTGGCAGGCGCATTGGTGTCAGTAGCAGACGTTGTGGCGGCTGCTGGTGTAGTCGTATTCGTGGTAGTCGACGCGTTCTGCGCAAATGCAACCGGGGTAATTAATGCGACAGCGAGGACGGCGAGCAATTTTTTCATGACTTTCTCCAAATGAATGACAGGACTTGGTGTTTCATCTTCAGGCATATCGCCTTACCTCAAATAACGCATCGCTACTTTTCGTGTTGACCGGCGTACGTAACAAACTGTAACGAACTTTGTCAGGGCTTATGCAAAATTTCCCCAGCGGCGTTGCTCCTCCTTGTCGTACTAATTTGTACTGCCTGCGTCGTCGCCCTTGCATGCGCAAACCGTTTCGCAGGCTCGCAGCATGCGGCTCGAAACCCCTGCTAAACCCTTGATGGGACGGTTTTGCGTAAGTGCTATTTGTATGATTAACGGCGCGCCAGAATTGTGTGGCAAGCCTGGTTTGATAGCCGAGCGAATGGAGAATGCTGACCAACAGATTAAAACGTTTGTGCTACTACCGTGCGGACTGCTCGCTACACTTTGCTTACAAGCGCTAGAGCGGATTTCATATGAATGTACGGTGTCGCTGGGTTGTTCCCAAATGTGGCTCCCGCGTCGTTGCGCTCCTTGCTAAGGCAATAAGCATTAGCCGCGTCGCGGCGCCTAGCGGGCATCCGCATTTGGGAACAACGACACCGTACATTCATATGAAATCCGCTCTAAGGTTTACAGCGTCGCAGTACCAGGAGTTTGGTATTTAGTGTGCGTAGTTCTTTCGCCTACCAATAAACAAGTGCATTGCGCGCACGAGAGATGGGAATTATTTGCAGGCTGCGGTATACACGGTATGCCTGACAATTAAGTAAGGAAGCGGCGTAGAATTGCTGCCGCGACCTTATCCATTGAGATTTTTTCTCGCTATTTATCAATCGATATTACCGCAAAAATACCACGGCGCGAGGGACGAAGGCGAAGATTAAAAGTTTTCTAAAAATTCGCGTGGTATGGTGAAAAGCTCATTTACCAAAGGTGGTGTCAAAGGTGATCTAATGCGCCTTTCGTCGACCACGTGATTAGCCTCTTGTCGGAGGGAGGCTGTTATATGCAAGCTGAAAAACGACACTTTCGCTTTCTTCAGACGTCACGGTTTATCCAAATCATTCTCGGATTGGGAGTGATGTTGTTTGGTGTTTTCGTGATGCTTTGATGGCTGCTGCATTGGCCACAAATCGTGAAGCCAAACACCATGTCGCCGGTTGTCGGATTTAGCACTGCGGCAATATTTTTTGTCGGCGGCATTGCATTTTGCGCCGGTCCTTTGCTTCCCAATAGAGGGAGGCGTGTGATGGCGGCATTGGGTTTTGCGATTGGTGTTGTTGCAAGCGTAATCTTGTTGCAAGAATTCATTGCCGCAGGCCTAGGTGTTAACGTCGCAATGCTGGATCAGCGGTTTCCCCTATTTTGGCAAGGTCAGCCGAGGCGCATGCCGTTTAATGCTGCCATCGCTTTTCTCTGCTGCGGATTCGCACTTGGTCTCATACTATGGGCGCGAAAACAGCTAGCGGCTACGCTTATTCGTGCCTTCCTCTGCATTGCGTTAATGCTTACCACTGTGGATCTAATCGGGAATCTAATCCATCTCGAATATTTATATCCCGCTTATCAGAATTGGCGAATGTCCTTGGGCACTGCTGTTGCAATGCTTGGATTGGTTGTCGGAATCTGGCTAGCTTTGCGGCAGTTTAATCGGCGGCTTACTGGCCGGCTGTTGGCAACTGATAGAAAAATCACCTATATGTCGGCGGCCATTCTTGCCATTCTCACCATAGTGACCGCTGTCGTTGCCTTTGCTTTGCTACAGGCTCGGATGGAAGAGGAGTTGGCTGAACTCCGATTGGCGATGTTAAAGAATCGAGCCGTAACGCTTGATAGGATGATTAGCAGCAAGCTGACCGAGACGAACTTCGTCACTAGTCGGCCTAATTTGCAGAAACAATTGCGCAACATCGTCATTAACCGCGATGTGGAAGCCAGCGCGGCCATCGCGCAGGAGATACTGCGCGGGTTTCTCAAGCTAGGCTTCAACGCAATTGCCATTCGGGGATCGGACGGACGTACATTGTCGCAGGTTGGCGATTTCGTGGCAGACCCAAGATTGTCGGTTCGATTACAGTCACATTCGAATGCATCCTTGCAGTGGAAAAATGGGAATTATTTTCTAGAGAGTCAGACTGCAATTAGAGATTTGACGGGGCAGCTTGGGATCGTAATTGCACAGCAACCCATTCCAGAATTGTCGAGCTTTATGCTTGATGCCGATAACTTGGGAGAAACCGGGGACATGGGCTTATGTTTTCGGACTGGCGAGCGTTTACACTGTTTCCCGCAGCGCCTGCGGCCCGAGGCATTCGATCTTTCCATCACGAACGCCGCTGGTGAGCCACTACCGATTGTGCGTGGTATGGCTGGTGAAACAGGAGTCATCAAAACAGTAGATTATCGTCGTCAATACGTTGTCGCCGCTTTTGGACCCGTGGGAAAGTTGGGTCTTGGCATGACGGTGAAAGTGGATTTGGTGGAGTTGTATGCGCCGATTCGTGAGCGATTAAAACCTATATTGTTATTGTTGTTTTTCCTGGTGCCTTTGGGTGCCGCTGCGATTCGTTTTCAAGTCGCTCCGTTGGCTAAAGGGCTTCTCGACGCTGAGCGGAAGACCAATGCTGCCAATAGTGCCTTGCGA
Organism: Pseudomonadota bacterium; assembly: GCA_040388195.1. GTDB lineage: Bacteria > Pseudomonadota > Gammaproteobacteria > Burkholderiales > DATLHW01 > DATLHW01. Next base: position 8,130 of record JAZKCF010000121.1, read on the forward strand.
CATCAGGCTGCGGCCCTAGCGATTAGTGAAAAGCGATTCCGCGACATTCTCGAATATGCGCCGATTGGCATGGCGATTGTTTCACCGGAAGGGCGCTGGACCGACGTTAACCGGGCGCTGTGTGACATGTTTGGTTATGACCGAACGGAATTAGAAAAATTAACACTGCCGCAAATTACCCATGCAGAGGACGCGCAACTTACGTTAGCGCACATTAAAGAATCGTTGCTCGGCGAGGTGCGTTCTAGCGAGATAGTACAGCGCTGCATACGTAAGGATGGCCAGATCGTATGGATATTGTTAACGACATGTCTTATGCGTGACCAGATGGGGCAAGCGTCACATTTCATTTTTCAGATCCAAGATATTACGAAAGCGAAGCATGCTGAGGAGGAAATCAAGCAGTTAAATTTAGGACTGAACGCGCGAACCTCGGAATTGACCGTTGCAAACGCGGATTTGGAGGCATTTTCTTATTCAGTTGCGCACGATTTGCGTTCTCCGTTGAGGAAGATTCATGGATTCTCCCAAATTATTTCCGATCAATACGGTTCTAAATTAGATGTTGAAGGAAGAAGATATTTGGAGCGAGTTCAAGGCGGTGCTGTGCGCATGTCGGAGATGGTCGACGATTTACTTAAACTAGCACAAGTCGGCCGGCAAGCATTGCTGGTAGAGGAAATGTCACTGAACTCCATCGTTCAGGCATGCGTCGAAGAATTGAAGCTTGAGTGCGCCAGCCGTGAAATTGATTGGAAAATCGGCGAACTGTCCGCCGTTACTGGTGATGCTGGATTGATGAAGCAGGTATTCGTTAATCTTTTCTCTAACGCCGTTAAATATACCAGGCCTCGGGAGCAAGCCGTTATTCAGATAGGGCAGGTGGAAGTGGATGGGGAATTTGCCGTTTTCGTTCGCGATAATGGTGTCGGTTTCGACATGAAATATGCACACAATCTATTCAACGTTTTTTCGCGGTTGCATAAAGCGGAGGAGTTTGAAGGTACCGGTATAGGTTTAGCTACAGTGGCACGTATCGTTCGCAAGCATAACGGCAAGATCTGGGCGGAAGCAGAGCGGGGTCGAGGGGCAACTTTCTTTTTTACGATTGGATCGATAAGTATTTAGAAGTAGGACTTACGCAAAACCGCCCCAGCGGCGTTGCTCCTCCTTGCCGTACAAACGCGTACTGCCTGCGTCGTCGCCCTTGCAGGGCGCGTTTGCGCTTGCATGCGCAAACCGTTTCGCAGGCTCGCAGCATGCTGCTCGAAACCCCCGCTCAACCCTTGCTGGGGCGGTTTTGCGTAAGTCCTAAGAAGGTGTTTTTTAGCAGCGATGTGATGGCTCAGAATTGCTAGCGTTGGCTACCTTCAGCGCAAATTCTTTACGAGGCAAACGTTATGGATGATATCGACGATCCCGCTGGTTCCCCTTCTCATTCTGAGGCTGAAGAAAAAGGGCCTGAGCAATCAATGCAGGACATATCTTTAAATCAACAACAAGAAGAAATAACGAAACAACGGCAGTCACTTTATGTGAAATTGATTGAAGTTAAGAAAACAGAGTATGCCGCTAATGCTGTCCTAGATGCGCTCTCCAATCTGTCCGGTCTCGATTTTGACGATATGAACGCCTTGGAAAATCACGTGAATATCACCGGCGAAAAAGATTTTCTCGGAAAACTGCGTGAATGGCGAAACAGTGACGCAAGTTGGGCCGACGACGATTCTTCTAATTTGTCACCGGAGGATGAGCGCGAAAGAGAAGAAATAATAAATAAGGCTCAATTGAGTATCGGGGTTGTGTGGGAGGCTTCAAAGCAAAAAATTAAAACGCTCTTGTTGGATATGAGTGAGCTGGAACAGCAGCAAGATAAATTGCTTACCCTCTATGATCGAGAAGAGCTGTTTCAATGGTGTTTACAAGAAAGACAGCAAATTGTAAGCGACATAAATAGCGACCAATACAGGGCGCTCAGTGTAGTCGACAAGCAAAGTGGTGCGATTGGTTTGGTACAAAGACGGGTTCAGGAGCGATTGGATCAAATCGACGAATGGCAACAGAAAAACCCAAATGGCTACAAGATAATTCGCCGTGTGCTCGAGGACTTGCAGTACCGTATTGAGTGCGAAGCATGGCTGTTGAATGCGCGCTCGCTGCAAAAGGATAGGCAAAGCAGAATAGCTGAATTTCAGGACACCGACACGGTAGAGAATGTATTGTCTGACGTGGCGCTAAATTTATCAGGGGACGCGAATGAATGGCTGACAAATCAGCTTGATAGTATCGATGAAAGAGAAGGGGCGTTATCCCGTTCTTTTACGGAAATAGAAAAAGTATTGGCAGAATCAGCAGCGCTGAGCCCGTCGACCCTTGACGCGAAGATTGAAGGGGCGAACGAAGCGATGGGCCGCGTGGATATGCTGGTAAACGAATTAGAAAAAAATCGCTTGTCACAGCCATGGCAGCCGTACGTCGATGAATTATTAAACAACGTGACTTTATTTTGTCAGTCTAATTCTTTGTTTAAGCGTGCCTATGAACAGCATGTAAGCTTTTCTAAGCTGTTTGCTGACGCCAGAATAAAAGAGGTCGAATTCGTTAAGCTATATAACTTGGCAAAGAAAGAACTTTCCGAGTTTTCGCTTGATGACCTGACGGTTCTAATGGACAAAAGATTTTCTGTTTCTCAGCTCACACCTCATATGAAAAACGCTGCGTCTATTGCGCTGGCGCTTGAGTGGCCGGATGTCTGGAGCAAAGGTGCAATAGAAAAAGTATTCAAAGAATGGGATCAGGACGTTGCCTCCAGAACGGATGCGCCGCCTCTCAATTCTCGCCTTGCAGCGCTAAGAACCCCGGCGGCGCGTGAGAGTTTGATGCGTGAGCTTGAAAATATTGCAGGTCAAGGCGATCTGAGATATGGCGCATTACCTAATGTACTTCGCGAACTAATTGATTTGTTAAAGGCAGCAAGGGAGGACCAGCATTTCTCTTTCAGCGAACATCTGAACCGGATTGAATCGCAGAATGATCGAGGGCCGACCAATATTTTGCGAATGTACGAAATGTTGGTCGGCGTTGAAGGGGTGAATACGATGGAGTCTGATGATGAGAACTTCGCTGCTGCAAAAGCGCAATATCTGCGACAAGAAAGGATAAACGTACCGGAAGCATCTGTCAGCCTTCTTAAAAAGGCGCTAATTATAGATGTGGCGAAGCGTATGTCGATCGCAGAAGCGCTACAAGAAAGCATCGAAAGTTTGGTGTCATTGGTTCCTCACGGCAATCAGCCACTGGCGATCTTGCGCGGGTTGTTGGACATGGGTAAGTCTTGGGATGTTGTGAGTCAAAAGCTTTCTGAGTCGGAAATGGATCTTCTTTCGACGCAGCTTGAAGGGCAACTTGACCAAAAAGAGCAATATCTGAACGAACCATCAGCAGTTGCCGCTTTAGCGGATTTTGACGAGAGGCTACTTTCTGTTGACGATCACGAGCATGCCGATACTGTTAAAGATTATCTAGACCAAAAAGCCAATTTGGAAAGGGATTATCCGCAAGTATCCTTCGAAAAAGATTATGAATCGATTCGTGCCGATTTAGTGAAAAGCCTAGAGGACACCATAACTAGTCACCAATCATTGATGATTCATCGCGAACACGTTCTCGCTACCACTGAAGGGGGCGTTGATGCTGATCTGGAATTAGAGCGGGATTGGGCTGGCTTTGAAAAAACGGCTCAAGAAAAAGCGATGGATGTATTAAAAGTTGACGTTAGCCCGCGAATCCTTGAGCAGAAACGCCAGACGCTTCGCGGAGGATTCGAACGTGAAATTTGTCGAGACATCGTCAATAAATCAATAGTAATTCTATGGTCGCCGGAAAAAGAAAACGAATTAACCCAAGCGCGGTTCAATGATGACGGCCTTGAGAAAAAAGTGGACGCGGAATGTAAAGCAAAAGCTGACGACATAAATCGCGAAATCGACGCACTCGTACACCAGCAATTTAATAAAGAATCGTCAGGGCTAGACGCGCTTATTTATCAGCAGATGTGGGATGCGCTAGAGAACTCACAAGGTTTTCTCGACATACTGCGTCGTGGTGGACAAGAGTTGCCATGCTTGCAATCGAATGTAGAGAAACTCCAGAAGCACGTAAGTGAGCGATTTATAAACGCTATTGCCGATGATTTGACTGATATATTAAGCGTTCAGATACCGGAATGCCGACACGAGCTGGCCCGGCTTGATTCATCATTCGCAATTGGCAAGGAGGACATTTCAAATTCAAATAATCGTCTTGATAATGCCAATTTAAGGGTAATGGAATTTCAGGATAGCGCGACTAAATATTTGCAGACTACGGACGAAATAAATCTAGGGGACTGGTTAAGTTTATTTGAGTCATATCGTCCGATATGGCAACAATGTAAAAATGAAATTACTGCTTTGGTGCAACAGGAGCAGCAGTTTTTGCGGACTAAGCGCGACTATGTTGACATCATTATTAAGGCGCATGAAAGTCAATTTTCCCGGCTCGCTCCTTTGAGTTCACGCAGAATCTTAGCTCTCAATAAATTTCTTGAACAGCGCCTCTCTAGATTGCCCAGTGATCTATGTAAGAACCTACTCGTCGACATCAACAGGCAGCAAAGGGAAACCTTGCATGGCTTTCTAGACCGATTGGCGGCGGTTCCGCAAACATCGCTGGCGGTTGAACCAAAATCGTCGTTGGATGCCGTTCTTAAAGCACAGTTAGAACGATGCACTAAAATGGACGGAACGTTCGATGATCTAAAACATCCCGACGCAGTACATAAGTGGGTGGAGGACCGCGCAGCATTATTACTGGAAATTAAGAAAAACCAAGTGTTAAAGAAGCTTGAGACACTCGAAAAACAAAACATTCAAGCGTCGTCATCCCAGCTAGAGCCGGCTTCAATGGAAGCCTCTTTGCGATCCGGCGCTCCGTTATCAGCCAGTGACAGCACGCCCAGAGTACCGCAAAAAAGAGGTCGTTCCGACAAGCCTGAATTAACAGCTGCCCAGAAAAAAGTGCTTGACGATAAATATGGGAAGGATGGCTGGAATCCACCCGACTATGAGTTCGTAAGGACATTAAGTGGCAACGCAATGGGGATAGAAAAGGTTGGCGGCGAACTGCAATCAGCTTGTTTTGAGATTCGTCCAAAAAGAATGATTGGCGGCAAAGTAGTAAAGGCAGATATAGCTTACGTAAAGGCAAAGCATGTATCTGAAAAAATTAAGCGCGCCATTGTGGAGGATGAAAGCGTTGCCGAAGGTTTTGTTCCTGCAGATTCTAGGAAAATGGCGAAAACGCTCTCTCCGAATAGGGGGCGGCGTTAATAATTCTAAAAACGGCGATTGACTGCTTATTGCCCATGGAAATATCTTTATTTTTTGGTTGCGTCAGCTTTTGCGCTAATGGCGATGTCGTCGAAACCTGCATGAGCTATGGGTTTCGCGGCTGTTCGTCGCAGAGGGTTGCAGCATTAGAGCGGATTTCATATGAAATCCGCTCTAAGAGAGCCGCTGTAATACACCAACGAGCCAAAAGCATGCAAGATTACATGCAAACCGTGCCTGCAACTAATGCATTTCCCAGCCGCCGTCGACGTTGAACGCAGCGCCAGTAATATTTTTCGCGCGATCCGAAGCAAGAAACGCAGCCATCTCGCCGATGTCGGTTGGGGTCTGGAAACGTCCAAGCGGAATCCGCGATTTGAACCAGGCCCAGGTCTCGTCTTCGGTCTGACCCTGGAGTAACGCGAACTGCTTGACGACCGTGGAGTGCAAATCGGTCACGATGATGCCGGGATGGATTGAATTGACCGTGATGTTGTACGGCGCGAGTTCCTGCGCGAGACTCTGGGTCATTCCTGTGACCGCGAACTTCGAGGCAACGTAGGGCAGCACCATCGCGAAACCGCTCTGACCGACAATCGACGAGATGTTGATGATGCGGCCGCTCTTCCGGTCGATCATTTTCTGCACGAAGGCCTTCGTGGTGAGGAATAGGCCCTTCGCGTTGATGTCCATCACCCGGTCGTATTCTTCTTCGGTCGTAAACTGCACCGGTCCAGGTTTCGGCCCGACGCCCGCATTGTTGACAAGGATGTCGACATGGCCGTATTTCTCGATGACTTGCGCGGCGAGTGCTACGGCAGATGCACTGTCTCGCACATCGTGCCTAATAGCGATCGCCGATCCTGGTAGTGCAGCCGCGCACTTCGTCGCTTCGTCAATGTCGATATCCGCAATCACGACTGAAGCACCGTTGGCGCTCATTTGTTCGGCAATGCCTTGTCCAATACCTCGCGCGGCTCCTGTAACGACTGCGATTTTTCCCGTGAGATCACTCATGATTAGCTCCTTTCTTAAATCTGTAGCGCAATATAAATGGTGCTATTTGGTTTCCGTTAGGACTTACGCAAAAACATTCCAGCAAGGCGCAACGACGCGGGCAGTACGAAGTGTGCGACAAGGCGTTGCAACGCCGCTGGGGTGGTTTTGCGTAAGTCCAACCCGTATCAAATGTCTGTGATTTACCCGCCAAACGAGTGTACATACCAAGTGTATGCAATTAGGATGCGCGCTCACCTATGTGAAACTAAGACCCATCTGAACGCAAATGGAGCCACATTACTTTTAGGACTTACGCAAAACCGCCCCAGCCGCGTTACGGCTCCTTGCCGTACTAAGTTGGTACTGTCTGCGTCGCCGCGCCTTGCTGGTGCGGTTTTGCGTAAGTCCTATACTTTAAAGAAATTTGAATCATGCGTAAGATAAGTTTTTCCTGCGGATACGATAGCACAGACGATGATCTCGCTTCTTGGATATACCATCACGGATACGCTACACGAGGATGGTGAACTAAGCTTATACCGTGGTTGGTCGGACCGTGACCCAGAAACCCCGATTCTCGTTAATGCAGCGTCCGTCGAACGCCCTGCGCCATCAAGTCTTTTGCGGCTTGAACACGAGTATGCGCTGCGCGAACAACTGGATCCCGCGTGGGCAGTTCAACCGATTATGCTTACTCGTTCAGAGGGCCGGACAATCCTGGTATTAAAGGATCCTGGCGGCGAGCCGTTAGACCGTAGTCTCGGCCAGCCACTGACATCAAGCCGGTTTCTACCTATCGCTATCCAACTTGCGGCGGTATTGGACAAAGTTCACGCTAGCGGCCTTATTCATCGCGATATCAAACCGGCTAATATTTTTTTCAATAGCGCTACCGGTAAACTTCAACTCACCGGATTTGGCATTGCATCGCGTCTGCCGCGCGAGCGTCCGTCAGCCGATCCACCTGACGTGATCGCTGGAACATTCGCTTATATGGCGCCTGAGCAGACTGGGCGCATGAACCGATCAGTCGACTCCCGCAGCGACCTGTATTCGCTAGGTGTCGCGTTCTATCAAATGTTGGCTGGTGTTCTACCGTTTACTGCAACCGATCCCATGGAATGGCTTCACTGCCAAGTTGCACGTACTCCCCCACTGCCGACAGAGCACGTCAAAGATATCCCCGCGCCGCTCTGTGCAATCGTGATGAAGTTATTAGAAAAAATTGCGGAACAACGCTACCAAACTGCCGCAGGTTTAGAAGCCGACCTCAAAAAATGCCTCGCCCAATGGGAGTCCACTGCGCATATCGAACCATTTCAACTCGGCGCACAAGATGTATCGGCGCAACTTATCATTCCCGAGAAGCTATACGGCCGCGAGCAGGAAAGTCGGTCACTCAGCGCAGCATTTGATCGAATTGTCGCCAACGGCACATCGGAGCTTGTGCTGGTATCCGGTTATTCAGGTATCGGGAAATCGGTACTGGTGAATGAATTGCATAAAGCAATTACCCAATCACGCGGTTTTTTCGCATGCGGCAAATTTGATCAATACAAACGCGATGTTCCTTACGCGCCATTAGCGCAAGCCTTTCAAGGTTTAATCCAGCAGATACTGTGTAAAAGTGAGAAAGAGGTAGCTTACTGGCGTAATGCGATCGCTACGGCACTGGAATCAAATGCCCAATTGATAATCGATTTGATCCCCGAACTGGAGCTCGTGATCGGTAAGCAAACACCGGCGCCCGCACTGGCGCCGAATGAGGCGGCGAATCGATTTCATGCAACATTCAGACAATTTCTCGATGTATTGGCAAAACCTGAACACCCGCTAGTTTTGTTCCTGGATGATTTGCAGTGGATTGATATTGCCAGTCTCAAACTGCTCGAACATCTCATCACCCATCCGGAAACACATCATCTTCTGTTGATCGGCGCCTATCGCAATAACGAAGTCACGCCGACACATCCATTGATGCTGACCCTAGAAGCGATAGGTAAGACTACAACAAAAATCCACACTATCGTTTTAAAGCCGCTGTCTCTACAAGATCTCACTCAACTTGTTGCCGATACACTAATTTGCGCGCGGCCACGCGCAGCGCCGCTCGCGAAATTAGTGCATGAAAAAACGGAGGGGAATCCGTTTTTTGTGATTCAATTTCTTCAAGAATTGTCTGAAGAAAAGTTATTACTGTTCGAGACGCGGCAAATGACTTGGCGCTGGGATTTAGAGCGAATACGCGCCAAGGATCTTACCGATAATGTTGTTGACCTCATGGTCGGAAAGTTGAAGCGGCTTCCTACCCCCACTAAGGAGGCGCTGAAACAATTGGCGTGCGTGGGAAACAATGCAACCGTCGCCACACTCGCGGCGATAGGCGGCCGATCGCCGGACGACATGCATGCAGATTTGTGGGATGCCGTGCACGCCGGGTTTTTATTCCATTCAGACGATCATTACAATTTTTTGCATGACCGCATACAAGAAGCGGCTTATGTCCTAATTCCTGAAGTGTCACGACCAGCGGAGCACTTAAGAATCGGTCGCCTGTTGGCGTCTCAGTCGACGGAAGCGGCGATGGAAGACAATATTTTCGCGATCATCGATCAACTTGACCGTGGCAGCGCACTTATTGTCGATATCGATGAAAAAGCCTTGTTGTGCCGTTTGAATTTTCGCGCCGGCTGTAAGGCCAAGTCGGTCGGCGCTTATCCAGTCGCGCGTGATTATCTGGTGTTGTCTTTAACGCTCCTGTCGCCCGATGCGTGGAGTACGCAGTACAGACAAACTTTCATGCTCCATTTGGAATTGTTGGAGTGCGAATACCTAGTGGGAAATTTCGAGCGCGCCAACGAATTATCCAAGCTCATCCTTGATCATGCGCAAAGCGATCTCGACTGCGCCAAGGTCTACAGCTTGCGCATGAAAATTTGTCAACTTGCCGGGCGGTACGAAGATGCCACGCTTGCAGGATTTGAGGCGTTGGAACTGTTCGGGGTGAGGTTCCCGGAAACGGATCAGGCGTTCCAGGAGGCATTGGGAAATGAGAAACGCGACATTCCTCGGAATATGCGCGGGCGACCCATCGCCGAGCTGCTTGATGCGCCGATCGCTACCGATCCGGTCATACGCACGATCATCGGCCTGTTGGTTGACCTGATGCCATGTGTAGCGATCGCGCGTCCACAATCAAAACTTTTTCCGCTGATCGTGTTTACAGGAGTGAACCTTTCTTTGCGGCATGGGAATATTGAAAAATCTTGTTATGTATATACGATTTACAGTCGCATATTAATCACGGAATTCGGTGATGTGGCAGCAAGCTTGGCATTTTCCGAAATGGCATTGCGATTGAATGAGAGATTTAAGGATGCCTCCTTAAAGGGGAAATTGCTATTTCTTCGTGGCGCCTTTTTAAACAACTGGCAGCGACCGATATCGACAAGTATTTCGATCCTAGAGCAGGCCTTTGCCTCGTGTGTAGAAGTCGGCAATTATCTATTTGCCAGTTTTAGCGCCTTTTTTCTCGTGACGCATGTTTTGGAAAAAGGAAAATCACTCGAAGAGGTATTCGCGGTTTCAGAAAAGTATCTTGGCTTTGCCCGACAAACGCATAACGATGTGATGTATCAGGCGCTGCTGCTTTATCGACGCGTTGCAGCAGGTCTGATGAAACCAGCAACGAATCAGGCCGGTGCCGATGGCAGTGATTTGAATGAGGGTGAATGTTTAGCGATTCTCACCAAGGCACGATTCGCTCCCGGTATTGCCGGGTACCATATCCTCAAACAGAACGTTCATTTTTTCTATGAGCAATACGCGGAAGCAGAAGCTGCCGCCGCTTCTATTGCGAAAGCGTTGGTAGACGGCGGATTGGCCCAAGCATCGTATTATTTCTATCGTGCATTGACTCTGATTGCGGTGCTGCGGCAGGTAGGAGCGGAAAATAAGCGGGAAACCGTGGAGGCTTTGGCATTGCCCATGCAGAAACTGGAATTCATGGCGGAAAGCTGTCCGGAAAACTACCTAAATCGTTATGCTTTAGTCTGTGCCGAACTTGCCGGTCTCGAAAACCGACTACTGGACGCAGAACGAGGGTACGAGCAAGCAATTCAATCGGCACGCGAAAATGGGTTTATCCAAAATGAAGCGCTCGCGAATGAACTGGCTGGCAAATTTTATCTGCGCCGTGGTTTTGAAACCATCGGCTATGCTTATCTTCGAGATGCGCACTATGCTTACCTGCGCTGGGGGGCGATCGGTAAAGTTAAACACTTGGAGCAACGTTACCCCCGTCTAGTTACCGCAGCACGGTCTGATACCACGGTAATGGTCGAAGCATCCGCGGAAAATCTTGATGTAATGACAGTCATCAAGGCTTCTCAGGCAATTTCCAGCGAAATCGTTCTTGGCAAAGTTATTGAGCGGTTAATGACCATCGCTCTAGAACATGCAGGTGCAGTACGGGGTTTACTCATTCTTCCAAAAGAGAAGACCCACTGGATCGCCGCCGAAGCCATTACCGGTCAACATATCGACGTTATGCTGCGCGAAGCCCTCGTCACGTCCACGGACCTGCCAGAATCCATTTTCCAATACGTCATTCGTACGACGAATAAAGTTAACTTAGACAACGCATCAGCCTCTAGCATGTTCATGAGCGACGACTATATCGCCCGCACTCATGCTAAATCAGTATTGTTCCTGCCATTGATCAAACAAACCAAGCTGGTCGGTGTCCTTTACTTGGAAAATAATCTTACCCCCGGTGTTTTTACCACCGCTCGGCTGGCCGTGCTCGAACTCTTAATCTCGCAAGCGGCGATCTCAGTCGAAAATGCCCGGTTGTATAGCGAGCGCGAGCAAGCAGAATTGGAGCTGACTCGTCACCGTGATCATCTCGAGGAATTGGTTAAAGAGCGTACGGCTGAATTGAACATTGCTAAAGACCGGGCGGAGGTCGCCAATAAAACAAAAAGCACTTTCTTAGCCAACATGAGCCATGAGTTACGCACTCCATTGAATGCGATATTGGGCTACGCACAAATTCTTAAAGGAGGACAGAATCTTACTGAATGTCAAAGCGCCGGTTTAGCGACAATCCAACAAAGCGGCGAACACTTGCTCATGCTCATTATCGATTTGCTCGATCTCGCCAAAATAGAATCAGGCAAATTTGAACTTAGTTTCGACGCCGTCGATTTGGCAGAATTTCAGAACGTGATTGTCAATGTTATGCGGATGAGGGCAGAGCAAAAAGGCTTATCCTTTATTCTAGAGTCTGCTCCTGATTTGCCGCGTACGATATTAATGGATGAAAAGCGCTTGCGCCAAGTGTTGTTCAATTTACTTGGTAACGCCGTGAAATTCACCGACAAAGGGCAGGTCACTTTACGTGTGCGACGCCTGCCCTCTGAAGAAAAGAACGCGCGCTTGCTATTTGAAATACAAGACACCGGTATCGGCATGAGCCCCGATCAATTTGAAACGATTTTCCAACCATTCGAACAAGTTGGTGATGTACAGCGTCGTCTAGGCGGAACGGGGCTGGGGTTGTCGATTAGCCGGCAATTAATTCGTTCCATGAACAGCGACATCCACATCAACAGCCGACCAGGAGAGGGTAGTTTATTTTGGTTTGAAATATCGCTCCCTATCGAGGAAACCGAGGTTATAGGACAGCAGGTAGAGACGCGACGGATCAATGGCTATAAGGGTGAAACAAGAAGGGTACTCATTGTCGATGATATCGCCAGCAACCGGGCGGTATTGGCAGACTTATTACAAGGATTGGGCTTCCGAATTTATCAGGCCATTAATGGCGAAAAGGCTTTGGAACAGGCGCAAGCGATACAACCCGATCTAATTGTGATGGATATGGGCATGCCCGTGATGAACGGAATCGATGCGACACACCGCATACGCGCGATCCCCAGTTTGCGACAACTACCGATCATTATAGTTTCGGCGAATACGATACCGGAGGGCTTGGCGGAGCATTTCTCCGTTGGCGCCATCCTGACCAAACCGATTGATCAAAAGCAGTTGTTGCTGCAAATGGGGCATTGTTTGAAACTGGATTGGACCTATGATGAACAAAAGCCTGCCGTGGTAAACGATGAATTGATCATACCGCCGCCGGATGCATTGGAGGACCTCTATCAGGCCGCTTTGGTAGGCAACATGCGAGTCATTAATCAACAAGCGGATCAGCTAGAAACGCGGGGGGCGCACTATCGCCCATTCGCCGATAAATTACGTCAACTGACGAAAGCGTATCAATCCATAGCGATACTAGACATGATGAAGCGTTACACGGAGCGCCAATAGATTTCTTTCAAAACCTACTGCGCAGTCGCGATTTGTGCCGATACGGTGCTCGAAATCCTCATTGACTCTGTCTCAACTTTGGTTTCTCCGCTCCGGTCCACCACAACTGACGACCGCTCGCGGCGGTTTTGAAAGAAGTCTAGAGTGGATTTCAACTGATTGTACGGTATCGCTGGGTTTGTTTGGGGCGCAGTGCTAGGCGGTGTAGCAGGAATTCGAGCAGCATGCTGCTCGCGTGCCGAACGGTCTGCGCATGCAAGCGCAGACGCGCCCTGCACGGGAGGAGTGCCGTTTGCTTATTCGCAAACAAGCGACGAGCAACGATGCAATGCGCCCCAAACAAACCCAGCGCCGCGGTGTGGATCGGCAATTTCGACGGAGAAGCGAATCCGGCTTTCATCGGTTTGCAAGCGGCGGCGCCGTTATTTTTTCAGATCGTTGACGGCATAGCGGCGGAGCATCAAGAGTTGGCACAGCCCATCATCTTTATGCCGAAGAATTTGGCGCGAGTGGAAGTATGCGCGGCTTCCGGCGATCTTCCGTATGCCGACTGTCCTCGCACGGCGATGACTTGGTTCGTACCAGGTAAATCACCTGTTCACATGAGTCAAATTTATTGCAGTGTTGCGATCGATATTTGCACCGGTTTGCAGGCTTGTCCGTTTTTCGATCCGACGCATACTCGTTTTGAAGTGTATGAATTCTGGCCGTCCGATATGCAAAAGTTATTCCTCGAAGCCGGTATGCCGGGCCGCGCCCCGCCGGCCAAGTTACCTGCATGTGGAACGCTGCAGGAAGCGGGGGCTGCACTGAAAATCACATTGCCATTACGCAGCGTTCGTTACATCTTGCGAATACAGAAGTTGGGAACCGAAAGCATTCGGCTGCGAGTAGTGACTGATGGCGATGCGACCGATGTTTTTTGGTTTGTAGATAACAGCTTCCTCGTTGAATTGAGGGGAGGCGCTATCCACCAAGAGCCAAATTCACCAAGTTTCTAGAAAGTCGCCAATCAGTTAGTTGTGGCATGTGTTATCAAGATGGGAGTAAAGTTGCGTAGCGAAAATTCTCCCGGTAGAACAATAGTAATAATGGCGTGTAAACGTGGCGCGTCGCTCAAGCTATTTGTTGAGCAGCCATAAACAAAACGAATTACGGTCCATAAAGAATGATTGAATCCATCAATATTGCCAATATCGCGACGTATGACGAGACGCCAACAGAATTACATGGCCTGTCTCAATTCAATTTCCTTTTTGGGTCGAACGGATCAGGAAAAACCACGATAAGTCGCGTCATTGCAGAGGAGAACAAGTTTCCTACTTGTCTGGTTACGTGGAAGAGCGGGACAAAATTGCAACCAATGGTTTACAACCAAGATTTTGTCGAGAAAAACTTCAATCAATCAGGCGAATTGAAAGGGGTTTTCACTTTGGGGGAAAAGCAGGTTGAAGCACTTACCACAATAGCGGCGGCGAAAGCAGAACTCGATATTCTAACAACGAAGATCGAAGGCCTGACTCAAATGCTTCAGGGCGCGGACGGCACTGGTGGCAAAAAAGCCAATCTGGTGACTATTGAGTCAGCTCTAAAAGACCGATGCTGGGCAAAAAAGCAAAAGTACGATGCCAAGCTCCAAGGTGGATTCGAAGGGTATCGAGGCAACGCAGAGAAATTCAAAAGTAAAGTTTTACAGGAATTAACCGCGAATACAGCAACACTCTTAGCATTGGCAGATTTGGAGAAAAAAGCAGAAAGTGTATTTGGGTCAACATCTACAGCTGAGCAAGCCATCCCAGCAGTCGATACGGCGAAACTCCTAGCATACGAAACAAACCCAATTTTAAAAAAGAAGGTAGTCGGCAAAGAGGATGTTGACGTTGCAGCGATGATTAAGACGCTTGGGAACAGTGACTGGGTACGTGAAGGGCGGATTTTCTACGGTATTAATAATAGGGAGCTTCGTTGAATTCACTGTGATTTTGTCCTAGGCCATTGCCAAGTCCAAC
>JAZKCF010000122.1:0-8961 GCA_040388195.1 Pseudomonadota bacterium
AAACTGGATCTTGCAAGATCGCGCACAAAATCACAGTGAAATTGATGAAGAACCTAAAAGAGAAGATGCGATTACTCAAAGACATCTCGCAAATCTTGACGAAGCGGTCACTGAAAAAACAATTCAATTCACGACGAAGCACGCTCAATTTAACACCCCTTCTGAAAAAAACCGGAAAAATTACTTTGGGGAAAACCGTTTCTTCTTACCTGACTTTTTTAAGACTATGCAGAAGTTTGAGCAGTTTGAAGATATACCAAACGCTGACTCAGTCATTGTAGGTAAGCATAGAAACGAAACATTGGAACAGTACAAGGGGCGCGCTTTCCAAGAAATGTTTCTCATGAGCGATCCTGATGATCTAAATAAAAAAGCAAAGATCAATACGAAATTGCAACGCCAGCGTTTTAGGGTATACACGGACATGTCTGCTCTCATCGATGAACTGAAACAACAATATGGCGTAAATGCCTCGAATGAATTCCGCAAGATCATTGAAGCGAATACACCTATGCTGCCAAGGGATTGGCAACAGTCCATCCCCTCTTGGGTGACCGACGCCGACGACATGATTAGCGGCCCAGTCCATCTCTTAAGGCAAAAAGCACATAAAAAACTTTCTGCCATGACTCCTGATAAACAATTGGCGGCAATTTGCGAGCTGTTAGATGCTGCGGCTATTTGGAAAATCGCTTCGCTGCGAATGGCCGCGATTAACGCTGTTCGGTACTGCCAAATCAGTTCAGTAGAAGAAATGGATGCCATATTATCTCGCTTGACCAAGTTGAAAGATCAATGGAAAACAGAGCCCCTTCGAACAGAAAGGCGTGTCTTAGATAATTGGGTAATAGTCGCAATCGATGAAGTACGTCAACGCCCAGATGAACTAAATGAAAAAATCAAGATAGCTTGCAGTGAGGGTCGCGATTTTGGGGGCCCGGTTGCAGTACTGGAAATGATGGCATCGAGAAACATTGAGATTGAAAAAGATTCACTCAAATTTCTGGATTTTTTTATAAATAAGCTCTCTCAGAGCAACGAGTCAGAGGCAAAAGAAAGATTCGTACAATGGTTCCTCAAAGCGCCGGATTCCATCAAAAAAGCTTTGCAAAATACCATGCTAAATTGCTTTCCTAAGGAAACGGCGCTGCTGCAAAATCTACTAGAAGAAAGACTTCAGTTAGTTCGAACACAATTAACTGAAATGGAAAGCTTGTCTCACGTCATGGAGCAGAAATGGGACGACTGGGAATCGCTGAATTTAAGCCTTAGAGCCTATGAAAAGAAAATTAAACAAATAAATAGCCAAGCCATCAATCTCAATGCTCCCGATAAGACAAGAGTGCGCTTTGAAGCAGAATCCGACATCTGGGATAAGACGCAGCGTGAACTAAAGGATTTAATAACCTTCAACCAAGAGACGATTGTATTAGGCAAGCCAGAGTCGGAATTTGTAATAGAGCAAAAAATATTGAATAAAGAGTTAAAGAGATCGGTAGCTTGGGTGAGAAAACGAAAAAATTATCTATCTGCTATGCCGGGAACATTATCCGTGGCGGAGTTGGATGCACTCGATGCAAATTTAAAAGCAAACTTGAAATTAACGAATACACGCGAACCACTGCCGGCCACGGTAATACAGAAAGCCCAGGACTATCAGACTCGATTCAGTGACCGCCAAGAGGCGCTTAGGCAAACATGTAATACGCAACTGATGGCTCAAATTCCTCATTTAGCCGGAGATAATAAAGACGTCGCACGTGAATTGGAGAGATGGCAGATACAGAATGGGTTTGATCCACAAACACAACAATATGCGCCAACGTCGCCTCTTACACGAGATCAACAACAGCACCTTGCACAGCATAAAGACGCATGGAATGAAGTAATGCAATTGTTGCAGACAACTACGCGGCAAATCGAGGAATATAAAAAATTACCTCAACACTTACAACAGCCCGAGCTACTTGAAGCAATGATTGAGCAGGCAGTAATGTTAGCCAAATCACAAAACACGCTGAAGGTCACACTCAGGCAAGCACAATCACTTCGGGATACTACGTTTGATACTCAAATAAAACGCCCTCGTCATTTATCTGCGGAAGTGGAGAAACGTAATCGTATACAACACTGGTTGCAACTACAAAGCCATATCCAACGAATGGAAAGTCTATCGACTACATTAAGATCGGTTCCCTCCAATGCTGATCAGGAGGAACGCCGTGCTGGGTTAACTCGAACAATTACTGCCGAGTTGGAAAATGCACGCCAGCAAACAAACAACATATCTGATCTTGCAAGTAGGCCAAGAGGAATTAGCTGGCTCACTGCCGCAGAAAAAAACACATTCAATGAATTGGCGACATACGTCGAAGCACGCGATCCTATCTACAAAGATTGTGAGCGAAATGTAGCCAATTTAGTGATGACGCATCAGATAACCCGTTCCCTTGATCTAACAGCACTAGGTCAACAGCAAGTGCGCGTCATGGAGAATCTGGCGCTTGCACAAAAATTGTTGGCCGACCAGCGACTACAGTTACAAATGCAGATGCCAATGTTAAACCAAACTAGGCGCATCGATTGGGTTAGGCTCGATCAAGCGCTTCAGCGAGAACAAGAAACGCTTCATCAACTACAAAAGCAAAGTTCGTCGACCGAAGTGCCACTCAACACCAAGGATCTCGCAAAGATCGAGAAGTCCCTCAAAGACTTGCAAGAACGGCAGCGTGATGAATATGGTTATGGTTCAGAGATAAGCCGGCTCGCCAGCGCAGAATCCCTTGTCCTTCAGCAGGCGCGGCAGGACATGCGCATCTCGCTAGAGCAAGCAAGAAACGCTTTAAATGCTGACCTCACAACGTTGACTCGACTAACCGCGAACAACTCGGCTCTGCAAACGCAGTACCAGACGACGCGCAACACCCTGCAGCGGGGACTAGACACAACTAACAGTGAGTTGCCCCTCGTTCCCAATGCGATCACAGTGGACCTAACGCGCATGCAAGGCGTGATTGACACAGAAATGAATACACGTGAGGCGCGACGGAACCTTTTAAGAAGGCTCCACAACAGCAAACAGCATGGTGGCGGAGGCCCTTCTGATGGATCTCCAGGACCAGGAGGTCCGCCGCCTCCTCCTGGTGGTGATGGAAGACGTGGCGACGGTAAAGATGGCAAGACTGACGCTCGTCAATCAGGAACAAAATTTCGCGACCAAGTTGCAAACCTGGTGAGCTCTCTTATGAGAGGCAATAAAGGTAAAGCGCGGAAAGAGGATATCGAGGCAGCAAGCAACATGGATCGACTAGCCACGTGGCTAGTAAAAAAATTGCCCGCCGATCACATCGCTGAAGTAGAGGCATGTAATGCGCGATTAGTGGCCGTAGGAGATAAGCTTGGTCAACCGATTAGAGCATTGGGCGCAGGTAATAGTGTCGTCTATCTCGTTAGATTGGTGGGGGTCGATCAATACGCCCAGCGAACCCAAGGTACGGCGATTGTCGCTGTACCCGCTGCGTTCTATGAAGCAGCAGGCAAGATTAACTGCTCAAATAATAAGACGCAGAAGAACTCACCCGCCGAGATAAATGAATTATTGGCAGCTATCGACGGAAAACCATTTACTGTTCAGTCCACGACATTTGAAAAAATGCTATCGGTTATATTTGAAAATCAACAAAAACAGAAAATTCCAAATCCTACCAACAAAAAAAACACTGGTCGCGGAACTTAGGTGTAGAAGGTCATCCGCATACAATCGGGAAAGCGTGCGAATGCTTATTAAATTTTTACGCTGTCGTCTTTCCTTTTTTGAAGGTAGCTATTTCGATTTCTTCTAGCGCTACCTCTTACGTGCCCGTCGCAGCCGACCTCACCGAGGGCAATACGCTGAAATACTTAGCAATAAAAATCGGATGTCGTACAATGCGCGGCATAATTCTAGCTATACCCCTACTGGTCAGTCATACAGAGTTTGCTTGCAGGGTGCGTCATGCGCACGCGGCAAATGGTGCGATTGAATCATCCTAGTATGAAATATAGTTACCATTACAACTGCGTGCGTAGGGCACACCCTACAGAATTAACACGACTAACCACGACTACATGGTCTGTCACGGTGATTGTGTGAGGGGATTTTTATGGGCGCCATTTTCAATGGATGTCATTCTGAGCACAGGGAAGAATCTGCTGTTCACGAAATCTAAAAATCGACACCTTGCCTAACGCAGGTAAAAAGCAGGTTCTTTCACAGTCTCTGCGCTCAGAATGACAGTCACACAATATGCAAAATTCAGTGTGACTAACCAATGCTATAAATTTAATTTCTTACAGTGATCGGTGGATAAGCATGGAAAAGAACGTCCATACGCTGGTGATTGGTGCGGGCCCTGCCGGATTGGCAGCGGCATATACCCTCGCTAAAGCTGGTATTCCTGTTGTTGTCATCGAAAAAAGCGATAGCGCTGGTGGACTTATGCGGTCGATTCGGCGCGGCGATTTTATCGTCGATATTGGCCGTAAGGAACTTTATACTCGGATACCTAAAGTAAATGCACTGTGGGAAAGTCTCCTCGAAGATGACTACATTTCATATTCGCATCGCGAGGGAATTCTTTATCGTCGGCACGTTTTGGAGGCAAGCAATGCCTGGCGTGGTATTCGACGAGGAATGCCGTTTGCAATGATCTTATCGTGCGCGTTCGACTATGCAATGACTAATGTCAAATACGGATTTTCCAAACCGACTAATTACACTGAATACTGGTATCGCCGCCGCGGTAAAAAGCTAAGCCAAATTCTTTCGCAAGGATATGAAGAAAAATTTAAAGGCATTCAATGGAACGATCTACCGATTCCTGCAAAAGAATCTGGCGATACCAGTGCCGAAACAGAATCAATCAAGAAGCTTCATCAAGCAGAACGAATAAAACCCGTATGGCGCCATCCCGCAAAAGGTAGCGGCCAGATATGCGAGCGACTGGAAGAAGAAATCAGTCGACTAGGCGGGGAGATTCTACTGAAGGCCGATATTGTCGAAATAACCTCTATCGGAAATCGGATAGATACCGTGAAAGTCGTAAGAAATTCCGAGACCATCACTTACCGGCCCTTGCATATCGTTTCGAGTATTCCCGTGGAGGGTTTGAAGAAGTTTTTGGGTCACGTCAGTCCGCCCAAATCGCATAACATGCCGGTACGCGGTAAACGCAGTGCTATCTGTCTTTACCTTTTCTTCGATGAGCCTCCTCGTTTTCCGCATGTTTGGCTTAAAGTTACTTGCCCTCAAATGAAGGTCGGAAGAATCACTAACTATGCGGCGTTTAACGGGAAGATGATTCCTGACGGAAAAACCTGTCTATGTCTGGAATTTTTCTGTACCGGCGAAGATTCCTTACTGCAAATGGATGACGAGGCCTTACGGCAACTGGGCATTGCTGAATGTGTTAATGCGGGCGTGGCGGATTCGAATAAATGCATCGATTTTTTTGTGTTACGACTTCCAGGCATCAATGCAGCCACTAGCTGGCGCGATGATGCTTGGCGGAATCTATTATTGATGCTAAATAGTTTCGAGAATTTATATAACGTCAATCGCCCCGGAACTGATAAAGCTACCTACGCGGGCATTGAGGCGGCATCTGCTATATTGGCCGACGATAAATCGATCTTTGATCGCGAAAATGCGTTGACACTTCCCATTGATATCCGTCAAACAGCGAATACATAATATTGAGAACTGCGATGAAGCTATTCAAGCATGCCAGGGCTATTATCAAGATCGGTTTCCTTTTTGCTTACGTGTATCTCTTTGCGCCCGTGCGCAACGGCTGGCGAAAGTTAACAGGAACTTGTCACACGACAGTGCTTCTTTATCATCGTGTGAGCGATGAATCGCTTGATTCGATAACGGTAAAAAAAACGCAGTTTCATCGTCAACTCACGCTCTTGCGTCGTCACTATGCCGTGCTCACTATGGAGGAGTTTCTCAATAGCAGAGGGCGCCCACGTAGACGCCCGTCGGTCATCGTTACCTTTGATGACGGCTATCAGGATAATTATCATGCCGCGATGTTGATGAGAGAGGCGAATATTCCCGGCACATTCTTCATTTGCACGGGCATCGTAGGCACATCAGGTTGTTTTCCCAAAGATACTCGTATGGGACGACGTCTTCCGACATTGTCATGGGAACAAATTCAGGAAATGGCGGATTGGGGATTCGATATCGCCAATCATTCCGTTACGCATATAGAAATGGGGAGTGCGTCGCCTGAAGTTTGTCTTGCCGAGATACAGAAAGCATCGCAAGATTTGTCAGAAAAATTAGGGGAAAAAAATAGACAAGAATGGTTTGCTTATCCGTTTGGCCGGTCGCATAACATCACGAAGGAAGTGCTGAATCAACTCGATACCGTTGGCGTCAAGTATTGCTTTTCAGCATATGGTGGTGTCAATCGCACGCATTTCGATCCGCACAATATTTTGCGCCAGGGCGTTGATCATACCTTTAGTAGTTTGGCTTTCCTGGCGATTGTCGAAGGATATCGGGTTCGTTCTTATTAACATACGTTACCAATCGGCAACATGTCTCTACTTTATTCTCGGATCAAAGAAACGAAAGACAACATTACTCACAGCATTGAGACAGTTCAATCTGATCTGCTGACTGCGTTTCCTATTCAGCGATGTATTGATTTAATGGATAGCTATAAAGGATATGGAAAGTACGGATATTTCCCGGATACTCTACAGCAGCATTGCAAAGAAATAATTCAGCGAACGAGCACGCATACGCTTGAAAACTATAACAAGCTGCTCATGTTGACCTTCATGGAAAGTTTTGGCGTACGGTCCTCACAAAGGAGTCTGCCCGCTTCCGTGATTCGCTTATTCTCCATAGAATTTGACAGAATGATCGATGAGATGAATAGCGATCGAGAAGGCTATTATCTTTTTTCGCATGACGCATTTCTAAAGGATTTAGGAATGTGCCGATGTAAGTTGTACCCATGCGGGGCTGAGTTGCTCGATGAGCGGTCGGGAGTTCCGAAAAGTATATTGCTTCGCAATGGTATTAAGCAGCTGATACATGGAAGTCTGTTTTTTCTTATTAACGGAAATGGATTTCGCCCTTACTACGAGCTTCATATGCATGCACCGTTTCGGCAGGCATTCACTGACGTAGGCTGGATTCGGTCTTATTTAAGAATTGCCGATCTTCTGCAATTGAATCCCCATGTTAAAGGCATAAGCTGTACTAGCTGGTGGTACGACCCTCAGGTTAGTGTAATTAGCCCTAGATTAAGTTACTTACGGCAGCAACCTCTAGAAGGTCGTGCAAAAATATTCTATGTGGCTTTGGATGCAGAAGCTGCCTACGGCGCCATCGAGAAATCGGAGAAGCGTAGGGCATTGTACGAGGCCGGTAAATACGTTCCCAAGTTGTACATGATGGTTTGGGCACGGGATGATCTAATCAACTGGACCAAGCAGTTTCGAGTAGCATTAAACGATTCCGTGCAAATGAATGACGGATAGAAATGAATGGATTTGTAATACCAATCCAGAATGTAAATGCGATTTGTATTTCGTATCAGGCATAAAATTAACGAGTGGTCAGTCACGGTGAATTTTGCACATTGTGTGACTGTCATTCTGAGTGTAGCGAAGAATCTGCTGTTTACGGCGTTTAAACCTCGACACCTTACATTACGCTGACAAAAAGCAGATTCTTCGCTCTTAACAAATTCAACATGACTAACCACTAACCTGACAATGACAATACTGTCAGCTCGTTCACAATTTCGTTTTTCCAAAAATACCGGTCTTCCTGGCTTTTTTCCCGCTTTGCCTATTAATATCTTCCACCGATGACACGGAGAATGATTTTATCTTCGGAATTCTTCCGGCAGTTTTATCGGCGATTTCTGCCTGAAGACTAGCTGTGTTAATTCCGCTGCTTATCAATCGTGCTTCAGGCACTCGTAACACGTGGTTTTGCGATGGGTCGAGGACATAGAGCGCGCCGCTTCCGGCAGTACGATCTATACCGATAATGTTGTCGCCCTTAATATGCGTTTTTGCGTCTGCTGCCATACGGCAACGCAAACTACCGTCCGGATTTGTAGGTATACGCTGACGGATAATGTCAGGGATATCCTGCAAAGCCGGATTTGGCACAACGGCATTGACAGCATCCTGACCGCCGCCCTGCCTGACTATTTCAGCTGCTTGATCGAGGGTTAGCAGTAAGGGTGTAGTAGCCGTTACATTGACTGGCGGTGTTTTTGAAACCTTGTTAATTCGATAGGCTATATTTTTTACAATACCGCTTCTATCCGCAGTGCCAATTCCGGCTGCATACGTGTCCGTATAATCTCGAATAAGATGCGCATGGTTCAATATCACCGGTGTATCGACGAAGGCATTAGTCAGTGCTTGATCGGGAGCGGTGCCGTTGCGCACAGCATTGTGGGCGTTTACAAACAGCGGCAGAAATTCTTCTTGTCGAATGCCTGTTGCTTCGAGGAAAGTTTGCTTTGATTCGGCTAGCTGACGTTGCAGATCGCTTACCGACGCGGTGAGGTCAGTGATCTGTTGTTGAAGCGCGCTCCATTTTTTACTCGCTGCGTCGAGTTTTTCTAAACCCGTTGCTTTTGCTTTTCCCTTCACTTTTGATGCTTTGCTTGCAAATGGAGTGCCTTCGTGAAGAGTAAATGCTTCATAGGCGATAGCGGATATATCTGCAGTGGGTGTTTTCGAGCTGCTTGCTTCTGGCAGCGCGGCTATTTCCCTCTCTCTATTTGAAAAAGGCAAAGGAGTCACATCCTGATTTTCATAAATGTTTGCAGAGTGCTCATGATCTAGCGTTGTATCAGCGAGTGTCTGGCTAAGTTCTTGAGACTCGATGCCGTAGTTTTTTCTGTTTGACAACCTTGCGAATGGCAGAAAGGGAAT
>JAZKCF010000123.1:0-45955 GCA_040388195.1 Pseudomonadota bacterium
ATCTCGCCCACCTAACCTGTTAATCAAAAGTTGCACTTCGAATTTGAACTCGCGACTTGAATTAGGGAACAATCAACGTGATTACAGGCCAGATGGCTACACAAGGCTAACGAATACACAAGCGCAGTATTTTACAAATAACTACGAAATCGTTAACCATTATCCAAACGACGCCAGTGGTTTCTCCGCCACTCTGATGAAGAATAAAACCACTGGCGAATACACCCTCTCCTTCCGCAGCACCGAGTACCGCAATGAAGATCAAGGCGGCGACTGGTCTCGCGATGGCATACCCGGCGCCGACGGCAACCTACATGACTACGGGTTCGCATTCGCGCAAATCGATAGCATGGAGAAATATTACGCCAAACTCCAAGCCGATGGCACACTGCCGGCAAACGCCGTTCTCAACGTCACCGGCTACAGCCTCGGCGGTCATCTCGCAACGGTCTTCACCGAACTGCACACGAGCGAGATCAATCACACTTACACCTTCAACGGCGCAGGAGAAGGCGCAATCCGTACACCTGACAGCACCATCTCTACTATGCTGAACTACTATCGCGATATTCTCGCAAATCCGGGACATGGATTAGCAGATGTGACGGCGACCTACGAAGATAAGTACAACGCTGCTATAGACACATCCGGGCCACTGAACAGCGCTAATATCTACCAAGATTCCCGTCACCAGTGGGCGGCGATTGCCACTAGCTTGCACTTCGGCACCAGTTATGCAGCCCTATTCGGCACAATCAAGAATAGCTTGAGCGACAAAATCACTCAGCTATATGGCCATGCCACCCACGACGATACCGAATACACCGCCAACACAGGCATTCACGCACCGGGGACATCCATCTTCATCGAAGACCAGCCGAACTTAGTCGGCTTCGGTGGTTTCTTTGGCTCATCTGGCGATTTCGGCACCACCCATAGCCTCACGCTCATTAGCGATTCACTTGCATTGATGAGTTTATTTCAAAGCGCCGACCCTACTCTTCAGCAACAGGATATTGAAAAACTATTCAGCGCCGCCTCAAATCAACGTGGCCAAGGTTCCGTCACGGAGTCGGGTAGCCGGGGTGAGACAGACTCGCTAGAAAACGCGTTGAATGCACTCTCGCGAGCACTGGGAATTAATGGAGCGGATCTTGTCCCCGATCAAAGCTTCGCAGGCTTCGGCAACATTGCCAAGCGCAACGAATTTTATGACCGGATGGAGGAAGTGCGCGGCGTGATTGGCAGCGGAAACTATCGAATCGTGAGCTTATCAGGGATTAATGCATCTAATTTAGCAATGCAAGACGATGCGGACGCACTAGCCTATCGTTATGCACTTAAAGAACTTAACCCCTTTGCCGTTCTCGGCGTCGATTACGCCACGCTCCACAACGACGGCAGCCTTGATCTCTACGACTCCCAAACCGGCAAAGGCACAATCACTGAAACCTACCTTCAAGACCGCGCTGCATTTTTAGCACGCAAACTTTATTTCGCGGAAAACAATCTCAACAACGATTACGTCAATCCCATCAATAAATCGACAGCTGCATCGCCGGTCGATTCATCGGGCAATACTTACATTGGCGGTTCTTATTACGAAGACCGAACAACCGGCTATATCGTTTTACAAGACCCCAAAGACGGCGGCAATCTAACAAAAGAAGTGATGAATCAGTTTGTCTTCGACAATGACGACGGAGAAACCATTGAAGGCGATCGCCATCAGGATCATCTTTATGGCGGTGGTGGTGACGATACGTTAAAAGGCGGCGCTGAAAACGATTACCTGGAAGGCGGCAGCGGCGCCGATACACTCAACGGCGATGCTGACAACGATACTTTATTCGGCGGCGCCGACGACGACACGCTGACCGGTGGCAAAGGTAACGATGTGCTTGAAGGTGGAAAAGATTTCGACACCTATATTTATCAAGACGGCGACGGCTTCGACACGATTCGCGATACCGACGGCAAAATCCTCTACGACGGCAATCGACTCGCTGGCGGCAATAAAATCGGCACCGGCCTCTATCAAAGCACCGACAAGGCATTTACCTACAGTTTCACCGGTGACCTGGCCATCGGCGTTACGCTGCTCGTCACCGGGCCGAACGGCAAATTCATTATCGAGAATTTCAAGAACAATGATCTCGGCATCGACTTGATCGGCGAAGCGACGGTCGATCCGATCACCACTACCCGTACCATCACCGGCGATTTCGGACCGATGGATTTTTACAATGCCGACGGCAGCGTCTATCACCAGTACGACGACCTCGGCAATCTGATTCAAAATCTCGCCAAAACAGGGCCACGCGACGACACGCTTTACGGCAGCGCCGGCGCGGACCGCATCAACGGACGCGACGGCAGCGATGTACTTTATGGCAAAGCCGGCACTGACCTGATCGAAGGGGGAAAGGGAACCGACATCATCACCGGCGATGCAGGCAACGACGAACTTTTTGCCACGGTTCAAACCGACATCAACGGCGTCATGAACCAAATCGCCGACCAAGCCACTCACGCAACAGGCGATTGGATTACCGGCGGATTGGGTGAAGACACCGTCGTCGGTGATATCGGTGACGATATTTTATTGGGTGGCGGCGGCAAGGATTTGATTGTTGGTGGGGCCGGAGATGACCTGATTGACGGCGATCAAGACCAGCTCGCTCAGGATTTCAATTGGACCGTTGTTAATAATGACGATCCACGCTACGCCGACGATCCATTTTATCGGCATGTCCACTGGGCCACCAATCAAAATAATGGCGATCAAGTAGGCGGCGCCGACACGATTTACGGCGGTAGCGGCAGCGATGTCGTTTATGGCTTTATCGGAGATGATCGTCTTTTCGGCGACGACGGCAACGATACGATTACCGGCGGTGATGGCAGCGATACGATTTACGGCGGTATCGGCGACGATTTATTGACGGGAGATAACAACCACGCCGATTCGGACAGCGGCGGCAGCGACTATATCGACGGCGGCGAGGGTAACGACCGCATTCAGGGAGAAGATGGCAGCGATACGCTATTCGGCGATGCGGGTAACGACACTATTTTCGGCGGGCGCGCTAGCGACGATTGGGCGACTTCCGACACCGGAGAAAATTATATCGACGGCGAAGACGGCGACGATAAGATTTATGGAACAGGCAGCAGTGACACCATTTTCGGGGGCGCTGGCAACGACACGCTATTTGCCGGCGACGGCACGGAATATCTTGACGGTGAAGACGGCGATGATGTCATTTACGGTGGCAAGGGCAACAATACTCTGGTCGCCGGCGACGGCAACGATAAAATTATTGCCGGAGACGGCGATACAACGATCTATGGCGGCGGCGGTACAGACCTCATCTTCGGCGGCGCAGGCAAAAATATCATTTACGCCGGCAACGGCGGCACAGACGCCAATCCCACTCAAATCGTCGCAGGCAATGGCGACACAACCATTTATGGCGGCAATGGCATCAATCATATTTTTGGTGGAGCAGGCAAGAATGTCATTTATGCAGGTGACGGCGGCACGGCGGACCATGCAACGTATGTCGTTGCCGGCACCGGACAAAGCAATTTATATGGAGGCAACGGCTACGCAATACTCGATGCGCGTGATAATGCTAATGACATTCGTATGTTTGCGGGCGACGGAGATAATGCCTTATTAGGCGGCAGCGGCAACGATACGCTCGTTGCTGGCAGCGGCGAGCAATATCTCGACGGCGGCGCCGGCACCAATACTTATATTTTCGACGGCAATCAAAGCGATGTCTTTATCGCGCAAAAAACGGGTTCCGAGATTCTTCGCTTCGGTCCTGGCATCACTGCGAGCGATCTGCAATTGACAGCGACGATGAACGCCGGATCCGTTCAACTGCAAATCAATGCCGGCAGCGGCACCATCACTGTCGACGGCGGACTCAGCGGCATGATAAGCGGCATCGAATTCGCTAATGGCAGTTCTTTATCGTTGAGCCAGTTGATGGCACAGGCGAATGCCGCATCGAATTCAGTTTCCGGTACGAACGGTGATCTAGTATTCGGCGCAAACGGCGATGAAACACTCACCGGCAGCGCAGGCGATGACACAATCGTCAGTGCCAGCAATGGCAACACACTCATTGCCGGCTCTGGCAACGACCAGCTTCATAGCTACGGCGATAACGATGTGTTGATTGGCGGCAGCGGCACTGCCCTGCTCACAGCTAATGGCAGCAACGCAACATTGATCGGCGGCACCGGCAACGACACTTTCGTCGTTCACAATGCCGATACGATCATCCAGGAAGCGCCAAACCAGGGCAACAATACCGTGCGTTCTTCCATCAGCTACGTGCTACCAGAGAACGTACAAAACCTGACATTGACCGGCAACGATGATCTAACCGCAACGGGCAACGACACCGATGGTGTGATTACCGGGAATAGCGGCAATCATACGTTGATTGCAGGCTCTGGAAATGAAACGTTGGTCGCCGGCAGTGGCATTGCCACGATGACCGGTGGCAGCGGCAACAATACGTTTGTCGTTAATAAGACAACCGATATAGTCAGTGAAGCGCAAAATGCTAGCACCGATACGGTGATTTCTTCTGTCAGTTACGTGCTACCGGAAAACGTAGAAAAGCTGACGTTGACTGGCTTTGCGGATCTCACCGCAACGGGAAATGCGCAAGGCGGCACACTAGTTGCCAACGACGGCAACACAACTCTCATCGCCGGCGCGGGTATGACGACAATGATCGGCGGCGCGGGTGACAACACCTTTGTTGTTCGCAATACCTCGGATGTCGTAATTAAACAGCCTAACCAAGGCAGCAACACGGTGCTCTCTTCTGTCGATTATGTGTTACCGGAAAATGTGCAGAATCTAACCTTGACCGGCAATGCCAATCTCGTTGCACAGGGCAATGCGCAAGGCGGCACGCTAACCGGTAACAGCGGTAACGATACATTGATTGCAGGTGAAGGCGGCACGACATTAATTTCCGGCACGGGTATCGATACGTTGATCGGTGGCGCAGGCAATGACACATTCGTCGTTAATAATGCAGCCGACGTGGTTATTCAGGCACCAGACGGCGGGATCAACACAGTAATCACCTCGGTGAATTACGTGCTGCCGGAAAATGTGCAAAACATGACATTGACCGGTGCAGCGAACCTTTCCGCCACGGGCAACGATCTCGATAACGTCCTCACCGCCAATAACGGCGACAGCACTCTATTCGGTGGTGTTGGAAGCGATACGCTTATCGGTGGCAGTGGCCATACAATTTATATGCTGGCGCGTGGCGGCGACATGGATACGATTGCGACGTCAAATGGCCAAACCAATACTATTTCGCTAGCAAGCAGCCTCTCGTTTACGGATCTCACTATGGTCCGCGCAGGTGATGATTTACTGGTGAAAGTTGCCGGATCAAATGATGGCTTCTTGATTCAAAACTATGCCGCCAATTCACAATCGTGGAACATCGTTGCGGCGAATGCCTCGCCAGCTCCGCTTGCGACGGTATTTGATCAAATCGCGAATAGCCAAGCGTCGTTCAATGCACGCCTCGATACTTTGAAAACGGCATTCACCGCCGCGCTGACAAATGAATTGCGCCACTCGCTGGAACCTTCTTACACGGACGGGAATGGGGACTGGCATCAAAATACCGTGACTATCCGTAAGGTGACCACGACGAGCGACGCCCCAGGCATTTCCATTGATGAGCATAGTACGCGCAATTCCAATATCCAATATCTCGGCACGGAAGCGCAAACTGCCTCGGTATTCAGCACCGCCACAACAACCACTTACCAGTTTGTACCATTGGCAAATTTTATTACCGGCACCTCTACGCAGATTCCTACTGGGGCCGTGCTGGTCTACGGTGATTCAACTTTGCAGCAAACGGGCTCTCACTCAAGTAATGCACGAACGATACTGGGCTACAACATACCATCCGGCACTACACAACAAACGACAGGGGGAACGTTGACTGAATATCGTCAGCATCACCGTTATTCCATAACCGATTATTGGCAAATAGAAAATGTGCAAGCAGGTGATTCCGCGAATGCAATATCCCTAGGTGGAGTGGGAATCGTCGATGGCGGTAAGGGCGATGATCTGATTACCAGCGCTTATGGCTATAGTTTCACTCGCCTACTCAGCGAACAGATAAGGGGTAATAATTATAATTTACTGAATAGCTTTCTGGATGGCGGCGAAGGAAATGACACGATTATCGGCGGCTGGGGCAGTTTTGGACCAAATGGTCTACGAAATCGAGATGTGCTCGTTGCCGGATCTGGATCCGATTTTCTAAACGGCGGAACCGGCGCCGACCGTTATCTCACGTTTGCCGATGCGCCGTCCGGCTGGGACACGATTTTCGACAGCGGCGCTAACGTTGACGAATACGGTGGCCCAATCAGCGCAGCGGTGCCAACCGACGTTGTGCAGTTCGACAACGGCATCCAACTATCGGATCTGCATTTTGGCTGGAGTTATCCGTTAGCAGCCGGCAATCGTTTGGCGTTGGATATCAGCTGGAGTAATGGCGGCGGGATTCATGTGGTGCTCCCCAATGCAAACGATCCGGCAGGCGTCGGCATTGAGCAATTTCAATTCGCCAATGGTACGACAATGACGATAGCGCAAATGCTAACGCATGCACCGCAACGACCTTCGCAAATCCCCCAGCTCTTTCAAGTCGGCATGGGAGAACAAACATGGAACGGCAATTCCGCATTTATCCAATTCGACTCAGCGATTTCCGTGTCCGATGTGCACGCATCTCGTAGCGATCTAGATTTATTGTTGTCGTACAACGACCGCAAAGATGTACTGCGGTTAGTTAATTGGTACGCAAATCCGAACGCAATGCCGACTTTACCGGCAACGTTCTCCGATGGCACAGTATTCAGCTACAACGATTTTGCCGCAAAGGGATTCGACATTTACGGCAGCCATAACGACGATATATTTAATGTCGATGCATTGAGCGGCACGAATCAAAAATGCAACTTCTATGGTGAATACGGAAACGACACCTATCTGGTAAACAATGCCGGCAATGCGGTGTTCGAAAACGCGAACGAAGGCAACGATACGATAATTGCCTCGGTCAACTATGCGCTTTCGGCAAATGTTGAAAATCTCACGCTCACGGGTAGCGCGAATCTAAATGCTACCGGTAATGACCTCGATAATATTCTTAACGGCAATAGTGGCAATAACGTGTTGGATGGTGGTATGGGCGCTGACATACTCACCGGCGGTCTTGGAAACGACACTTACATTGTAGATAGCGCCAATGATGCGGTAATTGAAAAGTTGAACGAAGGCACCGATACGGTTCAAAGTTCGGCCACCTATACCCTTGCAGCAAACGTCGAAAATCTTACGTTAATCGGTACAACCGCAATCGACGGCATAGGCAATACACTCAACAACATTTTAATCGGTAATGGTGCAGCTAACACTCTGAATGGCGGCATAGGCGCAGACACCATGCGAGGCGGCCTGGGTGACGATACGTATGCCGTCGATAACATCAGCGATATCGTGACCGAAAATACCAATGAAGGTAACGATACGGTGCAATCGTCGCTTACCTACACGCTGGGTAATAACATCGAAAATCTAACGCTCACCGGCACCACAGGAATAAATAGCACAGGTAACGCGTTGGATAACGTACTGCGTGGCAATAGCGCGGCGAATACACTTACCGGTGGTGCCGGGAACGACGCTTATTACGTTAGCACCGGCGATACTATTACCGAAACAGTCAGTGCCGGCACCGATACGGTAATAGCCGATATTGCCTGGACATTAGGCTCCAATCTAGAAAATCTCACGTTTGCTGGAACGGCAGCCATCAACGGCACAGGCAATACACTCGCAAACGTTATTAACGGCAACAGCGCCGCGAATATTCTGGATGGCGGGACCGGTATCGATACGTTGCGCGGTGGCTTAGGTAACGATACTTATGTGGTCGACAACGTAGGCGATGTGGTTACAGAACTTGCAGGTGAAGGCGCGGATCTAATTCAGTCTTCGGTCACTTATGCATTATCGGCCAATATCGAAAATCTAACATTGACTGGCAACGGCACGATCAACGGAACGGGTAACGAACTAGATAATATTCTCATCGGCAATAGCGGCGCTAATACACTCACCGGTGGCGCCGGGAACGACACGCTTAGTGGTGGCACGGGCGCTGACAAGATGTTAGGTGGAATAGGAAACGATGCCTATGTTGTGGACAATACCAGTGATGTCGTGACAGAAAATCTCAACGAGGGAACCGACGTAGTTCAATCTAGCGTTGCATACACTCTAGGCAATAATCTGGAAAATTTGACCTTAACTGGAACAAGTGCGATCGGCGGTACGGGTAATGCGTTGGACAACATCCTTATCGGCAATAGTGGCAAAAATACGCTGACCGGGAAGGCGGGAAATGATCGTCTGGACGGTGGCGCTGGGGTGGACAAGTTGATTGGTGGCCTCGGCAACGATACTTACGTTGTCGATAACACTAGTGACGTGATCACTGAAAACGCTAGCGAAGGTACGGATAACGTAGAGTCTAGTATTACCTACACACTCGGCAGCAACCTCGAAAACCTATTCTTGACCGGTACCACGGCGATCAATGCCACAGGCAATACGTTGAACAACCTGCTCACCGGCAATAGCGCTATCAACACACTGAACGGCGGAGCAGGCAACGACATCATGCAGGGTGGCGCTGGTGCTGACTTGTTGACCGATACGGCAGGTAATAATCTATTCAATGGCGGTTCAGATAACGATACGTTAGCCGGTGGCACTGGTAATGAACTTTATATCGGTGGTACCGGTAACGACAGCATCACCACCAATACAGGAAAGGACGTTATCGCTTTCAACAAAGGCGACGGTCAAGACACTATCGCAGCAAGCACCGGTTTAGATAACACAATCTCGTTAGGCGGTGGCATTCGATATCAAGATTTACTCTTCAGCAAGAGTGGCAATGACCTTATCCTCAATACTGGCGGGGGCGATAGCATCAAGCTTGCCAATTGGTATGCTGCCACAACCAATCACAGCGTTGACACGCTGCAAATGATTACTGAGGCAACGGCTAACTACAATCCGAGTTCAACCGATCCGTTGCTGAATCATAAAGTCGACGAATTTAACTTCGATGGTCTAGTTAGCAAGTTCGATGCGGCAAGAGCGGCGAATTCCACGCTTACTACGTGGGCATTGTCACAAGCATTGCTCGACATGCATTTGAGCAGCAGCGATTCAGCGGCAATTGGCGGTGATTTGGCGTATCAGTATGGTAAGAACGGCAATTTATCATTGGTCGGCTCTACAGGCGCACAGAATGTGCTTGCCAACGCGCAATTCGGTAGTAGCACACCGCAAACATTGCAGTCGTCAGTTGGATTGCAGGAAGGCATTGTAAAACTCGCGTAAAAACCAGAATCTACTCGCAAATACAATATAGCCTTTTGCAAAACCTCAAAAAAACTCTCGTTAAACGCCGCTTAGCTAAGCGGCGTTTTTTTATACCGTGTTAAACCGCACACATCATTAAATAACCATCGTTCGTAAAATGATTGGCTACTCTCACCAATGCAACATATATCGTGACCACAAAATCAAACACCCTATCTCCTGAAGCTTTGGATTTTGCACCAGGACTGCTCGCCATCCAAGAAAGCCCTCCCGCTAAACTACCTCGGGCCGTCATGTATTCAGTGGGAACGTTATTCGCCATCATTTTACTCTGGGCCATTTTCGGAAAACTGGACATCATCGCCAGCGCGGAAGGTCGTTTGGTGCCACAAACATACGTAAAAATCGTACAGCCATCCGACGCAGGTATTGTCGAAGAGATCCTAGTCAAAGAAGGCATGCGAGTGAAAGCGGGACAGGTGCTGATGCGCATGGACACACAGCTTGCCAAAGCCGATGAAAAAACATTAAAGAACGAGTTAACATTGAAGTCGCTGCAATTGCGCCGCATCGATGCCGAACTCACCGGACGCCCTATCCTCCGGCAAGCCAACGATCCAAGTGATTTATTTAGCAAGGTCGAAGCGCAGCATCACGATCGCCGTCAGTCGTATTTAGATGCCGAAGCACAGCAGCAGCAAGCACTGCGTAAAGTACAACATGAACATAGCTCAGCGAAGGAAATTCTAGCCAAACTTCGTGAAGTCACTCCAATCCTCAAAGAGCAGGCCGACGCCTATTCAGATCTGGGCAAACAAGGATATGCAGGAAAGTTGATGGTCCGAGACAAACAACGTGAATACCTAGAAAAATCACAAGACTTACGCGCGCAAGAATCAACCGTGGCAAGTTTGCAAGCGGCAGTCGACGAAGCAAGAAAACAGGTAAGCCAAATCTCCTCCAAGTATCGTAGTGACTTACAGAACGAACGCATCGAAGCCGAAGGCCAGTATCGGAAGCTCGAACAAGACTTGAACAAGCAAACACACAAGAATGATTTACTCGAACTCAAAGCATCGCAAGCCGGTATCGTAAAAGATATCGCGACCCATACCGTGGGTACAGTAGTCTCGCCGGGTACGGTTCTCTTATCACTGGTTCCCGAGAACGAGCCATTGGTTGCCGAAATCATGGTTAAGAACGATGACGTCGGCTTCGTTTACCCGCAGCAAAAAGTCAAATTAAAACTGGTGGCTTATCCATTCGAAAAATACGGCATGCTCGAAGGTGAAGTTATTCATGTGGGACCGGATGCGAGCGAACCGAATAACTCCACGTCCGGTATGAAAGATCAGCCAAAAGAAGAGCAGCAACACTCAACTTATAAAGCGCTGGTTTCACTAAAAAATCAGTCACTAGAAGCGCAGGGCGAAAAACTCAAGTTAGTCCCTGGGATGCAAATCATCGCCGAAATTCATCAGGGCAACCGCACGGTGATGGAATATCTGCTTTCTCCAGTTAGAAAAACACTACATGATGGTGGGCGCGAACGATGATTCCAAATACTGGGAAAACCGGCTTGCATTGATCCTGAGAATGAAGAGTTTCATAATGCTTACCTAGACAGTTCTCAGGATAGGTAAATAAATATGAACCTCGTCCGTCAAGCCGCCGTAGCAGGCACGTTTTATCCGGCTGACCCTCATTCCCTAGCCACACAAGTAAATACCTTACTTGAAGCGGTACCAGAAAAAACGGAAGCACTCCCCAAAGCGCTTATCGTTCCTCACGCCGGTTACATCTATTCAGGCCCAATCGCCGCCAGCGCCTACGCGCGGCTACAGCGAATTTCTAACAAAATCACTCGTGTCGTGCTCCTCGGGCCCAGCCACCGCGTACAGTTAAATGGATTAGCGCTTCCGGGAGTGAATGCCTTCGCAACACCGCTCGGCGATATTCCTGTCGACATGGAGGTTTCCGATAAGCTACAGCAGTTGCCCCAAGTGCAAGAAATGCCGGCGGCGCACCGTTTGGAACATTCTCTGGAAGTTCAATTACCGTTTCTACAAACCGTATTTGGCGATTTTAAACTCGTCCCACTGGTGGTAGGCCATGCGACGGCAGAAGAAGTCGCGGAAGTACTCGAACTTGCTTGGGGTGGTGAGGAAACGCTGATCGTTGTTAGCTCCGACCTTTCTCACTATCTACCGTATGAAATCGCCCAAGAAACCGATCGCGCGACTGCCGATGCAATCGTCGATTTGCACGGGCCGGTTAATTTGCATGAAGCATGTGGTGGCATACCAGTGAATGGTTTGCTTAAAGCAGCCAAATATCACGGATTACAACCGCGCCTACTGGATTTGCGCAATTCCGGCGATACGGCAGGAGATAAGGACCGTGTAGTGGGATATGGGGCTTTTGGATTCTATGCTTCCCATTGATGCTGGCACTGTGTTGCTTCCGATTGCCAGAGCGTCGATCGAACAAGCATTGGGTGAAAAATACTTGACGCGGGAATCGCTGCCAGACTGGCTGGTTGAAAAGGGTGCGTGTTTCGTCACGCTTCATAAACAGCAGGTGCTACGCGGGTGCATTGGTACAGTGGATGCATTTCGCCCACTGATTGATGATGTAAAGACAAATGCTGTCAGCGCGGCGCTACGAGATCCTCGCTTTCCATCCGTTCGGCAGGAAGAACTTAACGAAATCGACATCGAAGTGTCGGTGTTATCTAGTCCCGAACCACTTCTCTTTAAAAATGAAATGGATGCGCTCGCTCAATTGCGAAGCGGCGTGGATGGCGTTGTATTCGAGTGGCGCGGATCTCGAAGCACATTCCTGCCGCAAGTGTGGGAAAGCCTTCCCGATGAGCGAGAATTCCTCGGACACTTGAAAAAAAAGGCTGGTTTCTCAATAGATTTTTGGGCAGAAGACATCAACCTTTCTCGTTATACGGTGTCCAAATGGGCTGAGGTTAAAAGTTGAGATTCTAATGAGCACATATTACCCAGGCCGTTGGTGGCACATGCTTGATGACGGACGCTTGCAATGCGACCTCTGTCCACGCGACTGCCGGTTGCACGAGGGCCAGCGCGGTGCTTGCTTTGTGCGCATGCGCGAAGACAATGCCATGGTGTTAACCACCTATGGTCGATCCTCTGGATTTTGTATCGATCCTGTGGAGAAAAAACCGCTCAACCATTTCTTCCCTGGTTCATCGATCCTTTCATTTGGTACCGCTGGTTGCAACCTCGCCTGCAAGTTTTGTCAGAACTGGGATATTTCAAAGTCCCGCGAAATGGATACCTTGGCCGATTACGCGTCTCCCGAGGCCATTGCTGATGCCGCATTGGCAAATGGCTGCAAGAGCGTGGCTTTTACTTATAACGATCCAGTTATCTTTGCCGAATATGCGATGGATATCGCCGATGCCTGTCGCGCGGTAGGCGTTAAAACAGTGGCGGTAACGGCGGGTTATATTCATGCGGTGCCGCGGCAAGAGTTCTACGCCAAGATGGATGCGGCCAATGTAGATTTGAAAGCGTTCACTGACGAATTTTATTACCGTGTATGCGGCGCGCGATTGCAATCGATCCTCGACACGCTCATCTATCTCAAGCATGAAACGAATGTGTGGTTTGAAATCACGACATTGCTGATACCGGGTAAAAACGATTCCGACGAAGAAATTCTCGCTGAATCCAAGTGGATCGCGAAAGAGCTAGGGACAGACGTTCCGCTGCACTTCAGTGCATTCCATCCTGATTACAAAATGACGGACATTCCCGCCACGCCTGCATCGACGCTTACTCGCGCTCGCAATATCGCAATGGGTGAAGGCCTCAAATACGTTTATACCGGCAACGTCCATGACACATCCGGCGGCAGCACGTATTGTCCGCATTGCAAAGCGCCTATCATCGTCCGCGATTGGTACGCGATTCGCGCTTATCACTTAGATGAAAAAGGCAGTTGCGTTAATTGTGGCGCACTTATTCCCGGACGATACGGTGAGTCTGTAGGAACTTTCGGTCAACGACGAATACCTATTCGCCTTGGCGTATAAAAAATTAAAACTGTTGGGCCGAAAACAAATAACGTCGTGTTGCCGTAAAAACGCTATTGCTTCGTATTCAGGATTTTAATCTTGCCTGTTCTTGAAAATTTTCATCCCGCTGTCGCGGCGTGGTTTCGTAACACGTTTCCAATGCCAACCGAAGCGCAGCTACAAGCGTGGCCGGCGATACAATCCGGCCAACACGCGCTCATCGCCGCGCCGACCGGCTCCGGTAAAACGCTGGCTGCGTTTCTTGCAGCGATTGATGCACTGGTCAGGCGTGGCATTGAATCAAGTTTGCCGGATGAAACTTTTATTATTTATGTGTCGCCGCTGAAGGCGCTATCGAACGATATACAACTGAACTTGGAAGTCCCGATAGCTGGTATCCGCGCAGAGCTACAACGACTCAATCTACCGGACGTAGAAATTCGCACATTCGTGCGAACCGGGGATACATCGCAAATCGCTCGTCAGCAAATGCGCAAGAAGCCGCCGCATATCGTTGTCACCACGCCGGAGTCGCTATACATACTGTTGGGGTCCGTATCCGGACGAAAGATGTTGTCCACAACACGCACGGTAATCGTGGATGAAATCCATGCGATCGCTGCTAGCAAGCGTGGTAGCCATCTCTCCCTCAGCTTGGAACGTTTGAGCGCACTTGCTGGACCAAATCTAGTCCGCGTTGGGCTTTCGGCAACCCAAAAACCCATTGAGAAAGTTGCTCAATTCCTCGTCGGTGGAATTACTGAAAGTGAGAAGAAAACAAACAACTGCGTTATCGTCAACACTGGCCACGTCCGTGCTCGCGATCTCACGATTGAAGTCCCCTCTTCCCCGCTTGAAGCGGTAATGTCCAATGAAGTCTGGGAGCAGGTTTACGACCAGCTCGCCAATCTCATCAACGAACATCGCACGACACTCATTTTCGTCAACACTCGCCGATCGGTAGAACGAGCCGCCAGACACCTATCCGAACGCTTAGGAAAAGATGCCGTCGCCGCGCATCACGGTAGCCTTGCAAAAGAGCAACGGCTTGATGCGGAGCAACGTTTAAAGCACGGCGAATTACAGGCATTAGTTGCGACCGCGTCACTCGAACTCGGTATCGACATTGGCGATGTCGAATTAGTATGCCAACTCAGTTCGCCGCGTTCGATCGCCGCGTTTTTGCAACGTGTCGGTCGTTCTGGTCATGCAGTCAACGGTATGCCAAAGGGACGGTTGTTTCCATTGTCTCGCGATGATCTCGTTGAATGTTCCGCGCTATTAGACAGCGTGCGGCGAGGCGAACTCGATACTTTGGAAATTCCGCCCAAACCACTAGACGTTCTCGCGCAACAAATTGTCGCTGAAGTGGCATGCCAAGAATGGAATGAAGATGAACTCTTCGATTTACTCTGCCGCGCATATCCATTCCGTGAATTAACCAAAGAAGAATATGCCTCGGTCATTAAAATGCTCGCTGAAGGTTTTTCAACCCAACATGGGCCACGAGGGGCTTATTTGCACCGGGATGCTGTTAACGGCGTGTTACGTGCCCAACGTGGTGCACGGCTCACCGCGATCACGTCCGGTGGCGCGATTCCTGACACCGCTGACTACAACGTCGTTTTGGAACCGCAATCGCAATTGATTGGCACGGTCAATGAAGACTTCGCCGTTGAAAGCCTCGTTGGTGATGTCTTTCAACTTGGTAACCATTCGTACCGCATCCTGCGCGTCGAGCGTGGTCGTGTCCGTGTGGAAGATGCACATGGCGCGCCACCAAGCATGCCATTTTGGTTAGGAGAAGGCGCTGGGCGTAGCAACGAGCTTTCATTCGCGGTCTCGCGTTTGCGCGAAGAAATTTCAACACGGCTTGTTCATGGTAGCGAAGCAGCGATGCAATGGGCCGTCAATGAAGTAGGCGTTGCACCGCCAGCAGCCCGTCAACTCGTCGATTACCTGGCACTCGCAAAGACCGCACTCGGCCTGCTACCCACACAACAAGAATTGGTCATGGAGCGTTTCTTCGACGAGTCCGGCGGTACTCAGCTCGTTATTCATTCGCCGCTTGGCAGTCGCTTGAATCGTGCGTGGGGATTAGCATTACGCAAACGCTTCTGCCGCAAGTTCAACTTTGAACTACAAGCTGCGGCAACTGAAGATTCGATCATACTTTCGCTATCTACCAGCCATAGTTTTCCATTGGAAGAGGTCTCCCGTTATCTCAGTGCCAAGTCGGTGCGCAACGTGCTGATTCAAGCGCTGCTCGATGCGCCAATGTTCAATGCCCGTTGGCGTTGGAACGCAAACATTTCGTTAGCACTGCCGCGTTTTCGAGGTGGCAAAAAAGTACCCCCACAAATCATGCGCATGAATGCGGAGGATTTGGTGGCTACCGTATTCCCCGATCAAATTGCCTGCGCAGAAAATTTAACGGGTGAACGGGAAGTTCCCGATCATCCACTGGTTAATCAAACCATTTACGATTGCCTGCATGAAGCAATGGACATCGATGGACTCATACGTTTGTTGCAGGCGCTTGAGAAAGGAGAAATTCGCATCGTTGCTTGTGAAGTTACCGAGCCTTCTCCATTAGCACTAGAAGTGCTCTCCGCGCGCCCTTATGCGTTTCTGGATGACGCACCATTGGAAGAGCGTCGCACACAAGCAGTCATGAGCCGCCGCTGGCTCGATCCAGAATCGGCATCCGATATTGGCAAGCTGGATGCTGATGCAATCACTCGTGTGAGGGACGAAGCATGGCCAGAGGTGAGAGATGCAGACGAAATACACAATGCGTTAATGGTAATGGGATTTTTTACTGAAAATGAAGTAAGCACAGAAGACAAAAACAATACCAATTGGAATAATTTTCTTGCCACGCTTGCGATGCAAAGTCGAGCCACTTTGCTACGCCCGTCAACACTATCGGCACCTCCGAATGGAGAAGAAATATCCGCAATGTGGGTTGCCGCAGAACGCTTACCACAATTTTTAGCGATTTATCCAAATGCGCATCTCCAGCCAATTATTCGCGCACCTGAAGAATTCGCTGCCCCGCCTTGGAATCGCGAAGACGCACTCGTTGAAATCGTGCGATCTCGTTTAACTGGCCTTGGTCCTGTTTTTGTTCAAACCATTGCCGATTCGCTATCGCTTCCTTGCACGGAAATTGAGGTCACCTTACTAACATTGGAAACGGAAGGCGTTGTAATGCGTGGGCACTTCACACCCGGCATTTCAGAAATAGAATGGTGTGAACGCCGCCTGCTAGCGCGCATTCACCGCTATACCGTCAAACGTCTGCGGCAAGAAATTCAACCGGTCGAACCACGCGATTTCATGCGTTTTCTATTCGAGTGGCAGCACATCACACCCGATACGCAAGGAGAGGGGCCAGATGCCCTCGCTACCGTCATAAATCAGCAAGAAGGTTTCGAAGCCCCTGCTGCCGCTTGGGAGGCAGAAATACTGCCTGCTCGGATCAAGGATTACGAATTTACCTGGCTTGATGATTTATGCTTGGCCGGGCGAATTGTTTGGTCTCGGCTCACCACTCCAACCGGCAACAAGGAACGTGTCGCCGGTCCGATTCGTATCACCCCAATTGCGCTGCTCCAAAGGCGTAACATCGCGCTATGGACATCGTTAGTTGCTCGGCAAACGACATCACCCCTGCCGCTGTCTTCGCGTGCGCAAATCGTAGCGGATTATCTGACTAATCACGGCGCGTCGTTTTTCGACGAACTTAGCGATGGTACAAAACTGCTACGCTCGCAGTTAGAAGAAGCGCTCGCCGAACTTGTCGCTATCGGATTAGTAAACGCGGATAGTTTTAGTGGTCTGCGAGCATTACTAGTTCCGTCCGACAAACGGCCAACAGCACATGGACGACGTAATCGGCGTGGTTCGTTATTTGGCGTAGCGGATGCCGGACGCTGGACATTAATTCGGCGAAAGACAAACGATAATTCGAACGCGAAAGCGCTTGGTAACATGGCAAGCTCTGAAGCGCTGGAGCATATTGCACGAACATTACTCAAGCGCTACGGCGTCGTCTTTTGGCGCATGTTGGAACGAGAGTCAAATTGGCTACCACCGTGGCGCGATTTGCTTCGTGTATTCCATCGCTTGGAAGCACGCGGTGAAATTCGTGGCGGCCGATTTGTAGCCGGTGCTTCCGGTGAACAATTTGCGCTACCCGAAGCAATCGGCCTCCTGCGTAGCGTGCGCCGAAAAGAACACACCGAACTTTTAGTCTGCCTATGTGGCGCCGACCCACTCAACTTAATAGGAAGCGTCATTCCCGGCCCTAAGGTGCCCGCATTAACAGGTTCGCGAATACTATTTAGGGATGGCGTGCCGATGGCGACATTAGTAGCCGGTGATGTAACGTTCCTTGAAGAGCTATCTCCTACCGCCGAGTGGTCGGCAAAAAATGTGCTGTTGCAAGGACACAGTGCAATCCTTTCTACCGCGTTGCGCTGAGACTTGGTCCTCAAAATTTTCATGCTTGATTTCTTACCTCAAGACATCTAATTTTTCCGTTGCTTTATAAATGTGAGCTTTGCAATAAATATGAGGGCACGGGCATTGGATTGGATTGGATTGGATTGGATTGGCAAATGTACGGCGAATTATTACTCGGCATCGGGGGCGTACTTTGGCTGAGGCAAAATTAAACGAAGGCGCTACGTTTTATTTCACGCCGCCTCGCTCATAAAAAAGCAGCCGGCGCGTATTTTTTGTCACCGCCATAGTGCTTGGCACTCGATCTGCATGGGAGTACCAACTTATCTTTTCTCTCTCTGTAAAAATCGTAATGCATTAGAACAATTGCCATCTTAAAAAATCAAATATTGAAACACAGAGAAAAAAATATGTTCAATTGACGCATGTTTTTTGCGTAACTGTATTGACGCAAATTTAATAAATAAAAAAAAGCCACCGAAGCTTTCGCCCCAGTGGCCCACCCCTCGCAATTAAGGAGGCCCTTTGCTAAATCTATTCTGATTAAAAATTTGCAGGCAAGGTAAATCCTCGGCCTGTAATCTCTGCCGTAATATCTACAGAGCTGCCTTTATCCATCAAGTCGAATGGATAAGTACCGTTCGCTGGATCAACGATTAAATTCGCTTGCGTTGGGTCAGCAGTACTTGAGTTGGTTAAATCACGGTCATACCAAAAAGTAGCCCCGCCAGTATGCTGTGCATCAGTGTACTGGCAACTATTAGCAGGCGCGTACCGAATATCAGATCCTGAAGTTCCGACTAACCATTTACCGGATGTGTCGTCGTAGGCTAACGCTTGCCGCTGTGCATAATCGGCATACGAGTGACTATTGCCTGGGCCAGCCCAATTGCAAATCATGCCTTTTATGGAACCGTCGCTCGTGGAAATATCGTCGCCGAAACCGAAATACGCTTCCCCAGCTCTCACGCCAGCGGTGGTTTGTGTCCATACATTAAATGTACGAGTGTGGCCATCACCGTAACCGGCTTGCCACCCATAGACAAAATTGCCATCCAAGGTAGAAGGATTGAAATCGGCGGCAAAGCGAGAGAAGTTGTCAGCCCAGCCTTGTCCGGTACCGCCAACGAATGTGGCGGCGGGGTTTACTTGGTTATCCACGGTGTATACGGTGGTCGGTAAATTGGTCGAATCACCGCAGAATGTGCCGGAACGTTGCCCAATTGTCGTCGATGTACTGGTGTGGTTATATTTCACAGAGCTCACCTGAGTCACTGTGCGATCGGGTCCTGGTGATGCGGGACAATTTCCAGCATTAACGGTATTTTCCGCAGTCAGTTGTAATGTGCCGCTGTAATCTGTATCGCTCGTTTGCGTATTCGATAAGGTTAAGTTCACCGGATATGTTCCCGCACTTGGCCCAGTCGTCGTAACAGTTAACCCTAAGACGTAGTTCCAAGTAAGTCCATCCGAGCTAAGTGCCAGTGTCGCGGTGGTAAACGTCACATCCGCTATAGCGAGCGCATTCATTTGTGTCAGTAAATTAGAGGATGCGCCTGCGGTAGGCGTTGTGGCGGAGGTGAATGCTTGGTAGCGCATTCCCGCAAGAAGCACCAATGCCGTATGAACG
The DNA here is from genome assembly GCA_040388195.1 of Pseudomonadota bacterium. GTDB lineage: Bacteria > Pseudomonadota > Gammaproteobacteria > Burkholderiales > DATLHW01 > DATLHW01. Next base: position 19,630 of record JAZKCF010000123.1, read on the forward strand.
CTCCGCTTCGCCGCCCTCATCTTGGTATTAAGCTGCGCCGCCGCGCAGGCAGTGTCGCTAGGATCATTACCAACATTGCTTTGCCAAATGCCCAAGTCACCTCCAGGCAATTGACCACTATTAGGAAGAGCACCATCCGGCAGGTCTGCATAGTTTAGCGACGGGCCGTAACAATTGGCATTGGGTGCTTGTGATTCCAATAAATAGGATGGATCAAGCGCCGTTGATAACGGCACGGTGCCTGCCAATATGCTGTCAAGAAGGGCTACAAACGCTGCAGATTCGCTCATAGTCCCACTACCAGCGGCATAGGCATCAGCGATGAACGGATTTCCAGACGACAAGTGCGCAAGCGCATTCCATTCGCCATGCCGGACTAAACCCCATGCCACTTGAATTTTTTGCGTTAGCGGCATTTTTTGCCACCGATCCAAACTAGCTACCTGACTGGTTGACGACGTCGATGCCAAAGGAGAAGCAACGCTGACGCTCGCAGGAAAACCTGTACTTGCCGAAGAACTAGCGGTAAAGCTTGAACTGCCGCTGCCGCCACCACCGCCACAAGCTGCAATAAATATTAGTGGAAACAGTTTTGCCACGGTGCCCGTGATCTTCATGGTTATATCCCTTTTAATGGGTCTGAAAAATCCTTTTAAAAATCGCAGTCGCAAAAAAAGCGCGTACCGGGTATTGGCAAAATATTACGCTTGGTGAGAAAGAATCGATAAAAAACAAAAAGGGGCATAAATGCCCCTTTTCTTTTAAATGGTGAAACTAATTTACGCAGCAATACGGCGCCTGTATTCGCCGGTGCGCGTATCGATTTCAATTTTATCGCCGGTTGCGCAAAAGAGTGGAACCTGTATTTCAAAACCGCCATTGATCGTGGCTGGTTTTAACACTTTTCCCGAGGTGTCGCCGCGTACTGCCGGTTCAGTGTAGGTAATCTCACGGGTAACTGAAGATGGAAGCTCTACAGAAATAGCGCGGCCGTTGTAAAACACTACTTCTGCAGGTAAACCATCATCTAGATAGTTCAACGCATCGCCCATGCTATCTTTTTCGATTTCGTACTGGTTGTACTCTGCATCAATGAAGACGTACAAAGGATCAGCAAAATAAGAGTAGGTCACTTCCTTGCGATCAAGGACCAATACTTCAAACTTTTCATCCGCTTTGTAAACACTCTCCATAACCCCGCCCGAAAGCAGGTTTTTAAATTTCATTTTCATCACGGCGGAGCTACGACCGCCTTTGTTATATTCTGCCCGTATGATGACCATGGGATCTTTATCGACCATGATCACATTACCCATCCGGAGTTCTTGCGCTTGTTTCATAGGAATTCCCGCCTAATGTCCGATTCTAAAGAAAAAATTGCCGTACCTTCTTGCTAACTTGTTATTTTAACAGATTTTTAACTCGCGCTTTAAAAGTTTCTATGTGAGGAAAAATTGGGTTGAGAACCGCAGTCGTACGCGTAGTATTTAGAGAATCGGCTTTTCAATTGGCACATATAAAAACTGTTAAAACAGGTTTTTAAAGGCTAGAGACAAAACGCACTAAGTTGGCAGCTAGATCGCCATGACCAATCAAATGTTCTGCCCAAACTCTAGTATAGGTTTGTAATGCCGCTCTATGGCGGCAAAAATTAGTCCACGCCTGCCCTATCCCGCGACCACTATTCCACGCTCGCCAAAATGCACGCATATCAGCAGCCATATCAGGCGTCATTTCCGCACAATAGTGATCTATAAAAGCGTTGAGCTTTATCCAATGGGCGTTTTCTTCTTGCGGATAAATGTGCCAAACAAAAGGATGTGCTGCCCACTGCGCACGTACGAATGAATCCTCCCCTCGAACAAAATTACAATCGCAAGCCCACAATAATTGGTCGTACTCCGGTTGTTCTACAAAAGGCAAAACGTGAGCGCGCAGGTTGCCTTGAGCATAATGATCTAGTGAAGAAGATGGCGTGGCTGTAAAAAATGCTTTTACCTGTTCTGCCGCCATACCTTCGGGCACAAGACAACGAATCGGTTCGCCGCCATTTGCCCAAGTGGCTAGCAAATCAGGAATCGCCAAATTCTCGTAGCAAAAAAGACTAATTCGAATTTCATTCAGTGAAGAGGAAGGCAATCCCAAAGACTGCCAAAACGTATTTTTGGCAGTAGGATCACGAAGAAACGCATCCCGTCTTGCGATCAAGTCCCTCTCACGCAGCAATCCACCGGCACCAGCCGCGAAGCCGGGGAAGAAAAAATATTTGGTAAGCGGTAACCGCGGATGGGGCGAGGGTAATGCATGGCAGTCGTTTACCCAGGATTCAGCGGATAAGTACTCCAAATTAATCCATGCCGGCTTAATACTTCTTGTCGCCATCGCCTGTTGATAGCTCTCAGGCACTTCACATCCAAAGGTCTCGACAACAACATCAGCTGGCACAACTAATGGAAATGGATGGCTCCAACGCCAGACTTGGACGCCATGACTAGCCTGGCTAGCGAGCGCGGGATCAATTGCGGTGTTAATGCGGTGAAAGGTAACAAGATCATCGGTCCACAATCGCACTTCCAGATTGTGCTCGGCGGCGAGCTGTCGAGCAAGACGCCAGCAAACGCCGATGTCTCCAAAATTATCGACGACTTTGCAGAAAATGTCCCAACGAGGACGGACGGATTCCATTGCTATAAAAGGTTAATAGACATCTTTCGAAACCGTAGCGAGCGGCGCAACGTTGAGGCGCACAGTAAGTTCCAAAACCGTCTAATGCTGGCAAGCAATAGGCTTACCATCACTACCCCCATCAATAAGAGGCATTAATGTAGGCGCAAGCGTCTTAAGCAATTGCACCGAAAGCGCGCTGGTAAATTTAAACTTAGCCGCATAAGGCTCCTGCGCATAAGCAGTCATGGTTCCGTAGTAACGATCACCGATCAGGAACACGAAGGTCGCCGAACGGCTAACCACGCGTGAGGAAACCAGTCGACCGCCCGCAGCATAGACGTCAAACCGATGGTCACCCGTGCCGGTCTTTCCACCGATCTCTATCTTAGTACCATCGGCTTTAGTGAATGCACCACTGATACGCTTGGCAGTACCATCTTCCACTACACCCAACACGGCGTTGCGCACTGCATCCGCGACCTCCTCGGGCAATACCCGCTCCCCCTTGGCTGCATGCTGTTGAAAACGAGTTTCGTAGGGCGTCCCAGCCGCAAAGTGCAAGGCATTCATTCTTATCGTCGGCATCCGCATGCCCCGGTTAACGATGATGCCCATCAATTCTGCAAGCGCGGCTGGCCGGTCGCCTGCCGCGCCGATTGAGGCAGCATAAGACGACGTAAACGATTCAAATGGATAACCCAAGCGCCGCCAGGCGCGGTTCACTTCAAGGAATGCCTCGATCTCGACCAAGCTTTGTATGCGCGAATCCTGCGCATTTCTGCGTCCGGTTTTGAATAGCCACACATATACCTCTTGGCGCTGGTCACGACTCGCTTCAATCACCTGCCCCAATGTAGACCCAGGATGCTGGCGCACGAAACCGGCGAGCCATAATTCCAACGGATGAATGCCAGCGATGTATCCACGATCCGCCAATGAATATTTCTCTGGACCATATCGTTCATACAGATCGCGCATTACCTTGTCAGACAGCGGATGCCCCGGCAAGCGATCACGCATAAACGTGGAGAACTGCGGGAGCCCGGCATCTGGATAAATAGTGCGGAACACCGTCGCGAAACGCCTGGTTACCGGCCGTATGCTCGAAAGCAGCAACTCTTCCGCCTCCACTGGCGTTTTGCCTTGGTACTTTCGATAAAAGCGAGTGATAAATTCTCGGCCTTCTTTATCGGCAAAACGGGAGAGATATTCTTTACGGCGTGGGTCATTGGAATTTTCCAGCAACTTGTTCGCCATCGAATCGGAGGACTGATACATGTAGTGCCAAACCACATCTCGCATCAAACGAATGAATACCAAATTCACTGATTTACGCAGTGCATCCCGAACTGGCATGACCTTATGGTCGTCCTCGTGATCGAAATTTTCAAAGGTATGCACGCCGCCACCGGTAAAGAACGACTCCGCCGGGCTCGCTGAATAATTCCGATCCAGTGCGGCCTCCAGCATCGGGCGCAGCGCTTTATCTTCCGTCTTCGTTAAATAATCGATTGACCACCGGGTGAGCGCATCGCGTTTCTGTACTTCGATGTCGGCGAGTTCCTCAGGAGTCATGCTGGCATATTGACGATGCAGCGCCGCGATAATATCGAGATACGTAATCAAAGTACGTAATTTTGCGGTGGAACCTAAATCAAGTTTAGTCCCTTGGTTGATATCGAATGGTTGATCGAGATTATCGCTTTGCACCCGCAAATAATTACCGTCCTGCCCACGCTCGAACAATACGAAGCTGAAAATTACTTTGCTCGGATCATCGTTTTCGCTAAATAGCCGAAACCCGTATAACCCCGCAGCCTTCGCGCTGGCAGGATCTTTAACCTGCCGCAACAAATCCGTCGCGCCGCGTTGAATGTCGGCATTCAACGTACTGCTCACTCCCAAATCCAATCGATCCACATCATAGAGCCGAGGCACATTGAGCAATCCGGCCAGTTGCGTTCTAATAATAGTGGATGCCTTGCGGGTAACAAAAGAAACAGGCGGTTGCACTGGCGGCTCTTCACGGAGCTTTAGCTTAATCGGCAAGGCGGCGTCACGTAAGGAAGGTGGAATAAAACCTGACGATCCCATTACCCGCAGATAACTATCTGTCAGTTGCTGCAAATCTTCAGCGCCATCGCCGAGATAATAGGATGGCCGGCGTTGGGCGATCATCAACGAAAGCGCCTGTTTGAAAGCCTCGGCTTTGCGCCGGGCCCGGTCTTCGGCTCGCCCTTCGCTATCAATGCCGTCCTTGAGCAGACGATTAATCTCAGTGAAATCTCGCCCATACCAAGCCCATAATCCGTCGCCCAAACCATTCACCTCGCCATAGCCAAACTTAGCTGACAAGGGAACTGAGTTGAGATAATCGATAACGATTTGGCGACGTGTTGGCAGTGTCTCTTCGCCATTCAAATAAACTCTGACGGATGCCGAAGCCATTTGCCGCAATTTTTCTCTGCCGGACGTAGTGCGTCCGTCTGGAGAATGACGGTATTTCTCGATTTGGGTTGCCAGCGTGCTACCGCCGGGTGAGTTATGCCCGGGATTCACTAACCCCCAAGCTTGATCCAGTATCGCTTTGGAAAATCGCTCCCATTCGATGGCGGGGTTTTTTGTTGCGTATTTAGTGTCCAGCAGTTCTCGGTTTTCGATAAACAATAAGGAATCCACCAATAACCGTGGAATCGATTCAAAGCGATCATAAACGCGTTCCGGGAAACGAGCACCATAGAGCGGTTTATTGTTGCAATCGAATAGATTAAAACCGGTCTGGCCTTTTTCTTGATAAGGCGCGAACAAACCGCGGCCTGTCAGATCGAACATTCGCTCGGACATGCGCACTTGATCGGTGATTACAAAATCGTGTGCGAGCAGTCGTTTGGTGAATTCGGGAATTTGGCTGTAACCGAGCCGCTCGTCGGATGGACCTGATTGAGGGAAATGAATAGCCTGACTCGCACCCGGCTCGACTTTGAACTTGAGCTCCGTCCCTAACTTAGTAAGGTAACGCGCCTGCAGCTTTGAGCTTTGCATTTCGTCATAAATTAAATAAGACGCAACGCAAATAAGCCCGAGCAATATGCCAAGCAACAATAGCTTGATTCGTTTACGCCAGATGCTTTTCAAAACAGACGACTCCACCCTCGTGAGAACACAACTGTGCCGCGCTAGTGTAGCCGAAAAAATCTACATTGTTGGGTAAATCCTAGTTGTTTGTCGCTTAGGGGAGATGCCGCCCTTGTGTATTTACAACAAGCCTTGGAAATCGGCCTTTGTTTTAATGAGAAACGTTTGTTGGATTAGCACTTGTCCCACCACCATTCCATCCACCGCCCAATGCTCTAACCAATAAAACGCTCGCACTCAATCGCCGGCCGAGAATATCCACTGCCGTTCTTTCATTACTCAATGCCGTGGTCTGCGCCGTGATGACATTTAAATAACTGATGATTCCCGCCGAATACTGATTCGTCGTCAAAACAACCGATCGCCGCGCCGCCTGTAATGCTTCATTCTGTACGCGAGCCTCTTCTTCCAAAATACGTAGCGCTGCCACATTGTCCTCGACCTCTTTAAAACTGGTTAGCACTGTCTGGCGATAACCGGCGACGGTGGCGTCATAAGCGGCAATCGCTTGCTGCGTTTGCGCCCGCCTTAAGCCTGCATCGAATAACGTCGCCGCAAGCGCAGGGCCAACAGACCAGAACCGGTTGGGGAGTGTTAACCAGTTGGCGAAGCTAGAACTTTGAAACCCACCAGTCGCCGATAAAGTGAGTTGCGGGAAATAGGCCGACTTCGCAACACCGATCTCCGCATTTGCCGCTGCAACCCGCCGTTCTGCCGCAGCGATGTCGGGACGGCGTTCAAGCAATGCAGAAGGAATGCCGGCAGGAATTGTTGGCGGGGTCGCTGTTATTGGATTTTGTGCCGCTGAAAAAACAGAGGCTGGTTTGCCGATTAACAAGGCAATCGCGTGTTCAATTTGCGCGCGATCTACACCAGTATCAATTGCTTGTGCCATGGTGGTTTTAAGCTGTGTTTCTGCTTGCACCACATCGGCCTGCGCGGCAACACCGGCGGCGTAACGATTTTTGGTCAACTGTAATGATTTTTCGAAAGCGGCTACGGTTTCGTCCAATAACCGCTTCTGTGAATCCAATGCACGCAACTGAAAATAATTCTGCGCCAGCTCGGCCTGGGTAGAAAGCCGTACCGCCTCAAGATCCGCAGCGCTTGCTTCCGCACTCGCTTCATTTGCCTCTACAGAACGGCGAACCCGTCCCCAGACATCTGCTTCCCAGTTTGTACTAATAGATAACGAACGATTGGTATCACCGCCACGAGAAGATGTCGCCAAAGAATTGCCGGAAGAAGAACTAGAGCGAGACGCTGATACATTGCCGGTAATAGTTGGGAAGTAGCCGGCGTGAGTCGCTTGGACCAATGCTTGCGCTTGACGAAATTGCGCTTCCGCCTGAATCAAATTCTGGTTGGATATATTGACTTGCTCTTCCAACGAATTGAGTAGCGGGTCGTTATAAATTTCCCACCACTTGCCACGGATTTCCGCATCTTTCGGCTCGACTTGCTTCCAGCCCGCCAATTCTTTGAAAGAAGCAGGGGTCTCGACCGTGGGTCGCACGTAATCGGGGCCGACTGCGCAGGCGCTTAGAAAAATCAGCGAGGTGATAAAAGCGGCGAATTTTAAATTAGTGAATTTCATTGGCTCATTTACAAAATGTTGAGGCGCCTATTAGCAAGTTCCCTCCTTTGACAAAGGAGGGTTAGGGAGGATTTACCGCAACTCCCCCACGTACCCCTTCGCTTCGGCACCTCCTTTTCAAAAGGAGAAGTGGCTTTACGGCAAACGATGTGCCGGATGCCATTAGCCTTGATGTATTTCTGATGCGTTTCTATCGTCATTCCAAACTTGCTTGCACCACAAACGAAAACGATCGAGATAAAGATAAACCACCGGCGTGGTGTAAAGCGTCAGCATCTGACTGACAATCAATCCACCGACGATCGAAATACCCAGTGGTTGACGCAGTTCCGCACCATCACCGACGCCAATAGCGAGCGGTATCGCGCCTAGTAACGCGGCCATAGTCGTCATCATGATCGGACGAAAGCGCAGCACGCACGCCTGATAAATAGCCTCTTCTGGACTGATACCATCTCTACGCTCCGCCTCCAGCGCGAAGTCAATCATCATGATGGCGTTCTTCTTAACGATGCCGATTAGTAAAATGACGCCGATCAACGCAATGATGCTGAATTCAGTATCGCAGATCAGCAATGCCAGAAGCGCTCCCACACCAGCCGACGGCAACGTCGAGAGAATCGTAATCGGATGCACATAACTTTCGTACAGCACGCCAAGCACGATATAAACCGTGAGTAGCGCCGTGATAATCAATATCGGCTGGCTATCCAATGAAGCTTGAAATGCTCGCGCAGTGCCTTGAAAACCGCCATGAACTGACGTTGGCACGCCTATTCGATCCATTACGTCATTCATAGCGCGCGTCGCTTGGCTAAGAGAAGTATCGGGGGCGAGATTGAACGAAATAGTTGATGCCGCAAATTGGCCCTGATGATTTACGCCCAATGGCGTATTGGTCGGTTCATAGCGGCTAAATTCGGATAAAGGCACGCGCGCGCCACTAGCGCTTGTTACATAAATACCGTTGAGCGCGCTAGGGCTTTGCCAATATTGCGGCGCGACTTCCATCACCACGCGATATTGATTTAACGGATTGTAAATCGTTGAAACCTGGCGTTGGCCAAAGGCATCGTTAAGCGTGCTATCGATCATTCGCGTTGTAATACCAAGTCGCGTCGCCACATCACGATCAATGACCAATGAAGTTTGCAAACCTTTTTCTTCCTGATCGGTACTTACATCGACAAATGCGGATGTTTTGCTCATCGCTTGCCGGATGCGAGGCTCCCAAACACGCAGCTCGTTGAGATCATCAGCTTGCAGCGTATATTGGTACTGTGCATTGCTTTGACGCCCACCGATGCGAATATCTTGCGTCGCTTGCAAGAATAAACTGGCGCCGGGTTCGCGGTTTAACTTTCCACGTAAACGGGCAATCACTTGATCGGCAGATATCTTACGTTCACTTAATGGCTTTAATGTGACAAACATCATGCCGCGATTTCGCTGACCGCCGCCGGTAAACCCAGTTACGTTTTCCACTGCCGGATCTTGCCGCACGATATCGACAAAATTGGCGAGCTTTTGCCGCATCGCTTGAAAGGAAATGCTTTGGTCGGCCTGGATATTCCCGATCAATCGGCCGGTATCTTGCTGAGGGAAAAATCCCTTAGGAACGATGATGTACAAATACACATTCAAGCAAACGGTTGCGAGCAAAATGATCATCATTAGAGGACCATGCCGTAAAGCCCAGGCCAGCGATCGTTCGTATCGCTGCAGCAATCCTGTAAACATCTTCTCGCTAAATTGGTAAAGACGCCCACGTTCGCGTGCCGGCTCATTCCGCAGCAGGAGCGCGCACATCATCGGCGTCGTCGTCAGTGAAACCACCAGCGATACGAGAATCGCTACCGATAGCGTCACCGCGAATTCACGGAACAATCGCCCGACAATGCCGCCCATCAGCAATATAGGTATGAACACCGCGATCAATGAAATACTCATCGATAACACAGTAAAGCCAACTTCACGCGTGCCCATGAACGCGGCTTTCATCGGCTTAACGCCTTTTTCTATATGGCGTGAAACGTTTTCCAAAACCACGATCGCATCATCAACAACGAAACCGGTCGCAATCGTTAATGCCATCAGTGAAAGATTATTGAGACTGTAACCAGCAAGGTACATGACGCCAAATGTGCCGATTAATGACACTGGCACTGCCACGCTAGGAATGAGCGTTGCGCGAACGTTACGCAAAAACAGGAAGACCACCATGATCACCAGCCCCATGGAAATCAGCAACGTACGTTCCACTTCATGCAACGAAGCGCGAATGGTCGGCGTGCGATCCATGACAACCGCGAGATCAATCGCATTTGGAATCGAGGCCTTCAGTTGAGGCAATAATGCAGTGATTCGATCAACGGTTTCGATGATGTTAGCACCTGGCTGGCGATTCAAAATCAACAGCACAGAAGGTTTGCCATTAGCCAAGCCAGCATTTCGTAAATCTTGCTCCGAATCGAGCACTTCCCCCAAATCCGACAACCGCACTGCCGCGCCATTTCGATAAGTGACAATAATCGGCAAGTAGTCTGCGGCCTTCATCGCCTGATCGTTCGCGCCAATTTGCCACTGCCGATCGCCCTGCTCGACATTACCTTTAGGTCGATTGGCATTAGTCGCGGTAATGGCGGTACGCACATCTTCCAACCCAATACCATATTGATTGAGCACATTTGGATTGAGCTCAACCCGCACTGCCGGCAACGAACTGCCTCCTACCGTCACTTGACCAGTGCCTTCCACCTGCGCAATTTTTTGCGCCAGTACGGTCGAAGCCGCGTCATACATTTGCGCTCTGGTCATCGTGTTCGATGTCAGCGACAAAATCATGATCGGCGCATCAGCTGGATTTACCTTGCGGTAAGTTGGATTACTTGGCAATCCTGTCGGCAGTAAATTGCGGGCGGCATTGATGGCCGCTTGCACTTCGCGAGCAGCGCCATCGATATTGCGATCGAGATCAAACTGAAGCGTGATGCGCGTCGAGCCAAGGGAGCTGGACGACGTCATTTCAGTAATACCTGCTATTCGACCGAGCGCACGCTCAAGCGGCGTGGCAACCGTCGAAGCCATGGTTTCCGGGCTGGCGCCGGGTAGCTGCGCTTGTATGGAAATAGTGGGAAATTCAACCTGCGGCAACGGCGATACAGGCAATAGTTTGAATGCGACCATGCCGGCGAGAGCGATACCTATGGTCAGCAACGTCGTTGCGACAGGCTTACGAATGAAAAGAGCGGAGAGGTTCATGCAACTATACCTTGCGCGGTCGTAATTTGCGTTTTTGAGCAAGTCTGGCGGGATGCGATGCGAGACGCCGATCGCGCCGCATTGCCGACACACTGCAAGCGATCGGCAACGAAGCAGCGCGCCCGCCAGACGCAGCGCAAAAACGCAAATTGCGACCGCGCAAGGTATGTATCGTCAAGTATGTTCATTCGCGCTCCCACGCGACCTGAGGCTCATCGGGAGATGCTTTAACGCGCCGCGCCAACCGATCGAAGGCCAAATAAATCACCGGTGTGGTAAACAGCGTTAGTACCTGACTGAACAATAATCCGCCGACCATCGTGATCCCTAAAGGGTGGCGCAATTCAGAGCCAACACCGCCGCCAAGCATCAACGGCAATGCGCCCAGCAACGCCGCCATCGTCGTCATCAAAATTGGTCGCAATCGTAACAAACAAGCTTGATGGATTGCCTCGCGCGGCGATTTTCCTTCATTGCGTTCCGCATCGAGTGCAAAGTCGATCATCATGATGGCGTTTTTCTTGACGATGCCGATCAATAAGATGATGCCAATAATTCCGATAATCCCGAGATCCGTGCGCGAAAGCATCAACGCTAGCAGCGCACCAACGCCAGCAGAAGGCAGCGTGGAAAGAATGGTGATCGGATGGATATAACTTTCATACAACACGCCCAGCACGATGTACATCGTTACGATCGCCGCAAGAATCAACAGCAACGTATTGCTTAGCGATGCCTGGAAAGCCAGCGCCGCGCCTTGGAAACTGGTTTGCACGCTAAGCGGCAGACCTAACTCTTTTTCGGCGTCACGAATCGCCTCTACCGCATCCCCCAACGAAATACCGGGCGCGAGATTGAATGAAATCGTTGCGGCAGGAAATTGACCAAGATGACTAATCGCCAACGGCGTCGCTTGCTCGATTATTCGAGCAACTGTCGAAAGCCTGACCGGCTGAGGCGTTTGACCAGCGCCGGGAACAGACATGACAAAAATATCATTCAGTGCACTAGGCCCAATTTTAAATTCGGGCTTCACTTCCAGCACGACGCGATATTGGTTGGACTGCGTAAAAATAGTCGAGATCAACCGTTGACCGAAAGCGTTATACAACGCGTTGTCGATCGCCGCTGGTGTAATACCCAGCCTACTGGCAGTTGCGCGATCAATTTCAACATAGGCTTGCAATCCGTGGTTCTGAAGATCACTGGCAATATCGACCAGTTGCGGCAATTGCCGCAACCGATCAACTAAACGAGGAACCCAAATGCCCAGCTCTTCGGGATCAGCGTCTTCAACACTGAACTGATACTGCGTGCGACTTACGCGTGTCTCGATCGTTAAATCTTGGATCGGCTGCATATAGAGCGAAATGCCCGGCACTTCGACAAGTTTCGACTGTAACCGTCGAATCACTTCCACCGCATTGATGCCGCGCTCACTGAGTGGTTTTAGATTGATAAGCATGCGTCCACTATTCAGCGTTACATTGGCGCCATCGACGCCAATGAATGAGGACAAACTTTCAACGGCAGGGTCTTGCAATACCACTTTCGCCAATGCCTGCTGGCGCTCAGCCATTGCAGAAAATGAGATCGATTGCGGTGCTTCGGAGATGCCTTGAATGGCACCAGTATCCTGTATGGGGAAAAATCCCTTAGGAATAAATATATAGAGGAGAACGGTAAGCACTAGCGTAGTGATCGCCACGAGCAGCGTAGGAAGTTCGTGAGCCAGTACCCAATCGAGCATCACGCCATAACGCGCGATGACTCGGTCGAAAAACCGCCCGCTGGCACGATAGAACCTGCCCTGCTCTGCCTCAGGTATATGACGCAACAGCTTCGCGCACATCATCGGCGTCAGCGTTAGAGAAACAACTGCCGAGATCAGGATGGCAACAGCCAGGGTAATGGCGAATTCACGAAATAAGCGTCCCACGACATCGCCCATGAAAAGCAGCGGTATCAGTACGGCGATCAACGAAAATGTCAGCGAAATAATGGTGAAGCCAATTTGCTTCGAGCCTTTCAACGCAGCCGCAAGCGGCGATTCGCCTTCCTCGATATAACGTGAAATATTTTCAATCATCACGATCGCATCATCGACCACGAAGCCGGTTGCGATGGTTAGCGCCATTAATGTGAGGTTGTTGATACTGAATCCGGCCAGATACATCACGCCGAAGGTGCCGATTAACGAGAGCGGCACGGCTACGCTGGGAATGATGGTGGCGGAAACGTTGCGCAGGAATAGAAAAATAACCATCACGACTAACGCAACAGACAACAACAGTTCGAACTGCACATCTTCAACCGACGCACGGATGGTTGTCGTGCGATCGGTCAACACACTCACTTCGACTGCACCAGGTAACGTCGTTTGCAACTGAGGCAGCAATTTTTTTACGCGATCCACGACTTCAATAACGTTGGCGCCAGGCTGACGCTGAATATTGATAATCATCGCCGATGTGTTATTAGCCCAGGCAGCAAGCCGCACGTTCTCGGCGTCGTCCACTACATCGGCAACGTCGATCAAGCGAATCGCCGCGCCGTTTTTGTAAGCAATGATCAATTGCTTATATTCATTCGCCGACTTGAGTTGATCATTAGCGTCGATTGTGGATGCCCGCGTCGGGCCATCGAAACTACCTTTGGCTTGATTGACATTGGCGTTGCCGATTACGGTGCGCACATCATCAAGGCTCATGCCATAAGCGGCTAGTGCACGCGGATTCGCTTGAATACGCACTGCCGGCCGCTGCCCACCACTAATACTCACCAACCCGACGCCAGGCAGCTGGGAAATTTTCTGCGCCAATCTTGTGTCGATGAGGTCCTGTACCTTAGATAACGGCAATGTGGCCGAGGTAACAGCGAGCGTCATGATGGGCGTATCGGCTGGATTCACCTTGCTATAGATCGGCGGATTGGGTAAATCCTGCGGCAACAACGAATTGGCGGCGTTAATTGCCGCCTGCACTTCTTGTTCGGCGACATCGAGACTGGCATCAAGACTGAATTGCAAAGTGATAACCGACGCACCACCGGAACTGGTGGAGGACATCTGGTTTAAACCAGGCATCTGGCCAAACTGACGCTCCAATGGCGAGGTAACCGATGAAGTCATTACATCCGGGCTCGCACCAGGATAGAGCGTCACAATCTGGATCGTCGGGTAATCGACTTCCGGCAATGCGGAAAGCGGTAGCAGCCGATAAGCGACGATGCCGGCGAGCACAATGGCAAGCATCAACAGCGATGTTGCGACCGGACGAAGAATGAAGAGGCGGGATGGATTCATGCGATAAAACCAACAATATTATTCGTGCTATTCAGCATTTATTTCTCACCACCAGCATTCCGCCGTCCGCTACGTTGCCGCAGCTGTTCACCAGCTTTTGGCACACCCGCTTCCTTCGTCACCAACTCCACTTTCGCGCCTTCACGCAACTTGTCAGTGCCATCTACTACCACCATGTCTCCGGGTGAAAGACCAGTATCGATTGCCGTCTTCTCGCCCTGAACAGGTCCGAGCTTCACAACTCGCACCGTGACCGTCTTATCAGGCTTGGCGAGATAAACATACGTTCCTTGGGTGCCGCGCTGAATAGCTGCCGATGGAATCACCGTTGTGCCTCGCCGCACATCAACAAGCATGCGCGCATTCACAAATTGATTGGAAAACAAGCTATCGTCGTCATTCTGGAAGCGCGCCTTAAGTTTTATCGTTCCAGTAGTTGCGTCGATCTGATTATCGGCTGTCAGCAGTAATCCACTAGCAAGTTTTTTCTGCCCATCGCGATCATAAGCATCAACCGGTAATTTCTCGTTAGCACGGAGTTTCTTCATGACGCTGGGCACGCTGTCTTCGGGAACCGCAAAGACCACATCCACCGGCTGCAACTGCGCAATCACCACTAACCCATTTTGATCGGTTGCATGCACAATGTTGCCCGGATCGATTTGACGCAAACCAAGGCGGCCACTGATTGGCGCAGTAATTCGCGAGTAAGTCAGTTGCAATTTAGCGCTCTCGATCTGCCCTTGGTCGGCCTTGATCGTGCCTTCATACTGACGCACCAAAGCGGCTTGCGTATCCACTTGTTGTTTGGCGATGGAATCTTGCGCGAACAACGTCCGGTACCGCTCAAGATCCAGTTGAGCATTTTTCAATAATGCTTGGTCGCGAGCCAGTTGCCCTTCGGCTTGCGTCAATTGCACTTGAAAAGGACGCGGATCGATTTCAGCAAGTAGGTCTCCCGCTTTCACCATTTGACCTTCACGGAACAAAACTCGCATGAGCTGTCCGTCAACGCGGGCTCGAACGGTAACATTCATCGGCGTTACAGTGCCGAGTCCGTTCAGATAAACATCGACATCGGCTAACTTAGCCGCGACGCCGCTAACAGGAATCGGACGATCAAGCCCACCACGCCCAGATTTTCCAGATTGCTGCTGAGTCGCCTCTGGTTTCGTAAAAAAATAGTAGCCACCGCCAGCAACAGCCAACATCAGCAGCCAAAACCACCATTGGCGCCACAGTGAGGTAGATTTGCCACCCACTTTGTTAGGGTTTGCGGAGGCCACGCCTTCCGCTTTCGGAGTCGTTGTTTTGTTCATTGTTCTATCGGAAAAATATTGGATAAACCACTATCTCGATTTGATCAAGCGGATGTAACGGGCGGATAACGTCAAGAGGAAAAATTGAAACAAAGTGTAACAGCTCTTAGAGCGCGCTACCGCTATGGAAAGACGGAAATCCCTGGCAGCCACACTACGAACTGCGCTTCGCCTTAAAACCGACGAATTGTTTACGCTTTTAATAAGGACTTGTTAAATCACTAAAACTTAAAATCTATTATGCTAACCGGGGCAACAAAAGCGTTGCTTCCAAACCACCTTCCTGGCGGTTCCGCAGAACCAAATTGCCACCGTTAGCACGTGCGGCATTTCTTGCAATGCTAAGCCCAAGCCCTACACCACCCGTTGACCGGCTGCGCGATCCCTCAACACGGTAAAATGGCTCAAAGACTTTTTCGATCTCTTTTTCTGGAATTCCTGGGCCATCGTCACACACCGAAATGCGCAGCTCGTTCTCGGAATCATTCACGATAATGCGGGCATGCTTGCCATACTTCCACGCGTTATCGAGTAAATTGGCGATACAGCTTTTGAGCGATTGCGGATCAGCCTTCGCCGTCTCCAATGCACTGCCAAAAATTTCCACGTCATATCCCAATTCCTGCGCATCGGCTTGCAAGCTTTCCAATAACGCCATTACATCGATATCTCGCCGCGATGCGGTTTTGTCGACGCTGCGTGTGAAATCCAATGTCGCCGAAACCATGGATTCCATTTCTTCAAGGTCATTTATAAATTTGGCACGCACTTCCGATTCATCAAGCAATTCGGTGCGCAAACGAAGACGTGTAATCGGTGTTCTCAAATCGTGAGACACCGCCGCAAGAATGCGAGTTCGCTCTTGAATATAATCAATCAGCCGTCGCTGCATTGTGTTGAACGCAGACGCCGCACGCTGTACTTCTAAAGGTCCGATCTCTTCAAGTGGTGGGCGATGGATATCCCGGCCTAGGTCCTCTGCAGCAGACGCCAACGTCTGCAACGGTCGGGCAACCAATCGCACTGCCAGCAACGCCAAAATAATGACCGTTATCAACCTCACCAACATGCTGAGAAGAAAGCGGGGTGAGACCAAAACATTCGGTGGCTCGTTAATGGAAAATTTGAAATTGACCCAACTGTTGCCACGCAAGCGCGCTTGCACAAGCAGCGTCTTCGCGTCGACCTCCTCAGAATTCGAAGCATCCACGGACTTATCGATCAACCACACGCGGATTGGTCTCACATCTCCCAAATACTTGTTAAGCGCCGTTACAATGCTGTCGGCAACGCCATCATTTCGCGACATACCGCTCGCCATTTCTTTCGCCATTTCTTTCGCCATAGCGCTCAGCGATACCGTGAGATCAGGTCCACTGATTAACTCTACAATGCCAGCCTGCTCAGTCACCGGGCGGGAATCCAGAATTTTTATGATCTGCGCCATTTGTAAGCCGAAGTGCCGAGCAGCAGTACGCAAACCGAAGCGCTCGCGCTCTTGAAAGAAAATTATCGTGGTAAGAATTTGAGAGATAACAAGACCGGCGATCATGATTAGCACCATGCGCCCAAATAGTGTCTTGGGAAGCAAGCGTTTCATTTTTCGAAAATCACTTTTACGGCGAACATGTAACCCTCTTGGCGCACAGTTTTGATAATCGCAGGCTCCCTCGCATCGTCGCCAAGCCGCTGCCGTAAACGGCTCACCTGTACATCGATACTACGATCGAACGCTTCGACTTGCCGGCCGTGTAGCCGATCCATCAGTTGATCCCGATTCAATATACGATTCGGGCACTCCAGAAATACGCGCAGTAGGCGATATTCGCTACCGCCAAGAGACACCACAACGCCCTGAGCAGAAATTAATTGCCGTTCCTGAGTATCCAACCGCCAATCGGCAAAACAAATGAACTGCGCTTGCTCCGGCAAATGCCCCTTCGGCATGCTACGTGCACGCCGGAGAATCACCTTTATTCGTGCTAGCAATTCCCGAGGATTAAATGGCTTGGGCAAATAGTCGTCAGCGCCCATTTCGAGGCCAACAATGCGGTCTGTTTCTTCGCCACGGGCAGTCAACATGATAACAGGCGTATCGGAACGGGCACGTAGATCACGACATAACGTTAAGCCGCTAACGCTCGGCAGCATCAAATCCAGAATAATGATGTCCGGATCATCGCTCTGCAATGCGCTCCACATCGCGGCACCATCAGCTGCGGCATTTACCGCATAACCATTTTGCTTTAGGTAACGGCTCAGCAGATCGCGAATCTCCGCGTCGTCGTCAACAATGAGAACTTTATCTGACGCTTCATTCATTATGAAAGCCGCTCTAGTTCCATAAACTTCAATTTATGTTAATTGGTACAGCCAAGACACAGTTTATACAAACGATTACAAATTACACCGATGCAAAAAACTGTTATGTACTACTGTCGCCCGCAAGGGTACAACTGCAAATGATAGCGCCATGCTAGATCAGAGTAGCCCTTTAAGGGTACGGCGTTGTATTCGCCGTGCTGCGTTGCCCGAACAATCGCTCCATGTTTTAAAAAGGAGTGAGCATACGGCTATCTAAAAGCGGTCGAGCAATGCCGGGCATTAGTCTCGGCTTTTTTCCCTGCGAGTTGAAACGCTTTGTGATTTAATTATCAGGAAAATTATCAATTTGTGCGTTTTTTTATAAATCAGTGTAGTAGAACGGATGTAAGCTGCCTCAGCGTGAAGATTTTCTTGCCCCCCCCCCCAATAACACAGCTTGATGAAAGGGGGCGGAGAAAAGCGAGGTGAAATTTTCGATTTAAAGTTTGTAACGTGTACAGCGACGGTATTTTAACGATGGTGTACCCCAGCGAAAACCGATATATATTTAAAAAGGGACATTTATGCAAAAAAGAACAGCAACTAATAGAACTCCTTTTATCAAAAAACTGTCGACCGCTTTATGGCTAGCGATTGGCGCAATCGGTTATTCGACTGGTGCCAGCGCCGCTTCCTGCGCAAGTGGCTCATGGGCTCAAGGGGGAGCCTACGGTGCCAACACTGTCATACAGTACCAAGGGCGCAACTATCAAATATTGCAGCCTCACACTGCGCATGCAAGCAACTGGACGCCTGAAAATACTCCTGCCCTATGGAAGGATTTGGGAGCCTGTACCTCTTCCGGGCAGCAGTCCAAGCCAACAGCAAATGTGGCGACTCCTGCAGGTGGTTCAGCTACGCAGCCGAAACCCACGGAGGGAGGAGGCGACCAGCGAGACCATGGTGACCTGACTCGTGATCGGGGAACGCCGACAACGAAACAGGCAGCAACACCTGACGAGTTGAGTGCGATATTGAGTGAAGCGCAGTTTAAACAAATGTTTCCTCAACGCCATCAGTCATATACATATATAGGGTTCATAACCGCATATGGATCAGTGAAAGAATTTGCCACTGGTGATACCGCATCGAGGAAGCGAGAATTGGCGGCCTTTCTTGCTAATGTTGGACATGAAACAGGCGGTCTCGTTTACACGGAGGAAATTGCTAAAAGTGATTACTGTCAGCCTGGGGGACAATACCCATGCGCACCGGGGAAACAATACTTCGGCCGCGGACCTATGCAGATCAGCTGGAACTATAATTACGGTCAGATTGGCACGGCTCTGAATATGCCTCTGCTGGAAAATCCCGAACTAATTTCTAATAGTGACGGACAAATTGTCGGCTGGCTAACAGCTATGTGGTTTTGGACAAACTCGACCGGTGCAGGGAAAATGACACCCCATGCCGCTATGACTAGCGGTGGAGGGTTTGGTGAAACTATTCGAACCATCAATGGCGCTCTGGAATGCAACGGCGGCCACCCGGAACAAGTCCAGGATCGTGTTAGCCGTTACCAGTCGTATTCACAAATAATGGGGATCAATGCGGCGGGCGCCGGCGGTTGTTAACACCTGCGACTGTGCCGCTATTAGTAGTAGTTGCTTTCAATACAAATGCCGCCGTCATCAGAGGCGGCATTTGTACTTGATTCATCTAAAGGGTTAGCTCCTTTGCAACCTTAAAAACCTCTTCCGTAATCAATGCTTGCACGCAGCCGAAATCGCTATTGGCAACGGTCTACCCTGGCCCAGTTATTCGCACCTGTTTGCTTAAGACTGTTTGTAGTCCATGCAAAATTGAAGCCGAGAGTTTCGTCCGAGCCATTGGCACATGCCATGAGTAAAAACATGCCGCACGGGTACGCCCGCCCGTTGGCAACGTGGGTGGGATTGCTAGTGGTGACACAACTCTGTGCGGCTGATCCAATAGTAAATGTGCTGCGAGCTGGACTGGAGACGGTTCCCTGATCGTCAGTTGCAGTAGCGGAGACACTGTACTCTCCATCCGGCAAATTATCGTATGTCCTACTAAACCCATTACCGCCCGGCAACGTTTCAGTCATGGAAGACGGACCACCCAAAACAATATGGTAGCTGGCAATAGTACCGTTATCAGTTCCCGAACAAGTAAGCGCAACGCTCCTTCCGGAAACTGCAGGCGCATTACAACTAACAACGGGAATACCGGTAGCAGCCTCATAGGGATGATCTTTAAAGAATGTCCACGCCAGTTCAGCTGTAACAGGACCAACCGTTACAAACCACGGACCGCGCTTGGCACCGAACCAAGCATGCCCGCGATCTATGTCGTTGGGGGCTGGTGTGCTCGGCAGGTATTGATTGCTGGAAAGGCGAGTTTCGATTCTTTGCAAATCCTTGTAATAACTGTCGAGATACACAGTCTCGATAACGCTCGTGCCGTTTGATGTATTGCCATACTTGTTTTGTGTCCAGGGAACGCCTGCGGTAGTTCCTGATGTAGACGAAATGGGATTGCCGATATTGACCGAGCGCCCCTCTTGCGCAAGTAATCCAGCGAACTGTTCCACAATGGCCTTTCCCACCTTGGATGGCACGGTACAGTCTTTCTTGTTGTGCACCACCATCACCGGTACTTGCCGCAAAATGCTTTTACTCATTTCCGTACGCATATCGCGAATCACATCGGCATTTGGTCTAGTGTTACCGAGATTATTGTTTAGAACGATGTCGCAATCGATAGCGCCGGTATATACGCCGGATGTTTCCGCATAGCCAACACCATCCAGTATCGCACCGGAAGCAAATTTATCGGGATAGGCGACTAGCGCATCGGTAGCCATTGCACCACCCGACGATATTCCTAGAATATGAACGCGATTGGCATCAATTCGATATCGGCTTTTGAGCTGGTCGACTAAACGAGCGATATCGCCAACCTCACCATTACCACGATGAATTTCATCAGCGAACCAAAAACCCCAACAACGCGGATTGCGGCCACCTTCGTCATTGGTTTCTCCTGAATTATCGCTCTTAGCGATATAGGGATACGCGACAATAAAACCCTCCCGCTCAGCGACTTCTTCAAGACGAGAGTCATCCGCAACTGTACGTTCCGTTTGATGGCAGCCGTGTAATGCAATAACAAGGGGGACCGGGGTATTGCCGTTATATTGAGACGGGAGATAAAGCGTGTAACGACGGTCGTCAGATTTGGAAAGAGTAGGATCTTTGACTAGCAACTGACCATAAATAAAATCAGCTTGCGCCGACCTCGGCCCTACAAGGGTTATTACTAAAAAAATGATAAGCGAAAAGATTACTCGGCAAATAGCATTTGCATTGACTGACATGATGAACTCCGTCATACCTTCTTAAGAGAAGCACTTCTCCAAGCAGGTATGCAGAGATAAAGAGCCCCATCATTTGATATAGTCAGTCTGCAGAAGATACGCAAGCGCGAAATACCTCATGGCACGCTTGCGTTGGGAGGGAAAAAGAAAACGCTAAGCCCGCTTACGCCGCTTAGGTGCCAACATTGTGTGACGACATGTTTCCGCTTTACACAAACAGGCATAGGCTCGCTTGAGCGTTGGGGTCTGACGCTCATCGACTGTTAGTGAATAGTCGTAATTGAGCTCCTCGCCACGACGAATATCGCGCAATGTATGTATAAAAACGCGCCCTTCTTCCTCTATTGCTTCACAGTTCGGTTCACAGGCGTGATTGATCCACCGCGATTCATTTCCGCGCCTGCCGCCGTCTATTACTCGCCCGTCCTCCAAGCTGAAATAAAAAGTGTGATAGGGATTATCTGGATCATGAGGATCGCGCTTTGCCGCCTCCCGCCAACTGATTCGTTCGCCCTTGTACTCGATAACGCGCGTACCAGCAGGAATCTTTCGAGTTGCAAACACACCATTACCATGAATCTTGGAATTTCTGACGACGTAAAAAACGTCGGAAGATTTTCGTGGAGCTGTTTTTTTAGAATCGTTCATTTGGGATTACTTAAGAGAACAGCGATGAGCCATGTGAAGAGCTGCACAACGTCAAACCAACCTGTTTACTTAGGACTTACGCAAAAACATCCCAGCAAGGCGCGACGACGCAAGCAGTACGAAAGTTGTACGACAAGGAGTTGCAATGGCGCTAGGGTGATTTACGTAAGTCCTATACTAATCTGTTTGTTCGGTAGAGCCGCCAAGGAGCGGCAGGATACTATGCACTGCGTTACATAACAAGGCACTATTAAAAATTCATATTCCGCCAACACACAATTCGTAATGCCTAGAAGCTGTTATAGCAGCCCCTTCTTCTCATCGCCACCACCCGTGACGCAGATAACAGAAAAGACAGGTGAATGAAGTCAAGATGCTCAACACCAAAACCCGTGTTGCTAATTAAGGAATCCTCACATGTCTAAAGTTATCGACCACCGCCAGATCGCAACACTTCTTACCGCGCTTCGATATTGGCAAAATAGTGGAATGACTGAATCATCTGGTATTCCACCTTACCTGCAAACGCTTCCTTGTGACTACGCCGACTCCGATTTACTCGACGAACAAGAAATCAATGTTCTTTACGAAGCCTTATCGACAAAGAAATTCCGCGCGGAAAATTATCAACCCAAAGTCGCGGTATTGCATGATTCCGGTGAGTTGAGCGTGTTGTGCGATCCTGAAGTACAAGTCGAACGCATTGCGACCGATGATGTATTAGGATTGGTCGATGAGCGCCGAGATGAATTGCTGACCATTTTAGGTGATGACTTCAAACATTTAAAAATGGCTGCCTAATCTATATAGCCTGGATAATTGGAAACCATTACCCAGGCTATTTTTATAATGGAATAACGCCAAGCATCCCTACCGCCGCCCCGGCTGAAAGTAACCACAGCGGATTCAACCGAGTTTTTAATACTATTCCCACCGTTACCGCCGTTACTATTCCTGCCATCCAATTTCTATCCGCATTAAGCGCAAGCAAATAACCACTGGCAAGAATGATCCCGATCGTGATCGGCCCAAGTCCATTGTGAATAATCGCCCGCATCGGTGAATGTTGAAAGCGATATGCCAGGCGCCCGACAAAAAATGCCAGCACTGAAGATGGCGCGCACATTGCTGCGGTAGCCGCCAGTGCGCCGGATATTCCCGCGACTTTCCAACCGACCAAACTAACGATAAGAACATTCGGGCCTGGTGCTGCTTGCGCAATGGCAAATAGGCTGACAAATTCTGCCCCGCTCATCCATTTATCAATTTCAACGATCTGCCGATGCATCTCCGGTAACACAGCATTTGCACCGCCGACTGCCACCAGGGAAAGCAGCAGAAATTGCCAGATTAACTGGGGAATTAGATCGTCCTGGTTCATTTATGGGGGCCTCTAAAAATTGATATTTCTAAGCAAGACATACCCAGAGGGCACAAGAGGCGCGAAAAAAAGCCGATGCCGCATATACAAAATATGTAAGGAGGATTTTTTGCGGGCAACGCCGTATTGTGACGAAAATATCAATTTTTAGAGGCCCCCATAAATTTCCATGCCGCAACAAGGCCTACCGGCGCAAGGCTCAATAACACCAGGACAAGTGGAAGACGCAACAACCCGACGCTAACAAACGCGAGCACACCAATAAACATGGGCCAGAATCGTCGCGGTTGGGCTACCGCCAGCTTAAATGCGGTCGCGATGACCAAACCCGCCGCTACTGCCGCTACCCCGCTCACTGCTCGTCGCACCAACTCTATCTGCCCATACTGCTCATAGAGTGCGCCTAAACTCAACACAATAATCAGTGGGGCCAACATCAACCCAAAAAACGCCAGCACCGCTCCCTGCACGCCTTGAAACCGCGCACCGACCATAATCGACAAGTTGACAATATTGGGGCCTGGAACGATCTGCCCCAAGCTCAGCAATTCTGTGAATTCCTTTTCCGATAGCCATCTCTTCTGCTCCACCAGCTTACGATGAGCCCAAGGAAGTACACCGCCAAAACCGGAAAGACCAATCATAAGGAAGGCGTAGAAAATCTCGCGCCGAGTTATTTCGCCCTGGTAAGGCTGGGAGAAGGATGGATCGGTTTCAGGTTCCAAGTTAACTCTCCTGTGCTTATGAACTTGGGCACCTAGGATCATTGCAAAATTGTCGGCGGCCCGTGTTAATATTTTATCGTGCGCGACTTCTTTAGAGCGGATTTCATATGAATGTACGGTGTCGTTGCCCCCAAATGCGGAACCCGCTAGGCGTCGCGACGCGGCTAATGCTTATTGCCTTAGCAAGGAGCGCAACGACGCGGGCGCCGCATTTGGGGGCAACCCCATTGAATTTAATACTAACTGGGGCTGGGTTTGTTTGGGGCGCATTGCGTCGTTGCTCGTCGCTTGTTTGCGAATGACCAAACGGCGCTCCTCTCGCCTAGCACTGCACCCCAAACAAACCCAGCGACACCGTACATTCATATGAAATCCGCTCTAAATATCCCACCTCTCCTGTTTTCACTAGTCGCCATTAATTTGTTTGGCCATATCGCCCTGTCCGGCGGTCGCGTCAGCAGCTCATTATTCGCCCTAGAAAATGGTTATCCAGAGGCTGTTGTCGGTGCGCTAATCAGTTTGTATGGCTTGCTGCCCATGCTGCTTTCGATAACGGTAGGCCGCTGGGTCGATCGAATTGGCTCATTCGTTCCGATGCGTCTCGGCATGATCTCCGTCGTTATAGGCATTGCATTGCCGGGAATCTTTCCACAGGTCACAACACTGTTTGCCACGGCAGCGCTATGCGGGCTGGGTTTTATGATTGTTTCCCTTTCCGCTCAACACTCCGTCGGATGTCTTTGCGGAGAATCGACGACTAATCGCGTGGCGTATTTTGGCTGGCTGTCTCTTGGACACTCCACCTCCGGCATATTAGGGCCGTTGATCGTAGGCTTTATCATCGATCTCGGTAGTTATCAGGCGGCCTTTATCGTGCTTGCCAGCAGTGCATGCGTTGCACTACTTCTCGTCCTTTCCCAAAAAGCGGCATTCTCCGCGCTGCATGTCCATAAGCCTCGCTTAGCTTCCGATAATATTTTGACCTTAATCCGCGAACCGACGATCCGGCGTATTTATATAGTCGGTATTCTGATTGCGATTTCTTGGGATCTGTTCATCTTTTTGATGCCGATTTTAGGTCATCGCCGCCATCTATCGGCATCAGCCATCGGTACGATCTTAGCCGCGTTCGCCGCCGGCACCTTCAGTATTCGCTTGATAACGGTCCACTTGGCACATCTATTCACCGAGTGGCGGATTCTTCGCACAGCAATTGTAGTAATTGTCATCGTATATGTGGCATTGCCGTTAACGCAATCGATACCGCTCCTCCTTACGTTCGCGTTCGTACTGGGCGCCGCGGTAGGCTCCAGCCAGCCGAATATGCTGTCACTGTTACATGCCGCAGCGCCTTCGGGTCGGGGTGCCGAAGCAATCGGACTGCGTGGCACCTTGGCAAATGCCTCGATGGTCGCTGTACCTTTAATGTTTGGCGCCACAGCTGCCTCGTTTAGTCTAGCGCCCATCTTCTGGACGGTAGCTGTGCTCGTTGGCATAGCGCTGCCGTTAGCGCATCGTGGAACGCAGAAATAATTTTATAGGACTTACGCAAAATCGCCCCAGCGGCGTTGCTCCTCCTTGTCGTACTAATTGTACTGCCGACGTCGTCGCGCCTTGCCGGGACGGTTTTGCGTAAGTCCTATTTATATATTGGAGATGGTCGATGAAAGCTGCAGCAACACTAATCTATTCCTTACTACTTATTCATGCAGCGCTGACATTGGCAGCGAAGCCCCCTGCGGCGAGTTCCCAAGCCGGAGGATGCCACGGGCTGGGAGACGGCAGCTTATTCAAGGACGAAGCGACTGCTTTTAAAATCACTAGCAAGCTGCAATTCAACAAAGCGCTAATGCGAGAAAAAATCGACGTAAAGAGTAGCGGCGGGATTATTACGCTTTCGGGGAATGTATCGACGCCGGAGCAAATTAAGCTTGCGGAAAAAATCACTCGCGAAGTCAAAGATGTCCATTGCGTCAATAACTTTCTAAAAGTGGGTCCGCCTTTGAAAGATTCAACGCCTTATTCTGGCGGATGATCAACTTCTTTCCTCAGCCGAAAACGTCTAAAAAAATTTCTGAATCGCCACATTTTCCATTTCTTTCGCTATAACTAAAACTGGAAAAGTCGACACCGCTCCAAAACCTTACAATACCCGCCTAAAAACCTTAGGCAGCCCTCCAAGCTGATGCATTTTGATGTTGGCAATCAGCCAATGGCGGTGTATGTTAGTGTCATACAAAGTGGTTAATCGGGTCTTAAGGGGAGCATTTGTCGAAACATGGAAATACATGATCTCGGCTGCGCTCTCCTTTTTTATTTGTCGATATAAACCAGAAGATAGTCGTGAACGGCTACTTCAAGAGTTCTCATATTTCGAGAACTCTATCAATCGTAAAGCGATCGTCGCTCACGCTCTGTTGAAAGCGTGTGCGTAGCAGTATCTGACGCGGCGATCGCCAGCAAACAAACAGCCCAACATTGGGATAATCGCTTCTTTGGGGGAAAGCAAACCGTGGGCCAACCAATTAAAGTAGGCTCTTTATGTGTTTCAGCGGCTTGAACTATGGAGAAGGATCAGCTACCAA
>JAZKCF010000124.1:0-39078 GCA_040388195.1 Pseudomonadota bacterium
CGCTCTTTAAACATCATCTCCATTGATCCAATTTAGAACGCAACAGCTATATCACGAAGGAACCCCCTTCTCTCGCGCGTGGGAGAGGGGATTTACAAACATTTTCATCCACACAAATCAACATGACCACTAGTAGTCGGCGGGCCGATCAACCGACTGCACAAGCATCCGGCTTTGAACATCCGATGCAGCGGGAGAAGCCATACTGCGGCGAGGCTTAACACCCCAAACCGGGTTATCGCTAAAACCGGTCACCCCGGTGAGCATCTCCTTCCAATTCGCCGCGCCTATCATGCGTTTATATGCGTCAAGCGCACCGATTGCCCCTGCATCAACCGCATAAGCGATTGCTGGCTGTAGATTCCCCCAATAACTGGTCGCTTCGGGGAAATGGCCGTCACGAAGGCGGTTATCCAATGGCAGGCCGGGGTTATCCTTACCCAGCGCCGCTTGATAAATCTGCCCCCAATCCGAGTACCACGGCCCGTTACCGTTTTCCCAATCGGTGGAACTCGTAGTTCTTGGCGCATAAGGCAGGGTGTATTGCGCGGCGTCGAGAAAAAAGAATTCCGACGGTCCCGTACTTCCTAGCCGCCCAATAATGCTTTTGTATTTCCATGCGAGGAAAGTATTTAATTTTTCTTGTGCGGCAAGAGAAAGATCACCACCACTAATGTCCTTCAGATATCCCCACGAAGCGGTGAGAAAATCTTCCATCCAAATAGCACTAGTCCATGGCTTTGCGTTACTTTGAGCACCGCTCAGGCTGTTATCAACATAATTTGAGTACGGCTCGCATAACCCTTGCGGGTTGTTTGGCTTGGCAATGTATTTGGCGTGGTAATAGTTGACATTGTTTTCAATCGCGGCCGAAAACTCTGCTTGCAACGCGTCGTTATCCGGCGTGACCGCCGCGGCTTGCGCTAAGCTGCGTAGCGCCCATGCGGCACCCCGAGTAGTGTAATGATTGCTGAGAATTAGATTTTTAGTGAGCTGCCGCGATGAATCCGTTCTCTGCAAGAAATTTACAGTCGCAACGAATTGCGATTCTTCCATGAAATAAAAACGGCCGGTTAGCAGATAAGCCATGTATCCCATCGAGGGATGATGCGGCACATCCCACTCTCCAGGCGCTTTGCCGCTGGGTTGGGGCGTAAAAGTGTTTTTGGTGCTGGCACCGGCACCAATGATGCCGGAATTGTGGTCGTTGACGACCAAGTTAGGATAATTGGAAAATCGCAGTGGTTGATTCGTGAGCTCGTCGCGGTAATGTGTTCCAAAGCTACCGGCAGCGTATCCATTCACAATTACCGAAGCCATTGCGCGGGGATCAGCGCCACTCGTCAGATAAGCAACATCGTGCTCAGGAATAAGCCCAATCCATGGACTGTATCCTGCCGATCCCATTCCTTTAGCCGGCACATTGGCCACTTCCGTCGGTGTATAACTTTGAACGATTCTAGTAAATAAAAGACTACTGCTTGGCGTACTACTGTAGTAAGCAGGAACCAGCTTCGTCGCTGTTAGATAGGCAATGTCGGGCTTGACGGTAATTTGCGGGTTCGCATGGAACCAATAAGAAAACGTCGTGCCGCTGGCAAGAACAGCACGCGTGTGATGCGGCAAATTCAATGTTCCCGAATACCGCGTTTCATTGCCAAGACTAAAACTTCCTTCTCCAATCTTTTCACCTGGAGCGTTGATATTCAGATAACCGTTTTCAATCCATGGCAACACCTCCACTGCACCATCACGCCAGAGTTTTACTTCGAACCATGCGGCCAAATGTGGGTCCGATCCAATCGGCGAGTAATAGATCCAGGAAGCTACTTCCGGTCCATTAATCCATTGGCGAACGAGCCCTGGCGTCCAGCGATGCGCGGCGGCGTTATAAGTGCTTCGGTGTCCAATAAGAGAGTTCAGTGCTACCGCCCCATAAGGCGAGAATTTGATCGCGGCAGTAATACCAGTACCTAAAAGATCTTGTTCGGTGAGATTCTTTCCAAAAAGTGGGGGCGCGGCGTACAGCTTGATTGCTTGCGCCATTCCACCCGTCAATTTCGCGCGTCCGGAAAGAACCGCGAATTTTGCACTTCCATCGGGCCAGCGATTTTTGATGTCGGCTTGAAAATCGCGAATATTCGCAACTATTGACTGTCCTTGAGGAATATCGCCGCGGCGAAATCCGTGGCCGAAAGAAAACGGTGCCGCCGACTGACTCACAGGAGAAACAAGCTTAAAGGAAGTTATCACGGGTTTATTGACCGGCAATCCCGAGGTCGGTTTGCGTAGCGCTGCAATCAGCGTATCTGCCTGTGCAAACATATTCAGTGTGGCATCGTCATCGATCCCCACTCGCTTAGGATAGGAACGCGACGCTACCGGCGTGCCGGGAAGTTTGTAGATGTAGACGTTATCTGCAACGCCATTCACCACAATGACCGCATTCTTAGACGGAATATATTGGAAGCGCCCGTAGGTGCCCTGCTGCACCGGCGCGCTAGGCGCTTCGTCACTTTTCTCGACAGTATCAATGACAGTCCATGCCCAAGTAACAGGATCGAGTTGATGTAACTTAGCGCCGCCGTTCCACGCCAGAAATTTCCCATTGCTGGCGTTGTATACAAAACCCGGCGCATTCGCAGAAACGATTGCATTCCCGTTTTTAGTTGCCGGTTTTGTTAGCTGAAATGTATTGAGATTCCATACATACGTCGTGCCACCGCCCACCGCGACAAAGAGCCGTCGCACAGGATCGATAGCCGCAGTAAGCTTGCCACTCCATACGCCGCCCTCTATACGCCCGCGCGCAGTCCACGTATTCGCGACCGGATCGTATTCCATAAGGCCGTTATTATCTTGATGGAATACATGTTTGGTCACCGGATCGTAGGCCGATTGCGCCCATATGCCGACTGCGCCGCTCTCGTTGTCGTGCTTTCTTTGCCAAGCGGAGGTTTTAAAATCAAACACCCAAGTTGCCCGCGTACCATTGCCGGAATTGTAAAGCGACCCACCTTGAGAGAATAATTGATCAGTCGATTCGACATATGCTAATCCGCCATATGTATGGCGAGAAACAGGGTTGCCATCGGTATACGTTTCAGTGCCGGGAAGAAGTTTAGCGGGAACGTCGGCCGTCGGCCCCCAAAGACGGGACCATTTCAGCGCATTCACATCAAAGGCATAAATTTCGTTACCCGCGTAATCGGCGTGTCCTCCCCCCCATACGAGAAGACGATCGCGGGAAGTATCGTAAGCGCCGCCGCTCCATGCCGTGACGATTCCAGACAGACCAACTACGCCCGAATATGGGCAAGCGCGTGAGGGACAAGGATCGACGCTATCAAGCCGTGAACCGGGCACCTCATACCATTGGCCAGGCGGCAATTTATCGAGAGGGTTTGCCTCAAGTGCCGGCTCTAGGCTTACAGCGCTTGATGAAGCCTCTGAAATAGCACTGCTGCTAGCCGCGCCGCAAAATAAAAAACTGGTAACAATTACAAGAACAGCAAATACGTTGGGTTTTCTAAGCATGAAAAATCTCTTGAAGAGGTCGCCCTTCGCATTCTACGGGTGCCAGATGATTTAGGGGAATTGATTAAACCTAGAAACGGTGATTGGACGTACCCGAAGTGAAGCAGGGGTTTCGGATGGCATGCCATCCGCCTGCGGAACGGTATGCGCGTGCAAGCGGATACGCGCCCTGCAAGGGCGACAACGCGGCATGGCCATTCCATGCAAGGCGGAGCAACAACGCCGGGCGACCCAAAAAATGTGCAATCGGGTACGTAGTGTGGTCACCCATTTGGGGAAGTATCAAATCGCGGCAATGTTCTATAAGGTAAGGCATTTCCAGGAACAATAAGCGGTCAATCGCCGTTTCTAGGTTAATGCGTCAAAGCTATTGCTCCATGCGAAGCAGGCTTGAAAATAAACATGCCGTGTGACTCCCAGCCCTTCGGTAGCGGATGCCAAGGATCATCCTTAAACCCAAACACTTCCAAGCGCTCACATATTGAATCGAACGCGCGAGAAAATTCGTTTGCGTTGTTGCGGCATCGGCGGTGGGCGAGATGTAATTGGATATCCCACAGCACGCAATCTTCAGTAAGAAATAACGCGCTTTTATGATCCTGCTTGCGAATAAGCACCGCATGATCCTCAAATCGCCTGAGCTGATAACGCCGAGAATCAACGACAATCGGAGGAAGCTCTACTATATCTTCGATAATGATTGGCATAGCGCCCCCCTCCCTGTTATTTGTATTTTTTACTTCCTTCTCAGCGTCTGTTTGAAACCGACTGCGCGCTGTGAGCATCACTCAACATAATTTGAATATCTTTTAATGATATAGGACGGCTGAAAAAATATCCCTGCATTTCGTCGCATTTCAGTAATCGCAGCAGATTTGCCTGCTCTTCGGTTTCTACTCCCTCCGCAACCACTTTCAAGCCAAGCGAATGCGCCAATGCAATCACCGCAGAAACGATAGTCATGTCGTTCGCGCCCTGCGTCATATTAGTTATAAACGCACGATCAATTTTCAGATAATCGATCGGTAATTTGACCAGATAACTCAAGGATGAAAAACCGGTACCGAAATCGTCTAAGGCAATGCTGACACCCATGGTTCTGATTAAATCAAGTTTCGCGATGGATCCTTCAAGGTCCTCCATTAACAAGGTTTCAGTGACTTCAAGATCCAGCCCACCTTTCTCAAAGGTATGGGCAAATTCTTTGACAAATCCCTTTTGCCGCAATTGCAACGCAGACACATTAACGGCAATACGCGGTGGTTTTATTTGCTTGGTCAATAAAGTCGAATAATCCGCCGCCGCTTTTTCTAATACCCAGCGACCAACGTCAAGAATCAAACCGGTTTCTTCAAGCAGTGGAACAAACGTACCAGGTGAAACCAATCCAAACTCCGGGCTTTGCCAACGAATCAACGCTTCCATGCTAGTAATATGGCCATCGGCGAGGTGCACCTTCGGTTGGTAATACAGCACGAATTGTTTCTCCTCTAACGCTCGCCTCAATTGATGTTCCAATGTCAGTTTTTCTGCAACGCGAGTATGTATTTGCGATGTATAAAACAGATATCGCTCACTAGCCGTTTTGGCTTTCTTTAGTGATGACTCAGCGTTCATGATTAATGTTTCGGCGCTATCCCCATCCGTTGGAAATACCGCGATACCTACTTTCGCCGTGATCCTCAATTCCACTTCCGCCAGCATGATCGGTTGCAACAAAGCGCGGCATATTTTCTCTTCCACCAGATGGGCAATATGGGCTTCGTCTTTGACGTCCGGAATGGTTATCGCAAAACAATCGCTACCGATCCGCGCCGGTTCGCCGCAATTTTGTAGCACCTCGGTTAAACGTAGCGCAATCAGTTTTAGCAGTTCATCACCCGCTTGCCGACCAAGCGTTTCATTGATATTTCGAAAACGTTCCAAATCAATAAATAATACCGCTAGCTTGCGGCCTTCCTGTCCAGCTATTTGCAAATATTGGTTCAGGCGATCCTGGAACAAAGCGCGATTGGGTAACCTAGTCAGCGGATCATGATGAGATAAATAATCAAGCTGCTCTTCTTTAGCGAGGTGGTCCAGAGCAAACGAAATATCGCCTGCCAAATTATTGAGAAGCTTCAATTCCTGCTCATCAAAGAAATCTGGCTGGGCGGCATACAACACCATGACCGCGACCACTTCGCCTTCCACTAACACCGGCAATACGACGAGTGAACGGTAACCACGCAATAATGCTTCCGCTTTGAATGCCTTGCCCTGGGAATCGGTTTCAATATTGCTGATAACGACCATTTTCTTATCCCGCAATGCCTGCCCAGCTGCGCCAAGATCCTCGATCGCATTTCTCAGACAAAAATCGACTTCGTCAAGATAACCTTCTTCGAATCCCATCCAAGCGACTGGTCTTACCCGTAAGCCGGATTGATCGGGCAATCCTGTCCATGCCATGCGGAATTCGCCCTGCTCGACGGCGATGCGGCAAATTTGCCTGAACAAATCCTGACGATTATGCACACGGACGATGGCAGCATTGATCTCGCTTAATACAGCATGAATCCGGCCCATCCGAGCGATTTTTTCCTCATGTCGGATACGCTCGGTGACATCTCGGTCCGCTCCTCGGTAACCAAATACGTTGCCGTCGTGGTCGAACAATGGAATGGCACTGCTTTCGAGCCAGCGATAACTACCGTCTTTGCGGCGCCAGCGTAAGACGATATCGTTCCATCCGTATTTTTCCGTATCGGGGCCGGCAAACATAAGGGTTTCTATTTTCGCGCGATCTTGCGGGTGAATATGAGCAAGCCGATCGACACCAAGCAATTCTTCGGTGTAATAACCAAGCAATACATGTGCGAATGGGCTTGTAAAAGTACAGCGTCCTTGCTTATCGACTTCCCAAATCCATTCCCGGCTAGTCTCGACAATGACGCGGAATTTTTCCTCGCTCTCCATGAGCTCAAGCTCCGCTTTGCTGCGAATTTTTCGCTGCGCTGCCTCGTCGAGTGCACGCCGCACGACAGGTCCAAGTCGAGCTAGATTAGTCTTTACAACGTAGTCTGTAGCACCACTCTTGAACGATTCGATTGCGCGCTCTTCGCCGATGGTGCCGGAGACAAATATGAAGGGTATGTCGGGGCGTTTCTGGCGGGCAATTTGCAGTGCGAACATTCCGCTAAATCCCGGAACGGAAAAATCTGATAGGAGTAGATCGGGATTGAATGAATCGAGATAATAACGAAAATCTTGTTCGGTATCGACTCGTATTGCATTAACGTCAAAACCTGCTTTACGTAAGACGCATACTTCCAACTCAGCATCGTCAGGCATATCTTCGGTCATCAGGACTTTGATGGATTGACCCATAGGTTTTCACCTCCCTATTATATTAGGCAGCATAGAGGCTAATGAGAGGGCGGTGACCAGTACGTGTTTTTCGAGGAAGGTGTTGCTAACGCTATTACGACGGTTGAGCCCTTGCCATCAAAGATACTCCCATTGATAGCGGGCTTCAATCAAGAAAATAAAATTTACAGAGCCCTGGAAAGTAGGCTTCTAAATACTTTACAGCCTGGTCGTAATCTTACTGCGCGAACCATGTTTGAGACGGTACTTCTCCGCTACTGATCTCAAACATGGCCTGCTCGCTACAGATCGTAAAAAACGCTTAGGACTAATTAAAAATATTTCCCGCCAATATAAAGGAGCATGCGAAACACACTAATTACACGTGCAACGCTAAACCCTTTGCAATGCCTTCAGCGAGCGCTAGATCAACATTTTTAAAATGAACCAACTGTCGCTCGATCACTCCTTGCAGGGTCACACCGCGCATCGACGCAACAAGGTTGTCGATTAGCAATTGCTGTTGTTCCGGCTTCATGAGATGGAACAGACTACGTGGCTGCGTGTAGTGATCCTCCTCCGTACGATGGCTAAATCGATCGGCAACGGCATCGCCTAAATCCCATGCAGGTTCACGATGGTTAAATGATTCCACAGGACTACCGGAAATCGAGTTCGGCTCATAATTAGGTCCAGCATCGCCGTTACCGTCGAATCGCATTGATCCATCGCGCTGATTATTATGAAATGGACACTTAGGTGCGTTAACCGGTAACTGCGCATAATTACTACCGATGCGATAACGATGCGCGTCGTTATAGGCAAACAAACGCCCTTGCAACATCTTGTCCGGCGAAAACCCCATGCCGGGCACAATATTGGCCGGCGACAATGCCGATTGTTCGACCTCGGCAAAATAATTCCGTGGATTACGATTAAGCTCCAGCTCTCCCACTTCGATCAACGGAAATTCGCTATGCGGCCAGACTTTCGTCAAATCGAAAGGATTCCAACGGAAGCTAGCAGCTTGCTCGTTGGTCATCACTTGAAAACATACGCGCCAACGCGGGAAATCACCCGTTTCAATCGCATGAAACAAGTCTCGCTGAGCGTAATCGGGATCTTCTCCAGCTAATCTCGCCGCCTCATTGGGATGCAAATTATCTATCCCCTGCTTCGATTTGAAATGCCACTTCACCCATACACGCTCGCCTTGCGCATTGATCAGACTAAACGTGTGGCTAGAAAAACCATGGATGAATCGAAATCCGTTCGGTGTCCCTCGATCGGAAAACAAAATCAGAATCTGATGCAATGCCTCAGGTGAAAGCGACCAAAAATCCCATACCGCATTTGGATCTTTCAAATGAGTTTGTGGATTACGTTTTTGCGTATGAATAAAGTCCGGAAACTTGAGAGGATCCTTGATAAAAAACACAGGCGTATTGTTACCGACCATGTCCCAATTACCTTCCTCTGTATAAAACTTCACAGCAAAACCGCGAGGATCACGCGCTGTATCCGCCGATCCCAATTCGCCGCCAACGGTGGAAA
The DNA here is from genome assembly GCA_040388195.1 of Pseudomonadota bacterium. GTDB lineage: Bacteria > Pseudomonadota > Gammaproteobacteria > Burkholderiales > DATLHW01 > DATLHW01. Next base: position 8,440 of record JAZKCF010000124.1, read on the forward strand.
ACCGCAAGAACACCGGCGTTTCCTTAGCCACGGCATTAAATAACTTTGCGCTGGTAAAACGAGTGATATCTTGCGTGACACGGAATGTACCGTAAGCACCGGAACCTTTCGCATGCACAACGCGCTCAGGAACACGCTCCCGATTGAAATGCGCTAATTTTTCTACGAGATGAATGTCTTGAAGTAAAACCGGCCCGCGAGGACCAACGGTTAAGCTATTCTGGTTATCGGCTACCGGTTGGCCAAAGTTGGTTGTAAGCGTTTTTTGCTCGGGCATAGCAATCTCCATTGGTGGGTGCTGCTAAATTGATAGAAATACTATTTATTCTGGAAGCCTATAGACCGCACTTAAAAGAAGGTGGAATACGTCTTCTGCTAGAGCCACGCCATTATTGAATAAAAAAATTAATTAAGGAAATTAATATATTCTTCTAGCATCATTGTTAAATACTATAAGTCATTAGAAAACGTTTTCCGTAAAAGCACTATTGCCCTGCCGCGTATTTCAATGACGCAATTGGTCACTTCATTATCTAAACATTCACATCAGTATTAAAAACAATATCGTCATCACTACAGACCGCCATTTTGACCTACCGGAAGTATTTGGTAGAACTAAATCCTTGTTGAAACAAATTTTTCCTCACTTTATTACCCTGATTCAAAATCAAATTGCGCAGAAGAATATTAGTTTATCCAGCTCCATCGCATCTTCTGGCACAATGCATGCTTTTAGGTTAAGTGCAATCTGAATGGGGGCCAAGCGCGAGCTTGGAAAGGTACAGTCACAACTTTATAGGCGCAAAGCCTATGCGTGGCGAAAATGCCAGGTTCAGAAGAGAACAGCGCTGAAGTACATTTAATATCGGCATCGCTCCTAGCATCTATTCATACATTGATCGCTGAAGGAGTATGTTCCTAACATCGCTCAGCATGTTCATCCGTTTCTGCTCGTCCTGACTCGACGTCTACCGTAGCATCCATCGAAGAGATGCACATTAGACACCGACGTCTTAATTCCCCTCCGGATCGAAGACACATCTAATACAACAGCCAAGTCCATCATCCTTTAACAAGACGAGGAGAGATGCTTGTGCGTCCATATTTCACATGCAAGGGGGCTCTGACATGAACGATACAAAAACGCGTACTAACCGAATCATCTATCTCGGCAAAGCTAAAAAAATAGCCGTTCTCCTCGGCCTTTTCCTTTCCGGCAGCGCTGTCTTATTGGCACAAACAGCTGCTGCTCCACAACAAAACACCTCAAACGCGCGCGCTGGCCAGCCCCTTCCAGGATTAAAAGCGGAAGAATTATCGTTGTTCGATGCTAGCAAGCAAACATTCCAAGCCGTGGATGGAGTGCAAGAAGGATTTGGGCCGCGCTTCAATGCCAGTAGTTGTGCAATGTGCCACGCGCATCCGGCAATCGGGGGATCAAGCCCTCCTTTCAATCCACAGATTGCGTCGGCTAATGCAAACGGTGCCCGTAATTTAATTCCAGGCTTCATCACGTTGAATGGACCAATACGCGAGGCACGTTTCAAACTTGCCGTCGATGCGCGAGGAAAAGTAATCATGCCATCACAACGCGACGGTGGCGTGCATGCGCTATTCACGATTACCGGACGAACAGACGCACCGGGTTGTATCCTCGCACAACCGCCCTTTGCCCTCGCTGCTGCGCAAAACAATCTTGCCTTTCGAATACCGACACCCACATTTGGTGCCGGCCTGATTGAAGCAATTGCCGACGACACCATCTTAAATAGCTTTGCCGCAACTAGAGCAGCCCGCATTGCAGTGGGAATTACGGGGCACCCTAATAGGAATGACAATGACGGCACCATTAACCGCTTTGGATGGAAAGCGCAAAACAAATCGATCCTAGTATTTTCCGGCGAAGCTTATGCCGTCGAACAAGGAGTAACCAATGAGCTATTTCCAAATGAGCGCGACACTGAAGCGACGCCAATGCCCAAATCATGCTACTTCAATGGCGTGTCTGAAGATCATGCTCAAATCGATTTACTCGCCCAACCCGGTACGCCTTTCGCAGAGGTTAGCAACGACATTGTCTTACTCTCGTTCTTTATGCGTTACCTCGCCCCACCGGCTCCGCAGTGTGACTCTTTCCGAGGCTCTAATTGTCCTGCGGATGTTCGCCGCGGACGTGCCGTCTTTGAACAAACCGGTTGCGCTTTATGCCACACACCAACGCTAGCAGTCGGTAAATCGCCGATAGCCGCAGTGACAAATCAACGGACGGCCCAATTATTTTCCGATTTGCTAGTACATCATATGGGAGCCGGTCTTGCAGACGGGATTACGCAAGGTCAAGCCGGCGACGATGAATTTCGCACCGCGCCGCTGTGGGGGCTTGGTCAACGTGTTTTCTTTTTGCATGATGGCAGGACAAATAATGTAGAGGAGGCGATTAAACTGCATGCAAGCACTGGTTCAGAAGCGAACCAGGTAATCGGTCGTTATCATTCGCTGCCGGCAAGCGACAAACAGGCGCTCGTTAAATTTCTCAAGTCGTTATAAAGCAGATGGTCAGGTTGATTTTTGCTTAGCTTCTCAATTAGAACCTATCAAAATAACTGTGGCAAAATGAGGCCGGCGCGTATTGACGCGCCGGCCTCATTTTGATTGCGCATCTTGAACTGGCTTACAATCGATAATGTTGAAGATAGTGAAAAAATAACATTTCGTTTCACGGAGCACTTTGATGGTAAAACCATTATATAAAAACCTAATATTGTTGGTCACATTAGCACTTGCGACCGGATGGGGATTTGCCCAAGATAGCGAACCTGCACCAGCAGTAAACGCAGTGACGGTCGATAAAAATGAAGCCACGGGTGAGTCTGCTGGCAAATCAACTGCAGGCGAAAGCGTGGGAAAAAAAATTGATCGTGCTGCGACAAAGACTGGACATGCAATCAAAAAGACCGCTACCAAAACAGGACGTGCCATCAAGAAAGGCGTTGTGAAAGTCGAGCATGCATCAAAAAAAGCCGCTAATTGGACAGGCGAAAAAATTGAGAATGCCGGTAAGTCGATTAAGAATTCAACCACCGATTAACGATAGGAGATGCAATGAAAAAAGGAATTGTTCTCGCAACCTATGTTCTTTTCACCATGAGCACTGCATTCGCGGAATCTTCTCCACCATCTAGCAATTCCCCCGGGAGCCAGCCCGGCCACGGTGGTAAGCCGAAGGGGGAACAAACGCAAGAACACTTTGAGCATGCAAAATCGAGACACGTGGAAGAAATCGGTAAACACATTGCGAGGCTGCAAAAAGCACAAACATGCGTTCAAGCGGCAGCCAACTTCGAAGCGATGCATGCCTGCCGACCAAAGCGTCAAAAACCTGAACATTGATTCGTTTGTAAGAAATTGATTTGAAATTGCTCGAGCGGTATATATCGCTTGGGCAATTTTCAAATCATCACCAGTTAAGCATCTAGAGCAGTTTTAGAGCCCGTGCAAAATTTAATCGGGCATGCGCAAGCTGTTATTTGGTTTCACGCATTCTGCAAGAAGAAGCGAGTGCCACAACGAAAATAATGATTTGCTAGACAAGAATCTGACAGATGCTTTCGAATTGTGATTCTGTTTCTTGAAATACTTGCACACAAGATTCTCGCGTCAAACCCAGATGTGCCCATACCTCGCTGGATAACGGTGGCACTAAATCATTTTCATCACCGGATAAGTCGAGCGCGTAGGCAATCGCATCGGCGATATTAACCACGCCGGCAAGGCAGGCCGGATCTTTTCCCTCCGGTGCATGGTGCGCTGCTATCGCAGCGAGGATGGTCGGTGAGAATTTCCAATACTGGCCAAGCGCGTGTCCTACCATTGCATGGTCTAGACCTAAGATCTCCCTTTCCGCGATAAGCAAATAACAATCGTGTTGTGCTCGATAGGCAAGCACTTCTCCGTAATGCTCCGGGAAACGAGTTACCAGGACAAGCCGTCCTATGTCATGCAGAAGACCTGCGGTGAATGCACCCTCCTCGCTCGCATTAACATGCCGCGCTAGCGCCTTTGCAGCTAGCGCAGTACCAATGCAATGCCGCCAGAACGACTGAAAATCAAATGCACTGCCTGCGGTATGTGTAAATTGACTGGTTATACCCACCGCCATGACCAAGGTACGCACGCTTCGAAAACCAAGTACAGTGAGAGCGCTTTGAATGCTTGTCACCTTCCCTTGCAGTCCATAAAAGGACGAATTGGCTAGACGCAAAGTCTTAGCAGCTAACGCTTGATCGCAAGATATTTTTGAGGCAAGAGTTTCGTTGTTAACGTCCTGTTGATCAACGCTTTCGAGCAATTCGACAACAATCGCCGGCAACGAGGGCAAGTCATGAATTCTTGCTGTGACCTGATCCAATTGCAGGATGGTCATGATTTCTTTGATCCAAGGCGATATTCTCCGACCCAATCGCGCAGTGAACGAGTCGCCACGTCATCGCTGGTATGCCGGAATAATCTGTCGAGGCGCTCTTGAATCTGCTGTTTTGCCACCGCATCGTCGACCTCATCCGCGACCACCTCGCCCTCTTGAGCGACGACTGCGATTGTTTGTATTTTGTATCGACGTAAAGAATTAAGTACAGATTCGGTAAGCAACGTTCCTTGTTTCAAAATAAGATTTCCACGGGTATCGAACACGTCGTCCGCGAGAACCATTCCGGGACAAACTTGCGCTAGCGATAACTGCATAAAACCGTGTTTTGTTGATTGATTTCGTCCGAATCCACAATCACTCCAAGCAGCGATGGAACCAACGCTTATTCTATCGAGATATCGGATTTTACGTCACGGCAAATTCTTCGAATACGCCCTTAAGCGCCTAAATGCTGGATGTCAGATGGGACAATAGCAAGAGCGGGCACGGGCACGGGCACGGGCACGGGCAGACAGTACATCAGCGAATGACCGCCATTTAACACCGACTGCGATAGCCTCTAAGCGGCGATAGCGTCATCACAAGGCACTAATACCAGAAGCTTACCTCGTGAACGGGATTTTTCGCCCATTAGACGGCATGTAGTACGAAATGTACGGTCGTCTAAATCGATCAAGCATTCCTGGCCATTACATGCGTTGTAAACGGCTAACAGTTCCGTCGGCAACATCTCAGCGACATCTAAGCCCAACATTAAGTGAAACCTCCGCAACGTCGCAGCAGCATCGGCATTAAAGAAGACGACCATACCATCGAGATCAATACCAATTATTGATACAGGAACATGCTGCAGCGCTTCATGAGCAATATCCAAACTGATCTCGTCACGAACTATCTCTTCTTGTTTTTGTTGGATCAATTCTTGGAGATTTGCGTTGGCGGTCGCAAGCTCCGCGTTGGCGGTCTGCACTTTTTCATGGAGAAGCAAGTTATCATCGGCGAGCGCTTTACGGCGGAAAGCTTCGTTGATATGGTCACGTAGTTGCTCGTCGTTCCACGGTTTTGTGAGAAATTTGTAGATTGCACCTTCATTCACGGCTTCGGCCACCAACTGCAACTCCGAATAGCCGGAAAGCATAATGCGCACTGTATCTGGATACATTTCTTTAACGCGTCTTAAAAACTCCGTACCAATCATATTGGGCATACGCTGATCGGAAATGATGACGTCGACTGTGTTTTTCGCCAACAACTCTAGTCCCGCTTGGCCGCTAGTTGCCGTCAATATTCGGTAACCCTCGCGATGCAACAAACGCTTCAGCGACGATAGAATATTTTCTTCATCGTCGACTATTAAGAGCGTACGCGGCTGCCCCTCGTTATGTAGCAAACTATTAGGTAGCCCGCGCCCTTCTGCTAGCAATAATTCAATTTCCGCCGCGGGTATGGGCCGGCTAAAAAAATAACCTTGAATCTCATCGCAGTTCCTCGCCATTAAGAAAGCTAACTGCCCTTCGGTTTCCACACCCTCGCCGATAACTCGCAGACCTAAATTGTGTCCGAGTGAAACAATGGCTTGCACAATGGCCGCATCGTCTGGATTGGAAGTGACTTCACGAATAAATGACAGATCAATTTTTAAACAATCCACCGGGAATTGTTTGAGGTAACTCAAGCTGGAATAACCGGTACCAAAATCGTCGATAGCAAGCTTTACTCCTAGCGCTTTTAGCCTCCGCACTGTCGCGATGAACTGCTGAGGATCATGCATAACGAGACTCTCCGTTAACTCCAACTCCAAGTATTTCGCTTCGAGTCCAGTCTCGTGCAATACCGCCCCCACCAGATTGATCAACGCTTCCGGCTGCCGCGCTTGCCTTGCCGATACATTAACCGCGACCGCAAGCGGGGATAATCCGGCATCCATCCATGCTTTGGTTTGTGCGCAAGCGGTTCTCATAACCCATGCGCCCATGGGCACAATCAATCCGGTTTCTTCAGCAATAGGAATGAACGCAGCGGGCGAAATCATTCCCCTATCGGGATGGTGCCAACGGATCAGCGCTTCTAAACCGACGATCCGCCCAGTCTTCAGACTCAGTTTGGGCTGATAATAAAGTTCGAACTCTTCACGAGCCAAGGCGCGGCGCAAGGCAGTGGTCAATTCGATCTGCTCTGCGGCACGCTTGCTCATGTCTTTGGCATAAAACTGGAACCCGTTTCCGCCCTCTTCCTTTGCGCGGTACATCGCGGTACCTGCATGTTTTAATAAAGTATCGAGATCTTCTCCGTCTCCCGGAAAGACGCTCGCGCCAATACTGCAGCTGAAATAAAGCTCATGCCCATCTACTACGAAAGCTTGGCTGATAGTATCCAAAAGCCTGCCGATCACAACGTTTTCATCGCCCGATTGTTGTAGACCGGAAAGCAGAATGATGAATTCATCTCCGCCACTCCGGGCTATCGTATCGGTTTCACGCAAGGCATCTTGTAGGCGGATGGCAATAGCTTTCAGCGATGAATCGCCCAAGTCAGGGCCAAAGCTATCGTTGACACGTTTGAACCGGTCGAGATTGAGAATTAAAAGAGCAGCAGTCGATCCATTCCGACGAGCGTGCGCCGCCACTTGCGTAAAGCGATCTGCCAGAAGATGGCGGGTAGGCAAGCCAGTAAGGGAGTCAAAGTTAGTCGAAGCAGCTAATGACGCTTCGATCTTACTGTCCTGGATTTTTTCGTTGGCCGAGGGCACCTTATCAGCGTCTATAGACGGCTGAATCTCACTCGTTTCCGGTGTATCGATGCGCGAAAGCTCAGTGGCAGATTGCTCCAATTCGTCAATACGCTTATGCATAAGATGGGCGAGTGCGTGAGTAGTCGGCAGATTGCATTGTTAAACTAATAAAGCATGTGCCGCAACATTAAAGATCAATATTTCTTTTAAACTGACAATCGACCAGTAAGCGATATAATCGCAACAGCGCGAGCTAAGGAGAAGAGGCGTATGGCAGTGGATTCGGCAGACGACGATCTATCCCACTATGGTAGCCTTCGCGAAAAGGACCATACACTGCTATCTCTGAGCTCCAGAGACGATGCTATGCTCGGTCAAATCCTCCAAGGCTCCCCGATTCCAACTTTCGTAGTAAACCATAAGCACCTGATTGTCCATTGGAACCGAGCATTAGAAGTCATTTCCGGATTTCCGGCCAAGACAATGATCGGCACAGATCAGCAATGGATTACCTTTTATCCCGAACCACGCCCGGTACTAGCGGATTTGATTATCGACGATGAAAAAATTGAACGCATCCGCGATCTTTATGAAGCGGTTACACCATCGACTATTATTGAAGACGCTTACGAGACTGAGGATTTTTTTCCCACAATGGGAGAAAACGGACGCTGGCTGTATTTCACCGCCGCACCGCTTAGAGATGAGACCGGCCGCATTGTCGGCGCAATTGAAACTCTACAGGACGTCACAGATCGCAAATTTGCCGAAATGGCGTTGCGAAAACATCAGGACGAATTAGAAGAACTGATCAACAGCCGCACTACCGAGCTGACTCGCGTCAACGAAGAACTCTCCCAATACGCGTATGTGGTGGCGCATGACCTTCGTAGCCCATTACGCGCGATGAGAAATTACACTGACTTTCTTCTAGAAGACTTTGGCTCTTCAGCGGGGGAAGAGCAACAAGTATATTTTACCGGCCTTAAAAAAGCGCTTCATCAAGGCGAACTATTGGTCACCGACTTGCTGGAGTACGCCAGTGTTGGACGAAGAGAAACCAGTTTCCGGCCCATCGATTTAGGCACACTACTGCATGACACCATCGATCTTATGACGTTATCGGAAGACGCAGACGTGATATGGAATGATAGTTGGCCGACCGTTCGTGGCGATTACACTCTACTCAAACAGGTGTTCCAGAATTTACTGAGTAACGCGATCAAGTTCAATCAAGCAAACCCTAAGCAAATTACATTGGGCTGGCGAGCGCTGAACGAACGGGAATGCGAAGTATTCATTCGTGACAATGGTATTGGCATCGATGCCAAATATTATGAACATATTTTCCGAATGTTCCAGCGCTTACACACTGACAATGAATACCCAGGGACCGGTATCGGTTTAGCAATCATTAAAAAAGCCATCACCCGCCTTGAAGGCAATATTAGGATCGAATCTATGCCCGGCCAGGGCAGCACGTTTTTCGTTACACTACCGTTGGCCATCATGCAGGAGAGCCAATGAAACAAGACGAATTCGTTGTATTACTTGCCGAAGACAATGAACACGATATCGTGGCCACCAAACGTGCTTGGCGCGCCCTTGGCTTGACCGATCAGTTGCATATCGTCAACGATGGTGAAGAATGTCTGGATTACCTATTTCGTCGCGGAAAGTATGCCACGCCAAGTAGCGCCCCCCATCCACGAATCCTGTTGCTCGATATCAATATGCCGCGAATGGGTGGTATCGAAACGCTGAAGCGAATACGCGAGAGCCGGGAATACCGTTATCTGCCAGTCATCGTCCTAACAACATCCAAGGCAGAGGAAGACCAAATCAAAAGCTATGCATCCGGCGCCAGCGCATATGTTGTGAAGCCTCTTGGCTTCGACAATTTTTCTGCGGCTATGAAGGCAATACACGATTTCTGGAACCAGGTTGAACGACCGAAGGAATACCATGGTAAATAAAAATAACCGCACTACTCCGATTCGCATCTTATTGCTGGAAGACAACGAGCACGACCGCATCGCTTTCCGGCGCAGCTTGCAACAAGGTGCCCTTTTCTGCCAAATTACTGAGTGCGCACGGGCCGCCGAAGCAGAATCGTTGCTGGCCGATAATCCGGATAGTTTCGATCTACTAGTGCTAGACCAAAAACTACCGGGCACGTCGGGTATTGATTTCTGCGTTAAATTATTGGAGCGAGGCCCGACATTGCCGATGGTGCTACTTACCGGTCACGGTTCGGAGCAACTAGCGGTGGCGGCACTTAAAGCGGGTATTAATGATTACATCGTTAAGGATTCACAAGGCGGTTATCTCGGCTTGCTGCCGATCGTGCTGCTCGAGGTTGTTAACAATCACCAAGAACATCGGATGCGTGAATTGGCGGAGTTGAAGCTGACAGCAAGTCAGTTACGTTTACAGCAAATTGTCGACGGCAGCACAGTTGCCACTTTCGTAATTGATCAGGACCACATTGTCACGCATTGGAACAAAGCTTGCGAGGTCATGACAGGCACACCAGCGACAAAAGTCATTGGCACGCGCCAACACTGGCGGCCTTTCTACTCGGAAGAACGTCCCGTTATGGCTGACCTCATTTTGGATAGCGTCCTTGAGAAAGAAGTCGAACGTTTTTATCAGGATAAATTCCGCAAATCGACACTGCTAGCAGATGCCTATGAAGCCGAGACATTCTTTCCCAACCTCGGTCAAAACGGCCGCTGGCTCTTCTTTACCGCCGCGCCGTTACGTGACACGGACGGCCGCATCATCGGTGCAATCGAAACGTTGCAAGACTTCACTGACCGACGCCGTGCCGAAGCAGCATTAATAGAAAGCGAGGAACGCTACCGACAGCTTAGTATTACTGACAGTCTCACCAGTTTGTTCAATTCGCGGCACTTCTATGACCAGCTCCATATAGAAATGGCACGCTCTGGCCGTTACGCGCGACCGCTTTCGCTCATGATTATGGATGTCGACAACTTCAAGAAATTCAATGACACCTATGGGCACCTTGAGGGTGATCGCGTGCTGATAAAACTAGCCGATGTGATTCGCGATTCGCTACGATTAAGCGACAGCGCTTACCGATATGGAGGAGAGGAATTCGCGGTCCTTATGCCCGAAACCGAGATAAGCAGTGCAGAGCAAGTCGCCGAGCGTCTGCGCGCGCAATTCGCGGCGATTGGCCACGCGCCAACGCTAGCGCTCGAAGATGCGATGCATGTGATGCAAACCTCGGTCAGCATCGGCGTTACTCAATATATCCCAAACGAAGAGTTTACTAATCTTATAAGACGCGCCGATGGCGGCACTTATCAAGCAAAGCGTCAGGGTAAAAACTGCGTGGTCGTGGTGGACCCAACAAAACGATCAGATCAAAGTGATTAGGGCGAATTCGCCTCGACGTACTACTGTCTAACGCCTACGTCGTTGCTACCGATATAGAAAAAACGGCGTTATGTGCGGTGGAATTGATCAAAAGCGTTGTATTGTCTGCGGCTGCCTGTTAAAGAATTCCCGCACGTTTGAACGTTCAATTTTTTGCATAATACTGCGCCCCTACGATCATCGATACCGTGACGATTCGAGATGTGCAGGTCTGCTTTATTGATTACGACTACACCTTCGCTGAACCGAAACCCACTCTAAAATTAAAGGTGTTTACTCATTATTTGGGGCACGAGTTGAGCGAGGCAATCGTGAGGCCAGCACCGCATCCGATATAGCTTTAAGTGAATATGCGTACAGATTCTAGAAAAACAAAAAGCTTAGCAAAAAGAAAATTGCTAAGCTTTTGTTTAAGAGTTGGTCGGGGCGAGAGGATTCGAACCTCCGACCACCTGCACCCCATGCAGGTACGCTACCAGGCTGCGCTACGCCCCGAGCCGCGAATTATACCGATGCATACACATACATGCCAGCGGGCGATGCATAAAATTACGATTAACCTTTAATATCTCGCGTCATGCTAAGTGATTTTGCAAGATCGAGATACGTTACAACGCAATCAATCGGTAACGCTGCGTCAGTTTTTTGTTGATGCTGCTTTGCCGCCCTTAAGCAGCAAGCAAATCGATAATATTTTGGAGTTCCTCGCGGAGATTGACCTGAGCGGCAGCGGCACTACTCTTTTCATTTGCTGCTGCGCTAGATTCACTCAGACGATTGCGAGCGCCACTAATCGTAAAACCCTGGTCGTAGAGCAATTCCCGGATTTTACGAATAAGCAACACTTCGTGATGTTGATAGTAGCGACGATTGCCTCGGCGTTTCACGGGTTTTAATTGCGTGAATTCCTGCTCCCAATAACGCAGCACATGTGGCTTAACGCCACACAGCTCGCTTACTTCACCAATTGTGAAGTAGCGCTTTGCAGGGATAGAAGGGAGATCAGGGCTGCTGGCGTTCGTTTCCATGATACGTAGATTCCACTAAATGCTTGAGTTTCTGACTTGCGTGGAAGGTAACGACACGACGGGCAGTAATCGGGATCTCTTCGCCAGTCTTGGGATTGCGACCAGGACGCTGCGGTTTTTCCCGTAACTGGAAATTACCAAAACCGGAAAGCTTAACGCTTTCTCCCTTTTCCAGCGCCATGCGAATCTCTTCGAAAAAAGATTCCACCATGTCTTTTGCTTCACGCTTGTTGAGTCCAACCTTCTCGAACATCAAATCTGCTAATTCGGCTTTTGTTAAAGTCATATTCTCCCTCAGCTTCTCAACTTCGCATCAAGTTGGGAGGTAATAACTTGAATGATTTGTTGCATTGCGACATCCACTTCTTCATCCTTCAAAGTTTTTTCAGTATCTTGCATAAGCACCCGAAATGCAAGACTTTTTTTCCCATCTTCAATGCCCTTACCGCGATAAACATCAAACAAAACGATGTCCGATACGAGCTCGGGCGCCCGGTCCTGCAATACCGCAAAGACTTGATCGACCGCTAAGGATTCATCTACCACAATGGCCAAATCTCGACGTACTGGAGGAAATTTTGACACCTCCTGATAAGCGGGAACTAGGCGTGTAGATAATAGATCAGCATCAAGTTCAAAAAGTAACGGGGCCGTTGGTAATTCGTACTTTTGCTGCCAACGCGGATGCAGCTCGCCGATCCAACCGACGCTTTCGCCATTCAATTCTACTTGTGCCGATCGTCCAGGATGAAATGCGGGATGAGACACAGCCTTAAATTGAAATTCCAAAGGAGCAATAAGTAATTCGAGATCGGCCTTCATATCAAAAAAATCGACTGCTCTCGTTGGTTGCCCCCATTGCTCTTCAAAAATTGAACCGTAAGCAAGCGCAGCAATGCACGTCGGTTGCCGATAAGCAGCAATCGCCAGATCACCCGCTGCGACCTTTGCGTCGCGTATGAAGGCGCGACCGACTTCAAAAATACGAACTCGCGACGCTTTACGATTTAAATTGAAACGCAAATTAGCAATCAAGTTGCCAATTAGGGTACTGCGCATTACGCTCATTTGGCTAGCAATAGGATTTTTCAGCCGTATGGGATTGCTATTGCCTGCAAAGTCTTGCTCCCACGCTTCCTCGACGAAACTAAAATTAATTGTTTCTTGATACTCACAAGCAGCTAAGCGCTCTCGCAATTCATGCAATGAGCGCCGACCTTCTGGTAACACACGCATCGTAGCAGGCGCAATTGGCGGTTCGGTGGGAATGTTCTCGTAACCAAACACGCGAGCCACTTCTTCGATGAGATCTTCTTCAATCTCAATATCGAAACGGTAGGACGGTGGCGTAACGATAAAAACATCATCTCCACTTGCACCTTTTTCTCGAACAGTGTGCAGGCCGAGACGCTGAAAGATCGACGCTATTTGATCAGCAGAAATCTCAATGCCGATTATTTTCTGTGCCCGTAACACGCGCATAAGCACCGGCTTACGCGTCGGCAATCGGACAACACTATCCATTACTGGACCGACATTACCGCCACAAATTTCGAGAATGAGTTGCGTCGCACGCTCAATGCCAGCGATGGTGTTATCGAAATCAACGCCGCGCTCAAAACGATGCGACGCATCACTAGTGAAGTTATAACGACGAGCACGACCGGCAATGACTTCAGGGAAGAAAAATGCGCTTTCCAGGAAGATGTGACGCGTCTCAAGTTCAGCTTTCGTGCTGTTGCCACCCATGATGCCAGCCAAGCCGATAGGACCACTGGCATCGGTAATAGCGAGAACATCTTCGAACACTGTCACGGTTTGATCGTTCAGGAGCTTTAGTGTCTCGCCTTTGCGCCCAAAGCGTACATCGATGCCGCCGCTGAGTTTTTCCAGATCATAAACATGCAATGGGCGACCTAATTCCAGCATTACGTAATTGGTAATGTCGACCAATATAGAAATAGAACGCTGGCCAGCGCGCTCGAGCCGCTGCTTCATCCACGCGGGCGTTGCAGCTTTAGCGTCCACGTCTCGTATCACCCGCCCCGTAAAACGTCCACAAGCTTCGGGGGCAGATATAGTGACCGGGAAGGTATCTCGAATTTTTGCTTCAGCTGGAACAATCTGGATTGGCTTTAACGGTACTTCAGTTAGTGCCGCAACTTCGCGGGCGATACCTAGTACCGACAAGCAGTCCGCGCGATTAGGCGTCAACTTAATCGTAATCAAGTTATCGTTCAGATCGGCATATTGGCGAAAATCCATGCCAATAGGTGCATCGGCGGGTAATGCCAATAAACCCGCAGTATCTTGTGACAACCGTAGCTCATTAGCGGAGCAGAGCATTCCTTGGCTTTCTACGCCCCGCATCTTCGCAAGCTTAATTTCAAACGGCTGATCAGATGAGTCAGCGGGCAATTTTGCCCCCACTAATGCGCACGGCACTTTCATACCAGCGGCAACATTCGGCGCGCCGCACACAATGGTCAGCAGCGATCCAGTACCCGCATCCACTTGGCAAACAGAAAGCCGATCGGCATTAGGATGTTTAGCGACCTCCTGCACTTGCGCCACAACTACGCCGAAAAACGGCGGAGCAACCGGATCGCATACCTCTACTTCCAGTCCTGACATCGTCAACAAATGCGTAAGTTGCGCCGTGGAGAGTGGTGGGTCCGCCAAAGTACGGAGCCAGCTTTCGGAAAATTTCATGTGAGTATCTCTATAAATCTGTTTTACGGGCGAATCGCAACATTGCGTGCTGCTCGCCTATTTGATTGATATGTCTCGTCGCTCATTTCGCGACTCCGTGCGCTTCATCCCGCAAAACGAATGGAGACACTCATATCAATTGAATTGGCTTAAAAAGCGCAAATCCCCTTCATAGAACAAGCGCAAATCGTTGATCCCATAACGCAGCATCGTCAGTCGTTCAAGACCACTGCCGAAAGCGAAGCCAATAAATTTGTCCGGGTCCAGCCCATAGTTTCGTATTACATTTGGGTGTACTTGCCCTGCCCCTGAAATTTCCAGCCACTTGCCACGATTGGGACCGCTTGTAAAAGCCATGTCTATCTCAGCAGAAGGCTCAGTGAAGGGAAAAAAGGAAGGCCGAAAGCGCACCATTAAATCGTCACTCTCGAAAAATCGACGCAAAAATTCAGTATAGACGCCCTTCAGGTCGGCAAAGCTAATGTTCTCATCGATCCATAAACCTTCAACCTGATGGAACATCGGTGAATGTGTCGCGTCGCTATCTACTCGATAAGTACGTCCTGGCGCAATTACCTTGATAGGCGGTTTATGCATACGCGCATAACGAACTTGCATCGGGCTGGTATGAGTCCGCAGCAATAGGTTTTCACCGGAATCGTCTTCGATATAAAACGTGTCATGCATTGAACGCGCCGGATGATTTTCTGGTTGATTCAGCGCAGTAAAGTTGTACCAGTCAGTCTCGATCTCTGGGCCATCCGCGACATCGAAACCAATTGAACCGAAAATTGATTCTACGCGTTGCCATGTACGAATCACTGGATGAATACCACCTCGTGTACGGCCACGGCTTGGTAATGTGACATCCAGCGACTCTTGTGCAAGCCGCCCCTCAAGTGCTCTTGCGGCGAGCGCGTCTCTTCTCGCGTTAACCGCGCTTTCTACGCCTTGCTTAATCTCGTTGATACGAGCACCTGCTGCAGGCCGTTCTTCGGGGGATAATTTACCAAGTTGTTTCAACTGCTCGGTAAGCCTGCCCTGCTTGCCTAGGTAACGAGCTTTCGCTTGTTCCAGATCGACCAGGTTTTCCACCTTGGCAAGGTCGGTAATAGCTTCCTGCAAAATCGCTTCGAGTGTCATCGGATGATAAAGTTTATTGAAGCGGAATGATGTGATGAGAACGCCAAAAATCGTAGCGGTGAATATTTACGGCATGACACGCTATCGCGAACCACTTACTACGATTCTTTAAAACGATAGGCTTAAGATGAAATCATCTGCGCCCGTTACGCCAACTAAAATCTTGTAAAAAAAAGGAGGCCGAACCGGCCCCCTTTCTCTTAGCTAAGTCGCTTAAGCTGCAGCAGCAGCGTGCGCGCCATGAGCAGCCTTCGCTTGTGCGATGATACTGCTGAACGCTGGCTTATCGAATACGGCGAGGTCGGCAAGGACCTTGCGATCGATTTCCACTGATGCCAGTTTCAACCCGTGCATGAACCGTGAATACGTCATTCCACCTGCACGAGCAGCGGCATTGATACGAGCAATCCACAGTACGCGGAATTGACGTTTACGATTACGACGATCGCGATAGGCATATTGTCCGGCCTTCATTACCGCTTGCTTAGCAATGCGGTATACATTTTTGCGACGGCCTCGATAGCCCTTCGCTAAGGCAAAAACTTTCTTATGGCGGGCCTTTGCCGTTACCCCTCTTTTAACGCGTGGCATTGTTCATCCCCCCCCTTAAGCGTAAGGCAACATTGCCCGAATAGCTGGCACGTCGCTGCAATGAATCTCCGTGACACCACGCAACTGACGCTTGCTTTTCGTCGTCTTCTTGGTGAGGATGTGACGCTTAAACGCACTGCCGCGTTTAACAGTACCACCGGGACGCACTTTAAAGCGCTTAGCAGCACCGCTCTTAGTTTTCATCTTAGGCATTGAACTTCCTTTCTACTTTTAAACCGTGTCGGGTGGCTTGACTATTCAAACTCTTGGGAACCCGAATACGATTTATTTGGGGCTCTATTGGGCCCCCTTCCAAAAACCGACTCAACAAAATCTTGTTAAGTAAAACCTCGGTTAAATTTTCTTCTTTGGCGCCAGCACCATCACCATCTGGCGTCCTTCAAGCTTAGGAAATTGCTCTACTACGCCGTGTTCAGCCAAGTCAGCTTGCACGCGCCTAAGTAGGGCTACTCCTATTTCCTGGTGGCTCATCTCTCGTCCGCGGAAACGCAAAGTAATCTTTGCTTTATCCCCCTCGGTCAAGAAACGGATCAGGTTACGGACCTTAATCTGGTAGTCGCCTTCGTCCGTTCCTGGTCGGAATTTGATTTCCTTGACCTGAATCTGCTTCTGCTTGAGCTTAGCTTCGTGCAGCTTTTTGCTCTCCCGATATTTGAATTTGCCGTAATCCATCAAACGGCATACCGGGGGCTTGGCCAGAGGCGCAATTTCCACCAGATCTACTTCTGCCTCTTCTGCCATGGTCATGGCATTTAAGAAGCTCACAATACCGATCTGCTCTCCATCGGCGCCCACGAGGCGAACTTCCGGGACATTAATTTCACCGTTAATTCGCAGGTCTTTATTTTCAGCTATCGCAAAAACTCCAAATTAATAAAAAAATTAAGCCGTGCCATCCCGTGTAGCCACCTCGTGTTGCAAACGTTCAATAAACGTTTGGAGGGGCATCTGGCCTAAATCTTCGCCTTTACGGGTACGCACAGCCACCTTTTCAGCTGCAACTTCTTTATCACCACAAATAACTTGGTAGGGTAACTTCTGCAAACTATGTTCCCGAATTTTATAAGTTATTTTCTCGTTTCTCAAGTCAGAACTCACCCTAAATCCTGCTTTTGCAAGGGTTTGTGTCACTTTTCCCACATAATCTGCCTGATTTTCGGAAATATTCATCACCACGACCTGTTCAGGGGCAAGCCATAGCGGTAAGGCGCCCGCGTGGTTTTCGATCAAAATCCCAATAAATCTTTCCAGCGATCCCAATACAGCCCGATGCAGCATGACTGGCATTTTGCGTGAATTATCTTCAGCAACGTATTCGGCGCCTAAGCGTGCGGGCAACGCAAAATCTAGTTGCAGCGTGCCGCACTGCCAAACACGGCCAATCGAATCCTTAAGAGAAAACTCAATCTTTGGCCCATAAAAAGCACCTTCGCCGGGATTTTTCTCCCACTGGAGGTCTTTACTGTCTAGTGCCGCCGCTAGCGCGCCTTCTGCGCTATCCCAGGTTTCGTCCGAGCCGATACGCTTTTCAGGACGAGTAGAAAGCTTGATCAGAATTTCATTAAAACCAAAATCAGTATAGACCGTGCGCAAGAGATCGATGAACGCCGCAGACTCGCTTTGCACTTGATCTTCCGTACAGAAAATATGCGCATCATCCTGCACGAACCCTCGCACCCGCATAATTCCATGCAAAGCACCCGATGGTTCATTTCGGTGGCAGGATCCAAACTCCGCTAATCGTAACGGCAAGTCACGATAGCTCTTGATACCCTGATTGAATATCTGGATATGTCCTGGACAATTCATCGGCTTAACGGCGTAATCTCGTTTTTCCGATTCCGTCGTGAACATGTGTTCGCGGTAGTTTTCCCAGTGGCCCGATTTCTCCCACAGCGCTCGGTCCATAACCATCGGCGTCCGTACTTCTTGGTAGCCACGCTTTGCCAGCATAGCGCGCATGTACTGCTCAATCTGCTGCCAAATAGTCCAGCCTTTGGGATGCCAGAACACCATGCCGGGAGCCTCTTCCTGCAAATGGAAAAGGTCTAAATGCTTGCCCAACTTGCGATGATCGCGCTTCTCCGCCTCCTCCAGCATGTGCAGATAAGCGTCCTGCTCTTCTTTCTTGGCCCAGGCCGTACCGTAGATGCGTTGAAGCATCTCGTTGCGTGAATCGCCGCGCCAATACGCGCCCGCGACCTTCATCAACTTAAAGACCTTCAGCTTGCCCGTCGAAGGCACGTGCGGCCCGCGGCAAAGATCAACAAAATCGCCTTCGCGATAAAGGCCAATTTCTTGATCTGCTGGAATGGAAGAAATAATTTCAGCTTTGTATTTCTCACCCATCTCGATGAATAACTTAACCGCCTCGTCCCGACTCAATACTTCCCGCTTGACCGGAATATCGCGCTTGGATAATTCCGCCATGCGTTTTTCGATTTTCTCTAGATCTTCCGGCGTAAAAGGCCGCTTATACGAAAAATCATAGTAAAAGCCATTATCGATAACCGGACCAATGGTTACCTGCGCATCGGGAAAAAGCTCTTTTACCGCATACGCCAACAAATGCGCAGTTGAATGACGAATGACATCCAGACCGTCGGCATCTTTATCGGTAACGATCGCTAAATTAGCGTCGCTACTGATCAGATAAGACGTATCGACCAACTTACCATCGACCTTGCCAGCAAGCGCGGCGCGCGCGAGCCCAGCACCAATTGATGCCGCGACATCGGCCACGGTGACCGGATGATCGAACTGTCTTTTTGAGCCGTCTGGAAGTTGTATGGAAATCATGCTGTATGTTCTCGTGCAGTAAGCACCGATAAATTAGGACTTACGAAAAATCGCCCCAGCGGCGTTGCGTCTCCTTGCCGTACAAACTCGTACTGTCAGCGTCGGCGCGCCTTGCTGAGGTGGTTTTTCGTAAGTACTAAATAAAAAGCGCGGTCAAGCCGCGCAATTCACCTGTAAAGAAAGCCGCTTAACTAATGCCTTAATCACTAAGCAAGGAGTTCGCGATGTCACAACCAAATGCCTTTCTTACGAGGAGGCGAATTCTCTCACGCCTGCCATGTGAAAGGCAAGAAAACGCACCCGCTAAAGCCTATTAGGACACTGAAATTGCTCCAATTCGCGCAACCGGAAAGGATTTTGCACACTGCTGGTCACCACTTCGAATTGCGCCTTGCGACCATCGACATTAAATGTCACCAAAAATTTTTCCGGTTGAGAGGTTGATTCAATCTTTAAGCGGTCGAACATTCGAAACAACGCCCACGGGCCTTCAAACGGGCCAAAAGCTGCATTTGTTGATGGCGGCGAAAGCTGCAAGCGAACCTGCGAACTCCCGCGAGGTCCCGGCCACTGCACCGGTTGCGGTACCTGCGGACCATGGTTGTATTTCACGATCTGCCCATCGACATCGAGGATGAATTGCGTGATCGAGGCATCCATCTCAACCGGCTTGAAATCGAGCCGTAAAGTCGCATTACGGCTACCGCCCCGGAAAAATATGTCGCGAATCGCTTGCGCCCGCTGGAACTGCAACAATGCGCCAGTACTGTCGGCCATTCTTCGATCGCTAAGCTGCCGATAACTCCATGGCTTGGTAGAGGTATCGACAAGCGTCACCAAATTCTTCTGGAAAAAATCATCCAGCAAACCACCAGCCGCAAACAGACGAGCAAAGTCGTCTTGCGTAACATCGCGCGCACTGCTTTTTACTAATGGATAACGTCCGCTTAATGCCTTTTGACAGAAATCGCCGACAGTCGATCCAAGCGAATCACTCAAATTTCCTTTCATACCGGCTAGCACTTGGTTCGCCGCGACGGTCCCGATAGTCAGCAATGCGCTGCGCAATGGTTCCGGCATCTGCCCTGCCTCCACTTTCACCTTATTCGAAACAGCATCCGGCGGCGGTGCATTACCGCCTTTCAATGCAGTCTCAGCGGCTTGCATTTGCACGTACATTTCTTTCATTAATCCAACCGCGCCCTCGATAGGAGCTGGTTGCCCTGGCGCTGCTGCGGTGACCATTCGGCGCAAACTATCGAATCGGTCATCGACAATACTTTCGGGCCGGGAAACCAGCTCAGCTGTCGGCTTCGTCTTGTCGCCGAACAACTTCGCCAGCGAGGCATTAGCCTTGAGTTTTTCTTCCCCTTTATCAAGCAGCGTTTTTTCATCGTCGCTTTTCTTAACAAGGGTTACTTCGCGAACGATTTTGCGCAGCAAGTCGGGTAACGGAGAATCAGGGGCAGATAGTATGCGCACCGACTGAATCGCTTCCCCTTGGCTTTTACCCAACACGACGCGGATATCGGCGACGAACGCTTCCCAAGCGTTTGCATATTCAGTGAGATAAAGTCGCCGCACTTCGCTGGCAAGTCCGCTCTTAGTTTTCAGATCGAGCAGCTTGCCGCGCTCATTCTCCGCAATTCCAAGAACCCAGCCTTCTTCATCGGCGAGCTGTTTCGTGACCTGTTCGTATTGGCTTTGAAAGGCTTCGTAGTAACCTTTATAACTGAAAAGTCCCGGCACGCCACTAGTCAGCGGTTGGCCGCTTGCACGCGCAAAAACTAAAGGCGCGGCAGCTCCCGCAGCGTTTGAAATCGTGAACTCCGGTATGTCCGCACCGATGCCCAATCGCTTCAACCGGTTGTAAGCACGCTGCGCCAGAGGCATTCGCGCCAAGGTCGTGCGTACGCTCGCCATCAGTTGCTGATCGGCGGCAATCGGTGAAACCGCCGCACCACGCGACAACAAAACATCCAGATGTGCATCAAGCGCCTGCCGCTGCTCGGCTGTGACATCACGCGGCAAATTGTTTTCCCAATCGTGATGAATATAAGCCTTCAGCGCATCCGCATCGAAATGCTCGGCGTCATGGAGCATGATGTAAGCCTTGAGCGTTTCGTACTGCGCTTCGGGATTATCCAGCGTCGACTTGAGCTGTTGCTCCACGCGCATTGCCAACCGCGGCAGAAAAGCGTCATGCAACAAACGCTGATAGGCAGCCTCCGACGCTGCCGCAAGCTTGCTTCCTTGATAGAGGCCGAAGCCCATGGATAAGGGCACACTACCGCCAGGCATGCTCGATACACTTGCTAACTCCTGCACAGCTTTTAACGACGGCAATAAGCTGACAACATCGGTATTGCCGCTTATTGCGAGCCCTTCGACTTGCTTGGATACGTTCTGTAATTTTGCCTGCACTTCATTGATGTAAGTTTTGTTACGCGCGTAGCTCACGCCCCAGGCGCAAATGCAGCTGATAGTGATGAGGCTAGCAGCAGCCAACCCACCCCATTGCAGCATGTTGCGGCGGCGCTCCCAACGTAGATTCGTACCAGCCAACCCGGCTTCTGGAAATACGACATCGCGAATAAGACGGGTGACAAAGAAACTTTTGCCACTCGGTTTCATCGGCGCAAGCAGTTTCCGTTCGAGGTGAAAGGCGCGACCTAATGAACCCATTATTCGATCGATAGGACTGCCTTCTTGCGTACCACTGGCAAAATAAACGCCACGCAAAAGTGGCTTTTCTTCGAAGCGCGACGGTGAAAAAACCTTGCCTAGAAAATCGTTCAGCACATCCTTAAGAGTCGCAAACTGCTGCGGCAATGTGTAAAGCAGTGCGCGTCGCGTTAGATCGCGCTCTTCTTGTAAACGATCGACTAGACGATCATTCAAACGAGTTTCGAGAGCATCGAATTCACTAGCGAAATCGACTAGCGCATTTGCCTCCGCCCCCGCATCACCAAACGGAAACGACACACCCCAAACCTGCGCTCTCTCCTCTGCGCCTAGATTGCCGAAAAACTCCATGAATCCGGCGAGCAAATCTGCCTTGGTAACTAGCACATAAAGAGGGAAGCGTATGCCCAGTTGCTCATGCAGTTCTTGAATGCGTTTACGCAAAGCCTGGGCATGGGCATCCCGTTGACCGGCATTTTGTTGCAGCAAGTCGGCTGCGCTAATAGTTAAAACGGCGCCGTTAATCGGCCGACGTGGACGAAATTTCTTAAGCAGTTCAAGAAAACCAGACCATGCGGCACTATCTGTTTCCTGATGACTTTCTTGCGTCGTGTAACGGCCAGCCGTATCAAGCAATACAGCTTCATCGGTGAACCACCAATCGCAATTGCGCGTGCCGCCGACGCCGCGAATAGCTGCTGAGCCAAAGCGATCGGCAAGCGGAAAATTAAGGCCTGAGTTGATTAGCGCGGTGGTTTTCCCTGAGCCCGGGGCGCCGATAAAAATATACCAAGGCAATTCGTAAATATACTGACGGCCGAACAGTGTCGAGAGGATGGATTTTTTTTCCTTGCCGCCGAGCTTCGTCTGCTTGAGCACACCAACGGCTTCTTCGAAACGCTGATTTAAGACGGCAACTTCCTCTACTCCAGCCGCATTGACCTGTGCTTGTGCCGGCGCTTGCTTGAGCATGCCGTCGAACAATCGCTTGTTCGCCATCTTCGCTTTGACGAATCGCCAGACCGCTTTGCCAACATAGAACAACACGATTAAACCAATTACCACCCAGCGGACGGTGCTCGACTCCAACGGGCGATGGTCAGCAAAGGCGATAAGCGGTCCTGCGTACCAAATAATAAGGCTTATCGCGATGAGGCCGAGAATAGCCATTACCCAACGGTTGAACAGCAAATCGAAGATTTTTTTCATGGAGTTTTGTTTGCAACAAAGAGCGTAATTTCCACCCGCCGATTACGGGCGCGATTCTCCGCCGTATCATTCGGTGCGACCGACTCCGCGTCGGCACGCCCATCCGCTGATAGCCTTCCAGCAGGAACCTTAACGGCAAGCAGCTGCATGACTGAACGAGCACGTTCTTGCGATAAATGCCAATTAGAAGGAAAACGCGCTGAACGGATCGGCTGGTTATCGGTATGGCCTGTAATTTGCACGTGCCCTTGCACCGCGTTTAATGCTTCGCCAATGCGTGCAATAAGCGGCATGTAATTAGCCGAAATTGCCGTACTACCCGGCGGGAAAAGCCCATCGCCGCGAATAGTCACTACACTCTTGTCGCTATCATCACGCACCGCCACTAGTCCCTCTTGAATTTCTTTCTGCAAGAAAGTAGCAAGCCTCGGTTTTGCGACGGCGATGGGCGTCACCGCTGGCACTACTGGTGCAGTCACGCGAATCGCTTGAATTTGGGCAAAAACCGGATCGGAAATGTTGTTAATGCTGTAATTGAAGGCAAGATAAGCGCCCACCATAATCACGCCACACACCGCCGCCGCAACCCATAACGGCAAAGCGCTGAATACTTTCGAACGCGGCAAAACGGTACCACGCCAACGCGGCGACAGATCGCGTTCGTATTCGCCTTGCGTTTTGCGAATGATTTGGGCGAGACGTTCCCGCAAGGTTTCCAGTTGGGTTCGGCCGTTATCGATCACTCGATAACGGCCTTCGAAACCAAGTGCCAGGCAAACATACATGAGTTCCAGCAAATCACGATTTGCCGTGGGGTTCTCGGCTAGTTTAGAAAGAAGCTGGTAGAACTTTTCCCCGCCCCAGGTTTCGTTATGGAAGAAGACTAAAAGACTATGCCGCGCCCAGCTTCCCGACCCGCCCCAAGGAGTGGAGGCGGCGACTTCGTCTAGCAGAGTACATAGCGCATAACGGGCGGCAATAACTTTTTCCGCAGCAACTCCAGCGGCTTTGGCACGCGATTCAAACGTTTTGATGTTTTGCACCAACTGGTCTCGCAAACCAGCGGGATCGGGATGTTGGAGCGTGCCTCGCAATTGCGGCACGATAACGAGCAACGGATTCGCCGCCGCAATCAAAGAGTTCATTCCCGCGACTTGCGGCGCTGGCTCGCTAGACGAAGAAGACGAATTCTCTACCGGCGAGACAGTCCGAGGTGGCGCGGAACGTCCCCCTGGCGACGGCATGATAATGGTGTGATCGGAATCGGATGGCGCGAAAGGATCGTCGGGGCTACTCATAAGGGCTTCTAAATTCTGTCCACGAAAGACACGAAAAGCACGAAAAATTTCATAATATAAATGAACATCTACTAAAGGTGACCACAAGCCCACGCACATTCCTGCCTGTATAAAGGCTCCTTCATTTTTTCGTGCCTTTCGTGTTTTTCGTGGACTATGTTTTTCTCCGTTAAGTGCTTGTGTAAAAGTTTTCCAGCAAAGCGCGTCAACGCAGACAGTACACAGTAACGCAACGCCGCTAGAAGACTTTTACGCAGGTACTTGTAGACAAGGGAGCGCTCAATTCCCTAACCTCGAATCGCCCAGAACTCCATTTCCAATCCTGGAAATTCACCGGCGATATGCATCGCCATTCCTCCCGAACGCTCTAATTGCTTCCACAAATCTCCGCCTCGTTCCAACTCAAAATAATTGAAGCCGGCATGGTAGGGAATTTGCCTTGGCGCAACGGGTAACGAATGCAATGGAATGCCTGGCAATTGCAGATTGACCAGATCGCGTATGCGTTCCACCGGGCCGATTTTTACTTGCGTTGGAAAACGCGTCCGCAGTACGTCGGCGGGAAGTTCCGCATTCACCGCAAGAACAAAATTCGCGCTCTTCAAAAGCCCTAAATCAGTAACAACTGCGACTCGCACCCCATATTTGCGATCTTGCAATTCGATCGATATGGCGTTTTGCTCCATCACCACACTCAAGCTATGACGAATTTCAGCAATCAGTGGAGGAAAACAAGTTTCCAGCGCGTCATGATGGTATTCCGGCAAGACCGGCGGACGACGATTAGCGTGGCTGAATGTAGCGAGATCGCCAGCTAGCGACAAACACGTCGAAAACAATCTCTCGGGATGCAACAGCGGATGCCTCGCAAGGTGCGCCAACAACGGCTCATAGCGATTCACTGTTTGCAGAAATAGAAAATCCGCGACCTCCGCCACGCCGCCGCGACCAGGATGAGAAAGCCTAGACGCAAGCGCTTCGCCTCGCTGATGAATCAATCCATGCAATTCCTGAATATAGCTTGCCAGCGTGGGGTCGCCGGCTGCATGCAACATGGGCGGAATATAGGCTTTGTTGAGAATCAATTGATTGTCAGCGCGACGCTCGGTCACCTTCACCACACCCAACGCGCAATACGCATCGGTCAAATCACGCTTGCGGACGAGCTTCAAACGCAGATGGCCGACTTGAATCAGTGCAGCTCGGTCCGATGCGCTGTTTGGGTCGGTGACTTCGGTCTCGGTGGCTGAGAATCGTGCAAGACTGCCCTCGCCTTCGTCGCCGGAACCAGCCTCGCCGATACCTACGCGCCGGATTGATAACGCAAGAAAAACGACTTCATCCTTAGTCAACGTTTCTACATCTAGCGGCTCGGGCGGCGTGTCCTGCGCGGGAAAATCGAAAGGCGTGCCATCAGGAAGTATCCCTCGCGCTGTTGAAAGTTGAATTTTGCCCAACGCCAACGCCGCTGTATCCACTTCAAGGTTTACAAAGCCCCAGCCATGACTGGTCAGCGGTCCGGCGCGCCCTTCCAACAGGCGTTCAAAATATCGATCCTGTTGCTGGAAATGCTGCGGCTGAAGAAACATGCCTTCAGACCAAATGACTTTATTGTTCCAATGCATAGAGAAACTCTGATTGATTAAGAACGTGTTCTAAAGGATTTTGAAGATTTTATAACGAGTGTTACTTACCAGTAGCAATACTAACCTTCTTGCCATCAAGCAAAATTTGCGCAGTAATCTTCGTCTGCTTTGCAGGAATATCAGCCGTGGCACGCCACTGCGAGCGTTCCAAATCGCGAAAGGCTGCGATTACCGCAATATGGCGGGTTTCTGGCGGGAATACCTTCTCCAAAGCACGTTGTTGGCCTGGCAGCAATTGTAATTCCTCCCTGTCGATCAAGTCCGCGCCTAGCACTTCCTTGTCTTTATCGAACAATGAGAAAAAGTCGGCGCCGTTGAACGCGGCAAGCGACTTCAACGCATATACGCGAACGACGACCGGCGACGGTCTACCGCGCAGATCGGGATTGATGCTCTTTTGTGCTTCCAGGGAAGCCTTGACGGCAATCGGCTTCGGTGCGGTCGCACAACCAGTTAATCCGAACAAGACCGTTATGGCGAAGAGCCAGACAAACCGTTGAATTGGCATCATTGGATTTACTCCTGAATAGTTCGGCATTCGCGCTTGGATGACTTAAACGCAGGCAACAGACACTGGAAGGGGAGTTTAGCAGTAAAATGTACGGCTTAATCTGCTTCGTTATTCGGAATTCTCTTTACCTACGAAAATTTCTTACGGCAAATAGTAACCCTACCAACTCGATAAAAAACATACTAGTGCTCGCAACGAATTCACTCACCGCCGGTTGGTACGGAAAAATCCCCGCGTTGGGAGATTTCGCGTCGCGCCGCATTTCGCGGCAATTCATTGTCGAATGGGACGCTTGGCTACAACACGGTATAGCCGCCAGCCGAGCCAGCCTCGGTCAAGACTGGCTTGATGCTTATTTGCACAGCCCCATCTGGCGATTCGCGCTGCTCCCCGGCGTGATTGGCCCAACCGCTTGGGCGGGACTTTTAATGTCCAGCGTCGATAAAGTGGGCCGGCATTTCCCACTAACCATCGCTGTTGCCCTGGACGAACAACTAGGCGCGACGGCAACCACAGAAGCAGCGCAACGATGGTATGCGGCGCTTGAAAACGTCGCGCTTAGTACTCTCAATATCAACTTTTCCCTGGAGCAATTGGAAAGCGCCCTAACAGAATTGCCCTTCCCTACTTCGAATGTTCCCTCGTCAGATCTGCCGCTAACCTCCGCTTATGGTAAGAGCCTTTGGTGGACAAACACAGAAAACGCTGCATTTTGCCATTTCTCAGGACTGCCTCCGCAAGGACAATTCGCCAATCTGCTTGAGGACACGATGCTTTCCGAAGCCCTCCTGGGACAATAGAATGCCGATGCGCCTCGTCAATACTTTTTCTTTCATTGCCTAGCAGTTGAGCAGATTTTCTCAATGAATACCACGCCACCATTTGATGATGATCGCACCGTGATGATGCCAAGACAGGCAGCGGTTGTTACGCCAATGTCGGGGAACACGCTCCCTCCCGGTACGCGATTGGGCGAGTTCGAGCTGACGGGATTAATCGGTGAATGCAGCTTTGGGATTGTCTATAAGGAGGTGTTAGACAAGGCTGCTAAAGCGCTACAATCGGACAAATTGACGAATTTCAAATTCGACGAAGGCTATGTCGATCCACGTAACGGCGCCGCATCGCAGCTCTCCCAGCCTCGCGCAGAATCAGTGCGTGAATACTTGGTGCAGAACCACCATGTAGCTGGTGAACGGCTCAAAGCGATCGGCAATTGCGGCAAAGAACTGCTGAATGAGAAGAATCCTATGTCGCCGGAAAATCGTCGGGTGACGATTAAGACGATAACAGAATGGATTTTTCAAGCAACACATGCGTCTGCATTTATGACACATTGCTATGAACCCTGATCACGGCCCAGTCAAGATGACTGCCGACCGTTTGCACATCCAATATTGAGGAACGAACTTATGAATTCTATTGCACCATTTCTGTCCTCCACAAACATTCTGCTTGATCTGGAGGTTGATAACAAAGAGCGCGTCTTTGAAGCGGTTGGAGATTTACTTGATGGACGCTACAACCTGTCAAAAACACAAGTAACCGAGAGTTTGATTGCCCGAGAAAAACTGGGCTCCACTGGCGTGGGTTCCGGGATGGCAATCCCACACGCACGTACCAAAGGACTTAACCAAGTCATCATTCTTTATGTACGCACAAAGTCACCTATTCCGTTTGATGCCCCTGATAATCAACCAGTGGCCGAAATGATGGTCATTTTCGTGCCGGAGCGCGCTGCGGTACGGCATTTGAAGATTCTTGCTGCAGTAGCCGAGATGTTTCAAGATAAACTTTTTAGAGAACAGCTTAAACAGTGTGAGAATCCAGTCGCTGCATATGATTTGTTGGCTTACTGGCCTAAATCACGCGTTGCGTAAAGACCAAGGTGTTAAATGAGGAAGGGCTCTACCAAAACGTCGCCATTGCGGTGCAGTTTGAACATATACTGCACCGCGCGGAAACGCCTCTACCACGATCCGCAACACCTATGTCATCAGCCATACGAATAAAAAGATAATTTAACCCGCTCTACTTACCAGTTAGACATAGTTTGCATCGTCTACTTACGACTTCTTTTAACATTTCCCTTACCATCCGCTTTGATTAAACTATTGCCTTGCGCCTCCGCTCACGTGCCGAGTGCGATGTTTCAAATTCCGCTATTGTGATTTTTTGGACACCGGTATTTTCCGTCCCTGCTCTTTAGTCAAATTTTCCATCTGAGTCAGCTCTAACTTTATATTCGGGGTGTCAGTCAATTCCGCCATAATTCCTTTGATTTGCATTTCCTGTACGAAGAGATTAACTGCGTTTTCGAGGTGCGGGCAATTTACCCTAATATCGTCGCTAGATTTGTTCGTAAATATCTAACCTCAGTTCTGGATAAGCGTCGCCCTTGCTGCAAGGCGACGGGCCACCGCTAAAGGCAAGTGGGGTTTATTAGGCATTAAACAGTAGGCAATTAACCCGCCTAATAAATTGACGGTGAATTTGAAGACGGAATGAGGGCTTGTATATTCGATCTGGCAAAGATTTTCAGTTCATCGAAACCGTCTCAATGAGTCCGCGCTGACGCAGCATGGCAAGATCGAACGGCGTGCGCTCTATTGGTCTCATGTTTTTGTTGAGTCGGGTGATGAGCTCGATGCCCTGTTCTTGCAAGAACGTTGTAAGCCACCTGGCAGTGTAGCCTTTGTCACCATAGAGTTTGCTGAATAGGCCGTCGCACAAATCCAGTACCGGCTTGCGGTCATCCACGTTACCCGGCGTTAACTTCGCATAGAAACTTCGCTGCATTGGCCATTGAGCGATTCGAACGATGCCGACAGCGCCATTGGGCACCGATGCAGCAGCGCGAAGCCGCTTTCGTTGTCCATCACGGATCAGCCGCGCGGCCCACGTAGGCTCAAAAATCTTGCAGAAATCGTCCACAAGACAAAATAGAGTCACTAAACCATCCATAAGCGCCCGCTCCACCTGTTTGCTGATTTGCCTGCCGAACAAATCTCACAAGGCTGTGAGGCGCTTTATCTCTTCTTGGTTCAGATTACTTCGTTATCCAGAACTGACGTTATCTAAGAGCGGGACGTAAAGAATAAGCCTCATCGTTGGCGGCGCTCTTATCGGTAGTGATCGTTCCCGGAAGGACGTTTTGCCGAATGACCTTGTTCAGAAATCGCGTTGCCGCTTTTCGATCAAGTTTTGCACGTCAACAAAAAGTCCATGTACTACTTTTTTATCAACAGCACGATATAAATATTTCCAATCGCCCGTCACGCAGCAATTCGTTTCGTCAAATTTCCTGCTCTTGCCAACGGGCCACTTGCGTTGACGAAATACCGCTTCCAATATAGACAGCAACTTCATCGCCCAACGATGAACCGTGGAATTATTTAATAACAACACCTGGAATAGGACAAGCAGGCTAACATGGTCAATGTAACCGAATAATCGACAAACGTCACTGAGCGAGATGAGTTCAGGAAGCTGAATAGCTCAAGCCCAAAGGCAGGTGCAGCTCAATTCATTTAGTGATTGGATTGTGCGGACAACGAATGCGCATGGCGAAGAGATGGGACTTAGATCAGTCGTGCTGAAGCAGCGAAACACGGTAAGGCCGTTCGTTCGCCTGAGGTATAGAAAGCGCCCCGAGGGTGTGCGGAAATTCGTCAGCCAGTAAGGTGAAGGGGATGGGCTCCCCTTTCCGTATACTTGCTCCTACCTTCGTTAACTCGTCCGTTAACTGCATTTGCGTTTCCTGCACGTCTTTTAATTTCTTCGAGAACTCATCATTTAACTCTCCTAACACT
This sequence comes from Pseudomonadota bacterium, assembly GCA_040388195.1. Classification (GTDB taxonomy): domain Bacteria; phylum Pseudomonadota; class Gammaproteobacteria; order Burkholderiales; family DATLHW01; genus DATLHW01. The sequence continues at coordinate 38,460 of JAZKCF010000124.1, forward strand.
TGCCCTGATGTGGGCAACGTGAGAACTAATAATGGTAATCGGTCACAAAAACCTTCCACCTGCTGAGTAATCTTTTGAAGTGAATGGGCCGCTGTCACCGCTTTTTCTAAATCCGAAACGTTCCAAACGTGCTCTGTCGTAGAGTCAAGAGTGGTTAACGGCAAGTTCGGCGACGTAAGCGCACCAAGAATAATCCCCTGGTGCTCTTCTAGTTTCTTGCCGAAATCTTTCTGCGCCGCTTCAATCGCTGCCCAACGCTTGTGCAAAAACGATACGGTTGCATTTGGCCCGCCAATATTCATCTCTCGCCTCATGAGATCAATCTCGTCGGCCGCCTTTGACAGCGTAGTCATACGCAAATGAATTGCTTCCGTTATAGGATGCCATTCTGTAAAGAAGGAATTAGAGTGAGATTTCAATTCCGAAAAGTCATTCATCACTTTCGTTAACCGATTTTTTAATCCCTCAATTTGTTGACCGTGCTTCCCGTTTTCTTTTTCCGCCACTTTTTTTCGCTCTGCGTATAAGCGACTCCAGTAATGTTTTCGTCTAGCATTTTGTTTACTACTAATCTCTGCAAAACGAACTAAAGTTTTTTGCAATCAAATTTCGATAACGC
>JAZKCF010000125.1:0-6497 GCA_040388195.1 Pseudomonadota bacterium
GTTTGCGCTACGCACGCGAAGAACAGTTCGCGTGAAATGTGTATAAGGGAATGGGGTAAACGGCCACACAGCGGCGTGGACGGTACGGATAGCGCACGCGTGCAAGCTAGCTTGGGTGAGAATAATGAAAAACTGCGCGCAGAAAATGGAGCGCTGAGCAAATCGATAGACGCCGCATATAAGGAGGCGATTGTTGATGCAATCTTGGCTAGCGATATGCTAGAGGAATTAGCAAAGTCGATCGGCGTGAACATCACCAGTGATCCACATCAACGCGCCTTGGATTCTCAATTATTAGTTACGCCGGAAGAAGTGCAATCAATACAAGCGGAACAAATTCAGACGGAGTGCGGCGACATTCACTCAGAGCTAGAGGACTTGAGGAATGAATATGCAGAGTTTAATGCGCGAAGGGAGAAGCGCGAGGGGCCTCTGGTTCTCCACTTGGAGGAATTGGAAAACAAATCGCAACACTTTGTCGATGCAGGGTCAGGCTTATGGGGGCAACGGGAAATACGACATGAACAAATGAACCTTTTGCAAAAAATGGCGCTCACCGGCTCAAGCTGGTCGCTAACGTCGGTCACGGTAACCCAAACTTTACTAAAAGAAATGGCGCAAACCCGTGAGGAACTTAGTCAATCCATAACAGAACTCGATAAGCATGTTCAGTCACATTTTGCCGAGCATATGCGGATAATGGAGGAAATAGAGGTTGCGGAACTACTCGCGCCTCCCTTAACGAAGGTTGAGCTGGAATTATTCGCAGACGACTTGAATGCCACTGCGACAGCTCTTGGAAAAGCAAATGATAAATGTTTCCAGATCTCAAGAGAAATTATTGACGATCTGCGTAAGGTCAAGCAGGGGGTCGAAGAGGTATGTCAGTCCATTTCAGAGAAAAAAATATGGCGAAGTGGATTCCCGACATTGCGTTACGACAATTTTCGGCGATGCCGGAGGCTGCAAAAAAAGCGCTGGAAATATTGAATAACGAGCGGAGCAAGATCGACAGCGAGCTTGATCAACGAGAGTCCAACTTAGCCGCCTTTCAACTCTACCGCGAAACAATCGATTTCCGAATTGCGGCTCACGTCAAACTTATTCAATCCATTTACACGCGTTTGCAACAAGCCCCCATTCCTGACACTCCTTCAGTCGATGGCGTAACTGTCGATCGCAATACACAGTTGGCGATCCGGCCCGGGCGCTCATCCGCCAGGTTGGAACCCCCTGAACGTTCAGCCGCACGTTCCATCAGCTCAAACAAAAGACAAAGATCGGGATCGCTGGACATACCGCTAACGTCCGCCCAACGTGCGGAGTTTAATAAGGATTTCGGTGAGGATATGTGGGAGGTGGAGTTGGGGCGAGGCCAGCAAGGGAAAGGCATTGCAAGAGGGATAGATCCGCCGGGATGTACGGAAGAAACACTGAAGTCGGCTTTTTTCGTCGCTCGACTAGGAGCCGAGAGAGTTAGCAAAAAAACGAAGCTGCTTTATGCCGAAGCGAACGATTTGGATGATCAGGCCAAGGCTGATGTTGTCGCAGGGCGATCCGTGTCTTGCACGATAGGACGGAGGGGCAAGAAAAACACACTAGGCCGATAAGTAATTCCATTTCGCGTTAGAAACGGAATAAGTAGGCTCTGCTGATAATCCGTCTCAGCGCAAAAATCTTTAGCGGTATAGTCCTCGCCAGTAATCGCTTTCGGATTTGCGTATCGGCAGCAATGCGTTTCCGAACCTCACTATATACGAGTATATTTGGTCTCAATTCCTCGGTTACGCAATAGCAAATCCGTTGTAGTTTTCACCATAAGGCTTCCCAATATTCAATATGTAGAAGCCATGTAATCGATAGGAAAAAAATGACCTTTGACTTTCTCAATAGCAGCTTAAATGGGGCCGACGTCAAAGAATTAATTGAGACGTTCAAACCGGCTATTCACATTACAATCATTTTGTCATTGGCATGGCTGGCATTACGGCTGAGTCGTAAGTTCGGTTTCGTCTTTAACCTGTACATGTCCAAGATGTCGCCTAACTTGCATAACACCCGACGAGTGGAGACATTGAGGGGCGTATTGCGCTATGCAACCAGTGTTGTCATCGGTATTGTCACGGGAATGCTGGTTTTGGGAGAAGTCGGTATCTCGGTGGCGCCCCTTCTCGCGACCGCTGGCGTGGCTGGCATTGCGATCGGTTTCGGTGCGCAAAGCTTGGTCAAAGATTTTTTCACTGGACTGTTTTTACTGTTGGAAGATCAAGTCAGCGAGGGCGATATTATTGAAGCCGCCGGCAAAACCGGTTACGTGGAACATGTGACCCTGCGACATATTCGTTTGCGTGACTACGACGGCAGCGTCCATTTCATTCCCAATGGCATGATAACCACGGTTACCAACAAGAGCCGTGAGTTTGCTTTTGCGGTGATTGATTTTAATGTGCCTCGGCAGCAAAACATCGATGAAATTTTTAAAACGATGCGTCGAGTGGCCGACGAAATGCGGAAAGATCCGAAATGGGAGCCGAAAATCGTTGACGATATAGACATCGCCGGTATCGAAAAGATAGAGGATGCCTCGGCGACAATACGCTGTCGTTTAAAGGTAATACCACTAAAACAATGGAGCGTTCGCCGGGAGTTTTTAAAGAGAATGGCGGGGGCGTTGGATCAAGGAGAGGCGGTAAAAGCAGCTTGAAACAGAGTTTGCCGCTATAAAGATTTCTTTGTTATCGTGCGAGCGTGGTACAAATTGTACTATCATCCTACCGCCTGAAAAGGCTATCGGTGCGCGATACGCGTATAACAAACGAAATTATAGAACGTGTTTTAAAAGCGCCTAATGAGTCAAGGTTGAGCCAAGAAGCGCAGTTGTACAAACGTACTACGAGCATCGCAGGCTCAAGATTGGCTCATTAGGCGCTTTTAAAACACGTTCTAGGGGAATTTATAGTGGCGAAAGGGCGATACGAAGAATCATCCATCCGCGTACTCAAGGGGCTGGAGCCGGTTAAAGAACGGCCGGGCATGTACACCCGGACGATCGATCCGACCCATATTATTCAGGAAGTCATTGATAACTCGGCGGACGAGGCATTAGGCGGCTATGCAACGCGTATAGACGTCACTGTCCATAGCGACGGCTCCGTGTCGGTCGAAGACGATGGCCGAGGCATTCCGGTCGGCTTGCATCCCGAAGAGAAAGTGCCGACCGTGGAACTGGTCTTCACCAGGCTGCATGCGGGCGGAAAATTCAATAAGAAGGACGTGGAGGGCGCTTATGCGTTCTCCGGCGGGCTGCACGGCGTTGGCGTATCGGTCACCAATGCGCTGTCGAAGCGCTTGGAAGTCGAGGTCAAGCGCGAAGGAAAAGTGCGTCGTATTGTGTTCGCTGGTGGTGATGTAGTTGAGAAGCTTAAGGCTACGGGCAATTGCGATCCGAAGATCTCCGGCACCAAGGTTCGCGCCTATCCAGACGCGAAATATTTCGATTCGCCGAATTTGTCGTTACCGGAATTGGAGCGGCTGCTGCGTGCAAAAGCAGTATTGCTGCCGGGTGTTCAGGTAACGCTTTACATCGAAAAAGGAAAAGAGCTTCAGACTCGCACCTGGTCTTACCCGGACGGTTTAAAGGGCTATTTGGAAGAATTAAGCGATGGCGCAGAGCCGGCGGTGCCGTTTTTCGTCGGCGAGCGCTACATGGGCAAGCCGGCTAACGGGGATACGTTTTCCGAAGGTGAAGGCGCGTCGTGGGCGTTGGCCTGGTATGAAGAGGGTGGCGGCGCTGGTGAAAGTTATGTGAATTTGATTCCTACTGCAGCCGGCGGAACACACGAAGCCGGATTGCGCGCGGGTTTATTCGAAGCAGTGAAAGCGTTCGTCGATCACCATAATTTGCTGCCGAGAGGCATTCGTCTGCAGACGGAAGATGTTGCGGCAAAGCTGCACTACGTGCTTTCCACGCGTGTTCTCGATCCCCAGTTTCAAGGCCAGACGAAGGAAAAGCTGACTAGCCGCGATGCGCTGAAACTGGTTTCGATGGTGGTAAAAGATCCGTTCGAATTATGGCTAAATAGCCATGTCGATTACGGTAAACGTATCGCCGAACTGGCCATCTCTCAAGCACAAAGCCGAATGAAATCGGCACAGAAAGTCGAAAAGAGAAAAGGCAGTGGTGTTGCCGTGTTGCCGGGCAAACTCACTGATTGCGAATCGAATGATGTAACCCGTCGTGAAATATTTTTAGTCGAAGGTGATTCCGCCGGTGGCTCCGCAAAGTTGGCGCGGGACAAGCAATATCAAGCAATTCTGCCGTTGCGCGGAAAAGTATTGAACACCTTCGAAGTCGACCGCGATCGTTTGTTTGCCAATAGCGAAATTCATGATGTCGCGGTTGCCGTTGGCGTTGATCCGCATAGTCGCACCGATAGCGTCGATTTGTCAGGCCTACGTTATGGAAAAATCATTATCATGTCCGACGCGGATGTGGATGGTAGCCATATCAAGGTATTGCTCCTCACGCTGTTCTTCAAGCATTTTCCTAAGTTAATCGAACATCGGCACATCTGTGTTGCCAGCCCGCCGTTGTATCGCATCGACGTGCCACCGCAAGGCAAGCGTCCGGCGCGTAAGTTCTATGCGTTGGATGACGGCGAACTCGTGGCTATTGAAGATCGATTGGTCAAGGAGGGTGTCAAACGCGATGCGTGGTCCGTGGGCCGATTCAAAGGGCTGGGGGAAATGAACCCTGATCAGTTGTGGGAAACCACGATGAACCCTGAGACTCGTCGGGTAATGGCGGTTCGTGTTGATCAGCAGGAAGTGGCGGAGGCCATGCAAGTGTTTGCCAAACTGATGGGCAAGGGCGAAGCGGCGAGCCGTAGAGAATGGATGGAGCAGTATGGGAATGAAGTGGATGTGGATATTTAAAACTTCTCTCTCGCACCCGGGGCAGTGTTTGGGACATATGCGCTAACTTAGCAAATGCCTGATTTGTCATTCTGAGCATTAGTGAAGAATTTGCTGTTTATCTTTTGTGGCGACGGTTAAAAAGCAGATTCTTCGCTAATGCTCAGAATGACATATTTGGACTATGTGCATACGTTAAGCGCGTATACCTCAGTTCCTTTCCCGCGTGCGCAAACCATATGCGCACATGTCTAAAATAACCCCTGTCATCCCCGATAAATCGGGGATCCACGCAGCATATGCAACATTGTTCAATGCATATATCCCCGATGTCATCGGGGATGACGGGGGCACTGGAAATTGTGTGCATACGGTATCCTGCGTGCGGGAGAGGGGTGTCGAGCGCGATGCATCGTAAGGAATATGAATGGCCAAGACCAGCAAAACAGACAAAGCGCCTAGCGCTGCTAAATCAAGTAAATCTCGTCCCGTAAAGGCTGAACGTATTGCTGACGAAGGCGATACGCTAACGCTCGACTTATTCGACACGAACGCGGACAAGCCCACACAAGCCAAATTACCACCCGCACCACCGGGTGGCGGCGGCGGTGACGCGACCGGTGATGGCGACTCCATTCCCCTTGCCAATTTCGCGCAGCGCAGCTATCTCGAATATGCAATGAGCGTGGTCATGGGCCGCGCCTTGCCGGATGTAGCCGATGGCCAGAAGCCTGTGCAACGGCGGATTCTCTACGCGATGCATGAACTGGGTTTGTATCGGCCCGCAAAGCATGTCAAATCCGCTCGTGTCGTCGGCGATGTCATCGGTAAATTTCATCCGCATGGCGACGTCGCTGCTTACGATGCCTTGGTGCGTCAGGCGCAGGATTTTACGTTGCGTTATCCCTTGGTCGATGGACAAGGTAATTTCGGTTCTCGCGACGGCGATGGCGCTGCGGCAATGCGCTACACGGAATGTCGTTTAACAGCGATTGCTGAATTACTGTTGGAAGAAATCGATCGTGACACTGTCGAATTCGGCCCTAACTACGATGGTTCCTTCAAAGAACCGAAGCTGTTACCGGCACGCTTGCCCATGGTGCTGCTCAACGGCGCGAGCGGGATCGGCGTTGGCATGGCAACTGACATTCCTTCGCACAATATGCGCGAAGTGGCGAGTGCAGCGGTCGCAGTGATACGTCAGCCTGATATAAGCGTTGCGGAATTGCTGCAGTTTATTCCTGGTCCGGATCTTCCTGGCGGTGGCCAAATCATTTCTAGCGCCAATGATATTTTGACTGCCTATACCAACGGACGAGGTAGTTTGCGTACCCGTGCGCGTTGGAAAATCGAGGATCTGGCACGTGGGCAATGGCGCATTGTCATCAATGAATTGCCACCCGGTGTTTCTACGCGCGATGTGTTGGAAGATATCGAAAGAGCTACCAATCCGAAGCCCAAAGAGGGCAAGAAATCGCTGTCGCAAGATCAGATAAATCTGAAGACCGTGATGCTTGCGGTACTCGATACCGTGCGCGACGAATCGGATAAGAATTCCTCCGTTCGCATAGTGTTTGAACCCA
>JAZKCF010000126.1:0-5196 GCA_040388195.1 Pseudomonadota bacterium
AAAAATAAATTCGGACTGTAATGTTGTTTGATACTTGTGTAGATACCAATGCCCTCAAAGCAGGGGAACGCTCTTATTGTTGAGTTTGGCCTCACTTTTGATCTTCTATTTTTAAGTGCTCAAAAAAGGTAAATCTATGAACAACAATCCAACAGACGTAACCAAAACCGAAGAAGACGTTCTAGAAGAGAAGTTGGCGGCAGCATTGAGGAATCGGCAGGAACAGTTCAAAAACGGGAATTTATCTTTAACGGCATGGCACAACGATTGGAGCAAACGCAAAGCAGATATTGAATGGGAAATGAACTTGCTTCACGATATCAGCCGCCTGGACGAAGCCGTTAAAAAAGAGGAAAACAAAAAGCCCAATCAAGACCTCGAGGAAACTCCAGAGGAGAAAGCGAATAACATAAACCTCCTCCATTTAATGAGTACAGAGTTGTCTGCCCTAAACTCGGCTATTCAAGAACTTCACAAAAACTGGAAAGAAAATAAGCTGTCAGGCAACGCTCTTGAAATGGAAAAAAACATAACTACCTGGTTTTCATCGGAATGGAGTGGAGATAGAACAGATCAAAAATGGCTACCCACAATCAACGATTGGCAAAAACACTACAACGCCCCTAATGATAAGCGGGAGCGAACGCCTGAGCAGGAACGAATTTATCTGGAAGGAATAGTTTTAGAATTAAAACAAAGATTGGAAAAACAACATCTCCTTCGTAGCGCTCGTGAAAATGATATATATCGCCAACAATGGCGATTGCAAGCGTTGGAAACCGGCGCCCCCCTTGATGAGGTTACTGAAAAGGATGTACTGGAAACTGAACTGCAAGATTCAATGCGTAAATTGATTGAACGTGAATCCAGAGATAATGGTTCGCTCTCGGAAGAAAGGCGCAAGCAACTGGAAATAGAACAAAGAGGCATTCAACTACAAAAAGCTAGAATGGATCTGCAAACGACTTATAAGGGGAGATATAGCCACAATGGAAGTCTCGAGCCGGCAACAGTATGGTTGCTTGAGGGAGAATTGGTGGAAGCAGAGCGAAAGTTATTCAAGCTCATTTCCCAAAAACCGCTACGCTCGCAAGAAGATGGACTACATCAAGCTGTCGATCTCTCCGCTTTGCACCCGAAAACCGCCCATTGGTTGCAAGATCGCCTAGACCGCCTGCAAGAAAAACAAAAAAAACGAACGCGGGAAATCAATAGCGCGTGGATTCGATTTTCCTCGGATCTTCTGACGCCACAGTCCTCCGCCACGGCGGGTAATCAGAGCACTCCAAGAGAGCTGGGGCGTCTTACAGCGGAGCTGTATCAATGTGAAGCATGGGCGCTGGAGCATCTCTCGGAAAAACTGAATTTGTTCAGCAAAATAGGAAACGCCGCTCAACCGGTGGCAGAACTATCCGCAACGAAAGAATCGCCTCCGGAAGTATTGGCGCAGCTATCACAGCAGTTGGATCTCTGCCGGAAGCAAAGAACTGCGCAGATTGGGAAGATAGATGAAATCCAAACCAAAATGGTGGAGAACGATAAACTTATAGCGCGAGGCAAATTGGATCCACAATCTTTTGCCAACGTCGCCGCTTATAAGAAGCACGAGTTGACTAGCCATGAAAACCGCCTAAGGGAAATATGGCTTCACTTCGAAGACCTTCAACAAAAATCGGATATCGCACCTTTAGTAGCGGAAGGATTACGCGAGGTCACTGAGAATGTCCGCGCAAATTGGGGTGAGGTCATGACCAAACTGGTTCCTTTGGTGCAGGAGGAAAAAGAAGAGGCCCGTAAAATATTGGAAAAGATTTCTCACAATCGAACTGAAGTGGAAAAAGAACTGGGGGACCTAGAGAATAAATTGAATACCGCGCCTCACTCCGAACAAGACTTGGAAACAACGATTCAGCAGCGTCAACAATATTTAGCTCAACTGAATTCAAGCGGGTATCAAGCAAAAAAGAACCTTTACGGCTTGGAGCGAGAGTTGCAAAGATTGGAAGCGGGGCCGACGCTGGCGGAAAACAATTTAATCGCAAAGCGTGCCGAAGCAATAAGCGGCAATCGCCAAAAACAGCTGGTGCTCTGGGCGGAATTTGACGCGGAAGAGAATAAATCGCTACAACAACCCGCCGGCGATATCGATTCAATGGAAAAGAGGTTTCAAATTCTCCAGCAGATCGGCAATAAGCGAGGAGCGCTTTTTCGAGAATATGAGAGTCTTCCCAATGAAATAAAATTCGCCAAATCGCAACAGAGCCGACTTGAGGAAGCACTGAAAAACGTCCATGTGCATGAGTTAAGGCATCGACTGATGCTTACCGATTTAAAACACGCCAAAAATGAGAGTCGGATATTGCAGGAAAGTCTTCAGACGCTCACCGATTTGCTTCCGAAATTAGCCAAGGACATAGAAAGAACCTTATCAGCGCTGGAAAAATTCATTGGTCAGAGCGAAATGCAGATCGACATAAAGTTGAAACAAAAAAAGCAGGAGGCCCCATCAAACAAATTTCTCGGCTTTCTTCGAACAGATCCGCTTTCTGAAAAGTATGAAAAATGCATAAGCTTGAACAAGGAAATGTCCGCCGAAAAAGTAGTGCTTGACTCTGAACTCCAGGTAATTCGGCCAGAAGTAGCGCGATTGGAAGAAATTTTGAAAAAGTTTTTACAAGACGAAATCAAAAAAGCAAAATTTCCAGGAAGTTCCTTGGTGGTGGAGCCCTGGAATCCTCAAAGCTCTTCGCGCCCGAATTTTCGAGCGGACTATTTATGCGAGCGCGGGGGTGTCGTGTACGCTGTTCTTCAAAGAGCAAACAACAAGGAGCAGCAAATCATTATGGGAATCGACAAGCAATCGATTGAAAATCACATGCAGATTAACAAGTACAACAGCGGCGAACTGAAGGACCGCCCTGTGATCAATGTAGCCAATCACCAAGCGGCGGTAAACTCTCCTCAGGTAAGGCGATCGTCCAGTAGGACAAGAAAATAAAGCGAAAGAAAGAATGCCATCGGTTGAGAAGCATCGAGATCATACGGATCTTGTTAAGTATCCGAACAGCCAGCATGTCGGTCTTCTGGCCTTACCCTCAAAAACCGTATCCTTTAGCTGATCGTTTAAAATCGTTCAGAAAGGGAGAGCGGCATGTCAAAGATTAAGAGAGCACGCTACACGCTGGAATTCAAAATGGAAGCGGTACGGTTTGCAAAGTGCTGGACGTGAGCTCAAGCTGCTACCATGAATACCTGGCTCGGCGTAATAGCCCCATCAGCGCAAGCGTATCGGTAACGATGCGTGCTGGTCCACATCAAGGCGGTGCATGCGAAAAGCAAACGCGAATATGGCTAGCCTCGGATATGGAAAGAATTGCGGAGGCGCGGTATTGGCGCTGACAAGGAACGCATTCGCCGGCTTACGAAGCGGCAAGCACGCTATCAAGGCGCGCGCGAAACGCAAGTACAAAGCGACCACGCCCCCCCTCCAACAACAACTTGCCGGTATCGCCTAAATTACTCAATCGTCAGTTTACGGCAAGCGCGCCGAATGAAGTATGGGCCAGCCATATGACCTATGTCGCCACGGATGAAGGTTGGTTGGTAAGCGTTAAGTCAAGGACGCCATTGACCTAACGCTTACCAACACGATGAGTTAACAACACAATCTTGAATTTGCGAATCGCCAGATCAGCGAATTGACACATTTACCCGCACAATGTTTGTCAGATTTACTTTCCTCTACGGCGACAAAATGGATACCATTTTGCAAAAGGCCGTTGAATTGGGCGTGACGGATTTTCAGCCTTTGTCGACCCGTAAAAGCGTGGTGCGTCTAACCGAAGAGCGGGCCGAGCGACGGTTATCGCATTGGCGACAGGTGGCGATCGCAGCCTGCGAGCAATGTGGCCGCAATCGAATTCCGACTCTATCCGATGTCGAAGAAATCGGCGAATGGGTAACGCGAGAAACAACCGGTGCTCGTTTCGTACTTGCGCCCAATGCGGCGAAAGCGCTGGCCGACTTAACGGATCCGCCGGATCGGGTGACATTGCTGGTGGGGCCCGAAGGTGGCTTCGCCGATGAGGAATTGAAATTGACGCTCGATTCGGGATATACGCCGATTCGTCTCGGCCCGAGAATATTGCGTACTGAAACCGCGGGCATGGCCGCCCTTGCCGCTATTCAAATGTTGTGGGGCGATTTTAAAAAAGTGCATAACAAGCGGCGGTGTCGGTTTTTTGGGGCTCTTACAACTGAAGGAGGATAGACAATGGCACTTAACGAAACTCAAAAAAACATTCTGGAAGGAACGCTTAATTATTTGCTCGGAGACGTCTCCGAGTTCAATAACAAGAGCCATGCTTATAAAGTGCTTGAGTTGATGTCGTCACCAAACTCGATGTCTTTATCGGAAAAAAATAAGCTGCAACAGTGGGACGTTTTGGGAGAGGTAGAGCAAATCAGAGAGATTTTAGCGCACCCCAACCCGCAGAACAGAAGCGTTAGCTATCCGTACATTGGGCAGGAACCCGGAATGGCGCTATCGTATCCCTATGGAGCCGAGCACATTGAGGCCAACCTTCAGAGAGAACCGCTAGGATTGCTTGGTTTAACCGCAAGCAATGATGACACCGCCCTACCAGTTACGAAGGCAGATGTAACTGAATACATTATTAAAGAGATAAACAACCGCATCGAAAATTTACGAAGTCAAGGAGTCGTTCCTACGGTTATTGATGAAGACATAACCATTACCACTCAACAAAGCAGCGTTGATTCAAGAAGCGCACTGTTTATTCCTCCCCTCATTCAGGAGATTTTTTCGGAAAATCCTGATGGATTTAATCGTCTAAGGTCTGGGAATGAAGCACAAGGCATTTCTCCAGTATCGGTCGAGGAGTTGGCGTATTTGGGGCAGGGCAACATTGAGTCACTAGAGGTGGTTTTAGAGCGTCCTGATTTGGTTCATTCTTATATGTCGAGAGGTGTGCCATTTAGCGCGATTGCCGAGATAGGTTGCAGGGACTATGGCGATATTTCCATGCGTGCTTTATTGGAGCGTCCTCAGAAGGTCTTTGCGTTGATGGAGAGTGGAACGTCGTTTGATGATATAGCGAAAATAGCCGCCAGCGATCCCGATGCCCTAGGGTTTGTGCTCGACCATACGACGGGTTTTCAGCGTCTAAGGTCTGG
>JAZKCF010000126.1:5296-21732 GCA_040388195.1 Pseudomonadota bacterium
TCGCGATAATTCCATGCGTGCTTTATTGGAGCGTCCTCAGAAGGTCATTGCGTTGCGTGCTTTATTGGAGCGTCCTCAGGGGGTCATTGCGTTGATGGATAGTGGAACGTCGTTTGATGATATAGCGAAAATAGCCGCCGGCGATCCCAATGCCCTAGGGTTTGTGCTCGACCATACGACGGGTTTTCAGCGTCTAAGGTCTGGGAATGAAGCGCAAGGCATTTTTCCAGTATCGGTCGAGGAGTTGGCGCATTTGGGGCAGGGCAACGGCGAGTCGCTAAAGTTGGTTTTAGAGCATCCTGATTCGGTTCGTTCTTATATGTCGAGAGGTGTGTCATTTAGCGCGATTGCCGAGATAGGTTGCGGGGCCTATCGCGATAATTCCATGCGTGCTTTATTGGAGCGTCCTCAGAAGGTCATTGCGTTGATGGATTGTGGAACGTCGTTTGATCATATAGCGCAAATAGCCATCGATAATCACAACGAATTGAAGCGAATGCTCGATAATGTGCGGAGTGAAGGGAGAAGCCGTCCTCGCGGATAGCCCTCGATTGTAAGCGGTTTCTTGAGAGCGTTAGAACCTATCCAAGTCTGAACGCAATGGATTATCCGCAAAATGTTGCTTCCATAAACGAGGTGTCAATTGCTCGATCAGGCGTTGTGGATGCGAGCTAATCCGCTGCAATACATCGACAAGATAGGTATACGGATCGACATGATGTAATCGACAAGTTGTGATCAAACTTTGAATAATCCCGATATGTTTAGCGCCTAGTTCAGTCCAGGCAAAGAGCCAGTTCTTTCGTCCCATGGGGATCGGTCGTAATGCTCGTTCCAGATGATTCGTATCAATGGGAACATCGGGATCATTTAAATAAACCTTTAAAGCGTCTTGTCGTTTCAGGGCATAAGCTAATGCTTTGATAAAGGGATTGCTCGGTAACAATCCATGATGCGCAAAGCATTCCTCGATCCAGGTAAAGAATTGTTCAACGAGGGGGCTGGCATATTGCTGTCGGTAATCGCGTTTCGCAATTCCGGTCAGCCGCTGTTCACGAATACGAGATTCGACTTGATAAATGGCACCAATGATATCCAATGCTTGATTCGCCCCTTCGGACTCGACATCTTGTGCTTTAAAAAACTTTCTTCTTGCGTGGCTCCAGCATTGCGCACGAATAATGCCAGTCTTATCGGCATAACGGTCATAAGCGCCATAACCATCAGACAGCAATACACCACCTTCAACACTGGATAGCCCCAGGGCTTCTTCAACACATTCATAGTTGCGGTTGGTAAAGAATGGGAAGCAGACTTCATCCCGTTCACCGTAGACAGGCCAGAAATACGCTTTCTGTAATTGACCTGGCCCAGCTTGTCCTGCCTGGATCGGTGTCTCGTCCATCGCTTTCACTCTAGATGCCCGGACTGAGTTAAATTGCGCAAGGTAAATCGCTTCGAGCAGCGAACATCCATAATTACAGAGCTGCGTTAACCAGGGGCGGCTGACTTTAAATCCTGCGTCAAGTAATCGTTGATGTTGGCGATACAAGGGCAAATGATAAGCAAACTTATCCACTAGCAATCCAGCAATTAAACTCACATCAGCACGACTACCGTCGATGACGCTCACCGGTGCGGGTGGGCAGGAAATGATTTGTGTATCCCGTTTCTTAATGACAGGACGAATATATTTCAGAACAACATAACTACCAGGACGTTGGGCTAAACGATAACTGACTTTCTCGCCGATGATTTCATATTCTTCAGGTGCTAAATCTGCTGTGTCAGGATTGGATAGAATAATTGTTTCAATGGGGACTTTAGATTCATCGAAGAATAAGCTGGCGTCAGTCGCTTCATCCTCACACTGGCGCGGTTTGGATTGGCGGTCGTGGCTTTGGACCCGATGTTTTTTACTGGGGAGATCCTTCGGAGATAGATCGTCTAATGCATAACCCAGTGTGCCCTGAAAACTGTTATTCTCAATGATACGGCGTTCGCTCTTTTGTCCAAAGATCTGACGTTGAAACCAGGCAACTTGATGACGTAGCCGAATAACTTCATCTTCTAATGTGCCACAACGCATTTGAAGTTCTTTATACTGATCCAGTACTACAGCAATATCCAGCAAGGCCATTGCACTGGCAGGTTGAAGTGAAGACTGATCAATGGAAGCGGAGATTTGCATGTAAGAATTATACTAAATTCCTCATGCATCATGAAGTGATATTTGCGCTCTCGATAAGACCGGATGGCCTCTAATAACGTTTATGAAAACGCTTTGGCTCAATGCCTTCCAGTAATAACTTTAAGGCCGTAAAATCCATTTCTCGACTGGCAGCGTTTTGCCAATTCTGAATCAGCCGTCCCTGTTCAAGACGTTTTGACCAAACACATAAACCGGTTCGATCAAAATATAAGATTTTAATTTGGTTGCCGCGACGATTGATAAACGCAAACAGATGACCCGACAATGGATCTTGCTGTAATCCATTTTTAGTTAATGCATATAAACCATCAAATGATAATCGCATATTGACCGGTTGACCATAGAGAAATATACGGATTTGTCCTTCCGGAAAAAACATCAATGCCTCAGTATTCGAAGCACCATACCAAAACCTAAGTCAATACGAACTTCCAGAGATTGATGGCTATCCGTATTTCTATGATGAGAAATCGTTGGAGATGTTGATTGATCTATACCGGCAGTGTTGACACTACCAATATCAATAAATGGCGATGCCTCTTTCGCTATGGGTAATATCGGTGATGCTTTCGCTTTCTTCTTTCCAAGACGAGATCGCCATCCATAAAACTGACCTTCGGTAATGCCTTCCTTTCGACAGAATCCCGCAATGCTTTGGCCACTGGATTGTTGACGCGCTAAACGATCACGCCATTCGTCTACCAATTTTGCTTGCGCTATAGCAAGTTCTTTTTTAAGCATTACCAATCTCCCGAATTAATAGGAGAGCATTGTGCGGCTAAGTTATCAATATGAATATAACACCGCTCAGTTAACGGTTACGTTGGTTGTATGTGGCGATCGTGATAGACCTCTTCAGTCGTAACGGCACAGGGGACACCATTTGAGTCCACTCTTTGCTCTTGCCAAACAACGCGTCACCGATGTGCTGCGCAATCCTGCATCGACAACATTTTTCTTGGCGCTGCCGATTTTATTTCTGCTTCTCTTTGCATTGGTATTTCCCAACGGCCATCCGTTTGAACTCAAAGCAATCGATGTCGTAGATGCATCCGGTTCATCCGCGCTAATCGATAAACTCAAAGCATTTCCTGAACTTCGCGTAAAGCAAGTGATGGCTTCCAGAACAATCATGCTCGATCGATTACGCGTTCGTTCAATCAATGCAGCTGTTATTAAAGATGACGCGGGAAAATGGAATATATTGGTTGGTCCCAACGATCATTTATTGGCGCTCGGACTACAAAATATTCTCGGCGAAAACGCATCGACGACTGTTGTCGAAACACCGCATTGGGGATACGTGTATTTTCTGTTTCCCGGGCTGTTAACGTTCTCGGTATTATTCGCCGGCTTGTACGCGATGGGTTACACCATGGTGCAATATCGAGAAAATCTTTTCCTCAAAAAACTCAAAACAACACCGCTTTCTCCTCTGACGTTCGTGCTGGCGCAGATCCTTGGCCGAAGTGTACTTGTCACGCTGCAAGTCGCACTTCTCATCGCTGTGGCCGTTATCGGTTTCAGCTTACCCGTCGCTCCAGAAGCACTCCTTACAATCGCCCTACTGAGCGTTCTCGGTATGTTCGCTTTCTCAAGCATCGGTTTTTTGCTCGCTTGTCTTATTCGAAACGAGTCGTTAATGGGCGATATTATCAGCGCCATTCCTTTACCCATTGCACTTCTATCCGGGATGTTTTTTACGATAGATGCACTGCCTCTACCATTGCAAAAATTGGGAGCGGTATTGCCGTCGACTATGATGGTGGACGCGGTGCGTGAAGCACTTTTCTATAGCGCAAGCCTAACGGCGATATGGCCACAAGCGGTGAGCATGCTTGCGTGGGGGATTATTTTATTTGGAATAAGTTTATTTTTATTTCGCTGGGACGCACATTCGTAGCGATATCGAGCCGCCCTTTTCCCAGCACAGCAACTGGAGATAGCGGGCTTTTCATAAAACGCGTATCACGCTCCCGATAAAGCACGTTATATGCGCAAGACGGAATATTCGTTCCATCCGGCTCCCGTATGCCAACAGGACATTGCCGAATTCTATCGGTATCAAATGTCTCTTCATCCATATGAGAATGAACATACACAGCCTTGGTGTATCGCTCGGCAATGCGAAGGCGATCGGCTTCCGAGACATGTGGCGAAAAAATTTCCTGCGTGAGTCGCTTCAACGCGGAAAGCACTGCGGCCGATTCTTCGCACTCAAGTTCGCCAATCCATAAGCGATTAATAATATCGCCGAGATAGCGTTCCATTTCAGCGCTCGGCTCCATATATAACGAACCACCGAGCATGGCACGGAGATCCTGCTTGTCCATGAATCGCGTAAATGGTAGCCATCGGCCGTCCTCCAGCCGAAGCAAGTAGGTAATGAGGTAACAAAGCGGATGCGCTGCAGGAGATGGAACAAAATCCGATATGCGGAGCGTGCCGTTGGAGGTTATTTCGATATCCTGCAAAACGTCGTACGTCGTATAGCGCCCTTGGCGATTGAAAGACGCACCGCTCTGCCCCGTGAATGTCATGGTATGCAGTTCAACGCTGCGGATAAAATCCTTCGACAGTGCAAGTTCGATAAATTTGGCGACTTCGTCATCGTTAACACCGCGAGCAAGAACAGGCAGCAGAGTTGTATCGACGTCATGCTTTTCAAGCAAATCGAGAACCTTCATTTTCGCCGCAAGAAAATTTCCACCCAACATTTCTCGATTGGTCTTCGGTTTGAATGAATCAAAAGATAGAACAATGCGTGCATCGAGTTCCTTCAGTCGCGCTAAAAGCCATTCATCCTTCAGAAAGCGCATGCCATGCGTGGAAATCGTGATGCGATGAATCCCTTCTTTACGACAAAGTTCGATGAGACGCTCAAAGGCCGGATGCTGTGTTGGTTCGCCGCCGGTAATATTGATAATTCGTTTTTCGGGCGCTGCTTTTCTTAAATGTTCGAGAATTGCGGAAAGATCATCTTCCGTCATATGCCAAGCGCCAGCGTTCTTATTGTGCGTATAACAAATTGGGCAATCGAGATTGCAGGCCGAGGTAATCGGCACGATCGGCAACTGTACGTTCTGTTCATGTTGTGTGCAGGGTCCGCAATCAAAGGGGCAACCCTGAGACACCGGCTTCAGAACGGCCGGACGCTGAAGCACCGGTTGTTCCGCCATTACAGCATCGTACCAGTCTGCATCAGGAGAAATAAGCACTTCCGCAGAGCCATGATCGGGGCAATTTTTTCGCATGACGACTGCGCCTTTGCTCCGCCAAATCTCCGCAGGAAGACTGCGCTTACAGTGCCCGCATAAACTCGTCGTGGTTCGTAACAGTGCGTCAGACATGAGTCCTCTCTCTCCGAGTTTGTATCGATCTAGAAACCGTCGCCTCTGGGAACATGCGCCTTAAAATCCGCTCAACGACCATTAAACTGAAAAAAGAAACAACGGTATTGAAACCCCACGAGATCCACGGCTGCGGAAAAACCGACGCAACCGGCGCCCACGGCGCGTGAGCTAGGTTGATATTTAGCGTAGCGTCAGTCGCCCAATAACTAATTACTACCAGAATCGGGTAAAGCATTACACAGGGAAAAACTGTCCCTTTAGGAAATCCGCTTCGCCATAGCTCAATGCCACCGGCAATCGGCGGCACAAAGTGAACAAGAATTGAGGTAGGCGTGGTAGTGCCGGTCGCAATTACATCCATGAAATAGCCCGGAAGACCAAGCCCGACATGGAAAAGAAATCCTGTGGCGATGATCTTAGGTGCCTGAAACAAAATCCCGATGGCGATAAGAAAAGAAGCGACATGACACGCCCATAGCATTTCTGGGAGCAACGCAAATCCTTTTGTGACTGCGTGCAATGCAAGAGAAATAAGAACTGCTCCCGCCGAAAGAAGTCGCACTCCAGCAACGTTCGAATGCGGGCAAGGAGCCAATCCCGATTCTTCGCGATTCATTGGCCTAAGCCGTCGCACGAATGACGATATAAGCAATTCCACTAATCAACGCCGCCATCGGTAACGTGAATAACCATGACAGCAAAATTGTGCCGAGGACTCGCTTGTCCGCCGTTCCGTTAACCAATCCCATACCCGCAATAGCACCAACCGAAACATGGGTGGTCGACACTGGCAAGCCCAACTTGCTCGCAAAGATGGTTAGGAAAGCAGTTACGAGGTTAGCGGTGAGTGCCTGTCCATCCGTCATCTTCGAGATTTTCTGGCTCATGGTAAGGGCTACCTTTCTCGCGTTGAGCAACCCACCTATAGCCATCGCCGCTGCAATTGTGACCATGCCGAAACGAATATCGAATGCCCGCACAACGACTAACAAGGCAACGATTTTCGGTGTGTCGTTAAGGCCGCGAGCGAAACTGACTGCAGTAGCACTGAAATAGTGGACGAGATCGACGATTCTTTGCATGGAAAACCCGAAGAATTCGCCACGGTACTTGTCGACGCAATCTTTCATCGAACCAATGATAACGTTGTTGCGAAAGGGCTCCAGCAAAGGCATCGAGTAGTGCTGCGACGATGGATTAGATTGCAGCAACCGCACCGGAACAAATTGTGCGGATTCGACACATACGCAAGTTTCCCGCGTGATTCCTAATCGTTGCGAGGCGCCATGCAGGGTGAGATAAAGTGGAGCAGCAAGGCCGATGGAAATAATCGGTCCAAACAGCAAAGGCATAACAAACGTTGCCCCGAGCTGGGATAAATTGAGATCGCCGCCCGCGGCGACAAAACCTGCACCCACCAGCGCGCCGGTCAGACCGTGGGTAGTCGATACCGGTAACCCTTTAATGGTTGCGAGGATAACAGTGAGAGCGGCCCCCGCTGCGACAGCGATCAGAAAAATTGGAGAAGCGGCTATCGCGTCCGGCACCAGTCCTTTCCCCGAGAAAGCCTTGACCAATGAGTCCGCCAGAAACACTGAACACACGCTTCCCGCAAAGGTTGCCACGGTAGCGATTGCGATCGCCGCTTTATAGGTTGTTACTTTGCTTCCGAATAATGTGGCGACACCTTTGAAATTATCGTTAGCGCCATTCGAATAAGCAACCAACAACGTCATCCCGAATAACAGAACAAGCCCTACTTCCATAGTTCTTTCTCCGTGACATATCGACATGCCTTTAAAGCGCCATCTATAGCGCCTTCATACGAATCCGCGAGCGCTGCAAGTGTGTGTGAAATCCATACGCAATTCAACAGCCACTGAATACATCACTCAGCGCTCTTATGTCCGTAAGTAAATACGAGTTGCGCTAGTGGTCAATCATGCTGGATTTTAAGAGACCGCCATCCTTTAGGCACAACTTTTCCATTGTCATTAAAAATTGTAACTATAAAAATCAACGTGACTGACCACCGACCCACCACACCTAATTTTTCAGGAAGAAATTGATAGATTTTTCAAACTGACTACGGTCGAGCAAGGACTTTGAGAAGCAGGCTGCAAGCATGCAAATAGCCCACGCATATGTAAGGGAAAATGCGCCCTGCAATGGCGGGGACGCTAGATAACTGACACTACGGTAACGACGAGTAACAACGGCAGACAAGACAGGAAAAGATACGATTTATTTCTGAGAAATTAGGTGTAGCGGACTATGACGGCCAGTGTGCGCTGATGAAAAAATGACAGCACAGTAAAGCAGCAGCGGGAAGCCAAGAATTGATAACGAAATACTGAAAAGGCTGAAGAATACAAGCTCTGCAACTAGAGCGTCGAACTGCAGCTTGTTTAAGGCAAGCTAAATACTGATTGAAACTGGGAAATGGTCGGGGTGGAGAGATTTGAACTCCCGACATCCTGCTCCCAAAGCAGGCGCGCTACCAGGCTACGCTACACCCCGAACCGAAGCGACGGATTCTACGCGTGACCTTTGACAAGGTCAATTTGAATCCTTAAAAATTTCGTCCAGAATTGAAATTTCTTTAAAAAAGTTGGCGCGCCCGACAGGACTCGAACCTGTTACCCTCGGCTTAGAAGGCCGATGCTCTATCCAAATGAGCTACGGGCGCCCGGTGATACGAAAACTTATATAGACAAACTTACGGTCTTTACCGGCGAACAATGACCAAAACCGACCTTGGTTTCGGTTTTCATGCTTCCCCGTCGGTATAGACAGGGCGCAATGATAGCGCAAGCGTAGCGCCTTCGCCAGGCACGTAATGATGGAAACGCATGCGCTCACGCAGAATGCGGTAATTGATTAACGGTCCCCCAATAGCAAACTGCGTCCGGTATCACACTCATGAACTTGTCGAAAGCGACGGGCTTCACGATATAGCTATTCGCACCCAATTGATAACTTTGCACCATATCTTTTTCCTCAGCGCTAGACGTCAGCATCACCACAGGAATGATTTTCATCTGCTCGTCGCTTTTTAGCCGACGCAGCACATCGGTCCCATTCATCTTAGGCATTTTTAAATCCAAAAGCATAAAACAAGGATTAATCTGAGGCCGTTCTGAATAAGCCCCTTGGCAAAATAAATAATCGAGTGCCTCGGCGCCGTCTTTAACCCAAACGACCCGATTATCAAGATGCTTTAAGGCGAGGGCTCGTAAAACTAGTTCTGCATCGGTCTGGCTATCTTCAACAAGCAATATCTCCGGCTGTTGCATGCGGGACATCTACGACTCCTGTGCGCAAAGTAAAATAGAAAATTGCCCCCTCGTCTACCCTGCTTTCCGCCCACACCCGTCCGCCATGCCGAACAACAATGCGTTGCACAATAGCGAGCCCGACGCCTGTCCCAGCAAAATCCTGAGCGCTATGCAGCCGTTCAAACACGCCAAAAAGCTTATCGTAGTACTGCATTTCAAAACCAATTCCGTTATCTCTTACCTGAAAAATCACTTCATCTTTATTTTCGGTTCGCTGTATTTCAACTAATGGATGCGGCCGGCCCGCGCTATATTTCACCGCATTGCTGATCAGGTTAGCCCAAACTTGTTTAATAAGCGCTCGATCTCCCCATACGTTACCCAGCGGAGAAATACGTATGTCTGCTTGTAACTTGTTTACTTGTCCAAGCTCCGCCACCACCTCATGAACAAGAAGCGTCATATCGAATTCAATGGGTTCTATCGATTTGCGACCAAGATGTGCAAAAGCCAGTAAATCATCAATCAATTGATTCATCTTACCGCTATTGTCACGAATGACTGTAAGCCAGCGGCGCCCCTGGTCGTCCATCTGCTTCGAATAGTCGTCTTGCAACATCCGTGCGAAACCATCAATAGCCCGCAAAGGTGCACGTAAATCATGAGAAACAGAGTAACTAAAACTCTCCAATTCGCGATTGCTAACCTCTAGCTGAGCTGCATGCTCCGAAAGATTTTTATTCAAACGGACGATTTCTCGCTCAGCCTCCTTACGATCGGTTATATCTTCGGAAATTCCCAAGAGATATTGGGGTACGCCATGTTCATCGATGATCGGAATTTTCATTGTGTGCAAAATTCTTACGCCTTGATGTTTGGTGTGAATTGACTCTTCTGGAATATCGACAAGTGTCCCTGCGACTAGTACCGCTTTGTCCTTCGCAGTGAAGAAATCCGCCTCTTCCATTGGGAAAAAATCGTAGTCGTTCTTACCAATTAATTCTTCTCTTGAGTAACCGAGTAATCTTTCCCCTGCCTTATTAAACCGGACGAACCGCAGCGCTTCGGCATCCTTCACAAAAATCATGTTAGGTATATTATCGATTAGAGAATTTAGAAAAATATTCGATTGATAAAGCGCCTGTGCCGATCGCTTGCGGTCGGTAATATCTCGGATAGCGCTTGAAATTAGCTGCCCGTTCTCCGAACCAAAGGAACCCAAACTCACTTCTACGGGAAACTCCTCGCCATCTTTGCGCCGGCCGAATAATTCCAAACCCATCCCCATTTCCCGAAGATGAGGATTAGCGGAATACGTCGAGCGATGTTCGATATGCCTATTGCGATAACGCTCCGCCATCAACATTTCAATAGGTCGTTGATATAGCTCATCCCGCGTATAACCGAATAGCTTTTCAGCCTGAGCATTCACCAGCACGATGGTTCCGGTTTGATCAACCATCACGATGGCATCAGGCGCAAACTCTAATATCGCTCGAAATTTTTTCTCAGCTTTCGTCCGCTTGCCAATCTCACCAAATAGCGCCCAGGCAGCAAGACTAAGAATCGATAACGCCGCTAAATTAGCGATAATAATTACTTCTTTTGTCAGCACGGCATCGTATTCAAATTGTGCCGAACGCGTTTGCAGCAACCGATTTTCTTCGATTCGTATTTGAGCAGCGCGCTCTTGAATTTGCTGCATCATGGAATTACCACGAGCAAGCGCTTCAAGTATCTGAGTCAAACTGGCATTGCCCTGCTTAAGTCGCACACCCTCATCAAGAATCGTCAATCGTTTTTGGATCAACGGATCAAGATTAGCCAATGCTGCTAGCTGCGTGGGATTGTCTTTCGTTAGCAATTTAATCTCAACTAATCGAGCTGGAATTCCCGCGCCAGCGACTCGATAAGGGCTCAGATATTGCAAATCACCGCTAATTAAAAATCCACGCTGACCGCTTTCAGCGTCTTTAATTAAAGAAAGGAGTTCGTCGAGATTAGCCAATACCTTATGGGTATGTGTTATCCGGCGGGAGCCGTCAATGAAGTCGCGAATAGTGTGCAGCGAGACAACAGCCACTGCGCCAAGGATCAGGCAAGCAGCAGTAAATCCGCTTGCAATGAGAATATTGTATTTAGACGGTTTCACCGCAACTGGCTGCTATTAAGGTGGCATTCAATTGAAAGATCAGTATAAAAATATCCGTTTACACTGCTGCACACGCGTGGAAATTAACCACACTTTTTGGCATACAGCAGCACGGAAAGCACTAAGTTGTAACTATGTTCTGACGTGCTTCAGCATTTGGGCGATAAGAATGAAACGCTTTAGATTAGGGGGCGAGGACAATTATTGCCATGTATAAAATCGACCGCTGAAACCATCCACATCGCCATTGGAGCGTGAAGCTTATAACGATGTCAAGCAGCTTAAAGAACGAAGATATTTTCTATATCGAATTTATTACGTAAGCGGAAGCATACTACTTTAAGTATGATGGCTCACCACTTAAGTGACGTAGCAACGGAGAATTAAATGAGTTCGCAACAATCGGAAGAATCGAAACAAGCCCCCGCAAAAAAAGCCGGGCCGCTGCAAATTGCGCTCGCTGTGTTTTGGAGTTTTTTTGGGGTGCGTAAACAAAAGAACTGGCAAGAAGACGCAGCCACCATTACGCCGGTACAAGCTATTATTGGCGGCCTTATTGGGGCGGTGATTTTTGTTTTCTTGCTTCTCTTTATTGTACGGCTTGTGACTCATTAGCGATTTGTTCGACGTTATGGCGCCCGGTAGACAAGCACTGGAATTTTAGTATGCGTCAACACGCGGTTAGTCTCACTACCGAGTAGGATGGAGGCAATACCTCTCCTGCCGTGTGATGCCATGAAAATTAAATCGCACCCTTTACTCTCCGCCGCCTTAACGATTGCCGCCCAAGGCGAAAAATCGACTTTGGATAGCGTGTCGCATGGAACGCCAGCGGTCTTGGCTACGTCATTCACGACAGCCAAAATTTTCTTAGCGCGCAACTCTTCATTTGCACGAAACTCTTCAGGAGACATTAGATCCGGCGGCATATATTCGCCGAAAGGAGGAATACGATATTCCTGAGCACAATAAAATCCAGTAACTTTCGCACCGATTTCTTTTGCAAATTGAATGCCGGCATTGATCGCCGTCTTGGAAAAATCCGTTCCATCGGTTGGAATCAAAATATGCTTAAACATACCTACCTCCAAGCGCTGTGCGATCCCTTTCCAGTATGGAACAACTTGGCGCACTTTTCATTTACAGGCTGCTGCAAATGTAACAAGCTGTACGACACAGGACGAGGGCGCGGAAAATGAAAACTTATACGAGAAAACAAACATTCATTATCAAACCGGGAGCACTCACTCTTGGTCAGCTGCGTGAAATTGCCGGTAGCAATGTTCGGCTAGCAATCGATCCGACAAGTCTGCCGGTCATTCGCGCCGCCAATGAAGCGGTGCAACGCTCGGTGGCCAACGGTGCCCCAGCTTACGGCATCAATACAGGCTTCGGCAAGCTAGCCAAAACTCACATTCCCAACGACAAGCTGGCGCAACTCCAAGCGAATCTGGTCCGCTCGCATGCCGTTGGGGTAGGCCCTCTCCTTGATAGACCAACAATACGTCTCATACTTGCCCTTAAAGCAGCCAGCCTTGCGCGCGGATTTTCCGGTGTTCGACCAGCAGTCATCAATGCAATCGTAGCGCTAATAGATGCGGATGTTTTACCTTGTATTCCGTCAAAAGGATCTGTCGGTGCCTCTGGAGATCTTGCGCCACTTGCTCACATGACATTAGCGTTAATGGGAGAAGGCGAAGTCACCGTAAATGGCAAAATCATTGCCGCTAGTGAAGGGCTACTGCGTGCAGGCTTGGTACCGGTTGAACTAGCCGCCAAGGAAGGATTGGCGCTCCTTAACGGCACACAGGTTTCCACGGCACTTGCATTGCGCGCGCTGTTTGAAACAGAAGATGCATTTGCTGCGGCGGTTATAACCGGGGCACTTTCGGTCGATGCAGCCAAAGGCAGCGACGTGCCTTTCGATCCCCGCATCCAAGAAGTGCGCGGTCAGCCAGGACAAATTGATGTCGCAACAGAATACCGGGCGTTGCTTGCCGACAGCGAAATCCGCCGCTCCCATTTGGTCAATGACGACCGCGTACAAGATCCTTACAGTCTGCGGTGCCAGCCGCAAGTAATGGGGGCGTGCCTTGATCTGATCCGCAATGTGGCGGCCACCCTCAAACGAGAAGCTAACGCCGTTACCGATAACCCACTCGTTTTCGGAGATGAAGTTCTTTCAGGTGGCAATTTCCATGCAGAACCTGTCGCCTTAGCGGCTGACACGCTTGCTCTGGCAATTGCCGAGATCGGCGCCCTGTCGGAGCGGCGTATCGCTTTGTTGATTGATTCCGTTCTATCCGGTTTACCGCCGTTCCTGGTGCGAGATGCCGGTCTCAACTCCGGTTTTATGATGGCCCATGTAACGGCAGCGGCATTGGCTTCGGAGAATAAATCGTTAGCCCATCCCGCCAGCGTCGACAGCCTACCTACCTCGGCGAATCAGGAAGATCACGTAAGCATGGCCACCTTCGCGGCGCGGCGTTTACTAGAAATGACCATGAATACGCGCGGCATTATTGCGATTGAGTTGCTCGCAGCGGCACAAGGCATAGATTTTCATGCGCCGCTAACAACCTCACCCGCGCTCAGGCAAGTGCATGACGCCGTTCGCAAACGTGTGCCGTTCTATGATCAAGATCGTTATTTTGCTCCGGATATCGTCGCCATGACGAAGTTCCTCGGCACAGGAGAATTGACGGAGAGAATTAGAAACGTTCTGCCTTCTTGGAATGATTAGAGCGAAGCAAAACTAACAGTTATAAGCCGTTAACCGGCAGCGAGTCTTCCTGATCCAATAACCAAGATCCGGGTCTATCGAACATTTGAATAAAAATCTCAGGTGGCAATGCCTTGCTAAAGTAAAACCCTTGCACGGCATCACAGCCACGAACTTTGAGGAATGTCACTTGCTCTGCCGTCTCCACACCTTCGGCGACGACTCTTAAACGCAAGCTTTGCGCCATCGCGATAATCGCACTCACAATAGCCGTATCGTTCGCATCGACTTCAATACCGTTTACAAACGACTGATCAATTTTCAGCGAATGAATCGGGAATCGCTGCAAGTAAGCGAGGCTAGAATAACCGGTGCCGAAATCGTCCACAGCGAGATGAATGCCTAAGTCGGCGAGCTGCTGCAAAATGGCTTGGTTTTCGGGGTTTTGCAACATCAAAACGCCTTCGGTGATTTCCATTTCCAATGCAGCTGGCGGCACGCCAGATTCTTCTAGGACGCGTGCGGCAAGATCCGCAAAACCAGGACGACGGAATTGATGCGGTGACAGATTGATGGCAATACGCAAAGTTGAATAGCCGGCTTGACGCCACTGTTTCAGCTGCTCACAAGCCGCGCGCAGAACCCATTCACCTAGTGGAACGATCAGCCCCGTCTCCTCGGCAATTTTTATAAACTCTCCGGGGGATACAGGTCCCATTTGCGGTTGATCCCAGCGAATCAAAGCCTCCGCCGAAAAAACGCGCCCGCTGTCGAGATCCACGCAAGGCTGGTAATGCAAGACAAATTCACCGCGCTCCAACGCTTGATGCAACCGATTCGCGACGGTGAGCCTACGCTGCGCCACTTCGTTCAGTTGCGAGGTGAAAAACTGGAAATTGTCACGCCCTCGTTCTTTGGCATAGTACATAGCCGTATCGGCCGCGCGCATCAACGCCTCCGGATCGCGGCCATCGGTCGGATATAAACTAATGCCGATACTGGCGGCGACGTGCAGCTCGTGCTGATCAATAAGAAATGGCCGGCGTAATGCGTCCAACACTTTCCCGGCGATAAGCGCCACGCTGTTCTCATCATCTAGTGTCGGCGCACTGATAACAAATTCATCCCCACCTAGACGCGCAACACTATCGCCCGCGCGCAAGCAACGCTGCAAACGTCTTGCTGCAGCACGCAATAGCCGATCACCAATTTGATGACCGAGGGAATCGTTAATATCCTTGAAGTGATCCAAGTCGATAAATAACATCCCGACTCGATGATGGCTACGCTGCGCCTGGGCAATAGCCTGGCTAACGCGATCTTGAAACAGCAGACGGTTGGGCAGACCGGTCAACGCATCGTGGTGTGCAATATGGCGAATACGTTCTTCCGCTCGCTTACGCTCGGAGAGGTCCAATACGAAACCAACCGCATTTTTTTTCGACCCCTCAAGGAATGCAGCGCCAACCCAAACCGGCACCAAATTACCATCTTTGCGGATGAATTCTTTTTCGTAGGGAGCACAACTATCATTCACCGAAAGCTCCTCAACCGCTTTACTGTCGATAGCGTGATATTCCGGCGGCGTCATGGAAATCCAATCGATTTTCCCCGAACGCAAATCCTCGCGGGTGTAGCCGACGATTTCAAGAAACGCGTCGTTGGCGTCCGCAGTCCTGCCTTCGACGTCCCAAAAAAAGACACCAATGATATTGGATTCTACCAAGCGCCGAATCCTTGCATCTCTTTCTCGCAAGGCCTCCTGCGCTTGCCCCCGTTCGGCAATCTCTGCCTTTAAAAGGATATTCGCCTCGGCTAACTCAACAGTACGCTCGGTAACTCGCCGCTCTAAATCGTCGTAAGCATGCTGTAGCGCTGTTTCCGTCTGTTCGCGGATAGCAATTTCCCGCTGCAACTGCTCATTTTGAGCACCAAGTTGCTTCCTCATTGCATGCAACGCTAAATGGGTGTTGATCCGCGCCAGTGCTTCAGCTATTTGGAAAGGCTTAGTGAGATAGTCAATGCCGCCTACTGCGAAGCCGGTGACTTTATCCCGCGTTTCTTCCAAAGCGGTCATGAAAATTACCGGGATGTCCTTCGTCGCCGCCGTCGCTTTTAAATTCCGGCAGGTTTCAAAGCCATCCATGTCGGGCATCATGACATCAAGCAAAATCAGGTCTGGCCGGACGAATTGGGCGCGTTTAATCCCTTCCGAACCATTACGGGCAATAACTACCCGCAACCCATGGTCTTCCAGATGATCTACAACCAGGGCTAAGTTGGTCGGCGTATCATCGATAATCAAAATCGTCTGGATATGGGGTTCGGATACGGTCTTGTTCACGTCCCTTATCTCCCGCCCGAACAATCGTTGTTTCGACAAACAATGACAACCGCTATTACGTATAAGTGGGCCTTTACCCTGAACGGGAATACCCCTTCATTCACCTGTAGAAGGCTTGCTTGGTCGGCCATTCCGCTTTTTAAATTCTTCATCTGGCACCCAATCCCAAACTCCTTAATATGTGCACCATTGTGCCCGAATCGGCAACAGACATGAAAATGAAATCGACAAGTCCCCAATATTCCTGAAGGCTAAAGTGCATCTTTTGAAGGGATGTATTTTGCTCGTTAAAATAGCATCAAAAAAGGGGGCGCCTAATATCTTTTTGGCTCTTTATGTGTTTCAGCGGCTTACGTCACCAATACATGGACAAGG
>JAZKCF010000127.1:0-23518 GCA_040388195.1 Pseudomonadota bacterium
AAACTGGATCTTGCAAGATCGCGCACAAAATCACAGTGAAATTGATGAAGAACCACTATTTTTTAACCTTCTTCTCTCAAGGTCGCCACTTGTTGGCCTCCCGGCACATACACGCGATACCTGCGTCCCATCGCGATTTCCCATTTTGCCAATTGTTGGCCGTTTAAAACAATGATGGTTGGTATTCTCTGCTTACCATCGAGTTTAAAGTAAGCTTTTCTGCCCTCTCCCACCCCAGTCTGAAGCAATGCCTTGCCATAAAAATCACGCTTGCTGTCTGCCACAATCAACTTATAGTCACTCGACTGATAATAATCCTCGACCAATTTGATCAGCGTTAAATGGGTTTCAGGATTAGCGTCATGCGCTGTTCCCGGTTTAGCGCCAGACTCACTGTGATTGACTGAATTCATCTTAATAGCTAAGCCGCAAATTGCGAGTGCTGGATAGTTGAAAAAGCCTGTTCAATTTCCAAGATGGGGAGGAAAGCGCTTTGCCGCCACATTTGCGCATAAGCCGCGAGGCCGCCGAGTACTTGCATCAGGGATTCCACCTTCGTTTGTGAGACTGACATTCTGCTCATTTGCAGTACACGGCCGGTTTCAACATTGAACCCAAAATTCTGAGCGTTGTGTCCAAACAAGCACAGATTGGTTTCGAGCAAACGCTGCAATACCATTGTTTTACGTTCAGAAGGCGGCTCGCCAAAATTGCAATAGAGGTACAAGCTGTCCTGATCCAGGTTGCCACCGTGCAACAATGTGAAAGGGATATTCCCCACTTCCACATTACAGGCGTTGTACATCGATTTCGAGTCTTCGATACCAAGCTTTTTGCAAAGCTGGTCTATTAACTCGCAATACTTTTCTTTCGACATAAATTTATCTTCTATCGCAATATGTTTTAAAAAACGTATCTCTCAATGCGCCCCCATCCAAGGAAAACGAATTTCCTCCACCGGTTACTCTGCAAGGTCAATGCCAAAAACCGCACATAAAATGAAAATTCTTACGACCATGATTAAAAAGAGGTATTTGAAAGGGATTTTTTGAGAGGATCAATTCTCAATTGCAAACTTGCGAAAAAGAAGCACTGCTAGATTGCAAAAATGCGAGGAATGTATAAGGGGCACGGCGACGACTTAACGAACCAAATTAGCAAACGAAATGATGAGATATGGCGGCATTAGCGCTTTGAAAGCGCACGCCCAAGACGGCGCATGAAATAAGCAAGCCGGCCTCGATTCATTGGCACACCTCTGCGAATCATGCGCCAGGACTCAACGATGAAACCACCTTTACGCAACCATTCGCGCTTTCTGATCAAATCAGCCGATTGCTTTTCGTGATGCCAAGGGAAGTCTCGCTTTTCCGTACGCCGAGCAGGCGGCAAATCAAAATCGAGAATATATGCCCATCGAGGTGCATCAGAATGATTTTGACCGGAATAATGTAACGTGCGGCCATCGTGAATCGTGCAACCGCCGGCCGGTATAAGGCAGGCAACGGCATCAGCTGGATTAAAATCTCCGCAACATTCAAGCGCGTGGATTTTTGGATCGTTATTCGCCGAGCGATGCGGTAAAACTTCGCGATGATTACTGCCGGGAATGTAGTGCATGCACCCATTCTCCAGTGTGGCCGGTTGCAGCGGCATCCAGATACCCAACTGCTTGTACTCGAAATCAGGCTCGAAACGATAAGCTTCGTCCTGATGCCAAGGCATCGGACGACCACTACGCGCCGGTTTCAAAATAGCATGTTCGAAAAAAGGCGACGCTTCTTCTCCGAGTAATTGCTTGGCAATTGCAATCGCATTGATACGAAAAAAAGTATTCCGCAATTCCGGCGCGTAATTTATCGGGTTGAGTATCTGCAATAGCTTAGGAACGCTGCTTTCTTCTCCCCCCCCTACCAAATCGAACTGCGCTCCCTCGTTAAAACCGGCTCTCGTTTTCAGGAGGCGTTCGAACACATCGCGCAATACGGCGATTTCTTCGGGCGGACTAATTGCCTCGATTGTTAAAAACCCATTCGTATGGAACGACTGAATCTGTTCCTTGCTAAGAACCACCGTCGGCAAATAACCGCCGAAGCAAAAAAAATCGAGCCCCATAATTGCCCATCCCTGACATTTTGATAACTGCTACGATTTTCCGCAAAATTTCGAATTCTTTTTGACTTACCTCTTAAGCCATTATTGATCTATTATTGGGTACCTAAAATTTCAATTTTCGATGACGCCTTTTATTAATGACAGGAGTTACGCAAAATTTTCTCGGCAAGGGGGACCGGCATTTCGACAGCATGTTATCCGCCAGCGCAGATGCGCCCCAAGGGTTAACGTCGCCGAGACGGTTTTGCATAAGTCCTAAACAATATACAGTTGGTTTAAAAACCCTCATCTATTAGAGAGAATAGTAAATGGTAAAAAGATACATCTTCGTTCTCGCCATGCTTGTCTTGTGCGGCTGTTCCAATAATCCGAATGACATTAAGTTGGGAGCCGCTCCTTCTGAAGATATCGAAAAAAACGCCGACAAGCTCAAGAAGCTTTCCCCCGAAGACATGGCGCTGCTTCGCAGCTACGTCACCGCTGCTGCTACAAGTGAATTAAAAGGCAGGCCTAATCCTGCGGTTAACAAGACCGTCGGCGAAGTGCTCAGAGATGCTCGAACATGGAAATCTGCCCAACAGTCGGCCGCCGCCGAACAATTGGAAAAGCAGGAATCAGAAAAAATGGACGCGGCGAGAGTAGAAGCGGAACGGAAGCTACTGCAGGAGCGAGTCGCAGCAACCGTTGTTGTTTCTCTTATTAAGCGAGTCATATTGCCTCCTAATCCAGACGCAAAACGCGCGGAATCAATTATTCGAATGGAATACGATGTTGAGAATAGAGGCGGAAAAGCAATCCTTGCTCTCAAAGGAAAAGCCGTTTACAGAGATTTGTTCGGCAATACTATTGTTGAGCACCCCTTCCAAATCGATAAAACCATCCCAATCGGCGGACACGTGGAAGTTCCCATTAACTACCGCGTTTCGCCGGTGTGGCGTGAAATGATGAGTCTGGCAAATGCTGAAGAGGGTAAATATACGTTTTCTTTTTCTCCAGAGGCGTTGAGCCTGGAAGGCGAAGAAACGTTAAGCCTTACGCCAAAAACCGGAAAATAATTGCGGTAGTTCTGTGCCGTCGCTTTGTACGGACTCCCCCGGCATTCCGGTGTTCAGGCAGTGAACACCGGCGCCGTCCAAATTTAGCTTTCGCAGTAATATTTTCCCGGCAGTTTTTTAAGAGTAGTCCACACTACGCCGTTCTGCCAGTGGAGACATGAGGCGGTGGCTGTTTTCTTTCACCCGGTTCGTTTGCCGCTTCCACCGCTCTTTCCATTTTTGAGGCCGTCCCTTGCGCCTGCACTCGCCATTTGCGCACAAGTTCAGCAGCGGTATCCCTTCCTCCCAAACCAAAAGCTAATCCCGCTGCCAGCGCTACCGCGCCGACGATACCCATGAACAACGTATTGACTAGCGTTGCCGCTATGCCCATTTGATTGACCGCTATCACTATGGCAAAAGCCCAAACGCCAACGCGGGCAATGGTTTCTAGCGTGTCCGGATTCGAAAATCCAGCTTCGCTTGTAGCGCCGCGAACAAGGCCCGATAACGCATTGGCAAGCAAGCCCCCAATCACCAGCACTACCAACGCAACAACTAGATTTGGTAGCCAGAACAAGAATTGCCGCAAGACATCTGAAACAGCGGGCAAGCCTAATGCGTCAAACGCCACCACAAGAGTAATCAACCTGACGAACCATTTCACCACCAGCGCGAGAAAACCCGATGAATCGGTCTTTATCCCCATGCTGTTTACAAAGGTGGAGAATCCAGATTTTTCCGCCATTGAATCGAATTTAATTGCTCGTAACAATGCCTTCACACCTCTGGCAATGAGCGACGCAATAAACCAACCGATAATTAAAATCAGCACAAAACCCAAAATTTTGGGAATGGCCGAGAAGAACAGCGCCATAGCACTGGTGAAAGACGCAAGCATCGCTTGCCCCCAATCTTGTACCGCACCATTCATAAATCTTCTCCAATAACGAGTAGTTCGACGCAAAGCGAATGTTTCTCTTTGCTGCCTTACCACGAACTGTTTAAAAAAACTGACGCAGTTTGTGATGCAAGAAGCAGGCCGTTGAAGAAACGAGATGAGCGGAGCGTGTAACGTGTGATGAAATATTTACGCCGTTAAGGAGTGACAAGGCGGTGCGCCGATTCGGAATGATACATACGGCTAGAAGATGGGACGCCGCCAGACTTAGTTATTGAGCCTCTGATGCTATTAAAGCGAAGCTTAAGTCCGGCGGATTGAAGACGTATTCGCGGAAAAAATTACAGTTAGAAAAGTAAAATTGGCAGCATGCTCGACGTAATAGGACTTACGCAAAACCGTCTCAACAAGGCGCGACGACGCAGACAGTACGGAGGTTGTACGGCAAGGAGGAGCAACGCCGCTGAGACGGTTTTGCGTAAGTCCTGCGTAAAATCAAGCGCCTTCAGCAGCCAAAGCCAGCGCGGCGGCGTTAATCACTGCGGCGATACGACCGACATCGCGCAATTGAACGACGGTCATGCCGGTTTCCTTCAGCAATTTGTAATGAGAAGCGACACAGAAATGGCATTTGCCAACGATGCTGGCAGCAAGCGCGAATAATTCAAACTTACGCTTTTCTACACCACCGTGAGTCGCATAAGCATTCATTCGCAACTCGGCTCGCTGAGTCGCGAGATCATCGTCCCCCGCCATCTCTATATAGGGATACCAAACATTGTTCATTCCCATCAAAGCAGATGCCGTCAGCGCAGCGTTGATGTCTACGTCGGATAGCAAACCGGAACCGCGAATCGAATCGATCAGCAGTTTGGACTTTGACGCATAGGCAGCTGCGAGTGCGGCGCCGAGAGCATCCGTTTGGTCCAGGCTGGATCGCGCAAGCACGCCATCAAGATTTAGCCGTATATCTTTGGCATAGTCGGGAATTCGCTCTTTGATCGATTTTAGGAAATCCATGGTTCCATCCTTTTCTAAGAGGCTATTAACAATGTACTAACTATCTATTGGCGAACAGCTTCAATTTATTAGAGGAAGAGCCGGACTTACGCCGGCTCTACGCTTAACTAACTACCTTACAGAGTGGTACCACCGACTTGACGATTGCAAGGGCACAACTCATCTGTCTGCAAGCCATCAAGCAGACGTAACACTTCATCCGGGTTACGACCCACGTTCAGATTATTGACAGAAACATGCTGAATGACGTTATCTGGATCAACAATAAACGTTGCTCGCAATGCCACGCCTGCTTGCTTATCGCGAATACCGAGCGAGTCGATCAAGGCACCTGTGGTATCGGCGAATTGCCAATGATTAAGGCGATTCAAATCTTTATGTTCGCGCCGCCATGCCAGCTTACAGAACTCATTGTCGGTAGAACCGGCAAGAACCACTGCATCCCGTTCCGAGAATTGCTCGGCAAGCTTCGCAAAACCAACGATTTCTGTTGGACAAACAAACGTGAAATCCTTTGGATAGAAGTAAATTATTTTCCATTTACCTGGGAATGACGACTCGGTAATGTCCTCAAATGCTGATTGTCCTTTTTCTTCGTGCTCGTTAAAGCCAGGTTTAACACCGGTTACGGTAAACGCTTCAAGCTTTTCGCCTACGGTTTTCATTACTGATTCTCCTATCGATTGGTTGAACATGATTGCAACGATGTTTTATAGAATAGACAAAGCGAAGCTATAGAGGAAGTTGATTTATTATATTAACTTGATAGGTAAAAACTATTCCCTAACCAAGCAAATATTTCTCAATAAGATCGCGCCCCAACTTATTTGCTCGGGGCCATAGATTACACCAAATAAAGATGAAGCAGCGCTGCCAAGCTATTTTGATAGCGCCTCTAAATGGGCTGGAACATTACTTGCTCTTATTTACGAGCGGGCAGTCGATCGACCGCGCCAGGAACGCCGGTGTTGACTTCGAGATTGTCATGACGACCAAGGCATTGCCAATTTGCCGTGATTAAATCTTAGTAATACTTGCAACTTGGCGTGTATCGCAGGATGGGGCAGGTCCCCCGGCTGCCCGCCCCTTCCCTTCTTATAAGTCCTATCTTTGAAAATTTTCAGTAGTCAACTCCAGCAAGTCATCTTCCGACTTACTGGAGTCGACTGCGAACAGCCGGGCCTAATAAATATAGCGATATAACTATGGCCTCGGTTTTACTTGCAAGTTATTTATTACTTCATTAACACCCTGAACCTGCTTTGCTGACTCTACCGCCGCCTGCGCTTGTTGCGAGTTATCGACAAATCCAGCCAACGAGACAACGCCACGATAAGTATCAACATTGATAGCCGTTGCCTCGCGAGCGCCCTCACTTCTTGCAATTTCCGTTTTGACTTTCGCCGTCAGCGTCGCATCGTCGACAAATTCGCCGGTAGATCGAGCGGATTTAGAAGGTGAGCATGCCGAAAGGACAACAACTACCGCAAGCAAAAGATAACGAGTTAAATACTTCATCACAGCTCCTTTAGTAAGAATAGCTGTTACTTCGTAGCAAATTTCATGCTCTCGATCGGTCAAGAAAGGCGGCATTATTTACACCCTATTGGAGTTCCTGTTAGAGACGCTGTACAGTCGCTCCTGATATGCATAAAACGCGGTTGTCATTTAATCGCCTATACAAGCCTTCGCCAATTTACCGTAGGGGCAACGATGCTGGATGTAATCTCGCTATTGTTGGTGTTAACGGCTGTTTTTGCTTATCTGAACCACCGTTATATAAAGCTTCCAACAACCATCGGCGTAATGGTCATTGCGCTGCTTTTATCGATTACGCTTGTGGGATTGGAAAAACTCGGGCTGAACGGCTTACGAGAGCGTGAGGAGGCATTTCTCCGATCGATAGATTTCACCCAAGTGATGATGCAGGGCATGCTCTCCTTGCTGCTTTTCGCTGGCGCGCTGCATATCAAAGTAAACGAACTGAGTGCTTATAAATGGCAAATCAGTGTATTAGCAATCTTCGGTACGATTGCGTCGGCATTACTGGTTGGCTTCGGCACCTGGTATGCGCTTTCTTTAGTAGGCATTACGTTGCCACTGCCATATTGCCTGCTTTTCGGGGCAATCATTTCACCGACAGATCCCATCTCTGTCCTTGGAATATTGAAATCGGCGAAAGTACCGAAGAGCCTGGAAATAACAATCGCCGGCGAATCACTGTTCAACGATGGCGTAGGCATCGTAATCTTCACTCTCATACTAGAGATGGTGATGATGGGAAACACGCCAACCATCCAGGATATGGTGAGCTTATTCATCGTTGAGGCTGTGGGTGGCGCCGTGTTTGGATTTGTCATCGGATATATCGGCTACCGTATGCTAAAAACCATCGACAATTATCAGGTCGAAGTGTTGATTACACTGGCAACGGTCATGGGAGGTTATTCTCTCGCGAATGAATTACATATATCAGGACCAATCGCCATGGTGGTGGTGGGCTTGGTGATCGGAAATTTAGGACGAACACTGGCGATGTCCGCTAAATCACGCCATCATCTCGACATCTTCTGGGAGTTGATTGACGAAATTCTGAACGCCATTTTATTTGTATTGATTGGTTTGGAAATCGTTGTAACCACGTTTCCAGAAAAATCACTGTCTGCGGCGTTGATGATTATTCCGGTAACGCTGCTCGCACGATTTTTATCGGTTGGATTGCCGGCGGCTATTTGGCGCGACTGGTTCAGATTGCCTCCACATTCATGGGCAGTGCTAACGTGCGGTGGCGTACGAGGCGGCGTTTCGGTCGCGCTAGCGTTGTCTCTACCGCGAAGTACAGAACACGACATCATCGTAATGCTGACGTACTCAGTAGTTATATTCTCGATTTTTGGCCAAGGGTTGACGGTTGGGCCAATAGCTAAGCGCGTAGGTCAGCGGAATGCAGCTAAATCTAAATAGCATTCAATGTAGAGCATGATTAGTTTCTCTCATCATAAAATGTGCTCGCCCTGCATCTCTCGAAAAAATTCAGCCCCAATTAACGGCCCGTAATAGTTGCCTTGCGGGTGTCAAAGTTACCGTTTCTTATACCGCTCGGCAGCACAGCATACATAAGCGCCCAGCGGCACATCCGTTGCTTTTAAAAAATATTGATAGCCCGCCTTTTGCTGGCCATCAACTTTTAGGAGAGCACCATGCCGCAACAAAACCCGATGGATCAAGACATGCAGCGATGTATTGAATCTTGCCAAGATTGTCACAACATTTGCCTGCAAACAGCGATGACCGTATGCCTCGAAGCTGGTGACACGCACACCCAACCTGAGCATTTCAGGCTTATGGTTAATTGCGCTGAAATTTGCCAAACGGCTGCGAACTTCATGTTAAGCGCTTCCGCGCTTCATCCACAAATTTGCGACGTTTGCGCCGACACATGTGACGCGTGCGCCCAAAGCTGCACGGAGATTGGAAATATGGATGATTGCGTTCAAGCTTGCCAACAGTGCGCCGATAACTGTCGTCAAATGGCGCAATCCAGCCATCGCATGGAGACGGGAATCTCCTCGTCAACCGGTGCGATGCCTAGACAGCCGCATTGAATAGAGTACAGTTAGCGGCTTCTTACCAGCCTTAATTTTTCTCCGGCCGCGGGAAGGTTTAGCGGGTAGCCTACCTTCCCAATGACAACACCAGGACGAACAACGATAACGATGAACTGGATGGACGATGCTAATTACTCGATCGATAAACTGGCGGCGGATACGCATAACAGCGCTTCGGCAAATTG
The DNA here is from genome assembly GCA_040388195.1 of Pseudomonadota bacterium. Classification (GTDB taxonomy): domain Bacteria; phylum Pseudomonadota; class Gammaproteobacteria; order Burkholderiales; family DATLHW01; genus DATLHW01. Next base: position 8,864 of record JAZKCF010000127.1, read on the forward strand.
GACATTCTGGTTGGTAGAAATGCGCATTGCTGAAAGCAGTTCGGTGTTTTTTTGAAATTCCCATTGTTTACTCTCTAATTTTACAAGTTATTAGATAAAGCAATTTGCGAGCCATCTAATAAGTGTAAAAAATAAGCTTCTTTCCTGTTTGGCACACTCATTGCGTCTTCTAAATAAATACAGATTGTAAAAGGAGGTTCATATGGCATCGCCTTTAACTCGGACCGACGAACAAAAACCGGTAGTCGGAAAAGGACATGGCACGGAAGCACTCGGACCTAGCGATACGTCTGATACTGGTAGCGATGTAATCGGTGGTCCAGGATTAGTTGATGAGATAAACGAGGATGAGGAGCTTGGCCTCGACCGAGGCACGACCTCCGATCCCGATGGCCGCAAAAGAGCACCGCCTACGGGAGGCCCTGATGTTGGCGATGCAAATTTAAATAGCGATAGCGATTCGGTAGGAACAGGTGAGCGGGCCAGCGCCGCACGAGATGTTGATTTCCTTAATCAGGATATTTCCCCTGATAGCCTTCAGACGCTAGACGATGTGGTGTATGGATTGACGACATCAGAAAGTGATCGAGATTCGAATCTCGTAGAGGACAAGGATGGTGAGATAAATCGCGCGAAGCACAATGTAAAGCCTAGAAGATCCGCTAAGCGCTAAGTAAGAAATACAGATGGACAAAAAATAATGCCAGGGTTACTCGTCCTCAACCAGAGCTAATAAGCAGTAGCTTTGCATACGGCGCTTTAATTCAGAAGCGCCGATTTTCTGTTGCCGCAAAAAAATAAATAAACCCAATACAAGCTATAACCATAGTAGCTCTGAGATTTCACAAAACAGGTTTCATCGAATTGCTTTATAGGCAAAGCGAATAACCGGCGCCAAGGCGAACATTTATGAGGTTTCCGAGCTAGCAACGCGTTGCATCTCAGCATTTCCCTGATGTTAATCATTTCAATCCATGCCAGTACTTTCCTATCGTAAATCTGAACACCGGATGAGGGGGCATTCCACCTTAATTAAGGGGGACACAGATTGCTTCCGGTATCATCTATAAGGAGTGTGAAATGCCTTACAGTCCCAAACGCTTTGGTTGGATTCCAGATATCCCCGACCAACGCGATCATCTTTATGCCGCACCTATTCAGGCGTTGAAAGAATTACCAAAACAGATTGATTTACGACCCCATTGCCCACCTGTCTACGATCAAGGTCAACTTGGTAGTTGCACCGCAAATGCGATCGGCGCCACCATCCAATTCGACCGTAAAAAACAAGAACTCACACCGGATTTCATCCCCTCTCGCTTATTCATTTATTACAACGAACGAGCGATGGAAGGAACGATCGATTCTGATAGTGGTGCCATGATTAGAGATGGCATCAAAAGCATATCTAAACTAGGCGATTGCTCGGAAGACGAATGGCCGTATGAAATTTCCCATTTCCGGGAAAAACCACCGGCAAAATGTTACACACACGCACGCAAATATAAGGCTGTTCTTTATCAAAAAGTTGCCCGCAATCTCAATCAAATGAAAGGTTGCCTTGCTGCCGGGTATCCCTTCGTATATGGCTTTACGGTGTATGACAGTTTTGACTCTCAAGAAGTCGCCAATACCGGGCACGTGCCGATGCCAGAGACTCAAGAGCAAATTCTCGGCGGCCACGCGGTACTAGCGGTCGGCTACGACGACACACACCAACGCTTCATCGTCCGCAATTCGTGGGGACCGGACTGGGGTATGGAAGGTTACTTCACCATGCCGTATGCCTATTTAATCGATTCGAATTTAGCTGACGATTTTTGGACCGTTCGACTTATTTCTGGGTGATACTGAATTTAAAAGTAGTGATGACTGTCTTTAGGGGACATCCAGGAAACTGGATGTGGGTGTCCCGGCACGTATTGATCGCAGCCTTTACAAGCTTCCTTGTATTTTCGGGCTGCCGGGGCACGGTCCCCGATCAAATCTTTGCGGAGAAAAAACAGATGTCGCAAATCACGCTCACACAAGCAGATAACGGCAAATCAATACCAGTAGCGGCGGGCACTACGCTCGTTGTGCAATTGGAAGAAAACCCTACCACCGGCTTCCGTTGGGAAGTAGAGAAAGATGATACGAATATCGTTGCGCTTCGCGCTTCGGATTACAAACAACCGGTGAGCTCTCAAGTTGGCGCAAGTGGCCTACGTGTAATGACGTTTGAAGCAAAGCAGCCAGGTAATACTAAAGTGGTGCTAGTGAGCCGGCGAGGATGGCAAGCAAGGGAGGCGAAGCGCTATTCAGTCGATGTAACGGTGCAATAAGAATTCTTTAAAGAGCCTATTTCAGTAGGCTCTTCTTCTGATCAGACGCTGGCAAATTAACTTACTTGTTACCTGCCAATTTTAGCGGGAGGAACTAGCGTCGCCTTAGATTGCGCAGATAACGATGACGAGCGCTTAGACGCATTACGCCGTATCCAGGTCAACATATCTTGCCAGATGCGCTGTACTTCCGCGTCCGGTGGCATTACCAAGGAGTTCGGAAGTTCGATGGTAATAATCGGCACCTTTACATGCTGACCGCCGTAGTTACCTAACGACCCCGGATATACCCCGACAGGCGTAAACAACAACCGACCAAAGTGGCGCGGCGGCGTTGTCGGCCCGTCAAAATCCAGCAAGCCGAATGGCGCATGGATCGAAATAATGACGTGGGGGCGAAAACGCAATATTTCATCGTTCACCCATCGGCTCTCCGGCTCGGAAAGCGGCCCTGCTCCGGGAAAACGGCGGGGATCGCTGCGCGTTACTTTTGTCCAATAGCGAGGCACTTGTTGCAGCCAGTCCGGCATCGGAAAATTACGATTTAAATCGACACCATTCGCATTGACACGGGTCGGCGTCGGAGCAAGTAAACCATCAGGATTGACTACTGGCGCTACCTTCCAATGAAAATCCTGCGCGATGGGGCCGCGTATTGATTTCAACCACTGGAACACAATCGCCGAGGAAGTCAGCTCGTCGCCATGAATTCCACCCAGCAACAACACACGAATAGGTTCTTTGTTGCTGCCCTTTCCGCCTTTCTTTGGCGGAACAGGAAGAATGTCGCGCGCCAAAATGGGAAATCCCTTGGAGGATTTGACGCCGGTAGGTACCAACGCGGCGCTTTGACAATGCGCCTCTGAAATTCCTGGAAGCCGCACGGTTAACCGCTTGCACCAGTCTGCCTCCGCTGGCGGACTGACTACCTTGCCATAAGCAGGCAATGTCAGGCCGCAAATGAACGCCGAAACGACACCGCTATAAATCAGATGGCGCAATGGATTTATAGCGATGCCGGCAAAAATGTATTGAAGGGCTGACGCACCCTTCTGTCGAATTAAACATAACCCACTCATAAACAAACTATCCAAATTTCCTTAATCCATGCCAAAGAGCGTACTCCCTCTTCTTCGCTTACCATTCCCTACAATTTTTATACAAGGGCCCTGTATGTTTGGAGAGCATAATAGAAAAAGGCGGCGCCTGAAAAATTATTCCCATTTTTTAGACTATTTAATGCCCGAAAATTGGGAATTATTCGGCATTTCTCCTATATTCACCGTCATATTTTCGCACAACGTAGGGTAAAATTCGGTTTTGCACCCATGCCGTTCTACTCGATGATCAATAAATGGGTGAGCACGCGGCGCATCTGCGAATCAAATTCAATGGCAACTCTGGCCAATCCCGAGATCGCCCCCATTTATCTGACGGCAAATTATTTATTTTTCAGTCAGTAACAAAAGCGCGTGTTGCAAGCCTACTTACAACACGCGTCACGATAACTTAATCGCACAATCAGATGGACATCAAGATGACTCAATCCCGGCCGGCATTCGACGATTTACAACAAAACGATGATTTCATCGCTCGACATATCGGTCCGAGCAAGACTGAAACATTGGCGATGCTAAACACACTCGGCGTCGATTCCATGGAAACGCTGATTAAGAAAGTCATACCCTCTGCGATTCTTTGCACGGCCCCACTCGCGCTAGCCGACGCACATAGTGAAGCACAAACTCTTGATAAGTTGCATAAGATCGCAGCCAAGAACCAAGTGTTCAAGTCTTTTATCGGCGCCGGTTACTACGACACCTACACGCCCCCCGTCATCCTCCGGAATCTGCTAGAAAATCCCGCTTGGTATACCGCCTATACGCCCTATCAGCCCGAAATATCCCAGGGCAGACTAGAAGCCTTGCTCAATTTCCAAACCATGGTGACGGACTTGACCGGGATGGAAATCGCCAATGCTTCGCTTCTTGACGAGGCGACTGCCGCAGCGGAGGCAATGACCTTTTGCCAGCGGCTGGCTAAGAGTAAAAGCAAAGTTTTTTTCGTCTCGCAAGATTGTCATCCGCAAACGATTGATGTCGTTCGCACCCGCGCCGCGCCAATTGGTATCGATGTTATCGTCGGGGATCACCAGCGCCAGTTGGGTGATTCGGAATACTTTGGCGTGCTGCTGCAATACCCGGCTTCGACCGGCGAGATTCATGACTACGCAAACGCGGTCGCCACTGCTCATGCCAAAGGCGCATTAGTAGTAGTCGCTGCCGATCTACTCGCTCTGACGCTACTCACGCCACCAGCTGAATTTGGTGCCGACGTCGCCGTCGGCTCGGCACAGCGTTTCGGCGTACCGTTAGGATATGGCGGCCCGCACGCCGCCTACTTCGCGACAAAAGACGCTTATAAAAGAGTGATGCCAGGCCGGCTCGTCGGCGTGTCGATTGATAGCAAGGGGCAAAAAGCCTATCGATTGGCAATGCAAACACGCGAGCAACATATCCGCCGCGAAAAAGCCACCAGCAACATCTGCACCGCGCAAGTATTGCTAGCAAACATTGCCAGTATGTATGCCGTTTATCATGGCCCTCAAGGCTTGAAAACGATCGGCCAACGAGTACAGCGCTTGACCACTGTATTGGCTGAGGGTCTGCGCAAATTAGGCTTGGAAATTCCCACCAAGGCATTCTTCGACACAATTACGGTAACCACCGGCAGCAGCACAAAAGGAATTCACGACACGGCCCGCAGCCGTTCCATCAATCTGCGCGCAGTGAGCGAGACAGCGATAGGCATCTCATTTGACGAGACGACCACAGCCCAGGATGTCGAAACACTGTGGGCGATTTTTGCGGGACCGAACGCGCAAATCCGCTCCTTCGCTGCCATTGAAGCCAGCGTATCGGATGCCATTCCGACAAATCTTGCCCGCACTTCCCCCGTTCTCTCGCATCAGATATTCAACAGCCATCACTCGGAAACACAGATGCTTCGCTACCTGCGCGCGCTGTCGGATAAAGACTTGGCACTCGACCGGACAATGATCCCGCTTGGCTCTTGCACCATGAAGCTGAATGCGACAACGGAGATGATTCCAGTTACCTGGAAAGAATTCGGTGGCATACATCCTTTTGCGCCGCTTGATCAAGCGCAAGGCTATCAGCAGCTCATTACCGAATTAGAGGAAATGCTTTGTGCTTGCACCGGCTACGACGCCATTTCGTTGCAACCCAATGCTGGCTCGCAAGGTGAATACGCGGGTTTGCTGGCAATCCGTGGTTACCACCAAAGCCGCGGCGATGGTCATCGCAATATTTGCTTGATTCCCAGTTCAGCCCACGGCACTAATCCCGCGACCGCGCAAATGGCCGGCATGCAGGTTGTCGTTGTTCAATGTGATGACAAAGGCAACGTGGATATTGCCGACCTCAAGGAAAAAGCCAAGCAGCACAGCGCCGGTTTGGCAGCAATTATGATTACCTATCCCTCAACGCATGGCGTTTTCGAAGAAGCAGTCACGGAAATATGCGAGATCGTCCACGGCCACGGCGGTCAGGTATACATCGACGGCGCGAATATGAATGCAATGGTTGGCCTTTGCGCACCCGGTAAATTCGGCGGTGATGTATCGCATCTGAACTTGCACAAGACTTTCTGCATTCCTCACGGCGGCGGCGGTCCCGGTGTTGGCCCAATTGGTGTCAAAGCGCATTTGGCGGCTTTTTTACCCGGCCATCGAATGATGAATAAAAAAGGTATCGGCCCCGTTACTGCCGCGCCTTGGGGCAGCGCCAGCATATTGCCCATCACCTGGGCTTACATCACGATGATGGGCCGCAGCGGTCTTAAGCAAGCAACCGAAATGGCAATTCTCAATGCAAATTACATCGCACATCAACTTGCGCCGCACTACCCTATTCTCTATACCGGTACTAACGGCAGAGTTGCGCACGAATGTATTGTCGACTTGCGTGAACTCAAAGATAGAACCGGCGTTTCCGTGGAAGATGTTGCCAAACGCCTGATCGATTTTGGTTTCCACTCGCCCACGATGTCCTTCCCTGTTGCCGGAACATTGATGATCGAGCCGACTGAGAGTGAATCGAAGGAAGAACTTGATCGTTTCTGTACGGCAATGATTAAGATTCGGGAAGAAATCGAGGCTGTTGCAAGTGGCGCTTTCGAGGCCGAAAACAATCCGCTGAAAAATGCGCCGCATACGGCAATGGATTTAGCCGGTGAATGGAATCATCCCTATTCTCGTGAGCAAGCGGTTTTCCCGGTCGCCTCGTTACGCACTGGTAAATATTGGCCGCCTGTTGGACGGATCGACAATGTGTACGGCGATCGCAATTTGGTGTGCACTTGTCCGCCACTCTCGGAATACGAATAAACGCTAAGGAAGTAGCCATGCTCACGTCTCTCGTAATCACCATCATCGGCCCGGATAAACCCGGCCTAGTCAGCTCCTTCTCCGACAAAGCGGCGGCGTTCGGTGCCAATTGGGAAGAAAGCTGGATGGCAAATGTTGCCGGACAGTTTGCCGGTATCGTGCATCTGCAAGTTCCAGCAGCTAAAGCCGAAGCGCTTGTTACTGCATTACGCGAATTGGAAGCGCTGGGGTTACATGTCGCCATCGCTCACAGTAGTGGCGCAGCTGTTGAGCCTTCCACTCGCCTATTCAAATTGGAACTTGTCGGTCAGGATAGGCCGGGTATTGTCCGTGATATTTCTCGCTTGCTGGCTGATCGCAATATCAGCATTGAAGAACTCGATACCGAACTGGTCAGTGGTTCTTGGTCTGGAGAAAATCTGTTTCAAGCAAAAGCAACGTTACGATTACCTGCCACAGCAGCGATAGAGGAATTGCGCCATGCCCTCGAAGGATTGGCTAACGAATTAATGGTCGATTTGAATCTAGACAACACGGCTGCCTAACAACGCAGCGCACGAAAGAAACGCAAATGAGCGAAGCCCTCTCCGTCGAAGCCTTGTCCCGCACGCCGCTTTATAACCTGCATATTGAACTGGGCGCCAAAATGGTCCCTTTCGCAGGTTATGAAATGCCTGTTCAGTATCCAAGCGGTATTCTGAAAGAACACAATCACACTCGTACGCAAGCTGGTCTGTTCGATGTTTCTCACATGGGACAAGTTCGACTGAACGGACCTAAAGCCGCAGCGGCGCTCGAATCGTTGGTTCCGATGGATGTCATCGATCTTGCAGTCAATTGCCAACGTTATGCGGTGTTCACCAATCCGCAAGGTGGGATTCTTGATGATTTAATGATTGCCAATGGCGGCGATCATTTGTTCTTAATCGTCAACGCCGCCTGTAAAACCCAAGACTTCGCCCACATGAAGCAACATTTGTCAGATCGTTGCGAAGTGCAGACGCTGGAAGATCGCGCTTTACTCGCTTTGCAAGGCCCTGAAGCAAGCGCGGTGTTGACGCGCCTCAATTCTAAAGCCGCACAAATGCTTTTCATGACGACCGCACAATTGAAATTAGCCGGCATCGAATGCCACGTCTCCCGTTCCGGCTATACCGGTGAAGATGGTTACGAAATTTCAGTACCAGCCGACAAAGCCGAAGCACTTGCTCGTGAACTATTGTCTCATCTGGAAGTCGGACCAATTGGCCTTGGTGCCCGTGACTCGTTGCGCCTGGAAGCGGGATTATGTCTGTATGGTCACGACATCGATACAACGACCACGCCGGTAGAAGCCAGTTTAAGTTGGGCATTATCGAAAGCGCGTCGCGCGAATGGAGCACGCCCCGGTGGCTACCCTGGCGCTGAAATCATTTTGCGACAGTTGGAAAGTGGCGCTACTAAAAAACGAGTTGGCCTCTTGCCTCAAGAACGCACGCCGGTACGCGAAGGTGCGGAACTGATCAACGAAGCTGAAAAAATAGTCGGCAAAGTTACCAGTGGCGGTTTCGGTCCGACGCTGAATGCGCCGGTAGCAATAGGTTATGTAGAAACGTCGCTTGCTGAAATCGGCAGCAAGCTCGCCGCAATAGTACGCGGGAAACCTGTGCCGGTTGTCGTGACCAAGATGCCATTCGTTCCGCAGCGCTATTATCGTGGCCCTAATAAGTAAGAACGTTGTTTAGCCCTACCGCCTTATAAACATCTAGAAACACCCCGGAACAACAGCAATGCTAACCAGCAATCGCGCCGGTGCTTTACTTACTATCGACCTAGACGCTATCTGTGCAAATTGGCGTATGTTATGTGCTCGCCTAAAATCCACCGCCTGTGCTGCCGTGGTAAAAGCAGATAGCTATGGTTTAGGTGCAAATGAAGTTGCCTCTGCTTTAGCTGCTGCGGGGTGTAAACATTTTTTTGCCGGTTATTTGCATGAAGCGCTTCTGCTTAAACCGCACTTGCCTGCCGATACGGCTGTTTATGTACTTCACGGCTGTCCAATTGGCATGGAAGCAGAGGTCATTGAACATGGGCTCATTCCTGTACTGAACAGTCTTCAGCAAATCGATGCGTGGACGGCACATGCACGTGTTGAAGGCAGGCGACTGCCAGCTATTATCCAAGTGGATACTGGCATGGCGCGCATGGGACTCTCCGCTGCGGAGATTACAATTCTAAGCGCCGACTCTCACCGTCTTGATGGCATCGAAATACGCTACGTAATGAGCCATCTCGCGTGTGCGGAACGGCCAAGTAGTCCAATAAACGCACAACAACTCCACCGCTTTCGCGAGACTCGAAAAATGCTGCCAAAAGCGCCAGCGAGCCTTGCCAACTCATCTGGTATTTTCCTTGATCGTCATTACCACTTCGATCTTGCCCGGTCAGGTGCAGCGTTATATGGAATAGCACCAACAGTAAATGGGCAGAATCCGATGCGGCAGGTGGTGCGCCTGCAAGGCAAGGTATTGCAAGTACGTTCCATCGAAGCCGGAACAGGCGTCGGCTATGGCCCCACTTGGCGCGCATCTTCGCCACGGCGCATTGCGACCGTCTCCGTTGGCTATGCGGATGGCTATCTTCGTAATTTAAGCAACACTGCCGTCGCCTATTTCGGTGACACGGCAATTCGGCTGGTGGGCACGGTATCGATGGATACAACGACCTTCGACGTGTCCGAAATTCCAGAAGAGGCAATCCAACCGGGTGCCGTGGTTGATCTCATTAACGACCGGCATCCTGTTGACGCATTGGCGGAAGAGGCTGGTACCATCGGTTATGAAATTCTCACTAGATTAGGGGCGCGTTACTGTCGTCAATATATTCAACCTAAAAACCGTGCCCAAGACTCAAAATTTTGAAGTGTTAGGACTTACGCAAAACTGCCCCAGCGGCGTTGCTTCTCCTGCCGTACAAGTTCGTACTGTCTGCGTCGTCGAGTCTTGCTGGAACGGCTTTGCATAAGTCCTAGCAATAACAAATCAAGGTTAAAAATTAAAATTATCCTCCATGAAAATACTGATTCTAGGTAGCGGCGTTATCGGTGTGTCTACTGCTTATTACTTGGCGAAAGCCGGCCATGAGGTCACGGTAATAGACCGCCAAGCAGGCCCTGCTCTAGAAACCAGCTTCGCCAATGCCGGTGAAGTATCGCCCGGCTACTCCGCCCCCTGGGCCTCGCCCGGATTACCGCTCAAGGCGATCCAATGGCTATTCATCAAATACCCGCCATTGGTGATCCGGCCACGGCTTGATCCGGCGATGTGGTGTTGGGCTTTATCCCTGCTGCGCAACTGCACCGCCGCACGTTATGAGCTGAACAAGAGCCGCATGCTGCGGCTCGCCCAATATAGCCACCAATGTCTGACTGAATTAAGAACACAGACCGGCATACAGTACGACCAACGCATGCAAGGCACATTGCAGCTTTTCCGCACACAACAACAACTCGACAATACAGCAGCAGATACGGAGATCCTCAACCATTTTGGGGTGCCTTACGCACTACTAGATAGGCAAGGCTGCATCGCTGCCGAGCCTGCTTTAGCATTGGTAAAGGAGAAAATTGCGGGAGGATTGCGACTGCCCGGCGATGAAACCGGTGATTGCTACAAATACACGCAATCCTTAGCTAAGCTCGCTGAAGATTCTGGGGTCAAATTTTTATACAACACCGCTATTGATCATCTACAAGCAGATGGTCATCACATCACCGGCGCGGCTACCAGCAAAGGCGAACAAAAAGCAGATGCCTTTGTTGTCGCGCTTGGCAGCTACTCGCCGCTACTGTTGAAGCCATTGGGTATCCGCATTCCTGTATACCCGGTCAAAGGTTATTCAATTACCGCTCCCATCACCGATCCCGCAAGCGCCCCGGAATCTACCGTACTAGATGAAACTTTTAAAATCGCAGTAACCCGGCTTGGGGATCGCATTCGAGCCGGCGGCACTGCCGAACTGACCGGTTACAACTTGAGATTGCATCACGAGCGGCGGGCAACCCTGGCCCATGTCGTCACGGATCTATTTCCAAACGGCAGCGACCTTTCGAAGCTGGAATTCTGGACAGGATTACGGCCAATGACACCGGACGGCACGCCCATTATTGGCGGTACACCCTACTCGAATCTTTTTCTTAACACCGGTCACGGCACCCTAGGCTGGACTATGGCAGCGGGTTCGGGGCGTGTGTTGGCGGATATTATTTCTGGCCGCAAGGCGGAAATCGACTTAACCGGACTAACACTGGATCGCTACAGCTCGCCGAAGCAAATAAAAGCCGCCGCGCTAAAAAGTGCCTGAAACAGTTAGCGAGGATTCCGTACATTGAGACCGTACGCCTTTGTGACGCATCCAGTCACCTTCAGCCCCGCATCGTCGTATTTCAAGTCTTCTTACAGTGGATAACGAAGGCTATTAAATGTTAACTGGTTCACTTCTCAAGACCTACCAATAAGAGAAAACTGTTCGTATTGCGTAATTGGCATGGGACTTGCAACCTCTGCCTGAAATTACAAGAAATAGGCAAACTTGTCGAAAGGCGAGGACGCAAAGTTTCCGATCTAAGGGTACCTTACCTATGACAGCGGGGCTGCCGAAGCAGATATAAGGGCGTTTTTCACAACGCATTTATTATCTCTACTTCGTCTCGCCACATCGGGCTTGTCGCATCCTCTCCTGCAAATCGAATGCTGTTTGCCTCCTAAACACATAGGGAGCCCGGATAATGCGCCGTCTCAATTCACTGTTTACCATCGCGCTCCTCGTAACTGCTCCACTCCCCGCTCTATCTGCTAAAAACATTGCACAAGAATTATTTGAAAAAACCAACTCGATGCAAAGCGCGCCATCAAGCGCTAGCAGTTATCGCACGCAAGTAAAAGTGGATGTATCAAAACTTTTTGCTTTGGCACCCAAAACCGAACTAAAACTATCGCTACCCGGCGTTGCCGCCTACACCATCATATTTGATGAAGCAGTGACCTATACAGCCGGTGTGCGCGAGTGGCGAGGACATATGTCCGGCAAAGATGATTTACGAGTGGTTCTTATCAACGGACAAGGCATCACTACTGGCTATGTGCAAACGCCAGACACTAATTTAAAACTTGGTTATGACAACGGCATCAACTGGTTGACCACAGACACTGCAAGCAGCTTACCGATTGCTCGTAAAACAACGAGTGAGCCATTGTTAACCGTCTCAACGCAAGCCCTAAAAGCTAGTGATGCTGCAGTGTTATCTCTGCCGGAAAAAGGCACATACGAAACGAACATCAACCTTGCTGAGTTATCCAGCTTGCCTGAGAACAGCGAAACTTCCATCACGCTACCCAATGCGGGCACATATCGGATTGTTTATGAGGAAACGTCTACCAGTGATACAGGCTCATCCACTTGGGTAGGTTATCTGCGTGATTATGGTAACGATTACCGTTTGACGATTACCTATAGCGCTCAAGGAACCGAAGGCCAATTGCTCACTCCTGCAGGAGAGTTCTTAATTCGTACTGCCGGCAACAAACAATATGTTGTCGATATAAATCGTGCCGGCCTCACTCATCCCCCAGTAACCCAATCCGATGCGCTTGCACCGACAGCCAATGCGGCCACTTTCACCGGCGCACAGCCTGCGGCTAACACAGCAAAACCAACAGCCGCTACCGTTGCCCCAGCTGCAACAACGATAGATTTATTGGTTCTCTATACACCAGGTTTAGTGGCCCGTCTGGGTGAAGGTTTTCAAACCCATATCGACCAGCTTGTCGCGCTGTCTAATCAAGCCTACAGAGACAGCGGTGTGGCAATTACTGTCCGAGTTGTGGGGCGTGAATTAATCCAATACACAGACACCAATAGCAATAGCACCGCGCTCTCAGCACTTGCTTCTGGTACAGGCGCTGCCTTCTCAAAGGTGCCTAGCTTGCGGCAAAAATATGGCGCTGATCTAGTCACGCTAATAAGACCTTTCAATGTCAATTCACAATTCAGCTGTGGCGTTGGTTATGTTGGTGGTTTCAACGGACAACCAATGCGCAACTCCTCAGCCTACGCATATTCCGTAATTTCGGACGGTACCGATCCGGGTGGCAGATATTACTGCACCGACTACACACTGGTTCACGAGTTGGGACACAACATGGGAAGCATGCATGACCGTGCCACCGTTGCATCACAAGGGGGCGGCATAGGTGCGTATCCCTATTCGTTCGGCTATGGCGTAGCCAATGTCTTCGGTACCATCATGAGCTACATCAGTCCTCGTATCGGCAAATTCTCTAATCCGCTCGATACAAAGTGCGCGGGAATTTATGCCTGCGGGATATCCGAAAAAAATGCTGCCACCTCAGCTAACAACACACTATCGCTTAACAATACACGCGCAGCCGTCGCCGCTTTCCGCGCGACTACCGTAGCAGCAAGCATTGGAGTAACCGGTACGGTAACATCTAAAGGCAACCTCATTGCAGGCGCTAATGTAACGGCATCAGGCGCAACTTGCACAGTAACAGGAGCAAACGGTGTTTTCTCGTGCACCGCTGCTAAAGGTTGGACTGGAAAGATAACACCAACCTTGCAAGGTTATAAATTTCAGCCAGCCAGTATCACAGTCTCAAACTTACAAGCCGGCAAATCCGGGCAAAATTTTGCTGCGGCTCGAAAGTAGATAGCGCAGTAAGCCATACAACCGATCTCTTGCCTGCGTGAGACCAAATTCCAATTTGCATAAGCCCTAATTTTGAATGCAGCACAGGAATAGAACTGGTATAAGTTCAAGCTCAGAACAGACGCTAATTCAGGGATCACGATGCAATCGCTAATTGAGTCTCTCAGTGTTGGTGCATGGCAACACTGGATGCCCGCCCTTAAAACGACGATGCGCGTGCTGGCGATTATCATCGTCGCTTGGCTTCTCTATCAGTTTATCCATCGCCTCATCCAGCAGTTTCGTATTTTCATGGCGCTGAAAACGCAAGGTACGGAAGAAATCAAACGTATCGAAACATTGACCCGCGTTTTCCGCTACACCGCTACCGTCGCTATAACAGTCATTGCGGGAATGCTTATTCTTACCGAACTCGGCATGTCGATAGCGCCAATTTTAGGCGCGGCTGGTGTGGTGGGTGTAGCGGTAGGATTTGGTGCGCAAAGCCTGGTTAAGGATTACTTCACAGGCTTATTTCTGCTACTGGAAAATCAGATCCGGCAAGGCGATGTCGTGGACGTTGCCGGCAAGAGCGGCGAGGTCGAGGAAATCACACTACGTTATATGCGCTTGAGAGATGGCGAAGGCGCCGTTCACTATATTCCCAATAGCCTCGTCACTACAGTCACTAATAGAACCCGCGATTTCGCTTATGCCGTGATTGATATTGGAATCGATTACAAAGAAAACATCGACGACGTTCTAGATATCATGCGTGCCGTGTCACGCGACCTACGAAATACGCCTGATTTCGGTCCAAAGATTTTAACCGACATCGAAATTGACGGCGTCGAAAAACTCGGCGATTCAGCAGTCACGTTACGTGGTCGCATCAAGACGCCACCACTAGAGCAATGGTCTGTAAAACGGGAATTTTTGAAGCGGTTAAAAGCTGCGCTTGATGTACACAATGTCGAAATTCCACTTCCCCATATGACTCTGCGTGTGGCGCAAGATAAAGACAGAACTTCTCAAGCGAACAACGTCGTTCCGATTCCCAAAGGGGATTGATCATACAAAGACCCATTATTCAAAAAAGCACGCCATCTTGAGCGAGAACAAAAATCTACCGGTCATTGGATTATTAGTTACTGCAACTTTGTGGGGAACCATCTAGTATCCCGGTTCTGGCAGAACTCACGCCAAGTTAATGCGGTTGATTATAATGGCGGGTAGTC
>JAZKCF010000128.1:0-21868 GCA_040388195.1 Pseudomonadota bacterium
CTTGTTCGTGTATGGAGTCTTAACACCGCCTGAACAGTTTTGTACGTAAGTCCTACTTGATTTAATTTCTACGTGATCTATATATAGAGTAGTACTCGCCTATTATCGCGATGGACGTTCCACCGCGCCCTTCCGAACCTTATTAGTATGAGGAGGTGGCTATGCGACATAGACTTTACTTCGTATTACCAAATCTCAGTGCCGCACGGCGTACATTGGAAGATTTGCTAGTTGCTCGCATTGAAGAACGTTATATCCATTGTGTAGCCAAGCCAGGTGTATCGATGGAAGGTTTGCACGAGGCCAATGTTCTGCAAACCACTGACCTCATACACGGCGCGGAATTAGGCATGGTTATTGGAGGACTAGGTGGTGCTGTTTTAGGCGCGCTTATTGTGTTTGCGCCGCCCGGTGGCATTGATTTGCAGCCCGTCACGCTACTTCTCACCACAGTCGGCGGGGCATTTTTTGGCGCTTGGGCATCCAGTTTAACTGCAGCGCGAATACCAAATTCGCGGCTGACTGGATTCAAGCAAGATATTGAGAGCGGAAAATACCTATTAATGGTGGATGTGCCCAACCAACGTGTGGAAGAAATCTGCGCGCTTGTCGGAGAACGTCATCCGGAGGCAATTCAACATGGTGTAGAACCTGCAATACCGGCGTTTCCATGAAAACTACGCCCTAAACGTACCGACTTTCCTCGCGACCTAACCTCATAGGCCGCAAACCCTCGTCCCTTCCGGGCGAGAAAAAAAGCCCCGCGGTCTAGCGGGGCTTTGCTTTTGCCTACTCGAAATCACTTCCATCTAAAGATGACTTCACCGGGCGCGGCGAGAAGCCACCTGAAGACATGCGGTGAGTGAACGAATTAAATTATGTGGCTTTGTACGCTAACGTACAGAACATGTTTTGGACTAAGCGGATAATTCGTCCAACGATGGAAGAAAGGCAAATTTACCTTTCAACATATTCCTCTCTAGATTCGCGCTCATACCGTTCCGTACGCAAACAATACAAAACCCAACAGCTTGCGATAAATAGCTTTAGCTAATCGCATGCCCCATCTTCACAATAAGGAAGATTATGAAAATCGCTCGTAAATTCCAATCGATTTTGGCAACAGCCGGAATCGCCTGTTCCGCCCTCACCATTACCAGTTGCGCAAGCGTACCGGCTTCTGCACCTACCGCACAGTTGGCGGTTTCCAAAGCTGCGGTAGCCGATGCGGTTAGTGCCGGCGGATCTGACACGGCGTCGTTAGAGATGAAATCCGCACAAGATAAATTAGATCGTGCCAACGTGGCTTTTACCGCGAAAAATTACGAGCAAGCAACGGCATTAGCAGAACAAGCAGAAGTCGATGCCAAATTAGCTGAAACCAAAGCGCGTTCCGCAAAAGCCCAAAAGGCCGCGGACGCATTACAAGATGACATTCGCGTACTTCACGAAGAGATCAATCGTAAAAGCAAATAAGCTTTTATTCATAGATTAAGGAGTACATCATGAAATTCAATTACCTTCCATTATCAATCTTAGCCGCCTCGGTGCTTGCTGCTTGTAGCTCGATACCAGATAAAAATGCGCAACTTGATGAGGCTCGTAGTAACTATGCGACCGCGCAGGCAAATCCTCAGGTCGTCAAACTCGCCGGCAATGAACTGAAGCAAGCGAGCGACGCATTAAACAAAGCTAATGAAGCAGCGGCGAAACACGAAGAGACTGCAGCAGTTAATCAGTTAGCTTATTTAGCGAATCAGCGAGTGGCGATATCCCAAGAAGCGGCCAAACTTAGAACAGCCGAAGAAGTCGTCACCAATGCAAATGCGCAGCGCGACAAAGTGCGATTGTCAGCAAGAACGAAAGAGGCTGACAAAGCGCAGCTAAACGCTGACGCCTCGCAACGTTTAGCCGAACAGTCGCAAATTCAATCACAAATTTCGCAACAGCAATCTGAAGAATCACAACGATCAGCCGCTTTGCAAAAACAACGTGCCCTTGAAGCTGAAGCACGCTCTTCGCAGCTTGAAGGGCAATTACAAGAATTACAAACCAAGAAAACCGATCGCGGTTTAGTGGTCACGCTCGGCGATATGTTATTCGATACCAATAAAGCGAACCTTAAGTCCGGCGGCACACGCAATGTCAAGAAACTTGCTGATGCGCTAAAAGCACATCCTGAAGCAAAGGTCTCGGTAGAAGGTTTCACCGATAGCGTCGGTAATGACAGTCATAACCAGCAACTTTCTGAACGCCGAGCCAGTGCAGTAGGCGAGGCTTTGCAAACGATGGGGATTAATGCCGGTCGCATTACAGAACACGGATATGGTGAAACGGCCCCAGTCGCCAGCAACGACAGTCCTGAAGGCCGTCAGTTAAATCGGCGCGTTGAAGTGATTATTTCAAACGATGCCAATCAAGTTGCTCCTCGCTAAGGAATCTCTGATTCATTCAGAAAATGATGCAGCCTAACGGTTGTTAGCGACACACATTACACACGCATTTATTGAAGAGGCAAAAATGAATAAAGTTGAGAGAATTATAATCGGTGCAGCAGTAGCGGTCGGAATTACCCTGGGACTTTCTGCTTGCGATAAACCACATCCAGCCGAAGATGCCGGCCGGTCGATAGATCAAGCCGCAGAAAAAACAGCTGAAAACGTAAATAAGGCTACCACTAGCGCTGGCAACCAAGGCGAAAAAGCCGGCGAGGCCTTCGATGATACGGCGATCACCACTAAAGTAAAAGCCGCCATACTCGCCGAACCTGGTCTCCGCACTTTACAGATCGGAGTAGAGACCGTTAAAGGCGCGGTTACTTTAACTGGATCAGTTGATGTGCCAAAAAACAGCGAAAGAGCCAAAGAGATAGCGGCAAGTGTGGCCGGCGTTCGGGAAGTTAATAACCGATTGCTGCCAAAAACCGCTGGTTAAGTCGACGCTACTAAAACGTTTGTTGCATGCAATATGTGCAACAAGCGTCTAGACACGTAGCTGCAAAGAACCGGCCCGTTCACTGGCTGGTTCTCGCCACATCATCCATTTGTTTGTTTAAACCAATTGCCAAGAAATTGATTCTCCGGCTCTCATTGGCACCAATACTTCACTGGCGAATGAAATTTCCTCTGGAACCAACCAAGCTTCGCGCTTAAGCGTGATTTTTTCGGAATTACGCGGCAGACCATAGAAATCCGCTCCGTAAAAGCTGGCAAAGCCTTCCAATTTATCGAGAGCACTCGCTGCCTCAAAAGCTTCAGCGTACAGCTCAATTGCTGCGTGAGCGGTATAAATACCCGCGCAACCGCAACTGTTTTCCTTCGTGTTGCGTGCATGCGGCGCGCTATCGGTCCCGAGGAAAAATTTCGGATTACCGGATGCCACTGCAGCCACTAACGCCCGCCGATGTTCCTCTCGTTTCAACACTGGCAAGCAATAGTGATGAGGACGAATCCCACCTTGAAAAATTGCATTCCGATTTAAAAGCAGATGATGTGCCGTAATCGTCGCGGCTACTTGAGGGCCGGCTTGCAGTACAAATTCTACGGCGTGCGACGTAGTAATGTGTTCAAACACCACGCGCAAACTCGGAAAACGTGCGATCAACGGCGCTAATGTCCGCTCGATGAATACTCGCTCGCGATCGAAAACATCCACGCTCGTATCGGTGACTTCGCCATGCACCAGTAGCGGCAAACCCTGCTCTGCCATCGCCGCCAAGACCGCTTCGCATTTATGAATATCCGTTACGCCTGAATCGGAGTTGGTTGTCGCACCGGCGGGGTAATATTTCACCGCATGGATAAAGCCACTTTGTCGCGCACGCACAATTTCTTCCGGCGTTGTGTTATCCGTGAGATAGAGCGTCATTAACGGCTCAAACTGCAGATTCTTAGGAAGCGCAGCGAGAATGCGATCTTTATAGGACTGCGCTGCAGCAACAGTTGTAACGGGTGGTTTTAGATTGGGCATGACGATTGCGCGGGCAAACTGCCGAGCCGTGTCGGGCAATACACTGGCAAGTGCCGCGCCGTCTCGCAGATGCAAATGCCAATCGTCAGGACGGGTGATGGTAAGAGTGTTCATGAGTGAAACTTATTTAATAAGCGCGAAATTATACGGGACAGGATTATTGTTCATAACAGGCTCTACGACTCATTTTCATTTCTCATTTTAAGCGCCAAATCATACAACTCATTTTTACGAGCGCCGGTAATTTTAGCGGTAAGACTAGCCGCCTGACTGACCGGCAGCGCGTCCAGCAAAATCTCCAGCACTCGTTTCGATTCCTGACTCTCGTCCACTTCTTCCGGCTTGCCACCTGACAGGATCACCACAAATTCACCTCGCTGGCGATCCGTATCCGCTTGCAACCATTCGAGCGCTGTGGCTAACGGACAAGTATAAATAGACTCGAACCGCTTAGTAATCTCACGCGCGAACGTGATCTCACGATCCTCGCCCAGAACCGTGTGCAAATCCTCCGTCAATTCGATAATGCGGTGTGGCGCCTCATAAAACACCAGCGAGAATGGCGACTGTTTCAACGCTTCAATAGCGGCTCGTCGCGCTACGGGGCGAGGCGGAAGAAATCCATAAAAAAGAAACCCGCCCTCGGGCAATCCGGCTACTGACAAAGCAGCGATTGCCGCATTAGCGCCGGGAATTGGCACAACCGTGAATCCCGCTTCCCGCACTGCTTTCACCAATATTGCGCCAGGATCGCTGACTGCCGGAGTGCCGGCGTCAGAGACTAACGCAACCGACTTGCCTTCCGAAAGCGACGCTATTATCTTTTCCGACGCCTGCCGCTCATTGTGCCGATGGAGCGACATCATCGGCGCGCTTACGCCGTACGTTCGCAATAACGTTGCGGTAACCCGCGTATCCTCGGCGGCGATAAGCGACACACTCTTCAATACATCAACCGCCCGCAACGTAATATCACGTAAATTCCCGATAGGCGTAGCGACAACATATAATTGCGCTTCCGCCTGCTCACTGGTCTGCATACTATGTCTCGTTCCTGTCTTGCTCTGTTGTTGTGGCTTGCAGCCTTGTCGGGATGCGCCAGTACGCCGTTGCCGACTGCCCCTAAGCCGAGCGCAACGGTGTGGTCAGCACCGCCGCCATCGAAAATCGTCGTCTCGCCCCTCCAGCAATCGATGGCGCAGCTCCCCCCAGAATCCACGCAGTCAACTCGTTCACCCGACGCTGCCGTCGTCGTTACGCCGCTTCAACTCCCTAAGGAAAGCATCATCACGACCGAGCCGCATATCGCCTTGGTGCTCCCTCTGCTATCGCGCGATTTCAGCCGTGCGGCGGATACGGTTCGAGAAGGCATGGAAACTGCCGCAGCCGCCGTTCCACCCGACACTGCATTGCCGATAAGAATCTACCCGCTGGATAACGAAAAAAACTCCTTGCCGGCCATTTATCAACAGGCGATTGCAATGGGCGCACGCTGTGTTGTGGCTGGTTTGACTCGCGACGGGGCGGCGACGCTGGCAACATTGGCAAAAATCAAAACGCCGACGCTTGTACTCAACCAGGTAGACGCGCAATCAATGCCATCGGGGCCTTTCTATACCTTAACCCTATCGCTTGATGATGAAGCACGCCAAGTCGCAAAGCTAATCGCCGACCAAGGCTTGCATCAGGTCGCCATCGTAACTGGACCGAGCTCATTATCCAAGCGGATTCATGATGCGTTTGAGAAGGAATGGGTTGAGCGAGATGGCGAGATTATCAACGATATATCTCTCGGTCGCGACGGAACGGAATATGCAAAGCTTCGTAGCGCGTTACAAGGTGCGGATTCCATCTTTCTTGCTGCTGAGGTTTCATTTATCAGACAGGTAATCCCATTCGTGGCCAGAGGCGTGCCTATTTTTGCGACATCCCAAGTAAATGACCGGAAAACCAGCGCCGGCGCGAATACCGATTTACAAGATATCCGTTTTCTCGACATGCCGTGGCTGGTAGAACCCACACATCTTGCGGTCGCCATTTACCCGCGCAGCACCAAGGCAGTCAGCGCCGAGCTTGATCGTCTTTACGCGTTGGGGATCGACGCTTATCGTCTCGCTTATATGATAACGGCAAAGAATGGTCTGGGCGCCGGCAAGCTGGATGGTGTGACAGGAGATATTAGTCTGCGCGATGGTCATCGGTTCCAGCGCGAATTACTCCCGGCGTATTTTGACGGCGGTCAGGTAATGCCACTGAAATCCACGGCTTCACCTCAATGAGCACAGACGGGAAAGCGGCCGAAGATCTCGTTGCTCGTTATCTCGTTGACCAAGGTTTAAAGCTCCTTGAACGCAATTATCGTTGCCGGTTCGGCGAAATAGACCTGATTTTGCAAGACGGTAAAACAACGGTTTTTGCTGAAGTACGCCTGCGGAGCAATACTCGTTTTGGGGGCGGGGCAGCCAGCGTAACGCCGCAAAAACAGCAGCGGCTCATTGCAACCGCACAACATTATTTGACTGGAAAAGATTCTTCGCGGCCTTGCCGCTTCGATGTTATTGCCTTGGATCGGCTTGAATTATCCCGGATTGAATGGATAAAAAATGCGTTTGGTGAGTAGATTCAGAGCAGATTCTACCAAGCCAAAACCAATCCTTTCTTGCTCGAGACGCAAGTGCCTACGTATTCGATTGTCCCGCAAATCATCGTAGAGTGCCTGCTCCTCATGATTTAGCCTGGCCAAATCTCGCAGCGTCTGCTTTTCCTCCTCTCCCCATTGCGCCTCGAACGAAAATAATGTGGCCCGATCCATCAGGAACGACTCCACATGATCGAAATGCCCGCGTAGCTGATCAAGAATCGCGAAGCCATGAGTATCTATATCGCCCCAGTAATAAACGCGACAACGAGAAAGCCACGCTGCTTGGGCCAGCACATCGAAGCCATAACCCGCTCCGAAGATGATCAGGCTATCCTTCACTTTCGGAAAAGCCAAGAAGTTGATCTCATTCTCAGTGATAAAAACTTGCGACACCTGAGAATCAAGCCGAGCAAAGCTCCCGGCGTCGAGTGTAATGTCCTGCTCACACGCCTGGGGCAATAGCACATGCGCCTGATCTAACACGCGAAAGCGGATGCGCAGCGGCTTGTCGCACAAGCCATAACGCCTGGCAAACTGGCTCACGCCGGATGCCGACGAATCGATTGCTTCCGGCGGCAAAACGATGTCCAACAACTCCGTGAGCACGCCACGATGAGCTTCGATAAATTTGCTGTGCACGCCCGGAATGTCCACTTGCCTAAGGTATACGCCAGGACGCGGATGAGTCTGCAGCCAAGCCACAATCTCCAGTAGCCGATTCCACTCGTTAGAAAGTTCCAGCGCGCGCAGCGGCCTTTTCGCCATCCAACCCAACAACGCCGGCTGGAGCTTACGCGTCATCTCCATCAATGCAACGAAGCGAGCAGCGTCCCGCTGCTTGCCAATGAGTGTTAAGGCGTCTTCGACGGTATCGATCCATACTTCCCCGGGTATCGAATTTGCACCGAACACGCGATGTTTGAACTCCCGCATCTCAACTCGACAGCAAGACATTACTCGTAACTCGGCGATCCAAGCCCGCACCTCATCAAAGCGATCAGCCATCTCAGCCGAAGTGGGCCCTTTGAGCACCAACCGCTTGGGAAACTGCGACTCGTTAGTGACAAAGCCGGCCAGTAACTCCCCTCGGTCCCATAGCTTGTTCAGTTGCGTACGTAAATCGGAGGGTTTCGTCCAACTCATATAGCTGTCTTCTTTTTTGGTTTGCTACGCTCACATGTCCCTCAAAGCTTGTGAAAAAATCGTAGCGATCGGCGAATTTGCACTAACTTAAGCACTCTGTACCCCTTGTCATCCTGATTCCACTTCGCATTAGAAACAATACTTTGTCGACTATCGCTTGCCGTACTATTTTTGTACTGCCTGCGCTCTGTCTTCGCGTCTCGTTTCTAATGCGAAATGGAATGAACGCAGTGAAGGATCTGCCGTTCGTCTTCGTTGGTAAGACTGCAAAAAGCAGATTCTTCACTGCGTTCAGAATGACAGGGTAACCATTTGCGGCTTACATTAGTGCATATGAGCGGGCGACGCGAGGTTGCGCCGAGGAGTGGAGGCGTACGAGTAGTGCGTTAACCACCACAAGCTCGAACTCGCTCCGGATAGTAGATTTTTAAACAGATTCTCATCCGACACTTCGCCTGCGCTCATTTTCCTCGCGGTACTCTTCAATCGAGAGATTGCGTAATTTCGATGCGCGGCCTTCCTCGTTGTGCACAAACCCTACGCTAGAAACAAAAGGTTCGATGATATGGATCTTCTGTAAAGGCGTAACGATCAGCAATTGCAGATTGAGTTGCGAAAATAATCGCAGCCCGTATTGCGCGGACTCGTCCGATCCACGTCCAAAGGCTTCGTCTATCACGACGAAACGGAAGGATCGGGACCGGACAGCGCCCCATTCCAAACCAAATTGATAAGCCAGACTCGCTGCGAGAATGGTGTAGGCCAGTTTCTCTTTTTGTCCTCCCGACTTGCCACCTGAATCAGAGTAATGCTCGTGCTCGGTGTCATCCTCCCGCCAACGCTCGCTGGCGGCAAACACGAACCAATTACGTACGTCGGTGACTTTGGTAGTCCAGCGGCGATCCTGCTCGGATTGTCCCTCGCGTCCACGAAAACGCTCGATGATGTGCTTAACCTGCAAGAACTTGGCCTCTGAGTATTGAACGTCATCAGAGCCGGTCAACGTTCCTTCGGTACATGCGCGCAACTCCGTCTGAAAATCGCGGATATCGGCATCGAGAGTAAGTTGCGCCTCCAATACGATATAGCGCCCGGCGTTATAGTCGATTTTGGTTAGCGACTGGTTAATTTGGGTAATGCGTTCTTTAATGGTTTCGCGTTCGCGATTTAGTTGCGATTGGAAGCCGGCTACTTCGCGAATCGTGTTTTCATTCAGCAATTCTTTGAAACGAGCCTCGAAACGAGGCAGATCGTCCACCGCAAGAGTATCGAGCATTTTCCTGTATTCATTTGCAGCGTCGATGCTGACATCGACATCCTCGGTGTCGAGGCGGTAAGCCGCTTTGTACTCGGTCATCCGCTCAATGATCTTTTCGCGCAAGCTGGTGAGGCGCCTTTCTTCGCTATTTATTCGGTTTTGCAACCAGCCGCGCATGTCCTGCTCACGATTATCGCAGGACTCGACAGTCAAACAATGCTCGCCCAATGCTTCTGTACGTGCTGCATCAAGTGATTCGAAACGGGCGAAGTGGATTGCATTGGCCGGATGATCGATCAATGCCTGCGTTTGCACTCGCAAAGCTTCCGCATCGCTCTGCTTCTGCGCGGTCTTAGAGCGCTTGTCCTTGTGATCTTCCAACTGACGTTCGGTTTCTTTGAGTTCCAGCATCAGCGCGTTTAGCTGCTCAGTGAGTTGCTTGAGCATGTCGGATGCCGATTCCAATTGGCGCTTCTCGTCTTGCAACTTGGCGATATCGGACGCAAGAGACTGCCAATCGAGTTCATGGAACTCCGCATACTCGCCGAGCTTGGACAAATTTTCCAACCGTGTTTTGAGCGTGCTTCGCTTACTCTCCAGAGAACCAATGACACCGCCTAGTTCACCCAGTCGCTTTTCGAGATGCCGCGCCTGTGTTTCAAGCGTGGCGATCTTTTCTGCATTCGTCCATCCCAGCACGTAACGGCTACGATCTTCCAGGCGATGCCGGTCATCTTTTTCGTGACGCTCTCCCGGTGCCTTGACCTGGCCTGCGCGAGTGATGGCGCGGGTTTCGCGGCGGAATTGCTCTTGAGTCGCGCAGCAGGCTATGTCGAAACGATGGGCAATCTCGCGTTCAAGCCAGTCGTAAAACGATGAATCGGATTTGATCGCCAGCTTCCTCGCTAAAGAATCACGGTGCAAGTTCGGCAAATCTCCTCGGCTGGCTGAGCGTATCCGAAAATACACAAGGCGCCCTTTAAGACGGGTACTGTCTACCCATTCGCTGACTTTGGCATACTGAGTATCCGGCACTAGCAACGACAAGCCGAAATTACGCAGTAGGCGCTCAGCCGCGCCCTCCCATTCGCGCTCATCTTCGCGAACTTGCAACAGCTCGCCTGCGAACGGCATATCTGCCTCGGATAGATTAAGCGCATCGCATAACTCGCTACGCATTGATACCTGTTCCGCGGGAATATTGCTGCGGCGTGCCTTGAGGCTCTTTATTTCGGCGGAAAGCGCATCGTGCTCCAACTTTCCTTGCCGCAACATCATCGTGTTTTCGTTGAGTTCGTTCTGTACCGTTGCCTCCTCTGCCCCAAACGTCTCCGCCGCGACCGAAAAGGTTTGACGTTGCGACAGAAATCGTTCCGCATCTTCGGCGGGAATCATCGCTAACGCACGCACCAGCTCTGCATACCGTTGCGCTTTACGATGACGCATCTGCCGCTCTGATTCTTTCTTTTTTATCTCATCTTCCAGCCATTGAATGCGGTCGCCGCCGTTGTCGGCAATACTGCGCTTGAGTTTACTTTCCTCTGTAAGCTGCGATGTCTTGCGAACTTCCAAGCGCTGGACTTGCGCGTCTTGCCGCGTCCAGTCCTCGTTCAGCGATGAAATACGCTTTTCCAGCAATTCGATTTTCAATTTGGAAAAATATGCTTTGAGAGCTTCCCGGCTGGCCCGCAAATTCTCACTATGAATCGCTAGCGCCGCGTGATGATCGCAATCGGCTGTCAGCGGCGTAAGTAAGGCCACTTGGCGTTTCGCCTTCAACACTGCTGCGTGCGCTCGGTTGAGATCATCGAAATGCGCAATCAATGCCGTCACTCGCGAAGCTACGTCGAAGGGCTCCAGCATATGGCTACGAACAAAATCGGTGAGATTACCAACCGACTTCATCGACACCGTTTGATGGAAAAGCTCCAGTGCCTGTTCGTTGTCGATACCGAAACGCCGGCGAAACCACGCGCCATACGGCGGAAACGTGTCGAACAGCTCGGCGCCCGCGCCCCTGAGTTTTTTGCGTAACCCAGCAATATCGGTCCCAAAATTAGCGAAGTCCGCGGCAATCGACATTGCGCTTTCCATCCCCACAAAGAAGCGCACAGGCTGCCCTTGCAGATCCTTCATCCAGAACACTTGCACAAGCGTCACGGTCTGGTCGTAACCCGCGTTGTGAAAAACGCCGAGAATCACGGAGTAGTTATTGTTACCGCGCAAAGCCACCGGCTTGGCGGTACCGCTGACTTCATTACGCTCGGATTTGTAATGGCCCAGTACATAGGAGCGCAGTGTTCGCTCCTTGCTGTCTGCACCTGCCGCCTTGTTATATGCAACCCGGTGCGCGGGCACCAAAAGCGTTGTCACCGCATCCACCAGCGTTGACTTGCCCGAGCCGATGTCACCGGTGAGCAGCGAGTTGTTGCCGTCGGGCGTCAGCGACCAAACCTGGCCATCGAAGGTACCCCAATTGAACACCTCCAAACGGTGCAATCGAAACCCCGACAGCTCATCCTCGGCGACGAAATTCAAACCCAGCGTTTCCACTTTACTCATCGGCCAACCCTTCACTCTGCGCCCCAAGGCGTTGCTGATAGCTTGCCAGCCGTTCGTCGAACGCCGCCAGCCACTGCGCATCGACAAAGGCTTTGAGAATGCGCCGCACCTCATAAATCGCCTGTTGCCCGGTTTGCACTTTCAACCGACGCAGGAAACCCAGTTCGACAACCTTATTGAGCTGGGTATCCAACTGATCGATCAATTTCGCTTCGTTAGTATTTTCAGGAAGAAATACGCGCACTAATTCGACCACCTCGTCGCGCGATAATACGAGACGCGTATCGCCGCCGCCGGCATCGAATTCGGCCAGCTTCTTGCGCAACAAGGCTAATAGCAGGCTGATTTGAAATGACAGTGGACGCCGTGCCACCAAGCGCGGAAGCTTGGCGCTGGCGTCGTCGGTTTCAGCACGCGCCCGCAAAAAAGCGTAGCCCTCTGCCTCGTCCAACACCAATTCCAACCCTAACACGGCGACATAATCACGCACACGGGCTTGGAGATTGAGCAGCGCACTCCATAGTCCGGCGTCGCCTTCCTGGTAAATCACGCCTTTGAGCAAGGGCACTACAAGTGCCGATAGCTCGGGCACGGCTGTATTGGATGTTTCCAAGGTCTCTTCCACTATCTTCAGGGAGTCTCTATAAATTGATATTTCGTCGCGGCGCTACATTGGCTCACAAAAAAATCCTCCTTACATATATATGCTGCGTCGGATTTTTTGCTCGCGCCTAGTCTTGCTTAGAAATATCAATTTATAGAGACTCCCTATCTCACAAAAATGACGCGCGGTAAACGCGCTTGTTTCATGGGTTGGTCATCGCTTGCACTGCTACTTTTCCAGACGATGACGTCCATGACGCTTTCATCCACCACTGTCTTGAATGACTCGGTCCCCAATTGCAGATAAGCCACCAACTCCGCAAGCCCTTGTTGCAGCGGCTGCGCTTCGCAAAGCTCGCGTAAGGTGATTTGCGAACGATTCTGCAAAGCATGACGAATGTGCCGCGCCAACTGTGCCGTATCGATCACGACTTGGGAGAACAAGGCGGCGGCATCCACATTTCCATCACCCAACTCTAGATTCACATCGGCGATCGCTGGTTTGATGGACGGGGTATAGAGAGGCCGCTCCATCGGCAACTCGATATCGGCGGCAGTGTCGGCGAGCGCCATCATCACACCCGCAGGCGGAGTATCTCTTATTGCCAACGACTTGGCTTCGATGCCATGCAGAATATCCATGATGCGCCGGTTCTCCAGCCAAGCTTGGTCATCTAGAAAGCGCCGTAACTGTTGCGAAAGCCGTGCCACGGTGCGCTGAGTCTGTTCGCCAGCTTCCAGCCAGTCGTAGTGAATGCGGTGAGTGCGACTATCCGGTTTGAGTTCAACCACGGGCGGTAGG
This sequence comes from Pseudomonadota bacterium, assembly GCA_040388195.1. Classification (GTDB taxonomy): domain Bacteria; phylum Pseudomonadota; class Gammaproteobacteria; order Burkholderiales; family DATLHW01; genus DATLHW01. The sequence goes on from JAZKCF010000128.1 coordinate 12,979, forward strand.
GTCAGCACCCGCTCAAGTAACTGAGTCAATTCTTCCTGACGCTGACTGGACATCAAGAAATCCCAGAAAGCACGAAAGCTCCTGCCTTGGTCAGAGCCGGTTATCGCATCGCGTTCGCCCATGATCTCCTCCAGCAACGCGCCCTTGCTGCCTTCCCACAGCGCGATGCGCTCACGCACACGCCGATCCAACCCACGAAAGTTATGCTCAACCTCGCGAAAATCCGTAAGCAACTCGCGCGCCAATGCCATGAATTGTTGGAATCGATCTTTTAATGCCGTGTCGTCTAACAGCGGAATATCGCCGCTCAGGACACGAGCAATTTCCGCATCGATTTCATCGCGTCGCTTGTACAATTCGGCAATACGCGATTGCGGGTTGGTGTCACTGCCTTTGCTTATCTGTTTGAGCAATTCGAAGAGCGTCAGCAAACGCGACTCGGTGCCCACGAAGCTACGCTCAATGAGCGTCCCTAGCCAAGCAATTGCCTTCTCGGTGGCGGGGGTTAGGTCAAAATTCGGTTCATCCGAATCCTGGCTGTAGAATTTGCGCAGCCAGCCCTTGTCATTACCCGCCCAGTCATTGAGGTAGTCGAGCGCAGATTTGGGGAATGCCGACGGGCCTAATCGCTCACGCAGGGTAAACAACTCGTCGTCCAGCGCTTCCGTCAAATCCGCTTGCGTCATTATTCGCACATTGGGCACGATGAATACGCGGTGCAAAAAACTCACCACCAACGGTGCATGGTCCGAGCGCAGTAGGCGCCAAGCCGGATGGCTCTGGCGCAGCAGGTCAAGGGTAGCGTAATCAAGGCTCATGGCGCCGACTCTTCTTGGCATTAAGGCCGGCATTCTAAAATTTATTAAGGCATTGCACCACCGCCCAATTTTTCCGGTAATCGCGCCATTCCATCGGCGTCTATTCCGGCCATTTAGCTTATAGTCCTTCTAATGTCTATAGGGCAGCCCAGTAGTTTGCTACAATCCGGCTTCACGCCCGCATCTTCAAATTCCCATCATGGACCTCGTAAAACGTATTCAACAGCATTTCGCCGATAGCGCTCGCCTCAAACAAGAGATGATGGAAACGCTAGCCGATCCGATTCACGACGCAGCTCGATTAATGACTGACACCTTGCTTTCTGACGGCAAAATCCTCGCCTGCGGTAACGGCGGGTCGGCTGCTGACTGCCAGCATTTTGCCGCCGAGCTTTTGAATCGCTTCGAAATGGAACGACCTGGACTCGCCGCCATGGCATTGACCACGGATTCATCCACCATGACATCCATTGCCAATGATTACGCCTTCGAGCAAATTTTCTCCAAACAAGTGAGAGCATTGGGCCAACGAGGGGATGTGTTACTTGCCATTTCCACTAGCGGCAATTCAAAAAACGTCATGGAGGCAATGATTGCCGCGCAAGAGCGCGAGATGAGCGTGGTGATGCTTACAGGGCGAAATGGCGGAAAGATGGCGGGAATGTTGAGAGAAGGTGATATCAATATTTGCGTCAATCACCCCAATACAGCGCGGATACAGGAAGTGCATCTGCTGAGCTTGCACTGCCTGTGCGACGCTATTGATTGCATACTGCTTGGTGTTGAATAACGACGGCAACCTTTGAGTTTATTCAGAGGTTGCCCTAGCACGTAATTACCGAACGGAAAAATTGACCGGCACTTAGATTGCTACTGTGCTGGCTACTACTTATTATCAAAAAAGGATGAATGAATGCGAATTTTATTGCTTGTACTCGCCTCACTAATTGTCACCAGCCTTCAAGGTTGTTTCCCACTGATCGCTGCCGGTGTCGGCGCAGGCGCGCTTTCTATTGCCGATCGGCGATCAACAGGCGCTCAAGTGGATGACGGAGCGATCGAATTGAAAACCAGCAACCGCTTCAAAGAACAATTCGGCACCGCGCAGTACAACGTGGATGTCACAAGTTTCAATCGCCATGTACTGCTTACGGGGGAAGCGGCGAGTGAAGACATCAAGAGAAAATTGGCTGAATTAGCCGCCGCTGTGCCCAATGTTGCTGGCGTTACCAACGAAATCATAGTCGGCTTTACCAACACTCGCGCAGGGGATGCACTCATTACCTCAAATGTGAAAGCACGATTACTCACTAACAACGAAGGCAAGCTTTCTCCCAACAATATTAAAGTGGTAACGGAAAACAGCACGGTCTTTCTGCTTGGTTTGGTGACACAGGCCGAAGGTGATGCGGCTGCTGAAATTGCCCGTACGTCGAAAGGCGTGCAACGCGTAGTGAAGGTGTTTGAATATATCGACAAAGCGCCGGAAGTTGGAACAACGGCGAAATAACACTGAATGACGTACGACGTACCAACATTCGAAACCAAGATTTGCGCCCCGGATAAGCTTACCCAACAGCTAGCCGACTTACCTCGACCATTGGTATTTACCAACGGTGTATTCGACATCCTCCATCGCGGCCATGTTACCTACTTAGCGCAAGCACGCGCGTTGGGTGCGGCGATGGTCGTCGCGCTTAACACCGATGCGTCGGTGCGCCGATTAGGTAAGGGGGATGATCGTCCTATCAATACCTTGGCGGATCGCGCCTCGGTAATGGCTGCTCTGGCGTGCGTTGATCTTGTTACTTGGTTCGATACCGATACACCATACGATGTCATCATGACCTGCCGTCCAGATGTGCTTGTAAAAGGCGGGGATTGGCAGATAGCAGATATCGTTGGTAGTCGCGAAGTTCTCGCTTGGGGCGGAAAAGTGCATTCCATTCCTTTCGATCATCAGCGGTCTACCACAGAGACACTCGCCAAGATTCGCGGCTCTACGTAGAAATTGCACGGCCCGCGCTTGAACCGCGCGCCGCGATTTCTCAAATTTCATAGTAGCCTTCACGATGATTTGACGTTTCATTTGAATTGAGAACGGCTACAATGAATCTAAAGTACTTCACCCTGCCGACCGCTCGCGAATATGCGTTAAATTTTTTTGCACCATCGCGGCTGCTCGTGCATTCATTTGCTGTAATTAACAGTATTTGCAAAGCCCCTCTCCCGTGAATTCCTCGTTTGATACAAGCCAAGCCCAACTGATCGAACGGATTGCCGCCATCGTCGGTCCGCACGGCCTTATTACCGCCGCAGATGAAATCGCTCCTTATGTTACCGACTGGCGCCGCGCTTATCGTGGCATGACTTCCGTCGTTGTTCGTCCGGCAAATGCCGAAGAAGTCGCTGCAGTAGTGAAAGTGTGTATCGAAACGCAGACACCGATTGTTCCTCAAGGTGGTAACACTAGCCTTTGCGGCGCGTCCGTTCCACATGCTGATGGACGTGAGATTGTCATGTCACTGTCACGGATGAACCGCGTACGTGCTGTCGATTTAGACAACGACACCATCACCGTTGAAGCCGGCTGCGTACTGGGGAATGTTCAACAAGCGGCCAACGACGCCAATCGATTATTTCCCTTGAGCTTAGCATCTGAGGGTTCTTGCCAAATCGGCGGCAATCTTTCCACTAACGCTGGCGGTGTAGCCGTGCTGCGCTATGGAAACACCCGTGATTTAATATTAGGCTTGGAAGTCGTACTTCCTAGCGGCGAAATCTGGAATGGCCTTCGCGGATTGCGTAAAGACAATACCGGCTATGATTTAAAGCAGTTATTTATTGGCGCGGAAGGAACACTAGGGATCATTACCGCTGCAGTATTGAAGCTGTTTCCAAAACCAAAGAAAAAAGCCACGGCGCTAGTGGCTATTCCAAATCCTGAAGCTGCGGTGTCTCTACTTTCGAGACTGCATGATCAGTGCGGCGACCGCCTGACCGGCTTCGAAATCATGGCGCGCGTTTGTATCGACTTGGTAATCGAACATATTCACGGCACGCACGATCCTCTTTTCCTACCGTATCCTTGGTATGTGCTGATAGAGCTTACTGATACGCTCGCTAGCAGCCCGCTGGAAGAAGCGCTGGAGGAAACGTTAACGGATGCGATCGAAGTAGGGCTAGCGCTTGATGCAGTGGTAGCAGTCAGCGACACGCAAACAAAAGCGTTGTGGGCATTGCGCGAAAATATTTCAGAAGCCCAACGAGTCGACGGTACGTCCATCAAGCACGATATCTCAGTGCCTGTTTCACGTATTGCAGAATTTATTCAAAAAGCGGATGCAGCTCTCACGAAAGCATTCCCTAGCATTCGCATTGTCGCGTTTGGACATATTGGGGATGGCAATATTCATTACAACTGCTCGAATCAGAATGCTATGGATAACGATATTCTTTTACGAGCACAGGGCGAGGTCAATCGTATTGTTTACGACTTGGCGACATCGTTAGGCGGCAGCATTAGTGCCGAGCATGGGTTGGGTCAATTGAAACGCGAAGAAATAAGCCGCTATAAAAGCCGCGTGGAATTAGATTTAATGCGCACTGTAAAGCAAGCATTAGATCCAGATAATTTGATGAATCCGGGAAAGGTGCTACCGCCGCGTCCGACAACGTAGCGAAAAGCTACGTTATTTCCGTGCTAAGTGTTTTTTCCCGTCGTCTTGCAACTTGGCATTTGGATCATTCTTCTTGTCTTTTTCTGCGATGGAACAATCCACAGGATGGACAGTGCTGCCGTCGAACTGATTTTTGAATTCGTTTAGCTTGGCAGCGAATTCCGGACTAACGCCTTTGACGACCAATGTCACTTCCGTAACTTGCAAGTTGCGCGGCTCGATTTGCGCTTGCGCGAATCCCTTGCCTTGAATTTCTTCTAGATAGCGTTCCGCCGCCGCTTCAGTTCTAAATAATCCAAGCGATATGGTATGGCTCGGTTGCATAAGTGATGCATCGCTTATACCTGCCGCCTTTAGCCGAACCAGCATCGCCATAGGATTTTTTGTGGGCGGAATATTGACCCAAAAACGTGTTGGCTCTTCAATTCGGCTCTCAACAACATTGCTTGCGGGCATCAGTGGCGTGAGGAAATCTTTGGCTTGCTGCAAATCATTGGCGGCTATGCCGCTCCATTGTAAGCAGATACCCGAGGCGGTGGCTGTTGTTGTGGTAGCTGCTGTGGCGACCTCCGGTGCAGGCACCGGAACAGACTTGGCTATGAATGGCACGACTCGCACCTTGTTTGCATTCAAATCGGTGCTAGGCGCAGCGGATACCTTCGTCTCACTCACATACACATAGGCAGCAAAGACCAGATTAGCCAGCAGTAAGGTGACGACCCAGAATCTCATGTCGTCTCCACCGTCGTCGCTAGAGCCACATAAATCAATCCTTCAAGCACTAGATTCTCCCGGCGAACGACTGGTCCATACAAGTGCGGTGCAATTGCTTCCGCAGCACCACCAGAAAGCAATATGGCGGGCATTTTTTCGCCTCCCGCCACTAGCGCGTTGCACATACGATCCACAGCGCCTGCGGCAGCCTGAACACCAGCACTCCAGACAGCGTTGCGAGTATTAGTGGGAAAGCTTTCGAATTCGCCTCGCTCTACTCGAATGGCTGCTGTTTTTGCAGTCAATGATTCAGCCATCATATCGAGTCCCGGCAAAATAAATCCCCCTAAAAATTTTCCGCCGGCGGTCAACGCATCGATTGTAATCGCCGTGCCAGCCATCACCACAACAGCCGCCCCTTGATGAAAATAATGGGCGCCTATTAATGCGGCCCAGCGATCGCTGCCTAGTTGACTGGGTTGCGCATATCCGTTGGTCACCCCGCATTGCGAAGAGTGAGCTGTTATCCACACCGGTGACACGCGCCAGCGGGCCATGAGCACATTCAATTCCGAACGAACTCGTTCGCCTGACACATTAGAAACAATAATCTTCGCCGGAACCGGTAGTTGCTTCCAGGCGTCGCTAAGGCGCACAGTATCCTGCTTGGCCACCACGCCCAACGCGGCCCACTGCTCGCCGTCGTGCAATCCCCACTTGATGCGGGTATTGCCGGCGTCAATAGCGAGAATATTCATTTAGGTGCCTCAAAAAATTCAAATTCCATTTGCAATACAACAGCAGACTTCTTTCGAAACCGTAGCGAGCGGTTCAAGATTGAAGCGAGGAGCGGAAATGTACAACAAGTACATTGAGCACCGGAGCTTCAATCTTGAACCGCGCAGTAGGTTTCCAAAGAAGTCATATACCACGCATACTAATTTCGCCCATACTAAACTGCATAGGCCCTGTCGACGTCCGAATTTTTAACGCGCCATCAGCAGCCACGCCTTCTGCCACACCGCGAATCACCGATCGATCGGGAAGCATAAGCTGTACCAATTTAGTCTGATACGCATGCCGCGCCTCCCAATCACTAATAAGAGGAGAAAAACCTTTCGCCTCAAAATCGGTGAGCACATCGTTTAACGCACGCAATAATTCTGCCAACACTACGTTGCGAGATGGTATTGGGTTGGCAATTCCCGCCAAATCCACAACCGCCTGATCGATCTCGGCAAGTACTTGCGAGGAAAGCTGATGGTTAATGCCGATGCCAATCACCGCAGTACTAGGTCCCAGCATTTCGCCTTGTACTTCGATAAGAATACCAGCCAGTTTGCGCCCATTATGAATGACGTCATTCGGCCATTTAAGTTTCACGCCAGTCACACTTAATGCTTCGCATCCGCGAGCAACCGCCAAGCCAACTGCCAGGCTGAGACCGGAAAGGCCGGCAATGCCGCATTTGAATTGCCACAGTACAGAAAAGGTGAGGGCGGATGCTAGTCCCGTATGCCAAGCCCGCCCCAATCTTCCACGGCCATGTGTTTGCAACTCCGTTGCGACACAATCACCATGCACCGCCCCCTCGTGCGCGCGTTGCAACAAAAAACTATTCGTCGAATTCACGCTATCCAATATTTGTAGATTGAATGGGGAATCCAAACCTAACGATGCCATCACCGCTTCGCAGTCGAGCAAATCGATCGGCGATATCAGTTGATAACCGCGCCCCCGTACTCGAAATATCTGCAAGCCATATTCCGCCGCCTCCGACAACGCCTGCCAGACAGTAGCGCGAGACACTCCTAACGCACTGGCCAAATTTTCACCGGAATGAAAATGGCCATCGGAAAGTTTGCGAAGGAGAGGAACGAGAAGTGGTTTCACATCAATTCGAATTGAATTTTACGTTTGAACAAAGCTAGGCGAAGCTATCTGACCTATCATAAGCTCCATGAGTAATACTACCTCATCAAGCCCCAATCATGAATTCTCTTCGCGTTATTCAAACTGACATCACAACGTTGAGCGTGGACGTTATTGTTAACGCCGCGAACTCCAGTCTACTGGGCGGTGGCGGCGTCGACGGTGCCATTCATTGTGTGGCTGGGCCTGCTCTACTTGCCTACTGCCGGACACTGGGCGGCTGCCCCACAGGAAAAGCAAAAATTACACCGGGCTTTAATTTGCCGGCAAAGTATATTATTCATACCGTAGGCCCAGTATGGCAAGGTGGCAATAACGACGAAGCCGTACTTTTGGCTTCTTGCTATCGCGAATCGTTGCGGCTTGCTGCCGAGCAATCTTTACGCAGCATTGCCTTTCCCGCTATTAGTTGCGGTATTTACGGCTACCCATGGGAAGATGCCGCCAAAATCGCCGTCCGCGAATGTACAAACGCTCTAGCTACCAGTAACCATTTCGACGAAGTGCTGCTAGTCAGTTTTGATCAACCAATGAAAATCGTGCTGGAGAATATCTTGCACGAATTTCAATAAATGCCGCCCCCTGTTTTTTCAAATCAAATTCAATAATGCATTTTTCCCTTCAACGTCATGCCGGTTATGCGCTTGTGGCAGCCGCCTTGTTCGGCGCAAGCACACCGCTCGCTAAACGCCTGCTGGGCGACGTGTCGCCGCTCGTGTTAGCGGGCTTTCTATATCTTGGTAGCGGCCTCGGCCTTTTTGTCTGGCATTTGTTTAGCCGGTTGATCAACCCAAGCAATCGCGTCACTGCCTTGCATGGCAAAGATTATTTCTGGCTAGCAGGCGCAATTCTGACCGGTGGCATTGGCGCGCCTGTATTACTTCTCTGGGGACTCACCGGCATTTCCGCCTCGACTACTTCGCTGCTACTCAACTTTGAAGGAATTTTAACCACAATACTTGCGTCATTTATCTTCGGCGAAGCGGTTGGAAAACGTATTTGGCAATCAACCGCCGTGATGTTGCTGGCAGGATCGATTCTCTTTTACTCACCCAATACGGAAGTGCGCGAATTCCTCCCTGCGCTAGCGGTTCTTGCCGCCTGTTTGTTGTGGGCTGTAGATAATAATCTCACCCGCAATATCTCCGCGACAGATCCGGTGATGGTCGCTATGTATAAGGGCCTCGCCGCAGGCAGCGTGAATCTCGGATTGGCTTGGCAGACCGGCGCCTCCTTGCCAGCAACCACCACGCTCGTCGAGGCAATTGTCCTCGGCTTATGCAGCTACGGCCTTAGCCTAGTATTGTTCATCATCGCGCTGCGACATCTTGGAAGCGCCCGCACCAGCGCCCATTTCGGTACCGCGCCATTCTTTGGCGCCACACTTTCCATTTTGTTGCTGAACGAACCGGTGACCGCAAGCTTTAGCGTAGGGCTGGCATTCATGCTATTCGCAACCTGGTTAATCTTGACCGAAAAGCACGATCATTTTCATGTCCATAATGAATTAACGCACGAGCACGCACACCACCATGACGAGCATCATGACCACGAACACGAAGGGCATGAAGGACCGGAACCGCATAGTCATGTCCATGTCCATAAACCACTCGCACATAGCCATCCGCATTTACCAGATCTACATCATCGGCATCATCATTAGAACTTGGCGATTGAACTTTTAATATGGCTGGCGGGCGCGAAATCTAAGTGCAACATTTTTTCAAGGAAAATGTTGCATGCCAA